>NZ_JBVYOQ010000001.1:0-1034158 GCF_056134165.1 Actinoplanes sp. 13 | reverse complement strand
CGTAACCGGACGACCGGCGGTTTCATCCTGATCGACGAGACCACCAACCGCACCGTCGCCGCCGGCATGATCATCGAAGCGCGCTAGACAGGCTTCAGAAGGGCGGCGGTTCGGACCCCCGGACCGTCGCCCACACCGTCTTTCCGCTCGCGGTCGGCACCGCGCCCCAGCGCGCGGCCGTCTCCTGCACCGCCCGCAGTCCCTGCCCGCGCTCGTCGAGCGGCAGGTCCGGCCGGGGCCAGGCCAGCCGGATCATCTCCGGCAACCGCGGACTCCCGTCGGCCACCGACAGGTGCAGGCCCGGACCGCGACGGGTCACCATCACGTGGATCGTCGTGCCGGCGTGCTCGACCGCGTTCGTCACCAGCTCCGAGATCACCAGCCGGCTCGGGTGCAGCAGATGGACCATGCCCCAGGCCAGGCAGGCGTCGCTGACCAGGTTGCGGGCCACGCTCGGGGCGTCCACGTCGGGCTGCAGCGTCACGCTGCGCCGTTCAGCACCCGGCATCCGCCCGGCCAGCGCCACCCGGGCCTGCCGGACCCTGGCATAGACCGGGAGGAAACGACCGGCGCCCAAGCCTTGCATCCGGTCAGCCAGCGGCAGCTCCGGTGGAACGCAGAGCGCCAGGCACACCGGCGGTTCCAGCCCGGCGGCGACGTGCTGAGCGGTCACCCACGTGGAAGCGCTCGCGCTGTCCGGGTCGAGCAGGCCGGACAGGTCGACGATCATCCCGTCCGGGTGCTCGGTGAAGCACTGGCGCAGCGTCGTCGAGGCGTTGTAGCTCAGGTGGGCGTCCCAGGGACCGCGGACGGTTAGCAGGGCGACGGCGGCGTCCTCGCCGTCGTCGTGACGGACGCTGACACTCTGCTCCGTGTCATCGCGAAGTTGCGGTGGGCTGACCCCCATGCTGCCCACGATAGCCACGAAATCGGCGGCTCAGCCCCTGGTCTCGCTCCTGCGGGTGATCGGATGAAAGGCCGACCACCCCCCTCGGATTAGGCACCCCGGTCGCGGTCGGTGCGCTCCTCCATGGCGTCGGCCGCGGCGCCGGTGAGGTCCCCGGCGGGTACGGCGATCTCCTGGCCCTGCGCCCGGTCACGGGACGCGGCATCGGGCTTCGGCTGCGGCCCGGTGGGGTCACCGGCGAAGCCGAACTCGTTGGGTTCCTGCGGCGAATTCGTCTCGGTCGTCATACGACCCGCCATACCCGCCGCAGGGCCCGTCAAGCCTTACAGCTTCGTGGCGCCCGGCCCGGCCACCGCCACCCAGCTGGTCGGCGCCGTGAAGCCGTGCTTCTCGTACGCCGCGGCCACCGCCGCGGCGGTCGTCTCGGCACGGTCCGCGTCCACCAGGGCGAGCACGCAGCCGCCGAAGCCGCCGCCGGTCATCCGGGCGCCGTACGCACCGGACTCCAGGGCGGCCTCCACCGCCACGTCCACCTGCGCCACCGTGATCTCGAAGTCGTCGCGCATCGAGGCGTGCGAGGCGGTCAGCAGCGGGCCGATCTCGCGAACCCGGCCGGAGCGCAGCAGCGTGACGGTGTCCAGCACCCGCTGGTTCTCGGTGACGATGTGCCGGGTGCGCCGGCGCATCACGTCGTCGTCGAGCCGCTGCAGGGCCGACTCCAGCTCGTCCACGCCGATGTCGCGCAGCGCGGCGACGCCCAGCGCGGCGGCCGAGGCCTCGCAGGACTTGCGACGGGCGCCGTACTCGCCGTCCACGTGCTGGTGCGGCGCGTTGCTGTTGATCACCAGGACGGCCAGGTCCTCGGCGGCCAGGTCGAACGGGATCTGCTCGACCTGGTAGCTGCGGCAGTCCAGGAACAGCGCCCGGCCCTCGAGGCACCGGATCGACGCGGACTGGTCCAGGATGCCGGTCGGCGCCCCCACATAGACGTTCTCCGCGCGCTGGGCGATCGCCGGGCGCCGCTCCAACGGCACGTCCAGCCCGCCCAGATCGATCAGTGCGGTCAGCACCACCGACTCCATCGCGGCCGACGAGGAGACGCCGGCGCCGAGGGGCACGTCGGAGGCGAGCGCGATGCGGACCGGCGGCACCTCATGACCGGCCTCCTGGAGGGCCCAGACCACCCCGGCGACGTACGCTCCCCAGCCGGTCACCCCGCCCGGCTCCGTGGTCCCGAAGCTCACCGGCTCGGGTGCGAGCGTCGAGCAGACCGTCCAGCGGCCGTCCGGCGCCGGGCCGACCGCGGCGACGGTGCGCTGCGGCAGGGCGAACGGCAGCACGAAGCCGTCGTTGTAGTCGGTGTGCTCGCCGATCAGGTTCACCCGCCCCGGCGCGGCCCAGAGCCCGGCCGGCTGGGCGCCGTACGCCTCGCGGAACGCCGTCTCGGCGGAGGAGACCAACGTCATGCCACGTGCCTCTGATAGAAGGTCCACGCGTCGCCGATCATCGCCTGGAGGGTGTTCTTCTCCGGCACCCAGCCCAGTTCCTCGCGGGCGCGGGCCGAGGAGGCCACCAGGGTGGCCGGGTCGCCGTCGCGGCGCGGGGCGATCTCCACCGGGATGGCCGCGCCGGTGACCTCGCGGGCCGCCTCGACGACCTGCCGGTTGGAGAACCCGTTGCCGTTGCCCAGGTTGTAGATCCGGTGCTCGCCGGCCACCGTGGCGCCGAGCGCGAGCAGGTGCGCCCGGGCCAGGTCCTCGACGTGGATGTAGTCGCGGACGCAGGTCCCGTCCACGGTGGGGTAGTCGTCGCCGAAGAGCTGCAGCTTCTCCCGCTTGCCGGCCGCCGCCTGCAGGGTGATCGGGATGAGGTGGGTCTCCGGGTCGTGCCGCTCGCCGATCTCGTGCTCGCCGGTGATGTACGCGCCGGCCACGTTGAAGTAGCGCAGCGAGACGGCGGCCAGGCCGTGCGCGAAGGCCTCGGAGGTCAGCGCCAGGTCGAAGGTCAGCTTGGTGGACCCGTACGTGCTGGTCGGCGCCTTGATCGAGGACTCGGTGATGGGGAGTTCGACCGGGTTGCCGTAGACCGCGGCGGTGGAGGAGAAGATCACTCGCGGTACCTTGGCGGCGCGGATCGCGTCCAGCAGCGCGAGCGACTTGACCACGTTCTCGTGCCAGTAGAGCCCGGGCTTGGCCATCGACTCGCCGGCCGCGATCAGCCCGGCGAAGTGCAGCACCGCGTCGAAGCCGGCGTCCGGGGTGAGCACCCGGGCGGCGTCGGCGATGTCCGCCTCGATGAAGGTGGCGTCGGGGGCGACCGCCTCCCGGAAGCCGGTGGCGAGGTTGTCCAGCACGACGACCTCGTGGCCGGCGTCCAGCAGTACCCTGCTGGTCACGCTGCCGACGTAACCGGCGCCGCCGGTGACGAGCAATTTCACGAGAAGGCCCTTTCCTCGGTCCGGACAAACATAGAATTGCCCGAAACCGCTCATAAGTCAACAGGTTCGAACATCGGCCCGAACCGGTGGGGGGTTCACGGTTTGCGGGCCGAGACTGACACAATGGCGCCATGTCCGACGTTGCCCGCCGCCCGCGTGTACTCTCCGGCATCCAGCCGACTGCCGATTCCTTCCATCTCGGCAACTATCTGGGCGCCGTCCGCAACTGGGTGGCGATGCAGGACTCGCACGACGCCTTCTATTGCGTGGTCGACCTGCACGCGATCACCATGGGACATGACCCCGTCGCTCTCCGTAACCGTACTCGGCTTTCCGTGGCCCAGTTGCTCGCGCTCGGGCTCGACCCGGACCGGTGCACGCTCTTCGTCCAGTCGCACGTGCCCGAGCACGCCCAGCTGGGCTGGGTGCTGAGCTGCATCACCGGCTTCGGCGAGGCCGGCCGGATGGTGCAGTTCAAGGACAAGTCGGCGAAGGCGGGCCAGGACAGCACCTCGGTCGGCCTCTTCACCTACCCGATCCTGCAGGCCGCTGACATCCTGCTCTATCAGGCCGACCAGGTTCCGGTCGGGGAGGACCAGCGGCAGCACCTGGAGCTGACCCGGGACCTGGCGCAGCGCTTCAACACCCGCTTCGGCGCCACGTTCACCGTGCCCTCGGCGTACATCGTCAAGGACACCGCGAAGATCACCGACCTGCAGGACCCGACGATCAAGATGTCCAAGTCGGCCTCCTCGCCGAACGGCATCATCGAGCTGCTGGAGGACCCGGCCCGCTCGGCCAAGAAGATCAAGTCGGCGGTCACCGACACCGGGCGCGAGATCCTCTACGACGAGGTGAACAAGCCCGGCATCAGCAACCTGCTGACCATCTACGCGGCGCTCACCACGCGGACCATCGACGAGCTCCTCGAGGAGTACGACGGGCGCGGCTACGGCGACCTGAAGAAGGATCTCGCCGAGGTGCTGGTCGAGTTCGTCAAGCCGATCCAGGAGCGCACCCGGGCGTACCTCGACGATCCCGCCCAGATGGACAAGATCCTCGCCGTCGGCGCCGAGAAGGCCCGTGCCGTCTCCGCGGCCACCCTCGCCGCCGCCTATCAGAACGTGGGTTTCGTCAGCCCCGCCCGCGGAGCCTGAGCCGGTGTCCGAAAGCGTTACGCGCATCGGCGTGGCGATCGACATCCCGGAACCCTGGGGCTCGGTGCTGACCCGCCGGCGCGCGGAGGCCGGTGATCCGCAGGCCGCCTACACCCCGGCGCACGTCACCCTCCTCGGCCCGACCGAGGTGGCCGCCGACGCGCTGCCGGCGGTGGAGAAACATCTGGAGGCGGTCGCGTCCGCGCAGCCGCCGTTCACCATCCACCTGCGCGGCACCGGCACCTTCCGCCCGGTGACCGAGGTGGTCTTCGTGACGCTGGCGATGGGCATCAGCGAGTGCGAGCTGCTGGCCGAGGCGATCCTGCGCTCCGAGGACGTGCGGCGGGACACCCGCTTCCCGTACCACCCGCACGTCACGGTGGCACAGGACGTGCCGCCGGACGCGCTTGACGCGGTTTTCGACGACCTGGCCGGCTTCTCGGCGCGGTTCGAGGTCGCCGCGTTCACGCTCTTCTCGCACGGGGGCGAGGGGCCGTGGCGGCCACGCCGTGACTTCGTGCTCGGCGGCCGCCGGGGCTGACCCGCCTCGGCCGTGAGTTTGCGCACTATTCCGGTGCTGTCGGCTACGGTCGTCCCGTGAATCCAGTCGACCGGGCGTACGACGCGAGTGCCGCCCGGATCATGGCGCTGCGCTACCGATCGCCCTACTTCGATCATCTGTGCCGGGCGATCCTGCGCTATGAGGACGTGCAGGGCGGCCGGCTCGCGGCGGCGATCGCCTACTACGGCTTCTTTGCGATCTTCGCCCTGCTGCTGATCGGCTACTCGGTCTTCGGCTTCCTGCTGACCAACAACGTCGAGCTGTTCGGCCTGGTCGGCGAATTCCTCGGGGAGAACCTGCCGTTCCTCGACGTGCAGGCCATCCTGGACAGCAAGCGGACGGTCGGCATCGTCGGCATTCTGGGCCTGACCTTCACCGGCATCGGCTGGGTCGAGTCGATCCGCTCGTCACAGCGGCTGATCTGGCAGTTGCGCGAGCAGCCCGGCTACTTCGGCGTACGCCAGGTGGTCGACCTCACCGTGCTGATCGGCGTCCTGCTGCTGCTCGCGCTGTCGCAGCTGGCCGTCTACGGCCTGGAGCGGCTGCTGCACTGGCTGGCCGGCGGCGGCTTCACGACGGTGCTGTCGATCGTCAGCTACGCGCTCACCCTCGGGGTCAACATGCTGCTCGCGGCCGCGCTGCTGGCCGCGGTGCCCCGGCTGCGGATGACCGCGCGGCGGATGGCCCCGCCGGTGCTCCAGGTCGGCATCGGGATCATGCTGCTCAACACGGTGGGCAAGTCGTTCGTCGCGCTGGTCGAGCGCAACCCGGCGTACGGCCTGGTCGGCTCGGCCGTCGGCGCGCTGGTCTACCTCTACGTCTTCAACCAGCTGCTGCTGTTCGGCGCCGCGTGGGCGGCGACCAGCCCGCACGGCCGGGTGGTGGACCTCTCGGCCGACGATAAAACCGCCCCGGTAGGACAAAACACCTGGATCAGGCACGCCCGCCCGCGATGATGAGCCGGTGGGCACCCTCGTGACACTGCACCTGCCACCCGACTCGCCGCTCGTCGCTCTGCCGTGGGTCCTCACGATCGGCCCGCTCGACGACGAGGCCGGATGGGACCCGGCGGTGTTCGGCCCGTACGAGCGGGCCCACGCCCTCGCCCTGGCCCGTGCGGTGGTGGCCGACGACGACCTGATGGCGGTCGTGGAGCCGACGCTGCCGCTGGCCGGTGTGGACGCGATCCGCGGGGAGATCGAGCGGCTCAGGACCGGGCCGGCCGACGGCGAACCAGCCGCGGAGGCGGTCCCCGCCGAGGCCGGCGGCCCGCCGGAGCCGGCCGAGGTGCTGGCCGGCTGGCGCCGGATAGCCGGGGGCCTGACGCGCTGAGCGCACTGGGATACTGGCCGCGTGACGATCTCCAGACGGTGGGCGGCGTTCCTCATCGCGGTGGGCGTGTGGACCTGGGTCATCTGGCCGCGGTTCGGCGTCGCGATCTGGAAGGACGACCGCTCGTTCGCCGGCGGGGCGCCCACCTCGTTCCTCTGGGTGCACGCTCTGCTGATCCTGGCCTCGCTGGCCGTCGGCACCACGGTGGGTGTCCTCGGTGTGCGCGCCTGGCGGGCGTCCCGGGCGGATCGCGCCTGACTTCTCCCGTGATGTACGTCGCCGTAGTGATCTGCATCGCCCGGACAGGCTGACACAAAGCGGTGCCGGGGCCGGGACCTGCGATTGCAACCAGGTAACGGTGCGCGAACAGTCCGGAACGATCCCCTGACGAGGCGTTTAGGCGACGCTACGCTGCCGACCTGAGATTCACCGTGCAAATTCGGTGAGCACTGGAAGGAGGGCGTCTTGCGCCCAGTACGTGGGAAGCGGATCCTGGCGATTCTCGCGGCGGGTGGGCTGACGCTCGCCGCCGCCGCGTGTGGCGACGCCCCGGAAGAGACCACCCCGGGTAGTGGCAGCAGCGCGGCCGCTGCATATTCGGCCTGCATGGTCACCGACCTCGGTGGCATCGACGACAAGTCGTTCAACGCCTCCGCCTGGGCCGGCCTCGAGGCGGCCAAGGCCGAGGCCAGCAACATCACGACGAAGTACACGGCGTCGTCGTCGGAGGCCGACTACGAGCCCGGCCTGCGCGGTTACGTGACCCAGAAGTGCAACTTCATCCTGGCCGTCGGCGGCCTGATGGGCGACGTCACCAAGAAGGTCGCGGGCGAGAGCGCCGACTCGCAGTTCGGCATCGTGGACAGCGGCAGCACCGGGCCCAACGTCTACCCGATGCAGTTCGCCACGCACCAGGCCGCGTTCCTCGCGGGCTACCTGGCCGCGGGTTACTCGAAGTCCGGCACGGTGGGCACCTACGGCGGTCTGAAGATCCCGCCGGTGACCATCTTCATGGACGGCTTCGCCGACGGTGTGGCGCACTACAACACCGTCAAGGGCAAGAGCGTCAAGGTGATCGGCTGGGACAAGGCGGCCCAGAACGGCACCTTCGCGGAGAGCTTCATCGACCAGAACAAGGGCAAGACCATCACCCAGACCCTGGTCTCCCAGGGCGCTGACGTGGTCATGCCGGTCGCCGGCGGCACCGGTCTGGGCACCGCCCAGGTCGCCAAGGACTCGTCCGGCAAGCTCTCGGTCATCTGGGTCGACCAGGACGGCTGCAAGAGTGCCGAGCAGTACTGCGACGTGTTCCTGACCACCGTGGTCAAGAACATCACCGAGGCCGTCCACCAGGCCGTGGTCAAGGGCGCGAAGGGTGAGGCGCTCGCCGCCACCCCGGGTTACCTCGGCACCCTGGAGAACGACGGGGTCTCTCTCGCTCCGTACAACCAGTTCGACTCGAAGGTCGACGCCGCACTGAAGACCGAGATCGACACGCTGAAGACGGACATCGTCTCCGGCAAGGTCAAGGCCGAGTCGCCCAGCGCGCCGAAGTGACCCGTCGGTAGTAACATCTGGCCGCCGCTCGGCCGCAGGACCTGACCTGTGGCCGCGCGGCGGCTCGCATTGACCGTCCACCAGGCCAGGGACCGACTCCGGGAGATTCCGCTGAAACTGGAACTGCGCGGCATCACCAAGCGCTTCGGCGACCTGGTGGCCAACGACCACATCGACATCACCGTCGAGCCCGGCGAGGTGCACGCCCTGCTGGGCGAGAACGGCGCGGGCAAGTCGACGTTGATGAACCAGCTCTACGGCCTGCTCCAGCCGGACGAGGGCCAGATCGTCGTCAACGACGAGCCGCGGGTCTTCCGCAGCCCCCGGGACGCCATCGCGGCCGGCATCGGCATGGTCCACCAGCACTTCATGCTGGTGCCCGTCTTCACCGTCGCGGAGAACATCGCGCTCGGCCACGAGGAGGTCCGCGGCGGGCCGCTCGGCTGGCTGGACCGCAGCCGCTCGCGCCGCGACGTGCTCGAGACCTCGAAGCGTTACGGCCTGCCGGTCGACCCGGACGCGCTGGTGGAGGACCTGCCCGTCGGCGCGCAGCAGCGGGTGGAGATCGTCAAGGCGCTCACCCGCGACGTCGACCTGCTCATCCTGGACGAGCCGACCGCGGTGCTGACCCCGCAGGAGACCGAGGAACTGCTCACGGTGATGCGCTCGCTCACCGGGATGGGCAAGTCGATCGTCTTCATCACCCACAAGCTCAAGGAGGTCCGGTCGATCGCCGACCGGATCACCGTCATCCGCCGCGGTCAGGTGGTCGGCTCGGCCTCACCGCAGACCAGTGAGGACGAGCTGGCCGCCCTGATGGTCGGCCGTGCGGTCAGCCTCGAGGTCAGCAAGACGCCGGCCGAGCCGGGCCGGGACGTCCTGACCATCTCCGGTCTGGTCGTCGACGACGACCGCGCCAGCCGCGCGGTCGACGGCCTCGACCTGGTGGTGCGCGCCGGTGAGGTGCTCGGCATCGCCGGCGTCCAGGGCAACGGTCAGGAAGAGCTGGTCGAGGCCGTGATGGGGCTGCGCGAGGTGCGCGCCGGCACGGTCGAGCTGGACGGCGAGGACCTGTCCGGCCTGACCACCAAGCGGATCCTGCGGGCGGGCGTCGGCTACATCCCCGAGGACCGCAGCCACGACGGCGTGGTGAAGGAGTTCTCGGTCGCCGAGAACCTGGTCCTGGACATGTACGACCACGAGCCGTACGGCAACGCCTTCCGCGTCGACCCCGGCAAGGTCGCCGAGTCGGCCCGCGAACGGGTCGCCCAGTTCGACATCCGGTGCCAGTCGCCGGAGACCCCGGTCGGCACCCTGTCCGGCGGCAACCAGCAGAAGGTCGTGGTGGCCCGGGAGATGTCCCGCCCGCTGCGCCTGTTCATCGCGTCGCAGCCCACCAGAGGCGTGGACGTCGGCTCGATCGAGTTCATCCACAGCCGGATCATCCACGAGCGTGACCAGGGCACCGCGGTACTGCTGGTCTCCAGCGAGCTCGACGAGGTGGTCGGGCTCGCGGACCGGGTCGCGGTGATGTACCGCGGACGGATCCTGGCCATCGTCTCCCCGGACACCCCCCGTGAGGAGATCGGTCTGCTGATGGCCGGTATCACCGGCGGAGAAGAGGAATCGAAGTGAGCGCCGAGACCACCACCGGGGAGGCGCCGGCCCCGCCGCGCAAACCGGACGAGGACTCCTTCCTCGCTCACTTCGTCCGCAACCTGTGGTCGGCCAACACCGTCACGGTCACCCTGCTGTCGTTCGCGCTGGCCGTCGTGATCGGCGCCGTGCTCATCGTCGTCTCCGACTCGGCGGTGCTGGCCAAGTTCGCCTACTTCACCGCACGCCCGGCCGACGCGCTGACGGCGAGCTGGGACCTGATCGTCACGGCGTACTCGAACCTGCTCAAGGGCGCGCTCGGCGACCCGGCGGCGTACTCGGCGTGGTTCTCCGGCACCGGCACCTGGCAGGACGCGCTGGCCCCGCTCTCCGAGACGCTCACCTACGCGGCGCCGCTGGTCTTCACCGGCCTGTCGGTGGCGCTGGCGTTCCGCGGCGGTCTGTTCAACATCGGCGCCCAGGGCCAGGCGGTGCTCGGCTGCATCACGGCCGGCGTGGTCGGCTTCTCGTTCGGCCTGCCGCTCGTGGTCAACATGCTGGTCGCGCTGCTCGCCGGCGCGATCGGCGGCGCGATCTGGGGCTTCATCCCGGGCATCCTGAAGGCCCGCACCGGGGCCCACGAGGTGATCACCACGATCATGCTCAACTACACGGCCGGTCTCTTCCTGTCCTGGCTGGTGCTGCAGAACGGCATCCAGGACCCGGGCCGGACCGACGCGATCAGCAAGGCGGTCGCCGAGAGCGCGATGCTGCCCTCGTTCGGCGGTGTGCTCCGGGTGCACCTCGGCATCCTGTTCGCGCTGGCGGCCACGGCCGGTGTCGCCTGGCTGCTGAACCGCTCGGCGTTCGGCTTCGAGGTGCGGGCCGTGGGCGCCAACCCGCACGCCGCCCGGACCGCCGGCATCAGCCCGGCCCGGACGTACGCGTTGCTGATGGCCGTGGCCGGTGCCCTGGCCGGTCTCGGCGGCGCCACCCAGGTGCTCGGCACGGCGCACGCGCTCACTCCCGCGGTGGCCGGCAACATCGGCTTCGACGGGCTGCTGGTCGCGCTGCTGGGCCGCAACAAGCCGTGGAGCACGTTCTTCGCCGCGCTGCTGTTCGGCGCATTGCGGGCCGGCGGCAACCGGATGCAGTCCTTCTCCGGCATCTCCCTGGAGCTGGTCACCGTGCTGCAGGCCCTGATCGTCATCTTCATCGCCGCCCCTGCCCTGGTGAAGGCGATCTTCCGACTGCGTGCCACCCGCAACCTGCGTGCCGGCGTCACCCTGGCGAAGGGCTGAAAGACATGTCGACCACGACTGTGGAGGAGCCGGCCGCGGTCGCCGCTCCGGAGCCGTTCTGGACCCGGCAGCGCCGCCTCGGCCTGGGTCTGATCATCATCGGCCTGCTGGCCACCGTCCTCTTCGGTGCGCTCGCGCCCAGCGAGGCAGCCCGTTTCACCCTGAGCGAGGACGCCGAGGGCGCTGCACTGTCGATCAACGGCCAGTTCGGCGCCGTGCTCTTCGGCATCCTGACCGTGGCCGCCGGCGGTGTGCTTGTCGCCGGGCTGGCCCGGCGCCGGCAGAACGCTCTGCTCGCGCTCGGCATCCTCGCCTTCGTCCTGTCCTTCCTCTGCTGGCAGGTGGCGGGCAAGTTCCTGCCGCTGGTGGACACCACGAGCGGCACGTTCCAGCTGGCGCTCCCGCTGATCCTCGGCGCGCTCGCCGGTGTGCTCGGCGAGCGCTCCGGAGTGGTCAACGTGGCGATCGAGGGCCAGTTCCTGATGGGCGCGTTCGCCGGCGCGCTGATCGGCACCATGGCCGGCAGCGTCTGGGCCGGTCTGATCAGTGCCGCGGTGGGCGGCGTGATCATCGCCGCGATCCTGGCCGTGCTCTCCATCCGGTACCTCGTCGACCAGACCGTGGTCGGCATGGTGCTCAACCTCTTCGCGCTCGGCATCACCGGCTTCCTCTACGAGCGGCTGATGCAGCCCGACGCGCAGAGCTACAACACCCCGCCGCAGATGCCCACCTGGCGTATCCCCGGGCTGGCCGACATCCCGGTGGTCGGGCCGGTGCTGTTCGAGGCGAACCTGCTGCTCTGGGTCGCGCTGCTCCTGGTGGTGGCCATCCACTTCGGGCTCAGCCGGACCCGCTGGGGCCTGCGGACCCGGGCGGTCGGCGAGCACCCCACCGCGGCGGACACCGTCGGCGTCCGGGTCCGCGGCCTGCGGTACACCAACGTGCTGCTCGGCGGCGTGGTCGCCGGACTCGGCGGGGCGTACTTCACGCTGGTCGCGACCGGCAGCTTCACCAAGAACATGACGGCCGGCGCCGGATTCATCGCGCTCGCTGCGCTGATCTTCGGGCGGTACTCCCCGTTCGGGGCGCTCGGCGCGGCGCTCTTCTTCGGGTTCGCCCAGAAACTGGCGACCTATCTGAGCGCCGTCGGCAGCCCGGTGCCCAGCCAGTTCCTGAACATGCTGCCGTACCTCGCCACCATCGTCGCGGTGGCCGGCCTGGTGGGCCGGGTCCGTGCGCCGGCGGCGGACGGTCTTCCCTACGTCAAGAGCTGATCACCCCACGTCGTACGGCAGAATCGGAACCATGGAGATCGACTGGGCGGGGCTGCGCGCCACCGCCATCGACACGATGCGGCGCGCCTACGTCCCTGTTTCCGACTTCCCGGTCGGCGTGGCCGGGCTCGTCGACGACGGCCGGGTCGTGGTCGGCTGCAACGTCGAGAACGCTTCGCTGGGCATGACCCTGTGCGCCGAGTGCGGGCTGGTCAGCTCGCTGCACGCGACCGGCGGCGGGCGCCTGGTGGCGATCTCCTGCGTGGATGCCACCGGCGCGCCGCTGATGCCCTGCGGCCGGTGCCGCCAGCTGCTCTGGGAGCACGGCGGCCCGGAGCTTCTGGTCGAGGCGCTGCCGCGGCCGCTGCGGATGACCGAGTTGCTGCCGCACGCGTTCGGTTACGAGGACATGGAGCGGGTCACCGGCCCGGCCGGCGGCGCCGAGGTGCCCGCCGAGCTGGCCAAGTGGCGCGGCCGGGGCACGGTCTTCGTCCACCCGGACATGTCCGGCGGCGAGACGATCTGGACCGGCTACTGGGAACGTTCGTCGGGTGAGCCCGGCACCGCCGACGAGAAGGGCATCCTCGAGGAGGGCCCGAACTTCCCGGCCGCGGCCGCCGCCGTGGCCTGGGGACTGGTCCGCAGCCCCCGGGTCGTGGTGGTGGACGCCGAGGGGGGACTCTCCTGGGCCGGTGAGGGCGACCTGCCCGAGGGCATTCCGCAGCGCTGGGAGGCACAGTGAGTGGGTTCGCCGCGGTGGACGTGATCCGCGCCAAGCGGGACGGCCACACGCTCTCCGACGCGCAGATCGACTGGGTGGTCGACGCGTACACCCGGGGGATCGTCGCCGACGAGCAGATGTCCGCGCTGGCGATGGCGATCCTGCTCCGGGGCATGACGCCCGCCGAGATAGCCCGGTGGACCGCCGCGATGATCGCCAGTGGCGAGCGGCTGGACCTCTCCTCGGTGTCCCGGCCGACCGCCGACAAACACTCCACCGGCGGCGTCGGCGACAAGATCACCCTGCCGCTGACCCCGCTGGTCGCCGCGTGCGGGGTGGCCGTGCCCCAGCTCTCCGGGCGCGGGCTGGGCCACACCGGCGGCACCCTGGACAAGCTGGAGTCGATCCCCGGCTGGCGGGCCCGGTTGAGCAACGACGAGTTCAAGAGCCAGCTGCAGGACATCGGCGCGGTGATCTGCGCGGCCGGTGAGGGCCTGGCCCCGGCCGACCGCAAGCTCTACGCCCTGCGCGACGTCACCGGCACCGTCGAGGCCATCCCGCTGATCGCCAGCTCGATCATGAGCAAGAAGATCGCCGAGGGCACCGGCGCGCTCGTGCTGGACGTCAAGGTCGGCTCCGGCGCCTTCATGAAGGACCTGGAGCAGGCGCGCGAGCTGGCCCGGACCATGGTGCGGCTCGGCCAGGACTCCGGTGTCACGACGGTGGCCCTGCTCACCGACATGAGCACCCCGCTCGGCCTCGCGATCGGCAATGCCAACGAGGTCGCCGAGTCGGTCGAGGTGCTCGCCGGCGGCGGGCCGGCCGACGTGGTCGAACTGACCCTGGCACTGGCCCGCGAGATGCTGGCCGCCGCGGGCGTCGACGCCGACCCGGAGAAGGCGCTGGCCTCCGGCAAGGCGATGGACACCTGGCGGGCGATGATCCGCGCGCAGGGCGGCGACCCGGACGCGCCGTTGCCCACCGCGGCGCACACCGAGGTGCTGCGGGCGACCGAGGACGGCGTGGTCCAGTCGATCGACGCCTTCGGCGCGGGCATCGCGGCCTGGCGTCTCGGCGCCGGCCGGGCCCGCAAGGAGGACCCGGTCAGCTACGGCGCCGGCGTGCAGCTCAAGGTGCGTCCCGGCGACCGGGTCCGGGCCGGTGACGTGCTGCTGGAGCTGCGCGCCGACGACGAGTCACGGATCCCGGTGGCCCGCGACGAGGCCGCCGCCGCGGTCGTCGTCGGCACCGGGCCGACCTCCCCTGTCAGCCTTCTGCTGGACCGCATAGCCTGACCGACCATGACGAAGGCCGCTCCGGATCCCCGCGCGGTTCGCGAGGCCAGCCTCGACGAGCTCGCGCGGCTCGGGCTGCCCCTGCCGCCACTGGCGTTCCCGCTGGTCTGGGAGGCGGGCGACACCGTCGAGCTGCGCCCGGTCGCCGAGCTGGAGGCCCGCGCCACGGTCCTGCACGTGGTCGTGGCCCGCTGCTTCGGCATGCCCACCGAGGCGGCGATGAGCTGGCTGCTCGCCTCGCACCTGGTCGAGTTCGTCACCCCGCCGGAGTGGCAGTTCGTGATCGGCGCGAAAGGCGACCACCGCTCGTTCGTGCTGCACCACGACGCCGTCTTCGCCCTGGGCTGGCTGCTCGGCCTGAGCCGGCACCTGGATCCCACGGTGCCGCCCGACGAACGCCTGATGAACCAGATGCCGGACCTCCCGGCCGGTGAGTCGTTCGCCAGCTGGCGGTCCCGCTCGCTGGTGGCGACCCGCGACCCGATCGAGGCCGCCGTCCTGCTCGACCTCTACTACTGCCTGGACTGGGCCTATCAGGAGGCGGAGCGGCACGGTCGCCCGCTGCCCGGCGAGGTGGACAGCAACGCCATCGGCCAGCGCCGGTGGGCCCTGGAATGGGCGGTCGTCTTCCAGGGGCCCTACCACGAGAAGCCGCCGGAGTGGGAAGAGGTCGATCTCTCGGTGTGAGAGCGGGGTGCTTCCGGCACCCTCAGATCTCTTCTTCTTGTACGAGCCGGCGGGTCCCGCCGAACCACGGGGCTCTGCCCGGTCCGCGCGACCGGCTGCCCGGGTCACGCCTGTGCCGCGACCGCCGGGCGGAGCTGCCACTCAGGCTTCGTCGTTCACCCGTACCCGCGAAGATCGGGGTTGATGGACCGCCAGATCGACCGCGGCAGTCACCGTGAGTCCCGCTGTGGGCAGCGTCTCCGCCTGAACGTGCCGCGCGCTCGGCGTCATGCCGACCAACGTGCGCGCCTCGGTGGCCGTCAGCGTCAGCGTGCGCCGGAGCTCGGTCCCCGCCACCTGCGTGAACCGGTCGCCGAGGCTATCCGCGACCCGTTCCGCCTTCGCCGGGTCGACCCGGATCAGGTCGTGTGCGGTGACCAGCTCGTGCAGGTGGTCGGCGGCGGGGGTGACCACCAGCAGCAGCCCGCCGGGGCGCAGCACACGGTGGAACTCCGGGCCGTTGCGCGGGGCGAAGACGTTCAGGATCAGGTGGGCGGCGCCGTCGGCGATCGGCAGCGGACGCCACAGGTCGGTCAGCACGGCGGCGGCCCGGGGATGCGCGCGGGCGGCCCGGCGCAGGGCGGCCTTGGAGACGTCCAGACCGAGCCCGACGGCCGCCGGCGCGGAGTCCAGGACGTGGGCCAGGTAGTCGCCGGTCCCGGTGCCGGCGTCCACGACGAGCCCGCCGTCCTGCAGCCCGCCGTACCCCGGCCTGCCGTCATCGTCTGCGGGCTCGGCCAGGGTTCCGTGCTCGGCCAGCGCCTCCGCGATGAAGCCGTAATGGCCGGCGGCCAGGAACGCTTCGCGGTCGGCCACCATCTCGGCCGAGTCACCGGTGTGCGGCAGGCGCCCGGCACTCAGGTCCGCGTACCCCTGCCTCGCCATGTCGAAGCTGTGCCGCCGGGCACAGCGCAGGGCCCGGTCCACGCGGGTGAGCTGCTCCCGGCACACCGGGCACCGCAGATACGGAATTGCGCCGTCGATCATCGGGGGCTTCCCTCTAGGCTCTTCTGATGGCTGGCATCGCGCACCCGGACATCGTCAAGGCACCGAAGGCTCTTCTCCACGACCACCTGGACGGCGGTCTGCGGCCGGCCACCGTCGTGGAACTCGCCGCCGACGTCGATCACGAACTGCCCACCCGGGACCCGGAGCGGCTCGGCGAGTGGTTCGTCGCGGCGGCCGACTCCGGCTCGCTGGAACGGTACCTGGAGACCTTCGCGCACACCGTGGCGGTCATGCAGACCGAGGCCGGCCTGCACCGGGTGGCCAAGGAGTGCGCGCTGGACCTGGCCGCCGACGGCGTCGTCTACGCCGAGGTGCGTTATGCGCCCGAGCAGCACCTGGAGCGCGGCCTGACGCTGGACCAGGTGGTCGAGGCAGTGCACGCCGGGTTCCGCGAGGGCTGCACCGAGGCGGCCGCCGCCGGCACCCCGATCCGGATCGGCACGCTGCTCACCGCGATGCGGCACGCCGCGCGCTCCCAGGAGATCGCCGAGCTGGCCGTCAGGTTCCGCGACACGGGCGTGGTCGGCTTCGACATCGCCGGCGCGGAGGCCGGCTTCCCGCCCACCCGCCACCTCGACGCCTTCGAGTACCTGCAGCGGGAGAACTTCCACTTCACCATCCACGCCGGCGAGGCGTTCGGGCTGCCGTCGATCTGGCAGGCCATCCAGTGGTGCGGCGCCGACCGGCTCGGGCACGGCGTGCGCATCGTCGACGACATCGCCGCCGGGGCGGCCGGCCCGAGCGCGGCCACCGCGACCGGCGGCACCCAGTCCGCGCCGCCGGTGCTGGGCCGTCTCGCGGCCTACGTCCGGGACAAGCGGATCCCGCTCGAGCTCTGCCCGTCGTCCAATGTGCAGACCGGCGCCGCCCCGTCGATCGCCGAGCATCCGATCAAGTTGCTGCACGATCTCCGCTTCCGGGTCACGGTCAACACCGACAACCGCCTGATGAGCGGCACCTCGATGTCCCGGGAGATGACGCTGCTCTGCGAGGCGTTCGGCTGGGGCTGGATGGAGCTGCAGTGGCTCACGATCAACGCCATGAAGTCGGCGTTCATCCCGTACGACGAGCGATTGGTGCTCATCAACGAGGTCATCAAGCCGGCGTACGCCAAGTTGTTGGGTTAAGTCCCTTTTCTGGGATAAAGGCGAACGTACGTCAAAAGAAATCGACTGTCAGGCTTCCGGGCTCCACCGTTCGGTTAGACTGCCGCCTGCAGAGTCGGCAGAATCCGGCATCTCGCCTTGCCGATCGCCGGAACACGAGCCATCGTCGTATCCAACGCGATCGACTACGATCGGGACCCGGTCGGCCAGCATCCACCCCCCAAGCCGTGCCGACCGGGTGAGTGACCTTGAGAGATGTGCGCTTCTACAGGCAGTGATTATGGACCGGCGATGTCCAACTTCGATGTTGCAACATCGCGTCACACAACCGGTCCGTGTCCGGCTGCCCTTTCTCTTTGACACTTGTCGTGATGGAATCTCGGGGGCCCGACCCGGCGAGTCGGCCGTGCGCGGTGCCCGGCGAGCCGAATGCCGGGCCCGAATCAGGAGGACGGTGACGTGAGCAAGCGCCCCGACACGGCGAACGGCGTCATGTCGCGTCTGCGCCGACCCGCTGGTCGGCTGCGAGACCTACCAATCTGGTCGAAGCTTGGCTTGATCATGTTGGTCCCGACCGTGGCGACGATCATCGTTGGCGTCAACGGCCTCGTGGACCACATCGCGGAGGCCAGCAACGCGGAGCGCGCCCGGACCCTCTCGGTGCTGTCCCAGACGGCCGGTGGTCTCGTCGACCACCTCCAGGCCGAGCGGACCTACGGCATGATGATGGCGCTCTCCAAGGCCTCCGGGGACCAGGGTGCGTTCGACAACGCCGAGAAGCTCTACAACGACGAGCACGGTGACGTCGACGCGGCCAAGGCGCCGTATGTTCAGCAGAAGGGCTCCCTGGAGGACGTTCCGGAGAACGTCCGGATCCTGCTGCTGCGCCTCGACCGCAACCTGGTGGACCTGCCGTCGTTCCGGAGCAAGGTCGGCAAGACCGACGGCAAGGACCCCGGCGCCGACACCGTCGAGAGCACCTACACCGCTCTCATCGACGACCTGCTCCAGGTCCGCGACATCTCGGCCCAACTGGCGATCAACCCCGACCTGAGCGACCGGCTGCGTGTGGTGGCCGCGGTCGCCCGGTCCAAGGACTTCATCGCGCAACAGCGGTTCATCGGCCACGAGGTCATGGCCGAGAAGAACTTCGCCGCCGGTCTCAAGAACGCCTTCGTCCGGACCCAGGTCGGTTACTCGCTGGCGCAGGACACTCTGCAGGCGGTCGGCACCGACACCGAGAAGCAGACGTTCGCGAACACCGTGCAGGGCCCGAAAGAACGGGCCGCGACGAACCTCACCATCCCGCTCACGGCGCTGCAGCCGGGCAACACCGATCGCCTCGACTTCCTGACCACCAACGGGTGGGAAGAAGCGATGAGCGGTTACAACGACCTGTTCCGCACCGTCGAGACACAGTTCGACGAGCAGATCGTGGCCCAGGCCACCGACCTGCGCGACGAGACCAACCAGCAGGTCTTCCTGGAGACCAGCGTGCTGCTCGGCATGCTGCTGCTGGCCATCCTCTTCGCCTGGCTCGTCGCACGCTCGATGGCCCGCTCGCTGCGTGAGCTCCGCCAGGGCGCACTCGCGGTGGCACAGTTCGGCCTCCCGCACGCGGTGAGCCGGCTGCGTGACCCGGCGCTCTCCGCGTCGCTCACCCCGGCGCAGGTGGCCGACCAGATCGCCGAGCCACTCCCGGTCCGCAGCCGGGACGAGTTCGGGCAGGTGACCGAGGCGTTCAACGCGGTTCACCTCGAGGCGGTGCGGACCGCCGCCGAGCAGGCCGCACTCCGTGCCTCCGTCGCGACGATGTTCGTCAACCTGGCCCGCCGTTCGCAGATCCTGGTCGACCGGCTCATCGGTCACCTGGACCGGCTGGAGCGCGGCGAGGAGGACCCGGACCGGCTGGCCGAGCTCTTCCAGCTCGACCACCTGGCCACCCGAATGCGGCGTAACGACGAGAACCTCCTGGTCCTCGCCGGTGCCGACTCGACCCGTGTGCAGCGGGAGCCGGCCGCTCTGATCGACGTGCTGCGTGCCGCGCAGTCCGAGGTCGAGCACTACACCCGCATCGAGTTCGGCGTCATCGACCGGGACATCGAGGTCGCGGCGCACGCCGTCAACGACATGGTCCACCTGGTCGCCGAGCTCTTCGACAACGCGACCGCGTTCTCCCCGCCGAACTCGAACGTCCTCGTCGAGGCGCGCCGGGTCGGCGAGAACGCGCTGCTCACCGTCGAGGACCACGGCATCGGCATCAGCCGCGAGCAGCTGCGCGACCTCAACGAGCGGCTGGCCAACCCGCCCACGGTGGACGTCGCCGTCTCCCGGATGATGGGCCTCGTCGTGGTCGCCCGGCTGGCCAACAGGCACGGCGTCCGCGTCGAGCTGCGGCCGGCCGACCGTGAGCGCGGCACCGTCGCCGAGGTGGGCCTGCCCGTCTCGGTGCTGGCCGCCGCGGCCTCGGCCCGCATGCACGGTGTCTACGGCGACCCCAACGCGCCGTCCGCACCGTCCGCGATCCCGGCCTACAGCGAGCCGCTCGCCCTGGAAAGCGGTCAGGGTGGCTTTGGTGGCAACGGTGGTGGCGGCGGCCGGCCGTTCGAGCCGATGACCAACGGCAGCAACGGCTCCGTGCCGGCCTGGTCCGACCTGACCGGCGCCGCGCCTCCCGGATTCGGTGGCATGAACGGCGGCGGCCTCAACGGTGGTGGCCGCAACGGCGGTGGCGGCGGCCTCAACGGCGGCGGCAACGGTTCGTCCAACGGCTTCCACGGCCCGCGCAGCAACGAGCTCATCCCGCCGCTCCCGTCCGGACCGCAGGGCTTCTCCGGTCTCGACGACCTCGCCCAGCGGCGCGGCGGCGACCTGCCGCGGCCCGACGGCGAGAGCAACGGCTACGGTGCGACGATCCCGCGCCAGCTCCCGGCCAACCCGGAGAGCCAGAGCCGCAACTTCATGCCGCCGGTGTCGGCCCCGCCGGTTCCGCCGGTCTCGGCACCTCCGGTCTCCGCGCCTCCGGTCTCCGCACCGCCGGTTTCCGCGGCTCCGAACAACCCGGTCTCGGCGGCTCCGGCCTCGAGCCCGCCGATGGACCAGCGCACCCCCTTCGCCTCGGCGCCGCCGGCCTGGCCGCCGGTCGCCGCCGAGCGTGAGACGGGCGCGACCCCACACGTGCCGGAAAACCTGGCCGCGGCTCTTGACATGACCGCCGAGCTGCCGCGCTACCGGCCGGACAACTACGAGCCGCAGCCCAAGGTGGCTCCGCCCACCAACCCGCAGACGGCCCCCGTGCCGGCCCCGGCCCCGGCGGTGCCGTCCGGTGCCGAGGTGGCCGCCGCCCAGGAGGCGCAGGCCGCCGCCGCCGCACAGATCGCCGCGGCGCAGGCGTCGGCCCACCAGGAGGGTGCGGTCCCGTTCGCCGACGAGACGATGGAGCTGCCGATCTTCCGGGAGCTCGAGTCGGCCTGGTTCACCACCGCTCGCGACGAGCCGGCGGCGCGGACCACGGTCACCGGAGCGGGCGAGGAGTCGGTCGTCTCCCAGCGGATCCCGACCGGCGAGCCGGTCCGGACCGCGGGTGTGCCGCAGCAGGCCGCGTCTCCCGAGACGCGCGACCCGGCTCCGGTCGGGGCTCCGGCCGCGGCCGGTTCCTACAGCAACGGCAATGGCAACGGCAACGGTGCGTCGGGCTCCAACTCGTGGCGTACCGCGGCTGACGACGGCTGGCAGGCGGCCCGCAAGGCTGCCGAGGCGCCGGTCGAGGTCACCACCACGTCAGGCCTGCCGAAGCGCACACCAATGGCGCAACTCGTCCCCGGCGGTGTTGACCGGGGCGGTACCTCCGTCCAACGTCGTACCCCCGAAGGTGTCCGCGGTCTTCTCTCCGCGTACCACCGGGGTGTGCAGCGCGGTCGCACCAAGGAACAATCGACCAACCTGGAGGAGACTCCGGGAGGGCAGCAGCCCTCGCAGGCTGGCAAGGAGCATGAGGCATGACATCTACGCAGGATCTCGGTTGGCTTCTGGCCAACTTCGCCGACCGCGTTCCCGGGGTTGCGCACGCGATCGCGGTCTCCGCCGATGGCCTGCTCCTCGCGGCCTCGCGGGACCTTCCGCGGGACCGTGCCGATCAGTTGGCGGCCATCGCGTCCGGCCTGGTAAGCCTGACCCAGGGCGCCGCCCGATGCTTCGAGGGCGGTGCCGTCCTCCAGACGGTCGTCGAGATGGACAACGGATTCTTGTTCCTGATGTCCATCTCCGACGGATCATCCTTCGCGGTGCTCGCGGCTCGCAGCTGTGACGTCGGGCAGGTGGGCTACGAGATGGCGCTCCTGGTCGACCGTGTCGGTGAGGCCCTGACCCCCGCGCCGCGCTCCGCGGCCGGCGTGCTGGGCTGAAAAGACGGCGGGCCGGCACCAACCGGGGGTTTGCCTGCGGTTTCGCGCCGCGGGTACGCTCCAGCCGGCTACTGGCACTAACTTTGACAACCAATACACTTCGAGGGACCGAGGGAGGGGTTGACGGTGACGATGCCTGAACGCGATGAGCCGACTGGCGCGCTGGTCAGGCCGTATGCCGTGACCCGCGGTCGGACCCGGCCGAAACTTGAGATAGCGCTGGAAGCGCTGGTCGAGACAACCGTGCGCGGCCGTTCCGGAATGATCCGCGGCGGGCAGGGTGGAAGCGAGCATCAGTACATCGCGGCGATGTGCGACGGGGGGCGCGTTCAGTCCCTTGCCGAGATCGCCGCACGCATGCAACTGCCGCTCGGTGTGGCACGTGTGATCGTCGCTGACATGGCCACTGATGGTCTGGTTGCGGTGTACGAGCCCACCTCGCTCGAAGACGAGACCGACGCGGTAGGCACGGAACTGCTGGAAAGGGTGCTGAGTGGACTTCGCAGGCTCTGACATGTCGCACCGTCCCGCCGCTGGCGGACGCGTGACATCGGCGAAGATTGTCATCGCCGGTGGCTTCGGCGTCGGTAAGACGACGCTCGTGGGTTCGGTCTCGGAGATCACCCCGCTGACCACTGAGGCGATCATGACCTCGGCCGGTGTGGGTGTCGATGACAATCGGCAGGTGCCGGGCAAGATGACCACCACTGTGGCCATGGACTTCGGCCGGATCAGCATCGATCGCGACCTGATCCTCTATCTGTTCGGAACCCCGGGCCAGACACGATTCTGGTTCATGTGGGACGAGTTGGTGCGCGGCGCCATCGGGGCAGTCGTCATGGTGGACACGCGTCGGCTCGCCGACTGCTTCGCCGCGATCGACTTCTTCGAGCACCGGCGCCTGCCGTACCTCGTGGCGATAAACTGCTTCGACGGCATGCAGTACCACAACGCGCAGGACGTGCGGGACGCCTTGGCGATCTCGAGCGACGTGCCCGTCGTGAGCTGCGACGCCCGCAACCGTGAGTCGACGAAGAACGTCCTCATCTCGCTGGTTGAGTACGTGTTGACGATGCGTCGCACGCGCGCGGTAGCGCCCGCCTGACGAACAGGTGAAGCCCCGCTCCGCAGGCCGGAGCGGGGCTTTCGCGCGTCCAGGTTCGACTACTCTGCGTCAGTTGATCGCTTCGCTGGGGCGTTCCGGGGCGTAGGGCCGGCTCAGCAGACCGGACAGCTCGGCGAGCTCGTCGACGGCCAGGTCCGGCAGGTAAGGGTCCGGATCGTCGCGGAGGTCGTGCGCCCCCGGATGACCGGCGTTGGTGACCAGCACCGGTCGCATACCGGCTGCCCGGGCGCCGGCATGCTCCCGGCTTCCGCCGTCCCCGACGAACCAGCATTCCCCGGGTGCCACGCCCAGCCGGGCCGCCACGGTCGCGTAGAGCCGCGGATCAGGCTTACGGCGCCCTTCCCGTCACGAGAAGACCGGCACGTCGATCCGGGCGGCGTACGGCGTCTCCGCCCACGCCTCGCACAGCTCACTCGAACAGTCGCTGAGAAGCCCCAGAAGGTATCCGTCGCTCCGGAGCCGCCCGAGGGTTGCCAGGGCGCCGTCCCGGGGTACACGGACCCGCTCAGCCCCCGCGTGGTGGCTCCGCACAGCGGCGGCGAGCCGCGTCTCGTCCGGATCGGCCCCGCACCGGCGGGCGATCTCCCGGAGCGTTGCAGCGGTGTCGCCGAGCGCCCCCACCACCCGCTGCGGAAAACTGCCCGCCATCGCCGCGCCGAACCGGTCGGCCGGCACACCGAGCACCTCTGCCGTGGCGGCGAACGCCCGCGCCCGCAGCACCTCGGCGGACGGGTCGGTGAGCGTACCGAAGAAGTCGAGGACGATGGCCCGCATGCCGCAGGCGTCAGGCACGCGCAAGGGCCGCGACCCCTCGGGTCGCGGCCCTTGCCACATCACTGCGCCGCTTTCGGCCGGCTGATCGCTCAGCGCCCGCCGTACGTGGCGTTGTTGTTCCGGTATTCGTCCGACGGCTGACCGTCCCGGGTGAAGTCCCAGCCGCCTGCGGCTTCCCGTCCCGGCCGGCCGCCCATCGCGAACCCGCCGATCTCCTGCCCGCGCCGCCAGCCCCGGAAATACCCCGTGGTGTGGGCGGCGATCGACGCGGCGTCCCGCACGATCCGCAGCGGGCGCTCGTCGCGCAGCGGCGATCCGGGCACCAGGTTGGCCTGGGGGACCCGCTTCGGCAGGCCGGCCGAGGTCTCGGCGGCCACGGCCGGGGTGGCCGCCTTCTCCGCCGCGCGCCAGCCGCTGTCGTTGGGGTTGGCCCAGTCGGGGCGCTCCGGCTCCTTGGGGCCGGTGAACCAGGCGGACCGGGCCGCGGCGAAGATCAGCAGGTCGCCGTCGTTGCCGTCGACCGGGACCGGCGGGGTGGTGCTGCGGTCGAGTGCGGTGAGCTTGTTCGCGTTGGCGCGGCTGTCGCCGTCGATCACACGCAGCGGCGGCGGGCCACCGATCGGCTCCAGACCGGAGTCCCGTCCCTCGATCAGCCGCAGCGAGGGCGGCTCCTTCGGCATGTCCTGCCAAGGGGGCTTGACCCGACCGGTTGCGGGCGGGGAACTGACCGAGGCGGCGGGCGCCGCGGCGTCGTCGCCGCTGTTGAGCAGCGGCCAGTTGGCCCGCGAGCCGGGCTCGGGGGTCTCCTGCGCCGGCCGCTGGGTGGGCATCGGCAGGCTGTAGTCGGTCGCGCCGGTGCTCGTGCCGGTGGCCGTGGACGGCTGCCGGGTGGTCGGGCGGGGCGGGATGACCGTGCGCTGACGCTCGGCCCGCGCCCGGGTGATCTCGGCGTTGGTGATGGTGGGCCGGAACGGCTCACCGGCGTCGGCCGGAGTGCTGTTCCGCCCGCCCGGAGGCACCGAGCCGGGCGCACCGGGCGTCCGCGAGAGCGGCGGCACGGATCCAGGGGAAGCGGGCGTGCGGGATATCGGCGGCACCGATCCCGGCGAGAGCGGCGTCCGGGTGACCGGCGGCACCGATCCCGGCGAGAGCGGCGTCCGGGTGGACGGGACCGGGCGGGTCCCCGGGGTGATCGGGGTCATGCCGGGCGGAGGCGGCGGCACCGAGACCGGGCGGTTGCCCGGACCGGCGCGGCCGGGCAGGCCGTTGGCCGCGGCCGGTGCCACCGGGGGCGGGCCGATCGGGTCCGGAGCGGTCGGCGGTGCGGTCATCGGCCGTGGGGTGGCCGGGCCGGCGCCGGTGGTGGCCGGTTCGGGGCGACTGCGGCGGCCGAAGCGCGAGCTGTCGTTGTTGGGCAGCACCGGGACGGGCGCCGCTGCGGGCTCGGCGGACCGGCGGGCTGCAGAGCGACGGCCCACGTTCGGCGTGCTGGACTGCGGGGTGGCCCGCGCGCTGAGGGTGCCGACCAGGGCGGTGCAGGCGGCGTCGCACGAGCGGACGGCAGCGATGGACTGCCGGACCGCCTCGGCGGCGGCCGGGGCCAGCGACTTGTTGACGCCACCGCGCCGCGGCGACTCGCTGATCGCGACCTGCAGCGCGGTGACCGCGGCGATGACCTCGTCCTCGGTGCCCGCGCCGGCGCGGGTGAGCTCCGCCGCGACGTCGTGGGCGGTGTCCGCCGGGTCGCCCCGGCCGGTGAGCCGGCCCGGCTCGGGCAGCGCGTCGAGGACGGCCAGCGCGAGGTGGTGTGCGGGGTCCGGGTACGCCCGGAGGGCGGCCGGGTAGAGCTCGCGCAACACCTCACGCAGCGCGGAGGCGGCCGCGTCCCGGCCGTTCAGCATCGCCACGTGCGCGGCGAGGACGGGCTTGTAGCTGACCAGGTCCCGGGGAGTGGGCAGGGTCACCGCGGCGATCGCGCCGGCCTGGAGCGCACGGGCCAGGCCCACCGCACGCCGGGCGGCGGCGGGCGCCTGCATCTCCTCGGGGGAGTCGTCGTCGGCGAAGCGCTCGGCGAAGTCGTCCGCGTCGTCGTCGTCGACCACCACCAGCGGCCGGCCGGCCGCGGTCAGCAGCGAGGTGACCACGTGGTCGTCGCTGTCGGCGGCGATCGCCGCGTCGGTGAAGCCGGTCGTCCGTTCCACGAGCAGCGTGCCCAGCTGGGCGTAGCCGCCCGGGTCGTCGCTGACCTCGTGAAGGCCGAGCAGCCGGCCTGCGTCGTCCACCACGGCGATGGTCAGTGGCGCGGCCGAGGCCGATCGCACCGCGTCATCAGCCGACGCCAGACCGCAGTAAACGCGCACGAGCGCCACGGCGTCGTCCTCCTCCCCGGGACTGCTGCTTCTCTGTGGCCAAGGACTGATGTTCCCTGGTAATCGGTCAGTCACGCCAGTCCACAGCAGCAGAGATCTTGCCGATGACGGAGCGCCAGCCCAAACTCGCCTGTTGCGCGCCGATTTTCTTCAATCGCCGACGGCCGAAGAAACCGCCCATTCCGCCACTTTCCGCGGCGCGGAGCGAGTTGTCGAGGTCGTCGAGCGGTGAGCCGGGCGACAGCGCCAGGATCACCGGCTTGAGGCGGAGCGCATAACCCAGGTCTCGGGCCACTTCACCAGCGGCGATGAGCAGCGGTAGGTCCCACGTGTCGTGACCGCCACGCAGGTTCTCCACCACGAGGTCGAGCTCGTAGCGATCTTCCGGCAGCGGGTCGATGTCGCTCGACTCTACCCGCTCCACGACGGTGTCCCAGGTGTCCAATTGTGCGAGATCGTGCGGTGCACCCGAACGAAGGAAGGAGACCAGCGGTTCGGCGCTCTTGAAAGCAAGCAGACGGCCCTTGTGGCTGAGGAACATGGGCACTTCCTCATCGCCCTCCTTGGCAGCCACCTCCTCCGGCTCGTCCTTGAAGTCAGCCGGATCGGGCTCGTCGGCATCACCCTTCTCGGAGTTCTCGGCGAGCAACGCCTCGTACTCCTCGTCGACGATGACGCCTTCTTCGTCGTCCTCGTCCACGGCGAGGGCGCGCTTGCGGTTCTCGAACGGGTCGTCCTCATCGACCTCGATCTCGGTCGGCGTCAGCTCGGACGCCTTCCGGTACGCCCGCAGGGTCAGGCCGACGCCGCCAGGCAGAGCGATCTCCACCGGCTGGATGCGGACGCTCTCCCACAGCTCCCGACCGGCACCCCCGTCGGTCGAGGACTTCTCGGCCACGGGCGCGGACGCCTCGGGCTCGTCGGACTGGCTGGTCACGGTAAGACCTCCGGGTGTTCTGGGGGTGGCGGGACGGGTGACTCTGGGCACACACCCTAGTCGGCAACGCTGTGTGACAGCCGCCCCGTCCCCGGTGTCGCCGCCAACTCAGTGGCCCTTCGGGTGCCAGACGGTCTTGGTCTCCAGGAGAGCGGTCATCGGGCGCAGCCCCGGGTCACCGGTGAAGCCGGTGCCACCGGCCGGTGGGCGGACCACCCGCTTCAGCGTGCCCGCGGCGGCCCGTTCCAGCTCGGCGGCCAGGCCCGCGTCGGCCACCCCGGTCAGGTCGACGGCGTTCACATCGGCGTGGGCGGCCAGCCAGGGTGCGGTCTCCGGGTACCCGCCGGTGAGGATGTTGACCACGCCGCCGGGCACGTCCGAGGTGGCCAGCACCTCGGCCAGGGTGATCGCGACCTGGGGGCCGGCGGCCATGACCACCACGGTGTTGCCGGTCACCACGGCCGGGGCGATGACGCTGACCAGGCCGAGCAGCGAGTCCGGGGCGACCACCGCGACCACGCCGGTGGGCTCCGGCGCGGAGATGTTGAAGAACGGCCCGGCGACCGGGTTGGCGCCGCCGGCCACCTGGGCGATCTTGTCGGACCAGCCCGCGTACCAGACCCAGCGGTCCACCGCGGCGTCCACCTCGGCCGCCGGCACGCCCAGTGCCACGAACTCGGCGCGCCGGGCCTCCAGCATCTCGGCGATCCGGTACAGCACCTGACCGCGGTTGTAGGCGGTCGCGCCGGCCCATTTCGGCTGGGCGCCGCGGGCCGCGACCACCGCGTCCCGGGCGTCCTTGCGGGAGGCGAGGGCCACGTTGTCGCCGTTCACCACGAAGGTCCGTCCTGACTCGCTGCGCGGGAACTTGCCGCCGATGTAGAGCTTGTACGTCTTGCGAACGGAAAGTCTAGGCAAGGTAAGCCTCCAGGCCGTGCCGGCCACCCTCCCGGCCGTAACCGGACTCCTTGTAACCGCCGAACGGCGACGCCGGGTCGAATTTGTTGAAGGTGTTGGCCCACACCACGCCGGCCCGGAGCTTGTCGGCGACCGACAGGATCCGCGAGCCCTTCTCCGTCCAGATGCCGGCGGACAGGCCGTACGGCGTGTTGTTGGCCTTCTCGATCGCTTCGGCCGGGGTCCGGAAGGTCAGCACCGACAGCACCGGCCCGAAGATCTCCTCGCGGGCGATCCGGTGGGCCTGGGTCACGCCCGTGAAGATCGTCGGCGCGAACCAGAAGCCCCGGTCCGGCAACTCGCACGCCGGCGACCAGCGCTCGGCGCCCTCACTGGCACCTATTTCCGACAATTCGGTAATACGCGCCAATTGCGCAGCGGAGTTGATCGCACCGACGTCGGTGTTCTTGTCCAGCGGGTCGCCGACGCGCAGCGTGGCCATCCGGCGCTTCAGCGAGAAGAGCAGCTCCTCGGCGATCGACTCCTGCACCAGCAGCCGCGAACCGGCGCAGCAGACATGCCCCTGGTTGAAGAAGATGCCGTTCACGATGCCCTCGACCGCCTGGTCGATCGGCGCGTCGTCGAAGACGATGTTCGCCGCCTTGCCGCCCAGCTCCAGGGTCAGCCGCTTGCCGGTGCCGGCCACCGTGCGGGCGATCTGCCGGCCCACCTCGGTCGACCCGGTGAAGGCCACCTTGTTCACGTCCGGGTGCTGCACCAGGTGGGCCCCGGTGTCGCCGGCGCCGGTGATGATGTTCACCACGCCCGCCGGCAGCCCCGCCTGCCGGCAGACGTCGGCGAAGAACAACGCGGACAGCGGCGTGGTCTCGGCCGGCTTGAGCACCACGGTGTTGCCGGTGGCCAGTGCGGGAGCGATCTTCCAGGCCAGCATCAGCAGCGGGAAGTTCCACGGCACGACCTGGCCGGCCACGCCCAGCGGCTTCGGGTCGGCGCCGAACCCCGCGTACGCCAGCTTGTCGGCCCAGCCCGCGTAGTAGAAGAAGTGTGCGGCGACCAGCGGCAGGTCGACGTCCCGCGACTCCTTGATCGGCTTGCCGTTGTCGAGCGACTCCAGCACCGCCAGCTCGCGCGAGCGCTCCTGGATGATCCGGGCGATCCGGAACAGGTATTTCGCGCGTTCCGAGCCGGGCAGCGCCGACCAGGGGCCGAACGCCCGGCGGGCCGCCGCCACGGCCCGGTCCACGTCCTCCGGCTCGGCCATGGCGACCTCGGCGAGGACCTCCTCGGTGGCCGGGTTGACGGTCTTGAAGGCGCCGCCGTCCTTGGCCGGCTCGAACTCGCCGTCGATGAACAGTCCGTAGGAGGAGGCGATCTCCACCACGGAGCGGGATTCCGGTGCCGGTGCGTACTCGAACATCTGCATGTGGGGTTCCCTTGCAGTGCGGCGAAGCCGCCTAGAAGGCTCAGTCCAGGGTGAAGTAGTCCGGACCGGCGTAGTGGCCGGTGGTGAGCTTGGTCCGCTGCATGAGCAGGTCGTTGAGCAGCGACGAGGCGCCGAACCGGAACCAGTCCGGGTCGAGCCAGTCGTCGCCGACCGTCTCATTGATCATCACGAGGTACTTGATGGCGTCCTTGGTGGTCTTGATCCCGCCGGCCGGCTTCACGCCCACCTGCCGCCCGTGCCGCTCCCGGAAGTCCCGGACGGCCTCGAGCATGACCAGGGTCACCGGCAGGGTCGCGTTCACCGAGACCTTGCCGGTGGACGTCTTGATGAAGTCGGCGCCGGCCAGCATCGCCAGCCAGGACGCGCGCCGCACGTTGTCGTAGGTGGCCAGCTCCCCGGTCTCCAGGATCACCTTGAGGTGGGCCCCGCCGCAGGCTTCCTTGATCGCGACGATCTCGTCGAACACCGCGCGGTAGTCCCCGGCCAGGAACCGGCCCCGGCTGATCACCATGTCGATCTCGTCGGCCCCGGCCTCGACGGCGGCGCGGGTGTCGGCCAGCTTCACGGCGAGCGGCGCCTGTCCGGACGGGAACGCGGTCGCGACGCTGGCCAGGTGCACGCCCGAGCCGGCCAGCGCGGCCGCGGCCACCTCGACCATGGCCGGATAGACGCAGATCGCGCCGACCGGCGGGCACGTCGGGTCGGCCGGGTCCGGCCGCCTCCCCTTGGCGCAGAGCGCGCGCACCTTGCCCGGGGTGTCGGCGCCCTCCAGGGTGGTCAGGTCGACCATCCGGATCGCGAGGTCGATGGCTTTGGCCTTGGAGCTCGTCTTGACCGACCGGGTGCCCAGCGCAGCGGCCCGCGCCTCGACGCCGACCTTGTCGACTCCGGGCAATCCGTGCAGGAAGGAGCGGAGATCGGACAGCTCGGTGGCTGCTGTCACAGTCATGAAGGCGATTCTACGCGGGGGGTTGCCAGTTGATCTTGATTGACCGGTAGGTTGGGCGGCGTGGACGTCCTTGTCGTAGATCACCCGCTGGCCCAGACCCGGCTCACCGCGATGCGCCGCGCCGACACCGACTCGGGCGTCTTCCGTGCCTCGCTGCACGAGCTGACCACCATGGTCGTCTACGAGGCGGCCCGGCTCTTCGCCATCGAGAAGTACGCGATCGAGACCCCGGTCGCCCCCACCGAGGGCACCCGGCTGGCCAACCCGCCGCTGATCGTGCCGGTCCTGCGCGCCGGTCTCGGCATGGCCGACGCCGCGCTCGGCCTGCTCCCCGAGTCCTCGATGGGCTTCGTCGGCCTGGCCCGCGACGAGAAGACGCTCGAGCCCCGGGCATACATGGAGTCCCTGCCCGGCGACCTCACCGGCCGCCCGGTCCTGGTCCTCGACCCGATGCTCGCCACCGGCGGCTCGCTGCTGCACTGCTGCAAGCTGCTCGCCGACCGCGGCTGCACCGACATCATCATCTGCTGCGTCCTGGCCGCCCCCGAGGGCATCGACCGCCTCGGTGACTCCGGCCTGCCGCTGCGCCTGGTCACCGCCTCCATCGACCAGGGGCTCAACGACAAGGCCTACATCGTGCCCGGCCTCGGCGACGCGGGCGACCGCCAGTTCGGCGGGATGCGCCGCTTCTGACCCACCGGCTCCCGCCACGCTGCGCGATCACCAGCACCCGTCGCCTCTCCAGGCCGCGGGTGCTTCCTCTTTCCGGCCCTGCGGTCGTACGCCCACAACTCCCCAACCGCAGCCACCCCGCCCGGGGCCACACCGCGACCCCCTGCAACTCCAGGCCGCAGCGCGCCCTCCGGCCGACGCGACCCGCAGCGTGTGAACTACGGGTGCGCTCCGCACCCGTAGTTCACACGCACCCGCACTGTGGTGTGTGAACTTCGGGTGCGCTCCGCACCGCAAGTCCCCACGCAGCCGGTCAGGTCGTGGTGTAGGACCAGCTCTGCGCCTTGCCGGCGGCGAACGGCATCACGCCGTGGAAGACCGACGGCTCGTCGGCGAAGACCAGCGGCAGGAAGTGCCGGTCGGACTCCCACATCGGCACCTCCCCGGCCAGCACCGCGGAGATCTCCATCCAGTGCAGGCTGCCCTCGTCGTTGGCGGTGTGCGGGGTGCCGGTCCAGGCGGTCACCCGGAACAGGAAGCCGAGCCAGTTCTCGCCGCCGCGGCCGAAGCCGGGCCAGGAGATGGTGCCGGCGAGGTCGACGCCGGTGCAGTGGATGCCGGCTTCCTCATGGATCTCGCGGCGCAGCCCGGTGACCACGTCCTCACCGGGCTCCACCTTGCCGCCGAGGCCGTTGTAATAGCCGAAGTGGATGTCGTCCGGGCGCGCGTCCCGGCGGATCATCAGGATGCTGCGACGATCGGGGGAGAAGACGTAGCCCAGCGTGGCGACGATGGCCTGCACCGGGACGACCCTAGTGCATCGTGCGGGTGACGAATCCGCCACAGGGCTACAGAACGTGATGAACAGCCCTCACGTAGGGGTTTGCGCGTCTGCTAACGTTCGCCGAACAGCCGGCGCGTAGGGTTGCGCCGGGGCACCCCGCGCCAGTCATCGGTCCCGGGCATTGAATCAGGAGGGTCACGGGATGGATTCCGTGCTGAGCGTCGTCGTGCCGATCTACAACGTGGCGCCGTACCTAGACGAGTGCCTCGAGTCGATCGCCGCTCAGTACTACTCGGCTCTCGAAGTAATCATGGTCGACGACGGGTCGACCGACGAGAGTGGTGAGATCGCCGCGGCGTTCGCCCGTCGTGACTCTCGGTTCAAGTTGGTGACCAAGGCCAACGCCGGTCTGGGCGCGGCGCGGAACACCGGTGTGGAGCATGCCACCGGGGAGTTCCTGATGTTCGTCGACAGCGACGACGTCGTCCCGCCGGCCGCCACCGAGCTGCTGATCGCCTCGATCACCGAGACCGGCTCGGATTTCGCCTCCGGCAACGTCATGCGGCTCACCAGCCGCGGGGTGCACCAGTCCGGTCTGCACCGGACCGCGTTCGCCACCACCTCGCTGCGCACCCACGTCAGCAAGCAGCCCTCGCTGATGGACGACCGCACCGCGTGGAACAAGGTCTTCCGCCGCAGCTTCTGGGATCAGCACAAGCTGGCCTTCCCGGAGGGCGTGCTCTACGAGGACACCCCGGTGATCGTCCCGGCGCACGTGCTGGCGAAGACGGTCGACGTGCTGGACGTGCCGGTCTACTACTGGCGCGAGCGCGAGGGCCAGGACAAGTCGATCACCCAGCGGCGGGACGAGGTGCGCGGCTTCGTCGACCGGCTGGCCGGGGTCGAGCAGGTCAGCAAGTTCCTGGCGAAGCACAAGCAGCACAAGATCAAGCGGATCTACGACGCCTCGGTGCTGCAGGGCGACCTGATGATCTTCATGCGGGAGCTGCCCCGGGTCGGCGACGAGTACCGCCAGATCTTCCTCGACGGCTGCAACCGCTACCTGGAGGGCGTCGACGCGCGGGTCTGGGAGGAAGTGCCGGCGGCGAACCGGGTGCTGTGGCGCCTGGTGCGCAACCGGATGCTGCCGGAGCTGCTGGAGATGATCCCGACCGTCCGGTCCCGGCACCGCATCGTCCGTAAGGGCCTGCGCCGGTACCACCGGTTGATGTTCCTCGAGGACCGCCTGCCGAACGTGCCGCGGTCGCTGTTCCTGGCCGGCATCCCCCGCCCGCGGACCCGGCTGCACGACGCCCAGTGGCGCGGCGACAAGCTGCACCTGCGCGGGCACGCGTTCATCCCCGGCCAGGCCGCCGCGCACGCCTGGTCGACCACCCGCCTGCTCTGGCTGCGCGACGAGAACGGGCGCCGGACCAAGCGCCTGCCGCTGGTCAACCACCGGTGCATCGACGCCACCGCGGTGCACGGCAGCCCGAGCATCTCGTACGACTGGTCGGGCTTCGACGCCGAGATCGACGTGCAGATGCTGCGCGGCGAGGACGGCGAGTGGCACGACGGCATCTGGACCGTGGTGGTCGGCGTCCTCGGCCTGGGACAGAAGAGCAAGGGCCCGCTGACGATCGGCGAGCACGCCAACCCGATCCGACTCACCAGCACGTACGTCGACAAGGACGTGCGTGTCACCCCCGTGATCACCAATGGCAAGGTGCAGCTGCACGTCGAGCACGTCGGCGCCCGAATCACCGGCGGGGCCGTGGTCGGCGACGACCTGGAGATCCGCGGGCAGGTGACCGGGGCGAACCGGCGGCCGGCGACGGCACGGCTCTCGCGCACCTCGGGAATCGTCTGGCGCAGTTACCCCGTCGACATCCAGGACGACGAGTTCGTCTTCCGGGTGCCGATCACCGACCTGGCCCCGCCCGGCACCGACTACCCGCAGCTGCTCCCGGGTGAGCCGGGCGAGCGCTGGGACGTCGAGCTGGCGCCCGGCGACGAGCACAGCACGCCGATCCGGCTGGCCGTGCACGAGTTCTTCACCTGGCCGCCGCTGTACCGGAACGGCCGGATGATCAACCTGCTGCCGGACGGCAAAGGCCACCCGGTGCTCACCGCGATGCCGCTGTCTCCCGCGCTCACCGGCATCGCCGCGGGCAGCTCGGGCTTCCGGCTGACCGGCACCGTCCCGCCCGGGGGCGACTGGAGCGAGCTGTGCGTGATCGCCCGGATCTCGAACGCCCGGCAGACCGTCGCGTTCCCGGTGGAGATCGACGGCGACACCTGGACCCTGGACCTGGACCCGTTGCGGGTGCCGAGCTTCGGCTGGGACGTGCGGCTGCGCGCCGGCACCTGGAACCTCTTCCACCGCGTCGGTGACGGCCCGATCCGGCCGCTGCCGATCTCCGCGAGCGGGCTGGACAACCTGCCGCTGTCGCATCCGGCCGATCCGCAGCGGGTCACCCTGGAGTGGCTCACCGACCAGCGCACCGTGATCCGGGTCCGGACCGCGCTGACCGACGAGGAGCGCGGCAAGGCCAACGGCCAGCGCAGCCGCACCGAGCTCTACCCGCGGATGCGCAAGACCCCGCTGCGCGACGTGGTGCTCTACAACAGTTTCACCGGCCGGCAATACTCGGACAGCCCGCGCGCGGTGCACGAGGAACTGGTCGCCCGCGGGCTGCCGCTGGGCCACCTCTGGGTGGTCTCGGACGGCCAGGCCGCGGTGCCGGAGACCGCCCGGGCTGTCGCACTCTGGCGCCAAGAGTGGTACGAGGCGCTCGCCACCAGCCGCTACATCGTCACCAACCAGCACCTGCCCGGCTGGTTCGAGCGGCGTGAGGGTCAGGTCGTCATCCAGACCTGGCACGGCACCCCGCTCAAGCGGATCGGCTTCGACATCGAGGACCTGCAGTTCGCCGACAAGCAGTACTTCGAGAAGCTCGAGGCCGAGGCGCAGAACTGGAGCCACCTGGTCTCGCCGAACACGTTCAGCACGCCGATCCTGCGCCGCGCCTTCCGCTACAAGGGCGAGATGCTGGAGATCGGGTACCCGCGTAACGACATCCTCTTCGCCGAGGGCGCGAAGCGCGACGCCATCGTCGCCGACGTGCGCGGCCGGATCGGCCTGCCGGCCGGCAAGAAGGTGGTGCTCTACGCGCCGACCTGGCGCGACGACGAGTACTACGCCGGCGGCCAGTACAAGATCACGATGATGCTCGACCTGGAAGCGGCCCGGGAACGGCTCGGCGACGACCACGTGCTGCTCGTGCGGCGGCACCCGAACGTGGTCGACGAGATCCGCGGCGCCGGCAACGGCTTCGTCTACGACGTCTCCGCCTACCCCGACATGGCCGACCTGCTGGCCATCGCCGACGTGCTGATCACCGACTACTCCTCGGTGATGTTCGACTTCGCCAGCACCGGCCGGCCGATGCTGTTCTTCACGTACGACCTGGAGAACTACCGGGACAACCTGCGCGGCTTCTACTTCGACTTCGAGGCGGAGGCGCCGGGACCGCTGCTCGCCACCTCGGACGAGGTGATCGACGCGGTCCGGGACGCCGACCAGGTCCGCGAGCAGTACGCCACCCGCTACAAGGCGTTCACCGAGCGGGCCAGCGACCTTGACGACGGGCACGCCGCCGCCCGGCTGGCCGACGCGATGCTCGCCGCCGGCCGCCGAATCCGTTAAGTCCATCGACTACCGCTAGGGACACGCAGTGTTTCGTGAGGTCTTCAAGTCCGAGGCCGACGTCAAGGCCGCCGAGGAGAAGCGCAAAGCCGCGGAGAAGCGGAAGGTCGAGGAGCGCAAGCGCCAGGCCGAGGACCGGAAGCTGCTCACCGACATCCGGTGGGAGCTGCAGGAGCAGCGCAAGTACCTCGAGGTCTTCCGGACCCTGCTGACCAAGGACGTGATCAACGAGGTGATCGCCTTCACCGGCGAGCACCAGCTGACGTTCGAGGACACCGTGCAGCGGATCATCGACGAGCGGGTGAGCTTCGCCCGGTTCGGCGACGGCGAGTTCAAGACGATGCTGCGCTCGGACTTCAACCTGAAGTTCCAGCCCTGGTCGCCGGGTCTCGCCTCCGAGCTGCGCCAGGTGCTGCGCTTCGACGGGTACGACCGGGACCGCCTGATGCTGGGCTTCCCGTACCCGTACCGGAACCTGCACTGGTCCGGCGTCTGGGTCGACATCTGGCACGAGGTGCGGCCCCTGCTGCGCACCGACCTGAAATACGGCAACAGCCACGTCTCCCGGCCGATCTTCTTCCAGCAGCTCGGCGACCGTGGCCTCGAGATGTGGCGGCAGGTCTGGCAGGACCGGGACATCTGCATCATCACCGGCGAGAACTCCCGGTTCACGCTGACCCCGCAGCTCTTCGACAACGTCAAGAGCAGCTCGTTCATCTACTCCACCCCGATCAACGCGTACGCCGACCTGCCCCGCCTGATGAAGGTGCTGGAGGACGAGGACCCGGAGAAGCTGTACCTGCTCTCCCTCGGCCCGGCCGGTACGCTGGTCAGCGCCTGGCTGTCCCGGATGGGGCGCTGGGCGATCGACGTGGGGCACATCAGCGACAGCTGGGCCAACGTCTTCAACGGTGGCGCCTGGCCCGAGTCGCTGGGCGTCAAGCGGAAGTGACCGACCTGAGGATCTGCACGAGTGACCCGGAGCACTATCGTTGCGTGATATGACCCCCATCCCGCTCGCTGAGGAACTTCTCCTCCTCGCGTACGACGACCAGACCGGTAAGGCGACCGGCTCGCGTATCGGGCTCGACCTGGGCATGGCCGCGGCCATCCTGATCGACCTGGCGCTGGCGAACCGGATCGCCTACGCGGCGGACGGCTACCTGAAGGTGGTCGACGCCACACCGCTCGGCGACCCGGTGGCCGACGCCGTCCTGGAGAAGGTGTCGGCGGAGGAGCCGCACACCCCCGCGCAGTGGCTGCAGCGCCTCCGGCACCGGCTGCGCACCCGGGTCCTGGAGGATCTGTGCGCCCGCGGCGTGGTGCAGGACGTGGACGAGACCCAGATGGGCGTCATCCACGTGCACCGCTACCCGACCACCGACCACGCCTACGAGGCCGAGATCCGGCAGCGCCTGGCAGCCGCGCTCACCAGCGACACCCCGCCGGACGAACGCACTGCCGCGCTGGCCACCCTGCTGGTGGCGGCCCGGATGGAGCCGGCGCTCAAGCTTCCGCAGGAAGACAGCGAGCGGGCGCACGCGCGGCTCCAGGAGATCGCCAGCAATGCCGGGTTCGTCGGGGACGTGAGTCTGGAGGACTCCATCGTGCGGCCGAGCGTGGCGCTGGTGGTGGCGACGCTGGGCAAGGCGATCTCGGCCGCGCTCGGTGCGCCCAAGATCGTCTGATTTCTTCTTCGTGTGACGGGAGAGCGGTTGCTGCCGCTCTCCCGCCGCTGTTTCCCGGCAGCCTTTCGCCTCCGGCGGAAGGCTCAGGGGATCTGCGCCGCGGGTGGGTGTGTGAAGTTGGGGTGCGTTTCGCGCCGAAAGGTCACACGCAAGCTTGCGGTTGAGGGCGTCACACTCCCAGGACCGTGGCGACTTCTCTCCGCAGCACCGCGAGAGCCTCCGTCGCCTGCTCCCGGGCAGCCCGCAGATCGCCGTCCCGCACCGGCTCCACCACTTCCAGGTAGGCCTTCAGTTTCGGCTCGGTCCCGGACGGCCGGATCACGACACGTGTCGACGCCGTGCGCAGCGTCAACACATCGTTCTCCGGCAGCAGGTCGGTCACGTCGACCGGCGCCCCCAGCAGAATTTCCGGCGGATTCTGCCGCGCCCGCGTCATGGCCCGGCCGATCTCGGCGAGGTCCTCGACGCGCACCGACAGTTGGTCAGTGGCGTGCAAGCCGAACTCGACGGCCAGCTCGTCCAGCCGGTCCCCGAGCCCGCGCCCCACGGCCTTCAGCTCGGCGGCCAGCTCGGCCACCCGCAGCGCAGCCGTGATGCCGTCCTTGTCGCGGACCATCCCCGGAGCGACGCAGTACCCCAGCGCCTCCTCGTAGCCGAACGCCAGGTCCTCCGCCGCCCGCACGATCCATTTGAACCCGGTGAGGGTCTCCGCATAGGGCACCCCCCGGGCGGCGCAGATCCGGCCCAGCAGGGCGGACGAGACTATCGTGGTCGCATAGAGGCCGGGGACCCCGCGGCGGATCAGGTGGTCGGCCAGCAGGACGCCGAGCTCGTCCCCGCGCAGAGCACGCCACGTGCCGCCGGCCTGCGGGACGGCCACCGCACAGCGATCCGCGTCCGGGTCGTTCGCGATGGCCAGGTCGGCTCCGGTCGCTTCGGCGAGCGCCAGCAGCAGATCCATGGCGCCGGGCTCCTCCGGATTGGGGAAAGCCACGGTCGGGAACGCCGGATCCGGTTCAGCCTGCTCCGCGACCACGGCAGGAGGCGCGAATCCGGCGGCGGTGAACGCGGCGGTCACCGTCTCCCCACCCACCCCGTGCAACGGCGTGTACGCGACGCTCAGGGCGCGGGGGCCGCCCTCGGACAGCACGGCGGCGGCGCTCCGGACGTACCCCTGGAAGATCGTCTCGTCGAGAAGGGTGCCCGGGTCGCCCAGCGGGACCGCTGTCAGGCTGCCGGCCGCCCGGATGGCGGCCTCGATGCCGGCGTCGGCCGGCGGCACGATCTGCGCGCCGTCCCCGGCCGGTCCGCCCAGCTGCCGGCCCAGGTAGACCTTGTAGCCGTTGTCCTCGGGCGGGTTGTGGCTGGCGGTAACCATCACGCCGGCCACCGCGTCGAGGGCCCGCACCGCGTACGCCAGGACCGGTGTGGGCAGTGTGCGGGGCATCAGCAGGGCGGGACGGCCGGCGCCGGTCGCGACCCGGGCGGTCTGTTCGGCGAACTCCCGGGAGCCGTGCCGGGCGTCGTACCCGATCACCAGCGGTCCCTGCCCGCCCTGTGCGGCCAGCCAGCCGACCAGCCCGGCCGCCGCCTGGGTGACCACCGCGAGGTTCATGCCGTTGGGGCCGGCCCGGAGCCGGCCGCGCAGCCCGGCGGTGCCGAAGGTGAGCGGCCCGGAGAAGCGGTCCCGCAGCTCGGCCGCGGTGGCCGGCAGGCCGTCGATCAGCTCGCGCAGCTCGGCCCGGCTCACCGGGTCGGGGTCGTCGGCGAGCCAGGCCTCGGCCCGGGCGATCAGGTCAACATCAACTTCGGACGCCATCAGGGATTGATAGCACAGCCGCCGTCACAGGTTCAGCTGAAAGCTCTCGGCCATGGCGTCGAAGTACTTCCTGCTGTCGGCGAAGTCGGCGTCCGTGGTGGTGAGGTAGAAGGAGTACATCTTCTTGTTCACCGTGGTCATCCGCCAGATGCCGTGCCGCTTGTTCTCGCCGCTGCCGCACGTGTATTCCAGCTCGGCGCCGGGGTTGCCGGCGACGTCGACCTGCTGGGTGCCGACCGCGGTGAACGGCGCCGGGCAGTTCTTCGACTTCTTCAGCCCGGCCGGCGCGGTCTCACTGACGAACTTGGTGGGGGGAATCGAGCCCTTTTCCACCAGGACCCGCACCTTGCGCAGCTTGTTGTCCGGGTCGATGTAGTCGACGTAGACGCCGCCGGCCGACCGGGTCCAGCCGGCCGGGACCTTCACGCTCACCGCGGCGTTGCCCTCGTAGTCCTGGGTTTCGACGTCGGCGGCCGGCTGGGCCGCGGGCGGCTGGGCCGCAGGCTCCGCCGGTGGCTTGTCGTCGCGGCCGGCGAACGCGAACACCAGCACCAGGATCAGCACGACCGCCGCGGCCGCGCCGCCGGAGATCAGCTGCTTGTTGCGCGGCCAGCCCTGGAACGTGGTGACCGCCTTCGAGGTGGTCTCCCGGGCGACCCGGGTCACGTTCTCGATCGCCTGGCGGCGTTTCACCGACGGGCTGGCCACCACGGTGCCGGGGCGGGCGTGCGGCGTCCACGAGTTCTGCGGCGGGATGACGCTCGTCGGGTCGGCGGAGGGGATCTGGTGCGCGGGCAGCATGCCGGTCGGCATCGCGGCCGCGGCGGCCTGCTCGGGGGCGCGACGGCGCCCGCCGCCCGCGTTCTGCTGCTCCAGCTTGGCCAGGTGGTCGGTGAGCGACTCGCCCGGCTGCAGCATGGCCCGGCCGCCGATCTGGCCGGTCGGCTGTGGCGGGATCGGCTGGGTCTCCGCGGGCGCCGGGCTGACCGGGCGCGGCTGGGAGACCACCGAGTACGGGTCGGTCATCATGTGCGGCGGGCTCTTGCTGGCCAGCGGCCCGGCCAGCTGCTGGCGGAGAATGGTGCGCGCGGTCTGCACGTCCATCCGCTGGGCCGGGTTCTTCTCCAGCAGGCCCATCAGCACCGGGGCGAGCGAACCGGCCCGGACCACCGGGGCCGGCGGGTCCTCGACCACCGCGTGCATGGTCTCGATCGGGTCGCCCTTGTCGAACGGCGGGCGGCCCTCGATGGCCGTGTAGAGCGTCACGCCGAGCGAGAACAGGTCGCTCGGCGGGCCGAACTCGTGGCCCATGGCCCGTTCCGGCGAGATGAAGTGCGGCGAGCCCAGCACCATGCCCGGCGTGGTCAGCTGAATGTCGGTGGGCATCCGGGCGACGCCGAAGTCGGTCAGCACGCACCGGCCGTCCTGGCAGATCAGCACGTTCGCCGGCTTCACGTCCCGGTGCAGCACGCCGTGGGCGTGCGCGACCTCGAGAGCGCCCAGCAGGGCGATGCCGATCTTGGCGACCACGCGCGGATTGACCGGGCCGTCCTCGATCACCATGTCGGCGAGGCTGCGGGCGTCCAGCAGCTCCATCACGATCCAGGGGCGGCCGTTCTCGTGGACCACGTCGTAGACCTGGACGACGGCGGGGTGCTGGAGAGCGGCGGCGGCGCGGGCCTCGCGCATGGTCCGCTCGTACATCGCGTCACGGTCGCTCGGGGCGAGGCCGGGCGGGAGGATGACCTCCTTGATCGCCACGTCCCGGCGCAGCAGCGTGTCCGCCGCGCGCCACACCGTTCCCATGCCGCCGTGACCCACCGCGGCGCGCAGCGTGTACCGCCCGCCGATGAGCGTGCCCGGGGCTGCACGTCCGCTGATCGGAGCGTTGTTGCCACCGCTCCACGTCGGAATCTGAGTCACTGAGGATGCCACCGAGGGGGTATAGGGGCTGTCGGCCAACCCCGCTATCTTGCCCGCTGCGGGCCGAGTAACAAAAGTCGCGGCCGGAGTGTTAATTACTTCTCGACCCTGCGTGACCGGGGGATGGCCCACGGTGCTCCGACCGGAACGCTCGGTGCCAAATCCCTCACTGTGGGCCGCCTGAACGAGCATTAGGATCTACCTGTGAACGCAGAGTCGGGTTTCCCGATCAAGCCGGTGTACGGCCCCGCCGACGTGCCCGCGGACACCGGGGACGAGCAGCCCGGTGAATACCCGTACACCCGTGGCGTCTATCCGACGATGTACACGAGGCGGCCGTGGACCATGCGGCAGTACGCGGGCTTCGGCACCGCGGCCGAGTCCAACGCGCGGTACCACCAGCTGCTCGCGGCCGGCACCATGGGCCTCTCGGTGGCGTTCGACCTGCCCACCCAGATGGGGTACGACTCCGACGATCCGATCGCGCACGGCGAGGTCGGCAAGGTCGGGGTGGCGATCGACTCGATCGACGACATGCGGCAGCTGTTCGACGGCATCCCGCTGGACCAGGTCTCCACGTCGATGACGATCAACGCGCCCGGCTCGGTGCTGCTGCTGCTCTACCAGCTCGTCGCCGAGGAGCAGGGCGTGCCGGGCAGCGCGCTGCAGGGCACCATCCAGAACGACATCCTGAAGGAGTACATCGCCCGCGGGACGTACATCTTCCCGCCCAAGCCGTCGCTGCGCCTGGTCGCCGACACGTTCGCCTACTGCCGCACCGAGATCCCGAAGTGGAACACCATCTCCATCTCCGGGTACCACATGGCCGAGGCCGGCGCGTCGCCCGCGCAGGAGATTGCTTTCACCCTGGCCAACGGCATCGAGTACGTGCGGGCCGCGATCGCCGCCGGCCTCGCGGTGGACGACTTCGCACCCCGGCTCTCGTTCTTCTTCGTGGCGCGCACCACACTGCTCGAGGAGATCGCCAAGTTCCGCGCTGCGCGGCGGATGTGGGCCCGGATCATGCGCGACGACTTCGGCGCGAAGAACCCGAAGTCGATGATGCTGCGGTTCCACACCCAGACCGCGGGCGTGCAGCTCACCGCCCAGCAGCCGGAGGTCAACCTGATCCGGGTGGCGGTCCAGGCGCTGGGCGCGATCGCCGGTGGCACCCAGTCGCTGCACACCAACGCGTACGACGAGGCGCTCGCCCTGCCCACCGAGAAGTCCGCCCGGCTCGCGTTGCGTACCCAGCAGGTGCTCGCCTACGAGAGCGGGCTGACCGGCACCGTCGACCCGTTCGCCGGGTCGTACGCGGTGGAGGCGCTGACCGACGCGGTGGAGAAGGAGGCCACCGCGCTGATCGACCGGGTCTTCGAGTACGGGTCGGCGGTCGACGCCATCGAACAGGGTTTCCAGAAGGGCGAGATCGAGACGTCGGCGTACCGGATCGCCACCGAGATCGACGCGGCGGAGCGGGTGGTCGTCGGGGTCAACCGGTTCGTCGCCGACACCGAGGAGAAGTACGAGCCGCTGCGGGTCGATCCGGCGATCGAGGCCGCCCAGGTGGCCCGCCTCGCCCGGCTGCGGGCCGACCGCGACGACCCCGCCGTCCAGGCCGCCCTGGCAGATCTGGCGAAGGGCGCCGCCGGAAGTGTGAACGTCCTACCGTTGATGAAAGAGGCGTTGCGTCTCCGTGCCACCGTGGGGGAGGTATGCCACACGCTGCGCGGGGTATGGGGCGTGCATCGCCCGGTGGAACGGTTCTGAGCAGCACGACGTACTCCCAGTCTGTCGCGTCACCTCCGCGATCGACTACCAGTTGAGGAGGTGGCGGGCCGGGACGACCTCCCGTGCGCCCGCATGACCTCGTTCGCAGCGCTGCACCGCGGGGCCGGCATGTTTACCCGACCGTTACACAGCGTGATCGAAAACGGATTATGCTGTCGCGCGTTGCGAAACCCGACAAACCTTCGAGAGTGAATACGGAATCCGACGTGACTACTGCTCTGACGGCGCCCGAGGGCGCCGAGACGGCGTGGCCCGGGCCGCTGCCCGGTGCTGATCCCCTCCCTGGCCAGCTGGACCGCTGGCTGGCGGCGCGGGGTGCCGAGCTGGTAGCGATTCGTCGGCACATCCACGCCCACCCCGAGCCGTCACACTCCGAGTTCGAGACCGCCGCGTTGATCGCCCGCGAGCTGACCGTGGCCGGTCTCACGCCGCGCATCCTGCCCCGCGGCAACGGCGTGGTCTGCGACATCGGCGAGGGTGACCGGGTCATCGCGTTCCGCGCCGACATCGACGCGCTGCCGCTGCAGGACATGAAGGACGTGCCGTACCGCAGCACCGTGGACGAGCTCGCCCACGCCTGCGGCCACGACGTGCACACCACCATCCTGCTCGGTCTCGGCCTGGCCCTGGCCCAGCTCCACGAGCAGGGCGAGCTGCCCGGCCGGGTCCGGCTGATCTTCCAGCCCGCCGAGGAGGCGATCCCCTCCGGCGCCCCCGAGGTGATCGCCGCCGGCGCGCTCAAGGACGTCGCCGCGATCTACGCGCTGCACTGCTACCCGCAGCTGCCCGCCGGCCTGGTCGGGGTGCGCTCCGGCCCGTTCACCGCGGCCGCCGACACCGTCCGGGTGGCGCTCACCGGGCCCGGCGGCCACACCGCCCGCCCGCACCTGACCGCCGACCTGGTGCACGCGCTCGGCCGGGTCATCGTCGACGTTCCCGCGCTGCTCGACCGCCGGGTCGACCCGCGGGCCGGTGTCTCGCTGGTCTGGGGCGCCGTCCACGCCGGCCAGGCGTTCAACGCGATCCCCGGCGCCGGCGAGCTGCTCGGCACGGTCCGCATCCTGAACCGCGACGCGTGGCGCGAGGCCCCCGACCTGATCAGCAAGCTGATCCGCGACGTGGTGGCCCCGACCGGCGCGGAGGTCGACATCACGTACACCCGCGGCGTCCCACCGGTGATCAACGACCGGATGGCCTCCGCCATCATCGCCGGCGCGGCGGGCGCGGCCCTCGGCGCCGACCGGGTGGTCGAGGCCGAGCTGAGCATGGGCGGCGAGGACTTCTCGTTCTACCTGGAACACGTCCCCGGCGCGATGATCCGCCTCGGCACCGGCGTTCCCGGCTCGGACGTCCGCCACGACCTGCACCAGGGTGACTTCGACGTGGACGAGAGCTGCATCGGCCACGGGGTGCGGATCATGACGCACACCGCGCTGGCCGCGCTCTCGACGGGCGCTTTCTGATCACAAGAATCAGGCGGGGGTACGCCCAGGACGAGTCCCGGGGCCACCCCGCGACCTGATTGCCGGGTCACTGCGATGCCGCGCCCGCCGGGCGTGAGCGGTGGTGATCCACGTGCAGCTCCGCCGCGCGACCACCCACTCTCCGCCCGGCGGGCGCGGCAGAGGCGGGAGTGGGCAGGTCGTCGCGCTGTGGCGCGGGACCGGTCGTGTCTCGTACATCCGCAGGGATCTTGATTTTTCCGGCAGATGCCGGTGAGGGTTACGGGGTGCCGGTGGTGTCCGGGGTCAGGGTGCGGCGGCGCCGGTAGCGGCGGACGGCCCAGAAGATCGCCCAGGCCGGCAGGCCGAAGGCGACGAGCCACGGGAGCAGGGCGCCGAGCACGGTCATCAGGACGGCGAGCGACGCGGTCAGGGCGTTCCAGCCGCCGGAGAGGCCGGCCAGGAAGCCGGGCGCGTCGTCGTCGGGATCGGTGGCGCGGGCGTCCGGGTCGAGCAGGACGACCGTGATGGTGGAGAGGGCGGTCAGGTCGGCGAGCCGGCGCTTCTTCGCCTCCAGCGAGGCCAGGTCGGACTCGCGGGTGGCCACCTCGCGTTCCAGCATGACCAGGTCGTCGAGGCTCTTCGCCTGGCCGAGCAGCTTGCGGCCGCTGTCCACCCGGGCCTTCTGCACGGCGATCCGGGCGTCCAGGTCGACGATGGCCTCGGTGACGTCCTCGGTGTTGATGCCGCGGACCTCCTCGGTGCCGAGCTTGGCGAGCTGGTCGACCACCGCGTTGAACTTGGCGGCCGGCACGCGGAGGGTGAGGTTGGCGGTGTCGGAGCTGTCGCCGGTGCGCCGGTCGTCGGCGCCGACGAAGCCGCCGGACGCGGAGGCGATGCCGGTGGCCTGGGCGGCCGCCGCGGTGACGTCCTCCACCCGGACGGTGATCGACCCGGTGTAGATGATGGAGCGCTGGTCGACGCGGAGGTCCGGCGCCTGCGCGGTGGTGTTCTGGCCCTGTTCGGCCTCGCCGGCGGCGGGCGGTGCCTGGTCCGCCACCCGGCCGGCAGCGGGCGCCTCGGCGGGCGCCCCGGCGGAGGAGTTGGTGTCGCTGGAGTTGTCGGCGCCGCAGCCGGCCAGGAGGGCGCCGGCGAGCAGCACCGCGCCGGCCAGCTTGATGGTTCCCCGTTTATGCATCGTCGCTCCGATCTCAAAGTGATTGACCGTGGGACGTACGGCGGACACGGTCCGGTTCCGGCAGACTGCGAGATGACCGGTCACGATTCAGCTGCGGAGGGGTCCCGTGCGCGTCACGAAGTTCACGCATTCCTGCCTACGGGTCGAAGGCGCGGGGGTGCTCGTCGTGGATCCTGGTGAATTCTCCGAGTCGTCCGCATTGGCCGGTGCGGATGCTGTGCTGGTCACCCACGAGCACGCCGACCACCTGGACGTGGCGGCGGTGACCGCGGCGGTGTCCCGGCGGCCCGGCCTGCGAATCTTCGCGCACGAGGCGGTGCTGCCACTCCTCGCGGACGTGGCCGGCGCGACGACCGCGGTGCGGGCGGGGGAGGAGTTCGAGGCGGCCGGCTACCGGATCCGGGCGTTCGGCGGCCAGCACGCGATCATCCATCCGTACGTGCCGGTCTTCGCGAACCTGGGCTTCCTCGTCTCGGACGGTGCCACCAACCTGTACCACCCGGGTGACTCGTTCGCGCTGCCGGACCAGGAGGTGGAGACTCTGTTCGTGCCGTTGAACGCGCCCTGGGCGACGATCGCGGAGTCGCTGGAGTTCGCCCGGACCGTGCGGCCCGCGCGGGCTTTCGCGCTGCACGACGGGCTGGTGAACGAGCGGGGCGCCGCGATCTACGGCAAGCACCTGGAGAGCTTCTCCGATACGAGATATCAGCGCCTGGCGCCCGGCACGGTGCTCGACTGACGTGCCGAGCAGCACCGACAGCATCGTCCGGCGGCTCTACGAGGAGCCGCCGGACAATTTCGTGGCGAGCCGGGCCGCCGCCGTCGACGAGGCCCGCCGCGGCGGCGACCGGGAGACGGCCAAGCGGCTCGCCGCGCTGAAGAAGCCGACCGTGGCGGCCTGGGTGGTCAACCTGCTCGCGATGAAGCGCCCGGACCTCATCGGGGAGCTGGTCGAGCTGGCCACCGCGCTGCGTGCCGCCCAGCGCGAGTTGCAGGGTGAGCAGCTGCGGGAACTCTCCACGCAGCGCCGGCAGTTCGTGTCGGCGCTGGTGGTGACGGCCCGCAAGCTGGCGGTGGAGGCCGGGACACCGGCGGCGCGGCTGCCGCTGGCGGAGGTGGAGGCGACGCTCACCGCGGCGCTGGCAGAACCGGAGATCGCCGAGCAGGTGCGCAGCGGCCGGCTGATCCGGGCGGCCACCTATGCGGGGTTCGGTGAGGTGCCGCGGCCCCGGCTGCGGCTGGTCACGGACACGTCCGCCGACTCCGCCGAGGATGAGCCAGAAACGCCGGAGACCGAGGGCCCGGCCCGGGAGCGGACGGCCACCGCCCGCGAACGGGCCGCGGCCGAGCAGCGGCGGCGCGAGAACGAGCGCAAGCGCCGCGAGCTGGAGCGGCAGCTGAGCGCCGCGATGGCCGCCGAACGGCGCGCCGACGGTCAGCTGGAACGGGCGGAGAGCGCCGAGCGCGACGCCGAGCACCTGGTCGAGGACCTCGAGGCGGAACTGGCCGAGATGGAGCGACGGCGCACCGAGGCGGTGGCCGACGTGGCCCGCCGCAAACTCGCCCGGCGCACCGCCGAGCGGGAGGCGGCGGCCGCCCGGCGGCAGGTCGGTGACGTGCAGGCCGCCCTCGATGACCTGGAAGCGGACGAATCCGACTAGGACGGTCCTAACAGATGAGACAGTCACGATCGGGGAGCGTTTTCTTTCCCCGCGCAAGGAGAGCAGAATCGGGCAGGTGACCCCGGAACAGGCAGCGGCGAACGCCAAAGCGGGACTCGCCACCATCATCGGCGCCTTCGCGGAATCACCGCAGACCCTGCGCCGTGCCCGGTTGCTGGGCCTCTCCGGCTGGGCCTATCACGTCTCGGCCCGGGCTGGCGCGCTCGGTGAGGTCCGACCGGAGACGGCGGCCTCCGTGCTGGCCTTCATAGCGCCGGAAGCGGTGACCGACGGCTGGGAGGCGACGGCCAAGACGTCCGCACCGTCCGAAGTGGCCGGTTGGCACCTGCACGAGCTGTGCACCTGGGGCGCCGAGCAACTGAGCGCCTTCCCCCGGCTGGCCCGCCTGCTCGAGCTGGGCGGCCGGGTCGTCGACGCGGTGGACCCGGCCGGCCTGCCGCTGTTCGCGGCCTGGCGGGCGATGCCGCCGCCGGACACCACCGCCGGCGCGCGGGCCGCGGTGCTGCTGCACCTGCTGCACGAGCACCGGCAGGGGGTCTACGTGATCGCGGTGCGGGCCGGCGGCCTCACCCCGATCGAGGCCATCATCGCCGGCCCGGACGGCGAGACCGGCGCCGTGGCGTTCGGCTGGCAGCCGCCGTACCCGCCGGCCGGTCCGCTGGTGCGCCGTCTGATGTGGGCCGAGGCGGTGGCCAACTCGCTGGCCGGGCAGGCGTACGCGGCGCTGGACCGGCAGGAGCGGGTGGAGTTCGCCGGACTGCTCGAGTCGCTGAGTCATCGCCTGACCCGATAGGCCCCGCTCCGCCGGGCGGGACGGGAAAGTCGGTTGGCGGCGGCCGCACGGGCGTGGTCGGATGCCGGCATGACCGCGCTGCCCGCCGGCTGGAGGACCCGCCGGCCCACCCTCGACGACGTGCCCGCGATCCTGGAGCTGGTGCACGCCGTCGACATCGCCTCGGTGGGGGAGCCGGACTTCACCAGCGACGAGGTGCGCGAGGAACTGACCGGGCCGCACACGGACATGGCCCGGGACTCGTGGGTCGCGCTGGACCCGGCGGGCCGCCTCGTCGGCTGGGCGTACCCGCGCAACACCACCGGGCAGGCGCGCGACTTCGCCGAGGTCTACGTGTGGCCCGGGCGCGGCGAGCCGGCCCGCAGGCCGCTGCTGGGGCTGCTGATGGGCCGGATGGCCGAACGCGCCGCCGAGCTCGGCCACGACGTCTACGCGATACGCGCGGCCGCGATACCGAACGAGACGAGCCACATCGAGGCGCTGACCGAGGCCGGTTTCGTCTTCCTCAAGCAGCACGCCCGGATGCAGCTGTCGCTGGCAGGCGTCGCGCCGGCCGCCCCCGCACCGCCGGCCGGGGTCACCGTCCGGCCGGTGCGGGCCGGCGACGACGCCGAGATGCGGCGGTTCCACGCCGTCGTCGAGGAGGCGTTCCGGGACTCCGACCATCCGGCCGTGTCATATCCGGACTGGCGCGGGCAGTTCGAGGCCGAGACCGGGGTGGCCTTCGACGAGTGGCTGGTCGCCGAGGTCGATGGCGTGGTGGCCGGGGCGCTGCAGTCCGGCGGCAACGGCGGTGACGAGGACCACGACGAGGGCTGGGTGCGGTACCTCGCCGTGCTCCGCCCGTACCGCAAGCGGGGTGTGGGCGAGACACTGCTGCGGCACGCCTTCGCCCGTTACGGCGCCAAGGGCCGCACGAAGGCAGGCCTCGGCGTCGACCTGGCCAACCCGACCGACGCCGCGCGCCTGTACTTCAAGGTCGGTATGACGCCGTTGTACCGGGCCGACGTCTACGAGACCACCGTCACAGCGGCCGGAGACTAGATCTCCGGCTTCGGGGTCGCGGTGGGCCTGCGGCGCAGCTCCTCGACGTAATCGTCGGGTGCGCCGGCCTTCTCGGCGGCATTGGCGATCTCCGAGAGGTACCACGCGGTCGGCATGCCGCCCTCGTACCCGGCGAAGACGTAGACCCAGGCGGTCACCTCACCGTCGAGCGTCGAGACACGCACGGTGAGCTTCTGGTACGCCCCGGCGGTCACCCCCTCGACCTCGTCGAGCTGTGCCGCGTCCCACGGGTGGACGTCGTAGACGGAGACGAACACCCGGTCGCCGGGTGACTCGACGATCGTGGTTACCGCTCCCTCCCAGCCCATCTCTCCCTCACCGGCAAAGGTGAGGCGCCAGCCTTCGATCCACCCCACGCCGACCATCGGCGAGTGCGGACAGTAGGCCCGCATGCGGGCGGGGTCCAGGTTCGAGCCATACGCGGCGTAGTGACGCACGGCGACGACGATAGTCGTAGCGGCGGGTGGTGAGAATATGGAACGTGCGTGTCGGCACGTCCCTTCGGGGTTAATCGTGGGTTTTCCGCTAGTTGGAGGTCGGAAGTCGTGAGCCGGATCGTGATCATCGGTGGGGGGCCAGGTGGCTACGAAGCCGCCCTCGTCGCCGCACAGCTCGGCGCGGAGGTGACCCTCGTCGAGGCGGACGGTCCCGGCGGCGCGTGCGTCCTGACCGACTGTGTGCCTTCCAAAGCCTTCATCGCCAGTTCCGAGGTGATGACCGGGTACCACCACAACGAGGGGTTCGGCATCCGCGCGGCCGGCCTGGAGACCGTGAGCGTCGACGCCGTGGCGGTGAACGCGCGGGTCAAGAAGCTGGCGCTGGCACAGAGCGGCGACATCCAGACCAAGCTGGTCAAGGCCGGGGTGGACGTGGTCCGCGGCCGGGCCCGGCTCGGCGAGGACCGGCTCGGCCACACCCACCAGGTGCTGATCACCCCGGACGGCGGGGAGGACTACGCGGTCGAGGCCACCACTGTGCTGCTGGCCACCGGCGCGACCCCGCGGGTGCTGCCCACCGCGCGCCCGGACGGCGAGCGGATCCTGGACTGGCGCCAGGTGTACGACCTGACCGAGCTCCCCGAGCATCTGATCGTGATCGGCTCCGGCGTGACCGGCGCCGAGTTCGCCAGCGCGTACCTGGCGATGGGTGTGCGTGTGACGCTTGTCTCCAGCCGGGAGCGGGTCATGCCGCACGAGGACGCCGACGCCGCCATGGCGATCGAGCGGGTCTTCCGGGACCGCGGCATGACGATCCTGAGCCGGGCACGGGGCAAGTCGGTGGTCAACACCGGTTCCGGCGTGCAGGTCACCCTCGGCGACGACCGGGTGATCGAGGGCTCGCACGCGCTGATCGCGGTCGGCGCCGTGCCGAACACCGGCGACCTGGGTCTGGCGGAGTACGGGGTGGCGGTCGGCGACGGCGGTTACGTGACGGTGGACCGGGTGTCGCGGACCAACGTGCCGGGCATCTACGCCGCCGGCGACTGCACCGGGGTGCTTCCGCTGGCCAGTGTGGCCGCGATGCAGGGCCGGATCGCGATCTGGCACGCGATGGGGGAGGCGGTGGCGCCGCTGCGGCTGCGGACCGTCTCAGCGAACGTCTTCACCGACCCGGAGCTGGCCACCGTCGGGGTCTCCCAGAACGAGGTGGACTCCGGGCGTACCCCGGCGCGGCAGGTGATGCTGCCGCTGACCGGCAACGCCCGGGCCAAGATGGCCGGCCTCCAGGACGGGTTCGTGAAGCTCTTCTGCCGCCCGGCCACCGGCCAGATCATCGGTGGCGTGGTGGTGGCGCCCAAGGCCAGCGAGCTGATCCTGCCGATCACCATGGCGATCGAGAACAACCTCACCGTGGACCAGCTGGCCCACACGATCACGATCTATCCCTCGCTGTCCGGCTCGATCGCCGAGGCCGCCCGTCAGCTCATGCTGCACGAGATCCAGTAGCGGCTTCGGTGTCCTCCTGGTCCTCCTCGTCCGGCTTGCCGCCGAAGAGGGCCAGGATCCAGCCGGCCGTGCCGAAGATCACCGCGGCGGTGGCCGCGATCGCGAACAGCCGCCACGCGGACTGGGTGATCGCGGTGCCGCCCAGGTGCCCGACCAGCCCGCCGTAACACGCCCAGCTGAGCGAGGCCAGGCCGTCATAGGCGACGAAGAGCTTGACCGGGTAACCGGTGCGGCCGGCGTGGTAACCGGACGCCATCCGGCCGCCGGGCACGAACCGGCAGAGCAGCATCACGAGCGGGCCGGGGCGGCGCAGACCCCGGGTGAAGCGCTCGGCGGCCCGGCGGGTCTTGGAGGGGTCGGCGTCCTCGTTGCGCGGCGCGAACCGGGCGCGCAGGGCGCTCAGCCGGTCGCCGGTGGACCGGCCCAGCACGAACGCGACGGCGTCACCGGTGAACATGCCCAACGCCCCTACCGCGATGACCGCGGCCAGATCAAGATTGCCGTAGACGGTGAGCGCCCCTGAGGTGATCATGATGGCCTGGATCGGCACGACCGGCACCAGGGCGTCCACCGCCAGAAAACCGAACAGGGCAAGGTACGCCCACGCGGGTGTCGCCAGCACGGTCAACAGTTCGGTCATCGGCGGGTCACCTCACGGCTTCGGGACTCACGGCATTGTCCGTGGGCGTTGCTGAGAGTGCGCTGTGTTCAGCATGCTCCCCCACCCGGTCGGCACAGCGGTGATGCCGGACACGCTACGGGCCGTGTTCATCCCCGCGCGCCTCCTTTTCCGGCTCCGGCGGCGGCGGGCGTACCGTTGGACTGCCCGCGGCCAGGGGTCCCGGTGATCCCCGGCATCGCGGCAGCGGGCCGCCGGTAGGTCCCGTATCGGCGGCCCGTCCTGTTCAGTGACGGTGCGATGGCCCGGTCGCTGTCCGTGAGAATGGCACGCCGCCGGTGCGTCGCGGTGACGGCCACCCGACAGAACGGCCCGGCGGTCAGTCGATCGTGCAGACCACGGTGCCGGCGGTGATCGTGGCGCCGACCTCGACGGCCAGGCCGGCCACGGTGCCCGCCCGGTGCGCCTGCAACGGCTGCTCCATCTTCATCGCCTCGACCACGACCACGGTGTCGCCCTCGGCCACCTCGTCGCCGTTCTGCACGGCCACCTTGACGATCGTGCCCTGCATCGGGGCGGCGAGCGCGTTGCCGGCCACGGCCGCCGACGCGCCACGCCGCTCGCGGGAACGGTTCGCGCTGCGGGTGGGGGCGCTTTCGCGCGTACCCCCGAACAAGGTCTTGGGAAGGCGCACCTCGATGCGCCGCCCGCCCACCTCGACCACGACGGTCTCGCGCTCGGCGGCCTCGCCGCCCGCCGGGGCGCCGGCCGCGAACGGTTCGACCCCGCCGGCCCACTCCGTCTCGATCCAGCGGGTGTGCACGGTGAACGGCTCGCCGGTGAACGCGTCGTCGCGGACGACCGCACGGTGGAACGGCAGCACCGTGGCGATCCCCTCGATCACCGTCTCGTCCAGCACCCGGCGGGAGCGCTCCAGGGCCTCCGCCCGGGTCGCGCCGGTCACGATGATCTTCGCCAGCATCGAGTCGAAGTTGCCGCCGACGACGCTGCCCTTCACCACGCCCGAGTCGACCCGCACGCCGGGTCCGGCCGGCCAGGCCAGCTCGGTGACCGTGCCCGGCGCCGGCAGGAAGTTGCGGCCCGCGTCCTCGCCGTTGATCCGGAACTCGATGGCGTGCCCGCGCGGCGCGGGATCCTCGGTGAACGGCAGCGGCTCACCCGCCGCGATCCGGAACTGCTCACGGACCAGGTCGATGCCGGTGGTCTCCTCGCTGACCGGGTGCTCCACCTGCAGGCGCGTGTTGACCTCCAGGAACGAGATGGTCCCGTCCTGGCCTACCAGGTATTCCACAGTGCCGGCGCCGTGGTAGCCCGCCTCCCGGCAGATCGCCTTGGCACTCTCGTGGATCTCGGCGCGCTGCTCGGCGGTGAGGAACGGCGCGGGCGCCTCCTCGACGAGCTTCTGATGGCGGCGCTGCAGCGAGCAGTCGCGCGTGCCGACCACCACGACGGTGCCGTGCGTGTCGGCCAGCACCTGCGCCTCGACGTGCCGCGGCCGGTCCAGGTAGCGCTCGACGAAGCACTCGCCGCGACCGAAAGCGGCCACCGCCTCCCGGGTCGCGCTCTCGAACAGCGCGGGGATCTCCTCCATCGTGCGCGCCACCTTCAGCCCTCGGCCACCGCCGCCGAAGGCCGCCTTGATCGCCACCGGCAGGCCGTGGCGCTCGGCGAACGTGACGATCTCGGCCGCGTCGGCGACCGGCTCGGAGGTGCCGGGCACCAGCGGCGCACCGGCCCGCTGCGCGATGTGCCGCGCGGTGACCTTGTCGCCGAGGTCGCGGATCGCCTGCGGCGTGGGACCGATCCAGATCAGTTGCGCGTCGAGCACCGCCTGGGCGAACTCGGCGTTCTCGGAGAGGAACCCATATCCCGGGTGCACGGCGTCGGCGCCGCTGCGGGCGGCGACGTCGAGCAGCTTGTCGATGCGCAGATAGGTCTCGGCGGCGGTCTCGCCGTCCAGCGCGTAGGCCTCGTCCGCCAGACGCGCGTGTGGCGCGTCGCGGTCACTGTCGGCGTAGACGGCGACGCTGGTGAGGCCGGCGTCCTTGCAGGCCCGGATGACCCGGAGGGCGATCTCGCCGCGGTTGGCGATCAGAATCTTCCGCACGGCTATGAGCCTAACGGTCGTTCTACTCTTGGGTAGTGTCCGCGACTCGCATGATGATCCTCGGTGTGGTGCAGCTGATGCAGCCCGTGCACGGCTATGACGTACGCCGGACGCTGCTCACCTGGAACGCCGACAAATGGGCCAACGTCCAGCCCGGGTCGATCTATCACGGCCTGCGGAAACTCACCGACGACGAGCTGCTCTGCGAGGTCGCCACCGAGCAGGTCGGTGCGCGGCCGGCGCGGACCACGTACGAGATCACCGGCAAGGGCGTGGCCGAGTTCGAGTCGCTGCTGCGGACGTACTGGTGGAACGTCTCCTCGCCGCCGGACCCGTTCCTGGCGGCGTTCTCGTTCCTGCCGTCCCTGCCGCCGGAGGAGGCGTCGGCGGCGCTCCGGCACCGGGCGGATCAGCTGCGGGAGGAGACCGAGTCGCTCCGCGGTCTGCTCGGCGCGGAATGGGCCGCGGAGAAGCCGGTCTTCGTCGCCTGGATGTGGGAGCTCGCCGTGGCCCGGTCCGAGGCGGAGATCGCCTGGTGCGAGCGGACCGCCGACCGCGTCGAATCGGGTATCGCCGTTTAGTCAAATTTGACTATAGTGGCTCGCATGATTGCCACCTCCGGACTGCGCAAGTCCTTCACCTCGCGCCGGGGACCCGCCGTCGAGGCCGTCCGCGGCATCGACCTGGACGTCGCAGAAGGCGAGATCTTCGGCTTCCTCGGCCCCAACGGGGCCGGCAAGACCACCACGCTGCGCATGCTGGCCACCCTCATCGAGCCGGACGGCGGCACCGCCACGATCGCCGGCGCCGACCTGCGGCGCGAGCCCGGCGAGGTGCGACGGCGCATCGGATACGTGGCACAGGGCGGCGCCACCTGGGACGAATCCACCGCGGTCGAGGAGCTGGTGCTGCAGGCCCGGCTCTACGGCGTGTCCCGCTCCGAGGCCCGGGCCCGGGCGGCGCGCGTGCTGTCCGCCTTTCAACTGTCCGAGTTCGCCGACCGCAAGACCCGGACGTACTCCGGCGGCCAGCGGCGGCGGGTGGACATCGCGCTCGGAATCATCCACGAGCCCCGGCTGCTCTTCCTCGACGAGCCCACCACCGGGCTCGACCCGCAGAGCCGCGCTCACATGTGGGACGAGATCCGGCGCCTGCGCCACGAAGGCATGACGGTGTTCATCACCACGCATTACCTCGACGAGGCGGACGCGCTCTGCGACCGGATCTCCATCATGGACCACGGCGAGATCGTGGCGTCCGGGACGCCGTCGGCACTGAAACGCTCACTGGCCGGCGAGACCGTCCGGGTCTCGCTGCCACCCGGCTCGGTGGACGCCGCAGCCACCGTCCTGTCGTCCTACCCCAGCGACCGCCTCGACGACTCGCTGCGGCTGCACGTCGACGACGGCGCGGCCGCCATCCCCGACATCCTGCGGTCCCTCGACGCGGCCGGGGTGCCACTCACCGGCATAGAACTGCACCGGCCCAGCCTCGACGACGTGTTCCTCGCCAAAACCGGCCGCTCACTGCGGGAGAGTGCGTGATGAAGTTCCTCCGCGACACCTGGCTGATCTTCGAGAACCAGATGCGGCTGCTGCTGCGCAACCCGGTCTGGGTGCTGGTCGGCATCTTCCAGCCGGTGATGTACCTGCTGCTGTTCGCACCCCTGCTGCGGCCGGCACTGCAGGTCGCCACCGACGCCGAGGCGTACGAGATCTTCGTACCCGGCATGCTGGTCATGCTGGCGATCTTCGGTGGCCTCTTCCAGGGCTTCGGCCTGATCGCCGAACTGAAGGCCGGCGTCATCGAACGATCCCGGGTCACGCCGGTCAGCCGGCTGGCGATGCTGCTCGGCCGCACCCTGCGCGACGTGGTGTCGCTGCTCGCCCAGGCAGTCATCATCACGCTGCTGGCGTTCCTGTTCGACCTGCGGGTCTTCCTCGGCAACATCCTGCTGGCGTACGTGATGCTGGCACTGATCGCGCTGATGACCTCGGCGGTCAGCTACGGGGTGGCGCTCAAGGTCCGCAGCGAGGACGCACTGGCGCCGGTGATGAACACGGTGGCGCAGCCGGTCCTGCTGCTCTCCGGGATCCTGCTGCCGCTGACCTACGCCCCGGGCTGGCTGCAGGGGGTGGCCCAGTGGAACCCGTTCTCGTGGGCGGTCGACGGCAGCCGGGCGCTGTTCCGCGGCGACCTGGGCGCGCCGGAGATCTGGCAGGGGCTGCTCATCACGGCTGTGCTGGCCGGGGTGGCCGTGTGGTGGGCGGCGCGGGAGTTCGCCCGCAGCGTGCGGTAGCGGGGGTCTGCCAGATCATCCTTGGCCGTTTCTGCGCAGCGGCTCTTGCGCAGCGGCTCTTGCGCAGCGGCTCTTGCGCAGCGGCTCTTGCGCAGCGGCTCTTGCGCAGCGGCTGTGGCGCAGCGGCTGTGGCGCAGCGGCTCTTGGGCAGCGGCTGTGGCGCAGCGGCTGTTGTGCAGCGGCTTTGCTCAGCGGCGCCAGAGCGACGTGATCGGCACGCCCATCTCGCTCAGAAGATTGCGCAGAAGCGGCAGCGACAGCCCGATCACGTTGCCCGGGTCACCCTCGATCCGGTCCACGAACGCCCCGCCCCGCCCGTCCAGCGTGAACGCGCCCGCCACCTGCAACGGCTCACCCGACGCCACATAGGCCTCGATCTCGGCGTCGCTCACGTCCGCGAAATGCACCACCGTGGTGCCCACCGCCTCCGCCTGCAGCCCGCTGACCAGCCCGGTCAGGTGATGCCCGGTGTGCAGCACCCCCGACTTGCCGCGCATCGCCATCCAGCGCTTGACCGCCTCGTCCGCGTGCGCCGGCTTGCCGAACACCTCGTCCTCGAACGCCAGCACCGAATCACAGCCCAACACCAGCGCCGCCGGATCGGCCGGCAGGTTGGCCGCCACGGACCGCGCCTTCATCCGGGCGAGCGCCAAACTCGTGGTGTACGCGTCCTCGTGGTCGACGACGCTCTCGTCCACCCCGCTGACGATGACCTCGGCGTCGATCCCGGCCCCGGTGAGCAGGGCCCGCCGGGCAGGGCTGGCCGAGGCGAGAATCAGGCGGTACGCGATGTCGGTCTGCACGAAAAAGGAGACTACAAGCCGCAGGGGCGCGAAAGTGCTAGCAAGCGGCATGTTTCAGTCGAGATCGCGAACAACCACCCGCGTTTTGTGAGACGGTCTCGTGAATGGTGGTCTCTATCGGTCACTTGCCTGTGGGTGACCCTGTGGATAAGCACTTTCCTCGTCGAGCTGAGACCTCGAGAAACCCACCCAAATGGGCGTATGTCGCCGTCGTTCCGGCGCCTACAGATCCCGCCGGCGTCGCCGAAGAGTGAGAAAAACGACCACAGCCCCGAGAGCGACAATCGCCGCGCTCCATGCCAAGACGGTCGCACTTCGAGATCGTGACGGGGGTTCGGCGCCGGCCTGAGGTTCGCTCGAGGGGGTTCCGCCTGGTGTAGCTGAGGGGGTCGGCGGGGGCACGTCGGCGGTTAGCGCTTTGACTACGTTGAGCACCCCGAAGCCGCACTCGTCGTCCCGCCCCGGCGGTCCGATGTCCGTGGCGGTCGACGTGAGCCGGTGGATGACTTCCGGTGCCGAAAGCTCCGGGAACCTGGACCTGACCAGAGCAGCCGCCCCCGAAACAATGGCCGCAGCCGCGGAAGTGCCGTCGACTTCTAAGTACGTATCGTTGGGGCCGGTGGTTACTATTTGTACTCCAGGCGCGCAGATCTCCACCTTGCGGTCTTCAACTGAGAAGGTGGCGTGTCTCCCGTCCCGTCCGATGGCCCCCACGGCAAGAACGCCAGGGATTGCCGCGGGGTGCCCAAGAAAAAGGTCTTTTGGTCGGTTTCCCGCGCCAGCGACAACAATAGAGTCTTGGTGGCCTGCTGATGCAATTGCTTCACGAAGTTTCCGTGACGGCGCGATTGATGATGAAATGCTAATAACGTCAGCGCCATGCTCAGCTGCCCAAGCGATTCCTTCGGTCAAGCCTAAGCCGTCATCTGTAGTCCCGAATGATTTGATCGGCAGTACCTCGGCAGACGGGGCAATGCCCAATGTTCCAGATTGCCGCGGTCGGCCATGGCTCGCTATAAGGCCAGCCATCTCCGTGCCATGCCCAATCTGATCGACTTGGCCGGTTCCGTCCCCTTCGGGTCCTGTGTCAGTGCCTCTCAGGAGATTACTCTTGAAGTCCTGGTGCGGGAAGACGCCGGTATCCGGAAGTCCGATGACAACGCCATTGCCAGTGTTTATCTCATGTGCGCGAGCGATGCTCAAGTATTTGATGAACCATTGCCGCTCCCGGACATCGTCAACTCGGCGGCTCGTTGGAAGAAGCGTGATGCAAAGTGCAACGCTACTGCAGATCCACTTCTTGATTTCGGTCATTTCCGCGGGAGGCCTATTGCTGGACCTGGGTCAACGGGTTCTTCCTGGGAGGGCTGCAAAATTGGATCTATTCCCTGTGGTACTTCCCAAACTTCATCAGTCCTCGTGGTTCTCGTGCTCCTTCTGCCAGGCGTGTTGGTCGCCGTATTCGAACTTATAACGGGTGGGTACTGAGGTCCTATGACTCCACCTACCGGATTGACTCGCTGGACCGTCTGTGAGCTTCGGTCTGGCGTTGGCCGAGGCACTGCACCGATAACGGCCCCCGGAATTGTTGGTTGAGTACTAGTGCGATGACTCGAATGGCTTGACGCAGCTGGCGTATTACTGGACGGCTTCGTTACAAGTGGCGTGGGGCCGATCACGCCCAGAGGAGGACGTATTTTTCTTGCTTCGGGGTGGGCCACAGAAGGCGAAGGTGGAATGAGGGCCGGTGATTGCTTTAGATAGCCGGGGCTCGTTCCTGCAAGTGCAGGCCCTCGCGGGGCTGGAAAGCTTTCGGATTCGTCAGAGGGCACGGCTGACGGTGAAGCGGCCGAGGGGGTAGTCGAATTTCCGGCGACGGGACGATCGAGGAACGCTTTTTCGGATGCGGATGATTCACTCGCCGATGCTAGGTGTAAACGTTCATCGCGGATGCTCACGATGCTTGAACTTGTGTATGTAGCGGGCTTGATCAGGGCGATTTGTGCCTCGGCCAACTCGCCGCTCAGGTTGGACATCGCCCTACGGGCTCTTTGTTCTAATTCCGCCTGCCGCGCCTCCGCGATCGGCGGCTGAGGCGGCACACCCTTCGCTTTGCCGCCCACCAAGTGGTGCAACCGCATCTGCTCCCGATGGGCTGCCAGCATCGCTTGATTCGCGGTGTACTCCCGCTCGATCTCGTGCATAGTTCGGCGTGTCGAGTCCAACGCGCTGGTCGCCAAGGAGAACGCGCGGTGGTTCAAGGTGGCAGCCTCGTATGTCTCCTGAAGGCTTTTGATGAGTACGTCGAGCCGGTCCAGGTATGCCCTTGCGGCGGGGCTTCGATCCGGCGGCCAAGCGGCCGCCAGGCTCTCGCGGTAGCGTTGAACACTCGAGAGATGCTGAAGCACCAGCTCATATGACCGCCGCCACCCGTTGATGATCGGGTAGAGAATGGTCCCGTCGTGTTGTTCGATCATCGACCACATCTGGTCGACGCGAAGAGCCGACCAGTTCGTTCCGCTCATGCTTGCGGGATCACGCATCGGGCGCCTTCCGATCGCTCGGAAAGTGGCCGGAAGCGCGGAAGCCGGCTTCCACGTCGGCGACCTTGGCGCGAGCGTAGGCGTCCGCGCCTCGATACATCTGGCCCACTTCGCCCGCGGCAGTAGCTAGGCCATACGTGCCGTTGATGTAGCGGTAGACGTTCTGCTGTGTGGCCTGTTGTGCGTCGTCCAGCGCTCGCAGGAAGGAGTGGAGTTCGCTGAAGCGTTCGTCTGCCGCCGGCAATGCCGTCATCATCGTGTCGCTCACGGCAAGTGCACGCGGCGCGTAATTGCGTTCGACGTCTGCTTTCAGCCGGGCCGCGAACTCTTCCATCGCGAGGATGTCCGCTTCGATGTCGCCGAAGTCGGTGTGGCCATAGTCGCGCAGCCACGCCGCACCCAGGTCCTCGTCAGGGATCATGGGACCTCCACCCGGGCATCGACGCTGACCGAACCAATGAAGGCTAGTCGCCCGGGTGGGCTGTCAGCGGGGTAGCGCGGAGGTGCGCCAGGTGCGCGGGGCGGCGCCTGGTCTGGCTGATCGGATCCAGTCTGAGGGCTTCCGGTGCGGCGTTTCGGAATTGACCGAAGTGGATCGAGATGTCAGGATGGCGGCCAACGCGGCCAGCTCATGATCGTCTAGGCTTCCCCGTACGACGCTGACCAGCGGTTCCTCATTCATCAACCGAGCGTACGACGGGTGCCCGGAGTTCCGGTGACACGTGTCCCACACTCGGCTGATCAATTCGCGGCCGCTCGACAGAACCAGGTATTTTCTGCGTGATGTCTTCTTCTCCCCCACTCGTTGTCGCTGATCGGTACCGGCTCGTCGCGCCGCTCGGTCAGGGCGGGATGGGGCGTGTCTGGCGGGCGACCGATGTCGTGCTGCACCGGGACGTGGCCATCAAGGAGCTCGTGCCGCCGCCGGGGCTGACGCCGGGTGAGCGCCAGGAGATGCGGGAGCGGTCGCTGCGCGAGGCGCGTGCGATCGCCCGGCTCAACAACATCAACGTGGTTCGCGTCTTCGACGTGCTGCGCACCGACGCCGACCCGTGGATCGTCATGGAGTACGTGGCGTCCCGGTCGCTGCAGGACACCCTGGCTGCCGACGGGCCGTTCAATCCGGTGCGGGCGGCTGAGATCGGCCTGGGTGTGCTCAACGCGCTGCGGGCCGCGCACCGGGCCGGCGTGGTGCACCGGGACGTGAAACCGGGCAACGTGCTGCTCGGTGCCGACGGCCGGGTGGTGCTGACCGATTTCGGTCTCGCGACGGTGCCCGGCGACCCCAACGTGACGCGGACCGGGCTGGTGCTGGGATCGCCGGCCTACATCGCTCCGGAGCGGGCCCGGGACGGCACGGCGGGGCCCGCGGCGGACCTCTGGTCGCTGGGCGCCACTCTGTTCGCCGCGGTGGAGGGGCAGTCGCCGTTCGCCCGCCCGTCGGCGATCGCCACGCTGGCCGCGCTGGCCACCGAGAACGTTCCGCCGTCGCGGAACGCGGGGCCGCTCAAGTCCGTCCTCAACGGGTTGTTGCGTAAGGATCCCGCCCACCGCATCGACGCCGAGGAGGCCGAGCGTCTGCTGGCTCGTGCCGCCGGGCGCCGCGGCCGGGTGACGTTGCCGATGAGCCCGACCATGCGCCGGCCGGGTGTCGGCCGGGAGCGGCCGTCGCTGCCGAGCGGCCCGGGTGGTCCGCCGGTGCTGCCGGGCTCCGGGTTCGCGCCGGGGCCGGCGACCGGTTCGGCGCCGGTGGTGCCCGGCCCGCGCCCGCCGGTCAAGGCGGGACCACAGCCGGGGGTCCGTCCCACGTTCGCGCAGGGTAAGGCGCCGGTCAGCGGTTCGGCGCCGGCGGACAACCCGCCGCGAGGCAAACCCCTCGACGCGACTCGGCTCGACACGCCGCCGGTTCCGGACGAGACAAAACCTCTTTCGGGTACGCCGTACGCGTCACCGACCGCACCACGGGGCCCGCAGGGCGCTACGCCTGGCCGTGCGACCGCAGCTGTCCCGCAGTCGCCGGGGAAGTCGGCGTCCACCCCGGGAACCCCGACCCGGATCGGGTTCACGGCCGCCGACGTCGCCGCCAACCGGCGGAAGAAGGCCGCCCCCGAGCACGAGCGGTCGCTGGCCGCCGCCACCGGGGCGTTCCCCGTCGTGCAGCCGTCGGACAGTGCTGCCCAGGCCACCACGGTGGTGCCCGCCGGGACCGCGCCGACCAAGCCGGTCACCCCGGTCGCTCCGGCCGACCAGGCGACCACGGTGATGCCCGCCGGTGAGCCGGCCAACCCGGTGTCGCCCGATCAGGGGACCACGGTTCTGCCGGCCGGGGTGACGTCCGCCGCACCCCAGACTGTCCCCGCCGAGGCCGGCACCACTACGCCCGAGGCTGCGGAAACCACGGCGGAAGCCGCGCCGGAGACTGCCGCGCCCGCCGAAGAGGCGACCGGGACAGAGCAGGGGCACGCGGCCGACACGCCCGAGAAGTCGGAGTCTCAAGAAGCAGAGCCCGAGGAAGCGGAACCCGAGGCGGAGGACGCCCAGGCGTCCGCCCCGAACGAGCAGGCCGACACCCCGGAAGGCCCGGAGCCGGCGACGGCCGAGGAGACAACGGCCGAGGAGACAACGGCCGAGGAGACGAAGCCTGAAGCTGCGGACGCCGAAGCCGAGCCGCCCGCACCCGAGCCGGCGACGGAGAAGCCGGCCGCGGACGCCGACAAGACCTCCTTCGTCGACCTCACCGCGGTCGTCCCGCCCGCACCGCCCGCAGCCGACTCGGCAACCCGCGTCGTCGGTGACCTGCGCCCGGCTCCGGCCGACTCAGCGACCCGGGTGGTCAGCGATGTGCGCCCTGCTCCCGCCGACTCCGAGACCCGGGTCGTCAGCGATTTCCGCCCGCCCGGGTTCGCCCGGTCGAACCGTCCGGCCTGGACGCCGATCAGCGCCCGCCCGGCCGCCCGCCGCACCAGCGGGATCACCATCCTCGGCACCACGCTGACCCGCCGCCAGGCCGCGGTCGGTCTCGGCATCGTGCTCACGTTCGTGCTGCTCGTCGGCATCATCCTGGTGCAGGCGTTCGGCTCGGACCCGGAGGACACCACTACCACCGCCGCCCCGACCAAGGCCGCCGCGACCGGCAAGCCCGCCCCGGACAAGGGCGCTGCCGGCGGTGCCACGAAGCCGAGTTCGGCCGCGCCGCGGAGCAGTTCGCCGGCCGCGGCCGGGCTGCCGGACGGCTGGCGAACCTACCGGGCGTCCGGTTTCAGCTTCCCGGTGCCCGGCAGTGTCAAGGGCAGCGGGGGCGGCAGCGGGCTGGAGCTGAGCTGGAACAACCGGATGGTCCGGGTCGATGTGATCAACTCGCCGCTGGGCAACCCGGTGGAGTTCATCGACCAGCAGCAGACCGGCCGCTACCGCAGCTACCAGCGGATCGGCGTCACCGAGGTCGATTATCACGGCAAGGCCGCCGACTGGGAGTTCACCTACAAGACCGACAGCGGCAACGGGCAGCACGTGGTCCGCCGGGCGTTCGCGATCGACGGCACCACCTACATACTCTCCTGGTACACCTCCCCGGAGGCCTGGGAGGAGTCGCAGAAGGAGTGGCAGGCGATCACCGCCGGCTTCGCGAAGCGCTGAGACGACCTCCAGGAGTGAGATCCGGATGGCTGGGTAGTTATTCAGCATCACGGATGGAGGTACACCATGAACTGCCGACGACACGGCAGGAAGCCCACGATCGCGCTGTGGATGCTGGTCGCGATCGCCGACGTGGCGCTCGTCGTTGCGGCCGCGGGCCTGCTCACCACCCTGCTCATCGTTCTCGGCGTCGCCGTGGTGGCGGGCGGCGTGGTCGCCGCGCGTTCCCTCGGCCGGCGCACCCAACCTCAGCCCGCGAAGGTAGTGACGCGCCGCCGCGCATAGCGCGGACGGTCGTACGGCGCCTGCTGCGAACTCGAAGACGGTGGTACGCCGTAGCGCATAGCGTGATCGGCTACAGTCCCCGGCGTGCTCTCGATCGACGGTGTGACTGACCTCTGGGACCAGCTCCTCGGTGCTCAGCCGGATCCGCCCGGCATGCTCGTGCTGCTGACGGCGGTGGCCGGGTTCCTCGCGGTGGCGATCCGCCCGATCTGGCGGGTGGCCCGTAACGCCGTCACGATCGCGCACGAGGGCGGTCACGCGCTCTTCGCGCTGCTGACCGGCCGCAAGCTGCGCGGTATCCGCCTGGAGTTCGACACGTCCGGGCTCACGCTCTCGGCCGGTCGCCCGACCGGCCCCGGCATGATCGTCACCCTGCTCGGCGGCTACATCGCGCCGTCGCTCGTCGGTGTGCTCGGCGCCTGGCTGCTCGGCGGCAACCGGATCACGCTGCTGCTCTGGCTCGCGGTGGTCCTGCTGCTGCTCATGCTGATCAACATCAGGAACCTGTTCGGCGTGATCTCGCTGCTGGTGACGGGCGCGATTGTCTTCGTCGTCTCCTGGTACGCGTCGCCGGAGGTGCAGGCGGCTTTCGCGTACGCCTGCGTCTGGTTCTTGTTGATCGGTGGTGTCCGGCCGGTCTTCGAGCTGCAGGCGCTGCGCAGTCGCGGCCGGATGCGCGACTCGGACGCCGACCAGCTCGCCCGGCTCACGCACCTGCCCGCCCTGTTCTGGGTCGGCGTCTTCCTGGTGGTGAACCTCGTCGCCCTGGGAACCGGCGCTTTCCTGCTCGCCGGCCAGTGGCTTCCCGAGGTGAGTTCGGCCGTGCAGTGACCGGCCATCCATAGAAATGGATGATCTGGTGATGCCGCCCGGGGCGGCGCTCGCATAACTTGCCGCCATGGAGGCGGCACCGAGCATGGCATGGACGGCGGGAGTGCTCGCCTTCGTCGCGGCGGTGCCGTTGTGGCGGTTAACCACGCATGCCATCACGGTCGCTCATGAGGGCGGGCACGCGTTGTTCGGTCTTCTCCTCGGCCGGGGCATCAGCTACATCAAGGTGTCCCGGGGTGGCGACGGCGAGACCGGCTTCCGGCGAGAAGGTGGCTGGCTCGCGGTTTTCGTCTCGTTCCTGGCCGGTTACCTGGGTCCGTCGATCTTCGGATTCGCCGGTGCCTGGATGCTGGTGCACGGTGTCGCGCCGCGCGTGGTGCTGCTCGGGTCGCTCGGCCTCGTGGCCATGCTGCTGCTGATGGTGCGCAACTTCTTCGGGTTCATCGCGGTGCCGCTCACCGGCGCGGTGCTCTGGTTGATCGCGATGCGCGGCACCAGCGAGGCGCAACTGGTCTTCGCGTATTTCTGGGTGTGGTTTCTGCTGATGGGCGGGGTGCGGCAGATCCCGGAGCTGTTCCGGGTGTGGTCGAAGGGCGGCGAGCCGGACACCACCGTGCTGGCCGGGCAGACCGGCCTGTCCACCGCCTTCTTCGTCGCGTTCTTCTGGGCGGCCTCGATGGCCGCCCTCGTCTACGGCGGGGTGCTGCTGCTGCGTCACCCGCTCTGAGCGCTCAGAGCGGGATGTTGCCGTGCTTCTTCGGCGGCAGCGTCTCCCGCTTGGTGCGCAGCATCCGCAGCGCCCGGGTCACCTGCGCCCGGGTCTGCGACGGCGGGATGACCGCGTCGACGTAACCGCGTTCCGCAGCGATGTACGGGTTGGCGAGGGTGTCCTCGTACTCCCGGATCAGCTCGGCGCGGCGTTCGGCCGGATCGTCGGCGCCGGCGAGTTCGGCCCGGTAGAGGATGTTGACCGCGCCCTGCGCGCCCATCACCGCGATCTGCGCGGTGGGCCAGGCGAAGTTGACGTCCGCGCCCAGGTGCTTGGACCCCATCACGTCGTACGCCCCGCCGTACGCCTTGCGGGTGATCACGGTGACCTTGGGGACGGTCGCCTCCGCGTACGCGTAGATCAGTTTCGCCCCGCGCCGGATGATGCCGTCCCACTCCTGCCCGGTCCCCGGCAGGAAGCCGGGCACGTCGACGAAGGTCAGCACCGGGATGTTGAACGCGTCGCAGGTCCGCACGAAGCGGGCCGCCTTCTCCGAGGCCGCGATGTCCAGCGTCCCGGCCAGGTTCATCGGCTGGTTGGCGACCACGCCGACCGGGCGGCCCTCGACCCGGCCGAAGCCCACCACGATGTTCTGCGCGTAGAGCGGCTGCACCTCGAGGAAGTCGTCGACGACCGCTTCAACGACCTTCTTGATGTCGTACGGCTGGTTGGGTGAGTCCGGGATGAGGGTGTCGAGAGCGAGATCGTCTTCTTCGGGGGAGGGCGCGTCGAACATGGTTGGCTCGTCGAGGTTGTTCGACGGCAGGTACGACAGCAGCGCCCGGACGTAGTCGATCGCGTCCTCCTCGTCGCTGGCGAGGTAGTGCGCGTTGCCGCTGCGGGTGTTGTGGGTGCGGGCGCCGCCCAATTCCTCCATGCCGACTTCTTCACCGGTGACCGTTCTGATCACGTCCGGCCCGGTGATGAACATGTGCGAGGTCTGGTCGACCATCACCGTGAAGTCGGTGATCGCGGGGGAGTACACCGCGCCGCCCGCGCACGGGCCCATGATCAGGGAGATCTGCGGGATCACGCCGCTGGCCCGCACGTTGCGGAAGAAGATGTCGGCGTACAGCCCGAGCGCGACCACGCCCTCCTGGATGCGGGCGCCGCCGGAGTCGTTGATCCCGATGATCGGGCAGCCGATCTTCATCGCCAGGTCGAGCACCTTGACGATCTTGGAGCCGAACACCTCGCCGAGCGAGCCGCCGAACACCGTGAAGTCCTGGGAGAACACGCACACCTGACGGCCGTCGATCGTGCCGTACCCGGTGACCACACCGTCGCCGTACGGCCGGTTCTTCTCCAGGCCGAAGGCGGTCGACCGGTGCCGGGCCAGTTCGTCGAGCTCGACGAAGGAGTCCTTGTCGAGCAGCAGCTCGATGCGTTCCCGCGCGGTCTTCTTGCCGCGGGCGTGCTGCTTCTCGATGGCCCGCGCCGAGCCGGCGTGCACCGCCTCCTCGGTCCGCCGGGAAAGGTCGGCGAGCTTCCCGGCGGTGGTGTGGATGTCGGGCTGCGATGTCACGGTGTCGTCCACGCGACGATCGTAAACGGCACACCGGCGGGGCGTCGCTACGTGTGCGTTTCATTCCGAATGCCCCATTCGTTACTCCGGTCGTGACGAACTGGATGACCGCGGCAGGGCTCGCCTTCATCGCAGGTGGCCTCGCCACGCTGATCAGCTTCCGCGCCGTGATCTTCGGCGGCGGGGCTCGTCGCGCGACCCGGGCCGGCGCCTCGGGCCGCCGGCGTTCGAAGGCCCCCGCGTACCCGCCGGCGCAGCCGGAAGCCGCGCCCGCGATGGTGCGCCGGTCCCGTGAGCCCGAGTCCGCGATGTTCCCGTCGACGGAGTTCGAACGGGTCGAGCCGGAAGAGGAACTGCCGGAGGTGGAGCCGGCAGAGGCGGAGGCGGGCCGTCCGCGGCTCCTGGCCGGCGCCGTCAGCGGCGGCCTGGCCTCGATCGGCCTGGCCGACGACGACGAGCCGGAGGTGGCCGATCCGGCGGGTGACGGTGTCCTGGCCGGGTACGAGGACCACGAGCCGGGCGAGGAAGCGGGCGCCGAGCCGGAACGTGTCGATCCGGAGTACGACGACGACAGCGGCTATCGCGATCCCCACCGGGACGAGGGCTGGACCGCGACGGCGTCCGGTACGCACCCGCCCGCGACGGACCCGTGGGCGGTGCGCGACGTCGACCGCTCCGACCGGGGGTACGGCGACCGGGTCGAGGACTGGGTCCGGCCCCGCTACCGGGATCTGGACGACGCGAACCCGCCGGCCGGTGACTATTGGACGCCGGTGCCGGACAGCCTCTACAACGACCCGGAGCCGTCGGCCCGTGGGTACGGCTGGCCGATCCCGGTGGAGCGGCTGCCACCGGTGCCCGACTACGAGCCGGCGACCGGTTTCGACCTGACGCCGGTGCAGGCCGCGGAGCCGACGACGCTGGTGCCGAGGTGGACCGGCGACGAGGAGGCCCGCCGGATCCGGCTGCCCCGGTCATGGCGCACCCGCGAGGACGGCACGGACACCGGCTCCCGGCACACCCGGGGGGAACGGGCCCGCCCGCGCCCCCGCCCGCGGCCCACCGACCGCGCGGAGCCCGGATATGTCAGCCGCCACTCCGCGGGACCGCACGTCTGACCAGCCCGGCCATCGCTGGAGAAGTGCGGGCTAGGCTGCCGGGGTGGCAGCTTCGCCGTTCTCCGACCTGGACCGCCCACCACTGTCCGCCCGGGCGCTGACCCGGGCCCTGGTCGTGCCGGGCGGTCTGTGGTCGCGGCTGGACCTGCGCGCCGAGACCGGCTCCACCAACGCGGACGCCATCGAGGCGGCCCGCGCCGGCGCCCCCGAGGGCCTGGTGGTGGTGGCCGAGAGCCAGGTGGCCGGGCGGGGCCGCCGGGACCGGCAGTGGGTCTCGCCGCCGCGCGCCGGGCTGACCGTGAGCGTCGTGCTGCGCCCCGGCGCCGCCGACCCGGAGCGCGGCTGGCCGGCGGCGCCGGTGGGCGGCATCGGCTGGCTGCCGCTGCTCGCGGGAGTGGCGCTGCGCGAGGCGGTGACCCGGGTGGCGAAGGTGGAGGCCGCCCTGAAATGGCCGAACGACCTGCTCGTCGGCGACCGCAAGTGCGCCGGGATCCTGGCCGAGGTCGCCGGCGACGCGGTGGTGATCGGGATCGGTCTCAACGTCAGCACGCGAGCCGAGGAGCTGCCCGCCACCACTGGTGTGCCGGCCACGTCGCTGCTGGTGGCCGGCGCGGAGAGCGCCGACCGGGAGCCGTTGCTGCGGGCTCTGCTGCGTGGCCTGGACCGGTGGTACACCGGCTGGCGTGAGACCGGCGGGGACGCCGAGATGTGCGGCCTGCTCGGGGAGTACAGGCGTGGTTGCGACACGATCGGCCGGACGGTGCGGGTGCTGCTGCCGGGCGGCGGGGAGCTGGCCGGCGAGGCGGTCACTGTGGACCGGGACGGGCAGTTGGTGATCCGTACGGAGGACGCCGCCCATCATCAGGTCTCGGCCGGTGACGTGCTGCACGTACGCTGACCGCGTGGCGTTTCCCGACGATGTGCTCGTGGACGAGGAGGAGGTCGTCCTCCACCTGCGTCCGCACTGGCGGGCGGCGGTGCTCCCGGCCCTGGTGCTGTTGCTGACACTGGCCGGTTTCATCCTGGCCTGGGTGATGCTGCCGGACAACGAGGGCGGCCGGATCGGGCTGCTGATGGTCGCCACGATCATGCTGTGGTACGGGGTCCGTCATGGACTCCGCCCGCTGCTCGCCTGGCGCTGCACGCATTACGTGCTGACCGACGAGCGGATCCTGGTGCAGCACGGCGTGCTCACCCGGGAACGCCGGGACCTGCCGCTGAACCGGGTCAACGACCACGCGCTGAGCCAGTCGCTGCTGGACCGGATGTTCGGCAGCGGCACGCTGACCGTCGACTCGATCGGTGAGCAGAGCGCTCGGCTGACCGGGGTGCCGGACGCCCAGTGGGTGCAGACCACCCTGTACGAGCTGATCGAGCACGCCCCGGCCGACGAGGACGAGGACGACGCCGCGGTGGAGGCCGAGCCGGCCGAGCCGGCGAAGGAACGGCGCAGCCTGTTCAGGCGTTAGGTTCGAGCTCCGGTTTGAGGTCGAGCCGGGCCGCGCTGCCGGGGTGGTCCACGGCGCTCAGCTCGGCCAGCCCGGCGGTCGCGTCCATCTCGGTGATGGCGCCCTCGTGCCCGTCGACCGGCGGCTTCAGGAAGACGAAAGTGCGGTACGCCCAGAAGCGGAAGATCGTCGCGAACCCGATGCCCAGCACGGTCACGACCATGAAGGCGATCTTGTCGGTCTGCTCGTTGAGCCCGAACCCGTACTTGCCGATGGTGATCGCACCGGACTGGATGACCATGCCGGCCAGGTTGAACCCGAAGAACAGGGTGTACTCGCGGCGCATCGCGGTCCGGGTGTGGTGCCGGTACGTCCAGTAGCGGTTCGCCAGGTACGCCAGGGTGGTGGTGACGACCGTGCCCACCACGCTCGCCTTCACGGCGCCGATCGGCAGCAGGACGTAGGTGATCGCGAGGTACAGCGCGGTGTTGCAGGCGCCGATGGTGCCGAAGGCGATGGCTTCCGGAGCAAGACGGCGGAGGCGGTCCGTCAGCGTGCTGGCTGAGGGCATTGGGCAACCTTACGGGAACGGGGGCGATGACGCCGAGTCACTGGGAGGCCGACGACGGCGACGTCATACTCCCGGCACGGTGCGGTCCGGGGGACAGGGGGTCGTCCTCGGCCGGGGCGTCGGTGACCCGGAAAACGAATCGGCGATATGACCAGAATCGGAACATGGTACCCATCGCGGTGCCCACGAGCTGCCCCGCGATGTTGTCGGCCACCGGGGTCTGCAGCACCGGCCAGATCCGGCCGAGACCGTAATGGCTGATCGCCAGGCAGGTCAGGGCGATGCCCAGCCCGATCGCGTTGAGCACGAAGAACATCGTGTACTGCCGGGCCATGTGGGTGTGATCACCATGGCGCCAGGTCCAGAACCGGTTGCCGAGGAACGCCAGCGTGGTCGCCACCGTGGTGGAGAGGGTCTTGGCGGTCAGCGTCTCACTGCCGGACTGCAGCAGGTAGTTGAAGATCGCCAGATCCACGGCGAACGCGATGCCGCCCACCACGCCGAACTTGCCCACCTCACGGACCAGCGCCCGGAGCCGGGTGCGCAGGCCACGGGGCTGCGGTGGGTTCGGTGACACGCGTTCGAGGGTACCGGCGGCGGTCATCCCACGCTGTCCTCGCCGCCGAGTCTTAACCGGACGTCTCGGCATGGTGACGTTGCCGATACGGTGCGTGCCGGAAACCGTCCACCTCGCGGATCTCGTCGAGTCGCCCCCGGCAGTCGGCGCACCACGCCAGGTGCGTCCGCATCCGATGGGCGTCGCGCGCCGCCAGCCGGCCCCGGGCCTCGCCGCCCAGCCGCTCACCGGCCCAGCGGCACTCCGGGTGATCCGCAGCGGTCACGTGCTGCTGGAGATAGAGGCTGCGCAGCCCTTCCCGGGCGCGGTGCGCGAGGACTGCCACCGCGTTCGGTGTCAGCCCCATCCGCGGCGCCAGCTCGGCCGGCGTGCTGCCCTCCACCTCGGTCTGCCACAGCACGTCGCGCCAGCGCGGCGGGAGCTGGCGGAAGGCGGCCGCGGCGAAACTGCGCTCCAGCCGGTCCAGGGCCGGGTCGGTGAACGGCTCGCCCGGGTCGTACCGGGTCAGATCGTCGGTGAACTCCAGCCGGCGGTCGAGCTTGGCCCGGTGGTAGCAGACGTGCCGCATGGTGGTGTGCAGGTACGCCCGGAACGCCACCAGCGGCCCGCGGCCGGCGCGCAGCGTCGCGAACACCTTGGCGAACGTCTCGGCGACCAGGTCGTCGACGTCGGCGGGGTCGCGGGTCAGCCCGTACGCGAACTTGCGGGCGGCCGCATGGTGGCGCTCGTAGAGCGTCCCGAACGCGGCGGTGTCGCCGGCGCGGACGGCGGCCAGCAGGTCGATGTCCGAATCCGCGTCGTTGCCCGGGATCGTCATGCCGCCTCCTGTGGCCGGAAGTGGTCGGAAGTGGCCGTATCTGCGAGGAAAGCCCGATTAGGTGAAAGTCTAAGGTGTTAAGTCCTTTTTGTGAAAGTTGTCGTCTAGGCCGGTGTGGCACCGCCCAGGCGGCCTCATCGACGGTCGTGCTGCGCGTTGGTGTACCAAGCGGCGAAGAATCGATCGTCTATGCGCACAGTCGCCATAGATTGTGCGGTTGTCCACAGGTTCGGCCGATGAACTGATCGTCCTTGCGGCTTACGCTGACGTAACTCCCATGACAAGGCGCCGGAGCTCTCCGGCACCTTCGTCATTGGTCAGTGCCGACCGAAGGAGCTTCACTTGTCCGAGCCCCCTGCCTCGCAGCCCCCCACCTCGCACACCCGCCTGCTGGCGTGGATCGACGAGGTCGCCGCCCTGACAACGCCCGACCGGATCGTCTGGTGCGACGGTTCGGAACAGGAGTGGACCCGCCTCACCGACGAACTCGTCGCGTCCGGGGCACTGGTCCGACTCGACGAGCAGAAGAAACCGAACTCGTTCTGGGCGCGCACCGACCCGTCCGACGTGGCGAGGGTCGAGGAACGCACCTTCATCTGCTCGGTCGACGAGGCCGACGCCGGTCCCACCAACAACTGGATGGCCCCGGCCGAGATGAAGCGGACCATGACCGGTCTGTACCGGGGCTGCATGGCCGGCCGGACGATGTACGTCGTCCCGTTCTGCATGGGCCCGCTCGACCCTGAGCATTCCCGCGGCGGAAAACCGGATGACAACCCCGTGAAACCCATGTTCGGCGTGGAGCTCACCGACAGCCCGTACGTAGTGGCCAGCATGCGCATCATGACCCGGATGGGGGCCGCGGTCCTGGAGGCGATGGGCGACGACGCCGACTTCGTCCCGTGCCTGCACTCGGTCGGCGCGCCGCTGGCCCCGGGCGAGCAGGACGCCGCCTGGCCCTGCAACGAGACCAAGTACATCTCGCACTTCCCGGAGACCCGGGAGATCTGGTCGTTCGGCTCCGGGTACGGCGGCAACTCGCTGCTCGGCAAGAAGTGCTTCGCGCTGCGGATCGCCAGCGTGGCGGCCCGCGACGAGGGCTGGCTCGCCGAGCACATGCTGATCATGAAGCTCACCTCGCCGGAAGGGCGGGTCCGCTACATCGCCGGCGCCTTCCCGTCGGCCTGCGGCAAGACCAACCTCGCCATGCTCGAGCCCACCCTGCCCGGGTGGAAGGTCGAGACCATCGGCGACGACATCGCCTGGATGCGCTTCGGTGAAGACGGCCGGCTCTGGGCCACCAACCCCGAGTTCGGGCTGTTCGGCGTCGCGCCGGGCACCGACTTCCACACCAACCCGAACGCCATGCGCACCCTGGCCAAGGGCAACTCGGTGTTCACCAATGTGGCGCTCACCGACGACGGCGACATCTGGTGGGAAGGCATGGGTGAGCCGCCGGCGCACCTCACCGACTGGAAGGGCAACGACTGGACGCCCGGCGCCGACACCCCGTCCAGCCACCCGAACAGCCGGTTCTGTACCCCGATCGAGCAATGCCCGATCCTTGCCGACGAATACCACGACCCGCGTGGCGTCCCGATCGACGCGATCCTGTTCGGCGGCCGCCGCAAGACCACGGTCCCGCTGGTCACCGAGGCCCGCGACTGGGTGCACGGCGTCTACCTCGGCGCCACCCTGTCCAGCGAGACCACCGCGGCCGCGGTCGGGCAGGTCGGCGTCGTGCGGCGTGACCCGATGGCGATGCTGCCGTTCATCGGCTACCACGCCGGCGACTACTTCCAGCACTGGATCGACATGGCCAAGGGCGCTTCCGGCGACGCCGACAAGCTGCCCCGGGTCTTCTACGTGAACTGGTTCCGCCGCGGCGACGACGGCCGGTTCCTCTGGCCGGGCTTCGGCGAGAACAGCCGGGTGCTCAAATGGGTCGTCGAGCGCCTCGACGGCCGGGGCGACGCGATCGAGACCCCGATCGGGCACGTGCCGACGCCGGCGGCGATCGACCTCACCGGCCTCGACCTCGATCCGGCCGACCTCGAAGCCGTGCTCAAGGTCGACACCGACGAGTGGCTCGCGGAGATCCCGCAGGTCACCGAGTGGTTCCAGAAGTTCGGCGACAAACTGCCCGCGGTGCTCTGGGCCGAACTCGACGCTCTGCGCGCGCGCCTCGAGAAGGCGTAGGGCACCATCCCCTGATGGGGACGGATGTCTATGACGTCGCGGTGATCGGTGCGGGCCCGGCCGGCTCGGCGGCGGCACTTGCCGCCTGCCGGGCCGGCGCCCGCGTCCTGCTGCTGGACCGCGCGGACTTCCCCCGCGACAAGACCTGCGGCGACGGGATCGCCGCGGAAGCCGTCGACGTGCTCACCACGCTCGGCGTGCCCGACGTCACCGCCGGGCACCGGCCGGTGGAACGGCTGCGGCTGGTCGCGCCGGGCGGGCCGGCGGCGGCCCGGCGCCTGCCCCGGGCGGCCCACGTCGTACCCCGCCGGGTCCTCGACGAGCGCCTCGTGGTGGCTGCCGTCGCCGCCGGCGCCGAGCTGCACAAACACCAGGTCCATGGGGTACGCGCCGAGCGAACCGTGGTCATCGACGGCACCTTCCGGGCGCGCGTGGTGATCGGCGCCGACGGCGCGAGCTCGGTGGTGCGCCGCTCGCTCGGCGTCCCGGTCAACCCGTCCGGGCACCTGGCCATCGCGATCCGCGGCTACCGCCCCACCGCCGCGAGCGAGCAGCTCATCGTCACCACCCGGCAGCGCTGGCCGGCGTACGCCTGGGAGTTCCCGATCGGCGACGGCACCGCCAACGTCGGCTACGGGGAGCTGCTGCGCGGGACGGCGCTGTCCCGGTCGTACCTGCGCAAGCGTCTGGACGATCTCCTGCCCGGCAGCGAGCCGACCGGCCTGCGCGGGCACCACCTGCCGTTGTCCACCCACCGGCCGGCGGCCGGCCGCGGCCCCGTGCTGCTCGCCGGCGACGCGCTCTCACTGATCAACCCGCTGACCGGCGAGGGCATCTTCTACGCCGTGCTCTCCGGCGCGCTGGCCGGCGCCGAAGCCGCACGCGGGCCGCGCGACGTGGCGCACCGATATCGCGACGCGCTGCGCCACCGGCTCGGCCGGCACCTGCGGCACTCCGCGGCGGCGGCCCGGCTCACCAGCTGGCCCCGGGTCGCCGACGCCGCGGTGCGCGCCGCGGCCGCCGACCCCGCCGTCTTCGCCCGGATGGTGGACCTCGGTCTCGCGGACGGACTGCTCGACGCTCGCACGATCGGGCGCATCATGCTGCGGATGGTCCCCCGCGGGACCGTCGGCGCTTGAGCCCGGGGCCGGGGTGGATACGCTTTGCGGTGATGAGTCTGCGTTCCCTGGTCTATTCCTTCTACGAGCGGCGGCTGGCGGGCAAGCTGGCCGGTAAACCCGTGCCCCGGCACGTCGGCGTGATGTGCGACGGCAACCGGCGGTGGGCCCGCGAGATGGGCTTCGTCGACCCCAACGACGGGCACCGGGTCGGCGCGACCCGCGTCAAGGAGCTGCTCACCTGGTGCGACCAGGCCGGCATCGGGCACGTCACGCTCTATCTGCTCGCCACCGACAACCTGCGCCGCCCGGCCGCCGAACTCGACCCGCTCGTCAAGATCATTGAGGACCTGGCGACCGAGCTGGCCGAGGACGGCAACCCCTGGCGGCTGCGCATGGTCGGCGCCCTGGACCTGCTGCCGGCCGCCACCTCCGCGTCACTCAAGGCTGCCCAGGAGCGCACCCGCGGCCGCACCGGCGGCGTCGAGGTGAACATGGCGGTCGGCTACGGCGGGCGGCGCGAGATCACCGACGCGGTCCGGTCCCTGCTCTACGAGCACGCGGCGTCCGGCGGCACCCTGGAGGAGCTCGCCGAGATCCTCGACGTCGAGCACATTGCCGAACACCTCTACACCCGCGGCCAGCCCGACCCCGACCTGGTCATCCGCACCAGCGGGGAGCAGCGGCTGTCCGGGTTCCTGCTGTGGCAGTCGGCGCACTCGGAGTTCTACTTCCACGACGCCAACTGGCCCGACTTCCGGCGCATCGACTTCCTGCGGGCGTTGCGCTCCTACGCCGGCCGCCAGCGCCGCTACGGCGCCTGACCCGTCTGCGCGGTGACTTCGGCGGAGCGGCGGTGGCCGGGCAGCGCTCAGAAGCGGCGCAGGCCGTCGGTGAGGAAGGCGGCGACCGCGTCCGGTGAGTCGAGGGTGAGGTCGGCGGCGCTGGAGACCTCGGCGCCGGTCTCCGGGTTGGCGACGGCGACGGCCATGCCGAAGAAGCCGGGGTCGACGGCCTCGCGGGCGCGCAGCGCGTCGAACGCCTTGATGTCGGACATGTCGTCGCCGAAATACCAGGCGCAGCCGGCGTTGCGGACGCCCTCCGTGATGACCATGCCCTTGTCCTGGTCGACCGGCGGCTTGAGCTCGGCGACCATGCGGCCGCGCTGGATCCGCAGGCCGTGGCGTTCGGCCTGCTCGTGGGCCCAGCGCTCGACGGCCGGTGCGAGGTCCGGCGCGACCCGGTAGTGCAGGGCCACGGACAGGCGCTTGTATTCCACCAGGATCTCGGCGGGCAGCTCGGCGCGGGCCTGGTCGGCGAGGCCGGCCATGGTCGGCACGAACTCCAGGGCGGCGGGCTCGGTGACGACCTCGCCGTCGTGCCAGACCTCCAGGCCGTAGAGGCCGTAGAGGTCGACGTGCTCCAACGTCGCGAAGCGCGACCGCAGGAAGCTCACCGGACGGGCGGAGACGATGGCCACCCGGGCGACGACCGCGGCCAGCTGCTCCAGCACGCCGTGCACCTGGGGCACCGGCTGGGAGGCGTCGGGGTCGTCGGTGACGGGGGAGAGGACACCGTCGAAGTCGAAGAAGAAGGTCGTCGCAGATGCGTGCTCGGCGGTGTACGCCCACGCCTCGTCGATGCTCAGCGGATGTGTCGGACGTGCAGTCTCTGCCACGCAAGTCAGACTACCCGCGGATGGTCGTCTTTTATGCCGGGTGATTTTCGCTTGCGGCGAGCGTCACCCGTGCGGGAGGCGATATTGCGCTCTACCGCAGGACGCTGTTGACCGCTAGCGTTTGGGTCATGGCACGGGGCTTTCCCGAGCCAGCCGGTCGGCCCGGACCTGCGACAACTGCGCCACGGGGCCCGCAATCCGACCCCGTGCAAGGTCTCGGCGGCCGGAGGTGGCGGACCGCGGGCGGACCGGGTTGCACGCCCGCTGGAGCAGGCCTGTGACATCTCGCCGTACGGATGCCGGGGTCGACATGAACCCGGCCGAAACAGTCTCCAGCAGCCGTGCCACCACGGGGCGCCGCAAGCCCCGCGACCGGCACGCCGACGCGGAGCCCGCCCCTGCCGGCAGGGTCTTCGTCCTGGACACTTCGGTCCTGCTGTCCGACCCGGCGGCGTTCCGCCGGTTCACCGACCATGAGGTGATCATCCCGCTCGTGGTCATCACCGAGTTGGAGGGCAAACGTCACCACCCCGAGCTCGGCTGGTTCGCGCGGCAGTCGCTGCGGATGCTCGACGAGCTGCGTATCAAGCACGGCCGGCTGGATCAGCCGGTCCTCTGCAACGACGAGGGCGGGACGCTGCGGGTCGAGCTGAACCACGCCGACCAGAGCGCGTTGCCGCACGGCTTCCGCAACGACTCGAACGACACCCGGATCCTGTCGGTGGCGCTCGGGCTGGCCGCGGAGGGCCGGGAGGTCACCCTGGTCAGCAAGGACATGCCGCTGCGGGTGAAGGCCGCCGCGGTGGGCCTCACCGCCGACGAGTACCGGCACGGTCAGGCCAGCGACCCGACCTGGACCGGCATGGCCGACCTGCAGCTCTCCGAGGAGCAGGTGGGCTCCCTCTACTCCGGTGACGAGCTGGAGGTGGAGGAGGCCGAGACGCTGCCCTGCCACACCGGCCTGGTGATCCACTCGTCGCGCGGTTCGGCACTCGCCCGGGTCAACCCGGACAAGACGGTGAAGCTGGTCCGCGGCGACCGCGACGCGTTCGGCCTGCGCGGCCGGTCCGCCGAGCAGCGGGTGGCACTGGACATCCTGCTCGACGAGTCGATCGGCATCGTCTCGCTGGGCGGCCGGGCCGGCACCGGCAAGTCGGCGCTGGCGCTCTGCGCCGGCCTCGAGGCGACGATGGAGCGCAACCGCCACAAGAAGGTCGTCGTCTTCCGCCCGCTCTACGCGGTCGGCGGCCAGGAGCTGGGCTATCTGCCCGGCAGCGAGTCGGAGAAGATGTCGCCCTGGGCGCAGGCGGTCTTCGACACCCTCGGCGCGGTGGTGCACGCGAACGTGGTCGAGGAGGTGCTGGCCCGCGGCATGCTCGAGGTGCTGCCGCTGACCCACATCCGGGGCCGGAGCCTGCACGACGCGTTCGTGATCGTCGACGAGGCGCAGTCGCTGGAACGCAACGTGCTGCTGACCGTGCTGTCGCGCATCGGCCAGGGGTCGCGGGTGGTCCTCACCCACGACGTCGCTCAGCGTGACAATCTGCGGGTCGGCCGGCACGACGGTGTGACAGCGGTGATCGAGGCGCTGAAGGGGCACCCGATCTTCGCTCACGTCACCCTGACCCGTTCGGAGCGCTCCCCGATCGCCGAGGTGGTCACCGACCTGCTGGAGGAGATCCCTCTGTGAGATGACGCCGGCGCGGTGTTTTTGAGCCGGAATGGTGGAAAAAAGCTTGTGACTAAGCTCACAACACCGCGCTGGCATTTCACATCTACTTCACCTTGCGCCATGGTGTTCGGCGGGCACCAGGCTGATTCCTCACGGATCTGTGACAGCGACCGCCGGGTCGCGGTGCTCGCGGCGCGATCCACCGACAGTGACGGTGGGTGTGCGCAGCGTCATTGCCCCCGACGAAGGGAATCTTCGTGAAGCGGCTCTGGAGCCGGCTCGGAGTTCGTGCGGCGTCCGTCGCTCTCCTCCTGACCGGCCTCGCCGGTGGCGTCTACCTCGGTCAGAACCAGGACATCGAGCGGCAGAGCGCCGAGGCCAGGCTCGTGGTCCAGGCGGAGGCCGACGAGATCCAGCTGCTGAAGGCGCGCGCCGCCGACCACGCGGCTGCCCGGGCGTACCGCAACCAGGCGGAGGACGCCGCGGCGGCCAAGGCCGCGGCGGAGGCCCGGACGGCGGCCGGCAAGGCGCGGTCGCTGGAGAAGAAGGCGATCGCCGAGGAGAAGGCCGCCGAGGAGGCCGCCGAGCGCAAGAAGGCCCAGGAGGCCGCCGAGTCCGGCGGGCCGGTCGCCTTCACCGGCGACATCCCGGAGTCCTGCGACGAATACAGCGGCAGCCGCGGTATCGGCTGCGCCATCATGCTCGACCGGGGCTTCGCCCTCAGCCAGTTCCCGTGCCTGGACAAGCTGTGGAAGAAGGAGAGTGGCTGGAACTACAAGGCCACCAACCGCAGCTCCGGGGCGTACGGGATCCCGCAGTCGTTGCCGGGCAGCAAGATGGCCTCGGCCGGCTCGGACTGGAAGACCAACCCGGCCACCCAGATCAAGTGGGGCCTGGGCTACATCAAGGGCCGCTACGGCACCCCCTGCGGCGCCTGGCAGCACTCTCAGAACGTCGGCTGGTACTGACCTGTCGTTTCGAACAGGGCTGCGCGGCACGCCGCGCGGCCCTGTTCTGCTGTGATCAAATGTCAGTATGGTCCGAAATGCCGCTTCGGTTCTCCTGGCCGCCGCCGTCGCGCTGCTGAGCGCCGCGCCCGCCCCGGCCCGGGCCGCCGACGGTGACCGCCCGATCCGCGAGGTGGTCGGCGGCCAGGTCGCCGCAGCCGGCAAGTTCCCCTGGGTGGTGCGGCTGTCGATGGGCTGCGGCGGCACTGTCGTCGCCCCCCGGGTCGTGCTCACCGCGGGCCACTGCGCCGGCAAGACCGGGCGCAACACCAAGATCGAAGTGACTGCGGGCGTCGCGGACCTCGACGCGAAGAACGCGATCACGGTCAAGTCGGTCGAGGTGATCCGGGCCACCGGGTTCGTCACCGAGACCCGCGGCGACGACTGGGCGGTGGTCAAGCTGGCCCGGGCCCTCGAGCTGCCGCCGATCGAGCTGGCGGAGTCACCGGCCGGGGACACCGGCACGTTCACCGTGATGGGCTGGGGACAGACCCGGGAGGCGTCGCTGCAGCAGGAACGGCAGCTGCACTACGCGAGTGTGCCGACCATCACGGACGAGCAGTGCGCCGAGGCGTACAAGAAAGCTGGTGTCGATCTTGTTCGGGACGAGTCGATCTGCGCCGGCAAGCACGGCGTGGACACCTGCCAGGGCGACTCCGGCGGGCCGATGGTGCGGCAGGAGCCGGACGGTCGCTGGGTGCAGGTCGGCATCGTGAGCTGGGGATTGGGCTGCGCCCGGGACGGCTACTTCGGCGTCTACACCCAGATCTCCAAGTTCCGGCCGGCGATCCGGGCCGCCATCCGCCGGCTCGGCTGAGTCCCAGCATTTCCGCAGCTTCCCCGAGTGGCCGGGGATGCGCCGCCCTGACACCATCGAAGCATGGGGTACGGGTGGACGGACGCGCGCGAGGACGAGGCCGCACGGTTCGGGACAGAGGCGTTCTACGCCGCGCTGGGACGCGCCTTCGTGACCATGTGCGCGGTGGTCCCGGTGCTCTTCCTGATCGAGGTCATCGACGTCGCCCTCGGCCAGGGCACGCTCGACCTGGCCGGCGGCATCATCCCGCACCGCATGGAGGGCGTGGACGGCATCCTGTTCAGCCCGTTCCTGCACTCCGGGTGGGAACACCTCTACGGCAACGCGGTGCCGCTCATCCTGCTCGGCACGTTCGTGCTAGCCGGCGGCGCGAAACGGTTCATCTGGTCGACGTTCCTGATCGTGATGATCACCGGCATCGGCGTGTGGTTCGTCGGCGACCCGCGCAGCGTGGTGGTCGGCGCCAGCGGCGTCATCTTCGGCTATCTGGGCATGCTGCTCACCCGCGGCCTCGTCGAGCGCAGCTGGTGGAACTTCGGGGTGGCCCTGCTGATCGGCCTGCTGTACTGGTACCAGCTGTACGGCATCCTGCCCACCGACCCCGGCGTCTCCTGGCAGGGCCACCTGCTCGGCCTCATCGGCGGCGTGATCGCGGCGATCGTCTTCCGGCGGCGCCGCCCCCGCTCACCCTTCTGACGAGCCTTTCCACCCACATTTCGTACGAGCCATGGCCGGCGCGGTGGCTACCCCGCGACCGCCTGCCCACTCCGGGCCGCAGCGCGGCCGCCGGGCTGAAGTGGGTGGCCGGGCCCGGCGGTCCGCCTTTCTGCGGCTTACTACGGTCAGATCACCGGGTCGCCCATCGGGACCGTCGGCAGGTGGCCGTCGAAGTCCACCGCGGAGTACAACGCCAGCTTCTCCAGCCGGTGATACGAGTCGATCACCCGGATCGTCCCGCTCTTCGACCGCATCACGATCGACTGGGTGTGCGCGCCACCCTCCCTGTACCGCACGCCCTTGAGCAGGTCGCCGGAAGTCACCCCGGTCGCGACGAAGAAGCAGTTGTCGCCGGTGACCAGGTCGTCGGTGGTCAGCACCCGGTCCAGGTCGTGCCCGCCGGCGAGCGCCTTCTCCCGCTCCGCGTCGTCGCGCGGCCACAGCTTCGCCTGGATCATGCCGCCCAGACACTTCAGCGCGCACGCGGCGGTGATCCCCTCCGGTGTGCCGCCGATGCCCATCAGCACGTCGACGTCGGACTCCAGCCGGGCCGCGGAGATCGCCCCGGCGATATCACCGTCCGAGATGAACTTGATGTTCGCGCCCGCCTGCCGCACCTCCTCGACCAGCTTGGCGTGGCGCGGACGATCCAGGATGCACACCGTCACGTCGGAGACGCTGGACCGTTTCGCCCGGGCGATGCGCCGCAGGTTCTCCGTCACGCCGGCGTTGATGTCGACGACGTCGGCGCAGTCCGGCCCGACCGCGATCTTGTCCATGTAGAAGACCGCGCTCGGATCGAACATGGCGCCCCGCTCGGCGACCGCGAGCACCGCGACCGCACCCGGCATGCCTTTGCTCATCAGCGTGGTGCCGTCGACCGGGTCGACCGCGACGTCCACCTCCGGACCGGTGCCGTCGCCGACCCGCTCCCCGTTGAACAGCATCGGGGCTTCGTCCTTCTCGCCCTCGCCGATGACGACGACCCCGCGCATCTGGATCGAGTTGATGAGCTTGCGCATGGCGTCGACGGCGGCGCCGTCACCGCCGTTCTTGTCGCCGCGGCCGACCCAGCGGCCGGCCGCCATCGCGGCGGCTTCGGTGACACGGACCAGATCGAGGGCGATGTTGCGGTCGAGATCCTGGGGGACTCGGGCGGGCACGGCGGGCCTCCTCGCGACGTTGCGGGGCTTCAGGTCCTCCGATCCTGGCATCAGAGGGCGCGCCAAGTCTCGATTCAGCGACATGGTTAACAATGGGGCCGTGGAACCCGCATCGCCGTCGCCGTCCCAGCCTGCCGCCGTGCCGCCCGCTGCCGTGCCGCCCACAAGCGATCCGGCCGCCGCACCGGGGCCGGCTGCCGTGGCCGCGGAGCCGGTCGCGGTGGCCGCGGAGCCGGTCGCTGTGACCGCGGAGCCGGGCGCTGTGCGGGCGGAGCAAACCGCGGCGACGGCTGCACCCGCTGCGGCGACGGCTGCACCCGCTGCGGAACAGGGCGTGCCTGCCCGTGAGCGGGAGGCCCGCCGCCCCCGCGACATGATCATCTCGCTGCTGGTGCTGCTGATCCCGATCGCCCTGTTCCTGACGATGTACCGGGTGCTCTTCGACGGCGACGCCCCGATCACCAAAGACCCGTCCTCGGCGATCCAGCAGGCGTCCCAGGAGTTCACCGTCGCCCAGCCGGCCGGCCTCGGCGACGACTGGCACGTCGTCTCCGCCACCTTCCGCCGCGAGACCGATGGCGCCACCCTGCGCATCGGTTACGTCGACCCGGACGACGACCCCGTCCTGCTGGTGCAGAGCTCGGTCCCGTCGGCCACGCTGGTCCCCGCCGAGGTCGGCCCGGAGGGTGCCCGCATCGGCACGTTCCGCGACGACGCCCGGACCTGGCTCGTCTACAGCGGGCGGCCGGGTGAGACCGCCCTGATCGCCACCGAACAGAACCGGACGATCGTGGTCCTCGGCAAGACCGATCAGAAGAACCTGGAAACCCTCGCCGCCTCGCTCGGCTAGCCCTGCTCTCCGCGCGCGGCCCGGGCCGCCTCGATCCGCTCGCGGGCCCCGTCCAGCCACCGCTGGCACACGTCGGCCAGCTGCTCCCCGCGCTCCCACAACGCCAGCGACTCCTCCAGGCTGCCGCCGCCCTGCTCCAGCCGCTCCACCACCCCGGCCAGCTCGGTGCGTGCCTGCTCGTAGCTCAGCTTCTCGTCACTCATCAACGCTCCCCACCCGTGCCTGCAACTCGCCCTCCGCCAGCCGGATCCGCAGAAGGTCGTCCTCACCCACCTCGTCCGCGGCGCGCACGACGTGCCCGTCCGCCCGCTGCACGATCGCGTAGCCCCGCTGCAACGTGGCGGCCGGCGACAGCGCGCGCAGCCGGGCGACAGTGTGCCGCAGGTCGTCGTCGGCGCGGCGCAGCTGGTGCTCCAGGCTGCGCCCGGCCCGGTCACGCAGCGCGGTCACCTCGGTGGCCCGCTGATCGATCAGCGACTCCGGCCGGGCCAGCACCGGCCGTGACCGCCACGCCTCGATCCGGTGCGACTCCCGGTCGATCATCCCGAGCACCGCCCGGTCCAGCCGGTTGCGCGCGTGGCCGATCAGCCGCACCTCGTCGGCGAGGTCGGGCACGATCCGCTTGGCCGCGTCGGTGGGTGTGGAGGCGCGCAGGTCGGCCACATAATCGAGCAGCGGCGCATCGGTCTCGTGCCCGATCGCGCTGACCACCGGGGTCCGCGCCGCGAACACCGCACGGCACAGCGCCTCGTCGGAGAACGGCAGCAGGTCCTCCACGCTGCCGCCGCCCCGGGCGATCACGATGACGTCGACGGTGTCGTCGTTGTCCAGCACCTTGAGCGCGTCGATGATCTGCGGCACCGCGGTCGGCCCCTGCACCGGCACGTTGATCACCCGGAAGTCGACGGCCGGCCAGCGGCGGCGGGTGTTCATCAGCACGTCACGCTCGGCGGCGCTGGCCCGCCCGGTGATCAAGCCGATCCTCGCCGGCAGGAACGGCAGCCGGCGTTTGCGCTCACGCGCGAAGAGCCCCTCCGCGCCGAGCAGCCGCTTCAGCTTCTCCAGCCGGGCCAGCAGCTCACCGAGCCCGACCTGCCGGATCTCGTCGGCGCGCAGGCTGAGCGTGCCGCGGGCGGGATAGAACTCGGGTTTCGCGTGCAGCGTGACCCGGGCACCCTCGGCCAGCTCGGGCGCGCCCGCGTCGAGCACGTCACGGTGCGCGGTGACGGTCAGACTGAGATCGGCGGACGGGTCGCGCAACGTCAGGAAGACCACGCCCGACCCGGGCCGCCGGCTGATCTGGGCGACCTGACCGTCCACCCACACCCAGCCGAGCTTCGCGATCCAGGCCCCGATCTTCTGGCTGACCACGCGAACCGGCCACGGCTCGTCGGCGGTGCTCTTCTCCGGCTGGGTCACCCGGCCAGATTACGGAAGCCCACCGACATTCCCCGGCTCGGCGTGGCCGGAGTACCGCGCCAGGTCCACCGGGGTGCGCCGCTCCGGCAGCCTGGCCTCGGTCCCCGCGATCGCGGCGAGCACCAGCAGCCCCGTACAGACCCAGAAGATCACGTCGATGACCAGCGACTTCGGGCCGTCCAGCGGGTAGGGACAGCCCCGCATCACCAGCAGACCCAGCGCCATCGCACCGGCCAGCACCACACCGCCGAGCACCGCGCCGGCCGGACTCGGGACGAGCCGCCGCCGGGAGAGCAGCAACATGCCGCCGAGCAGCAGCGCCCCGTGGAAGGCGGCGTACGCGGGGGTCAGCCCGCCGTCCGCCTCCACCGCGAGGTTCAGGGCCCCGATGCCGGCGCAGAACCAGCCGGTCATCACCCGGAACACCGCCGGGATCGAGGGGCTCATGCCCCTGAGTATCCCGCCTGATCAGGCAGAATGCGCCGGAACGCCGGGTCGGTCACGCCGGGCGCGGCGCCACCGGCTGATCATCGCGAACAGAGCCGTGCCGGCGTACGACCAGACGACCGCGTCCACCACCAGGCGTACCGGTGCGGCAAGTCGCCAACCGCCCGCCTCGGCCAGCCTGATCGCCTCGGCGGGTGTGTCGGCCACCGCGCCGCGGGACAGCCACGCGTACGGCCAGCCGCGGGCCTCCTCGTAACCGAACATGCAGCACATCTCGGTGACGGACACGGCAAGCCCGGCCACCGTTCCGGCGAACCCGGCCACCACCGCGGCGACCGCGACCATCCGTCCGGACAGTCCCAGCCGGTTCCATCGCAGCAGCACCAGCGCGCCCGCGACCACCGCCAGGCCCGCGAACACCCCCGCCGTGACCTCACCGAACGGGGTGACCAGCAGCAACACCACGCCGGCCGGCAGGCTCAGCCCGCCGGCCACCGCCCGGAGCGCCCCGGCCGTGGTCGATGCCATCAGCGCAGTATCACCGGAACGCGCAACCGCTGTGGTGCTGATCGCAGGAGAGCAGCAGGTGCGGCGGGCCACGTACCATGGCCGTGTGACTGAAGCTCGTAAGCGTGTGTTGCTCGCCAAGCCGCGTGGTTACTGCGCCGGCGTCGACCGCGCCGTGCAGACCGTCGAGGAGGCGCTGAAGCTCTACGGCGCCCCGGTCTACGTGCGCAAGCAGATCGTGCACAACAAGCACGTGGTGAACACCCTGGAAGCCCGCGGTGCGATCTTCGTCGAGGAGAACTTCGAGGTGCCCGAGGGCGCCACCGTGGTCTTCTCCGCCCACGGCGTGGCCCCCGAGGTGCACGACCAGGCACGTGAGCGCAACCTCAAGGCGATCGACGCCACCTGCCCGCTGGTCACCAAGGTGCACCACGAGGCCAAGCGGTTCGCCGCCGAGGACTACGACATCCTGCTCATCGGCCACGAAGGGCACGAGGAGGTCATCGGCACCGCCGGCGAGGCCCCCGAGCACATCCAGCTCGTCGACGGCCCCGACGACGTGGACAACGTCGTCGTCCGCGACCCGTCGAAGGTCGTCTGGCTCTCCCAGACCACACTCTCGGTCGACGAGACGATGGAGACCGTGGCCCGGCTGAAGACCCGGCTGCCGCTGCTGCAGTCGCCGCCCAGCGACGACATCTGCTACGCCACCTCCAACCGGCAGCACGTGATCAAGGAGATCGCACCGGACTGCGACGTGGTGATCGTGGTCGGCTCCACCAACTCGTCGAACTCGGTGCGCCTGGTCGAGGTCGCCCTCGGCGCCGGCGCCCGGGCCGGCCACCTGGTCGACTACGCCCACGAGATCCAGGACGAGTGGCTGGCGGGCGCGACGACGGTCGGTGTGTCGTCCGGTGCGAGCGTCCCGGAGGATCTGGTGATGGAGGTGCTGGCGCACCTCGCCGAGCGCGGCTTCGGCGAGGTCACCGAATACACCACCGCCGAGGAGCGCCTCACCTTCTCGCTGCCGCAGGAACTGCGCCGCGACATGAAGGCGGCGGCTGCCGCCCGCGCTGCGGGCTAGGCGTCATCCACAGGCGCGAGTTGTCCACAGGGCAATCCGCGAAGATCCCGTTCGTGCACCACAATGGTCTGCGGGGGCTGCCCCCTGGGAGGGTGGGCTCTGCGGGTGGCGCGGGCTAGCTGAGCTCGGGTGCCTGCGGCTGCCGCGGGGCGACCTCCACCTGCACGGGCGGGAGCAGATCCTCGTCCGAGACACCCATCTCGGCCAGCTTGCGGGCGCTGACCAGCACCCGTGACTCCAGGGACCCCACCGCCCGGTTGTACGCGGTGACCGCCCCCGCCAGCGAGGTCCCCAGCTTGTCCACGTGGTCGCCCAGCGTGGACAACCGCCCGTACAGCTCGCGGGCCAGGCCGTGCACCGCGGCGGCGTTGCGGGTCAGCGCCTCCTGCCGCCAGGAGTAGGCGACGGTCCGCAGCATCGCGATCAGCGTCGCCGGGGTGGCCAGCACCAGGTTGCGGCGGAACGCGTACTCCATCAGCGACGGATCCCGTTGCAGCGCCGCGTCCAGGAACGGATCGGCCGGCACGAACAGCACCACGAAGTCCGGTGTCGACTCGAACGCCGTCCAGTACCGCTTGCCGGACAGCGCGTCCACATGCGCCCGCAGGTGCCGGGCGTGCTGGTCCAGGCAGGCGTCCCGGTCACGCTCGTTGCGTGCCTCCATCGCCTGCAGGTACGCCTCCAGCGGCGCCTTGGCGTCGACCACCACCGTGCGCCCGCCGTGCAGCTGCACCACCAGGTCCGGCCGGACGCCCTGCTCATCGGTCGAGGCGGTCACCTGCTCGGCGAAGTCGCAATGCTCCAGCAGGCCGGCCGCTTCCACGATGCGCCGCAGCTGATGCTCGCCCCAGCGGCCGCGCACCTGCGGCGCCCGCAGTGCGGCCACCAGCTGCCGGGTCTCGGTCCGCAGCTCGCCCGAGACCACACCCATGGCCCGGACCTGCTCGCGCAACTCGGCGTACGCGTCGACCCGGTCGTGATCGAGCTGGGCGACCCGGTCCTCGTAGCGGCGCAGCGTCTCGTGCAGCGGCGCCACCGCCCGGGCCACCGCCTCCTGCGACTGCGCGGTCGCCTCATAGGACAGTGCCCGCAGCGACTGTTCGAGGCGCTGCTCGCCGTCGCGGGCCGCGGCCAGGGTGGCCTCCAGCCGGGCTATGTCGGCGGACGCGCGGGCCCGGGCCGCCAGCCAGCCCAGGGCGGCGCCGGCCACCAGACAAACGAGAATCACAGCCAGTGTCGACAAGGTCACCTCCGCAGATTGCCAGAGAGCTGTCTGGTGACTCGCGGGGGTACCGTGGAAAACATGAAGAGCGTGTTGCTGATCCTGGCAATCCTCGTCGTGGTGCTCCTGGTGATCGCCGCGGCGCAGCGCAGTGGCCGGGCCCGGCGGCAGACCCAGCTCGAGGACGCCCGCGCCGAGGCCCAGCGGTGGTACGAACGGCTCGGCGGCCAGGTTATGAACCTCAGCTCCGAGGACCCGGCGGCCCGGCAGGCGCTCGCCGACGCGAGCGAGCGGTACAACGCGGCCGGCGGCCAGCTGCAGCAGGCCAACACGGTCCGGCAGTACGAGCTGGCCCGGGAGTCGGCGCTGGAGGGCCTGGCGTACGTGCGGGCCGCGCGCACCGCGATGGGCATCGATCCGGGCCCCGACGTCCCGCAGCTGTCCGGCTCCGCCGGGACCGGGCACCTCACGCAGGAACGCGAGGTCACCGTGCAGGGCCACGCCTACAAGGCGGGCCCGCGGCCAGGAACGGAGACGCCGTACTACTACCCGGGCGGCCGTGTCCAGGGACGCCCGGTGCCCGCCGGCTGGTATTCAACGCCGGTCTGGAAGACGGCACTCGGCGCCGGGGCCGGGGTTCTCGGCGGCATGCTCATCTTCGACGCGCTGCTCGCCCCCGGCTTCGGCGACTTCGACGGTGACATGGGCGCCGGCGACATGGGGGACATGGGCGGCGACGTCGCCGGCGGTGACTGGGGCGGCGGAGATTTCGGCGGCGGGGACTTCGGCGGCGGAGATTTCGGCGGCGGCGACTTCTGAGGCTCGCTCAGGAACCGGAGGCCAGACGCATCCGGCGGGACAGCTCCCGCCGCAGCGCCCGCGGGCTCGGCCAGATCTGCGTCAGGTCGGCGGTGAACGCCGGCCCGCGCGGGGTGTCGGCCAGCGCCGGCCCACCGGTACGGGTGTCCTGCACCGGGTGCACGTCGTCCAGGTCGGCCGGGACGATCTCCAGGATCGTGCGCAACCCGTCCCGGCGGATCACCACGGCGGCGATGTCCGCCCAGTCCAGCAGGATCGGGTCGCTGTCTTGGGACGCCAGTTCCAGGCCACCGGCGGACACGCGGATCCAGGTGGTGAGCGCGGCTCGTGCGGACAGCGCGTACGCCCCGGCCACCGTCGCGCCGACGATCACCGCCTGCAGGGCGGTGACCCACCACGGGTCCCCGGTGTCCCGGGCGATCATCGCCACCACCGGGGAGACCGCCAGGTAGGCGACGATCAGCACGGAGAACACCGTGAGGAACGTGCGTGCCGGCGAGGAGCGGAAGAGGACCGCGTCCCGGGCCGGCGCCTCGACCTCCTCCGGTGCGATCGACATGCCTCCTATGGTGGACCAACCGCCACCCCGCTCACTGCGGTTTGGCCAGGTCGGGCGCCGGGGCCGTGACCCCGGCGCCCGACGGCTCAGAACGCGCAGGCGATGACCAGCTCCGCGGTCCGGTCCCGGAGCAGGTCCAGCTTCGTGATGCGCCCGGCCGCCCGGAAATCGCCCTCGATCGACTCCAGCCGGTCCAGCAGAGCCGCCGGCCCCAGCGCCTCGGCGAGCGGCACCTCGGTCCGCATCGACAGCTTCCGGTCCGACTTGGCCCGGCGGACCTGCCGCAGCGCCTCACCGGCCAGGTCGAGCAGCGACGGATCGCTCTCCGGCGCCACCCGGCTCAGCTCGTAGATCGTCGGCCAGGTGGCGCGGTGCACCGACCCGTACCGCCACCAGGCCCAGATCTCCTCGGTGACGTAGGGCAGGAAAGGCGCGAACAGCCGCAACTGCACCGACAGCCCGGCGGCGAGCGCGGCCCGCGCCGACTCGGCGCCCGGACCCGACCCGTACGCCCGGTCCTTGACCAGCTCGATGTAGTCGTCGCAGAACGTCCAGAAGAACGTCTCCGCCGTCTGCAGCGCGTCGGTGTGCTGGAACTGGTCGAACGCCGTGGTCGCTTCGGTCAGCACCGCCGACAGCCGGCCCAGCATCGCCCGGTCCAGCGGCTCGGTGACCGGGGCCCGCAACGCCTGCGCCGCGCCGAGGCCGAGCGCGAACTTCGACGCGTTCAGCAGTTTCGTGGCGAGCCGGCGGCCGACCTTGAGCTGGGCCGGCTCGAACGCCAGGTCGGCGCCGGGGCGGCCGCTCGACGCCCAGTACCGCACCGCGTCCGAACCGTACTGCTCCAGCAGGGCGACCGGGGTGACCACCGCGTTGCCCTGCGACTTCGAGATCTTCTTGTGGTCCGGGTCGAGCACCCAGCCGTTCAGGACCGCCCGCTTCCACGGCAGCGCGCCGGTCAGCTGGTCGGCGCGCAGCACCGAGGAGAACAGCCAGGTCCGGATGATCTCCTGCCCCTGCGGCCGCAGATCCATCGGGTAGGTCCGGCGGTGCAGATCCTCGTCGGTGCTCCAGCCGGTGACGATCTGCGGGCTGAGCGACGACGTCGCCCAGGTGTCCATGACGTCCGGATCGGCGGTGAAGCCACCCGGAACATCGCGCTGATCCTCGGTGAAGCCGGGCGGACATTCCGAGGAAGGGTCGACGGGCAACGCCGAATCGTCCGGTATGAGAAGCTGACTGTGGTCCGGCTCGCCAGCGTCGTCGAGCCGGTACCAGATCGGGATCGGCACACCGAAGAACCGCTGCCGGCTGATCAGCCAGTCGCCGGTCAGGCCGCCGACCCAATGGTCGTACCGATGCCGCATGTTCTCCGGCACCCACCGCAGCTCGCGGCCCCGCGCCAGCAGCCGTTCCCGCAGCTCGTCGTCCCGCCCGCCGTTGCGGATGAACCACTGCCGGCTGGTGACGATCTCCAGCGGCGAGTCGCCCTTCTCGTAGAACTTGACCGGATGACTGATCGGCTGCGGCTCCCCGATCAGATCACCGGACTCCCGCAGCAGCCGGACGACCTCCCGGCGGGCCGCGTTGACGGTCAGGCCGGCGAACGCCTGATAGGCCGCCGATCCCACACCGGCCGGCCGGTCCGGCAGGAACCGCCCGTCGCGCCCCAGAACCACCCGCGTCTCCAGGTCCAGGTCGCGCCACCAGGTGACGTCGGCCAGGTCGCCGAACGTACAGACCATCGCGATGCCCGTACCCTTGTCCGCCGCGGCGAGCGGGTGCGCACGGACCGGGACCTCGACATCGAAGAACGGGGTCCGCACCGAGGTGAGACCCGCGAAGCGGGGGTCGCCCGGATGATGGACCAGCGCGACGCAGGCCGGCAGCAGCTCAGGCCGCGTGGTGTCCACCTCGACCGGGCCGTCCGGGCCGTGGAAGCGCAGCCGATGGTACGCACCGGGCCGCTCCCGATCCTCCAGCTCGGCCTGGGCGACCGCGGTCCGGAAGCCGACGTCCCACAAGGTGGGGGCCTCCGCCGTGTACGCCTCGCCGCGCGCCAGGTTTGCCAGGAACGCCCGCTGCGAGACCGCCCGCGCCTTCTCGCCGACCGTCGTATAGGTCAATTCCCAGTCGACGGACAATCCCAGCCGCCGCCACAGCGCCTCGAACGCCTTCTCGTCCTCGACCGTCAGCCGGCCGCAGAGCTCGACGAAGTTGCGCCGCGAGATCGAGACGGGCCGCTCCGGCCGCTCGGAAGGAGGCTGCCACTGCGGGTCGTAGGGCAGCGCCGGATCGCAGCGGACCCCGAACAGATTCTGCACCCGCCGCTCGGTGGGCAGCCCGTTGTCGTCCCAGCCCATCGGATAGAAGACGGTCTTGCCGCGCATCCGCTGGAACCGCGCGACCGTGTCGGTGTGGGTGTAGGAGAAGACGTGCCCGATGTGCAACGACCCCGATACGGTCGGCGGGGGTGTGTCGATCGCGAACACGTCCGCCCGCTCCTTGGAACGGTCGAACGCGTACGTGCCCTCCCCCTGCCAGCGCGACGCCCACTTCTCCTCGAGCCCGTCCAGCGACGGCCGCTCGGGGAGACCGGGGCGTCCGGTTCCCGTATCAGTCATGCCGGTCAGCGTAGGCGGGTGTCCCGGTGCCCGCGAGACCTTTTAGCCTCCTGTGGACAACGCGTCCGCGCTGGTCGGAGAGCGGCCCGCAGCGGTTGCCGGCTCGCTGTCGTGCGCCGGGTCGCTCGCGGGTGCGGTGTCGCTGCCGTCCCCGGGGCCCCGGTCGTGCGCCGCGTCGGTGTCGTGCGCCGGGTCGCTGTCGAGGGTCCGGCGGGTCAGCCGGGCGGCGAGCCGGTCGACGCCGATCAGCAGGGCGGCGAGCACGGCGAACTCGACGGCGAGGATCAGCATCTGCGTCGCCACGCCGCCGTAACCGCCCTGCACCCCCGGATCCAGGAAGGGGTACGGATAGCGGTTGGGCGCCGTGGGGAACGCGATCGCCCGGAGGATGTTGGTCAGGCCGTACCCCAGCGGGAAGAGCAGCCACAACGGAAGATCGCGCCAGCGCACCTGCCGGCGCGGCCCGAAAGCCGTCCAATCCGCCACCACCATGATCGGTACCACGTAGTGCACCAGGAAGGCCGACCAGTTCCGCAGCGCGGTCGCCGGATCCGGGTCACTGAGACCCGGCAGCGGACTCTCCCCGTGGTTGAGCACGAAATGCGAGATCAGGCAGGTGATCAGGATCCAGAGGGTGACCGGTCCGCGCAGTCGCGGCGCGGGGGCGTCGACGGTGTTGCGCCGCACCATCCAATAGACGCAGCCGGCGAAGTAGCCGATCACGATCAGGTTGCTCTGGCACGTGTAGTAGATGATGCGGTGCTCGCCGATCAGCAGCCCGGCGACCGCGCAGGCGACGATGGCGGCACGCCACCACAGTTGTGGCTTCAGATAGATCGACACCGGGCCCCTCCAGCTTGCCGAGGTCGATCATGGTAAACCCGCGGGTGGGTGGGCTGCTCCGGGCCGCGGGGCGAACGAGGGCGGCGGGTCCAGTCACGGCGAGCTCACGCATGATCCGTTGGCTTTTGGGTGCGTGGTTGCCGGCTGAGGGTGCCCGGCCGGCGCGTACGCATGATCCGCCGGCCGAGCGTGCCCGATCACCGCTCAGCCGGCCGATTCGTGCGCCAGCAGCCACTTCTTGACCGGCAGGCCCCACCGATATCCGCCCAGCGACCCATCGGTCCGCAGCACCCGATGGCACGGCAGGAACAGCGCCACCGCATTACGCGCACACGCCGACGCGGCGCCGCGGACCGCCGTCGGCCGGCCGGCCAGCTCCGCATATCGGGTGTACGTCACCGGGGCGCCCGGCTTGATCTCGCGCATCACCACCCACGCGTGCCGCAGGAACTCGCCCTTGGTCCGCTGCTCGACAGGCACCCCGTCCAACGCGGTCAGGTCGCCGTCGAGATAGTCGCGGACCGCGGCCCGCGCCGGTCCGACGTCGTCGTCGGCCTCGACCGGCTCCGCAAGAGCCGGATGGACCAGGCGCATCAGCTCAGCCACGTCGGTGGTGAACCCGGACGCCCGCACGGTGCCCTCAGGCGTGGCGACCACAGTGAACGGACCCGCCGGGGTGTCGAACGTCGAATAACGAAGCATCATGTGTCTCCTCACAGGAGCGCCCAGCCTTGCCGAACGCACGGAATCTTGCCCGCCGGCCTGTGGACAACGGGGGATTGTGGATAACGGCCGCCGGCGTCGGCGGGCCGGTAGGTTCTAGGCAGCCCGCCAGAGACGGACGAGCGCATAGGAACGCCAGGGACGCCAGCGTTCGGCATGCGCGAGGAGGCTCTTGGCGGTGTCCGGCAGGCCGAGTGCCGCGGCGCCGCGGCGGGCGGCCAGATCTGTTTCGAGGAAGGCGTCGGGGTCGCCGATCGCGCGCATGGCGACGTAACCGGCCGTCCACGGGCCGATGCCGGGCAGTTCGGTGAGCCGGGCGACGGCCTCGGCGCGGTCGGCGCCGGGCTCGAGGTCGAGCTTGCCGTCGGCGACGGCGTGCGCCAGCGCCCGGATGGTGTCGCGGCGTGCGGCCGGCATGCCGAACGCCGCGTCGGGGAGGTCGGCGACGATGCTCGCTGCCGGAAATCCGGTGAGCGGCCCGCCGGTGGTGGTCAGGGGAGAGGGGGAGGGCCCCCCTGAAGGATCGGCAGCCGGCGTTGCCTCGTCGCCCTTCGCGGAGGCGTCCCGGGCAGCCCGCACGATCCGCCCCACCACAGTCCGCGCCCCGGCCACGCTCACCTGCTGCCCGACCACGGCCCGCACCGCCATCTCGAACCCGTCCACCGCCCGCGGAACCCGCACCCCCGGCTCTTTCTCCACCATGTCCCGCAGCGCCGGGTCCTCGCTGAGCAGACCGTCCACCGCCACCGGATCCGCGTCGAGGTCCAGCAGGCGACGGCACCGGGCCACCGCGGGCGCCAGGTCCCGCACGTCCCCGAGCCTCAAATTCGCGTGCACCCACCGCTCCGCCACCCGGAACGCCACGACCGCGTTCCCGTGTGGCAGCTGCAGCCCTCGCCGGTACGTCTCTCCGTCCAGCTCGTCCACTCCCGGCAACGTCCTCGCCCCCAGGAACTCGAGCAGCGACCCGGCATGCAGCGGCGGCCGGTAGGCGAGCCGCAACGGGATGCTGCCGGCCTCTGCGGCACTGCCCCGCTTTTCAGGACGCAGGCCACTGGGCGGCTGGGCGTACACCGAAAGGATCGTGTCGTTGAATTGCCGCACGCTCCCGAATCCGGCGGCGAACGCGATCTCCGCGAGTCCCAGGTCGGTCGTCTCGATGAGGATTCGGGCGGTCTGTGCGCGCTGTGCCCGGGCCAGCGCGAGCGGTCCGGCGCCGAGTTCGGCGGTGAGCATGCGCCCGAGGTGCCGTTCGGTGTAGCCGAGCCGGCCGGCCAGCCCGGAAACTCCTTCGCGGTCCACCACGCCGTCGCCGATCAGGCGCATCGCCCGGCCGACCACGTCGGCGCGGGCGTCCCATTCGGGTGAGCCGGGTGCCGCGTCGGGCCGGCAGCGGCGGCAGGCCCGATATCCGGCGCGCTGGGCGGCGGCCGCGCTGGGGTGGAACGTGACGTTCGCGCGTTTCGGCGTGACTGCCGGGCAGGACGGCCGGCAGTAGATGCCGGTGGTGCGTACGGCCGTGTAGAACCAGCCGTCGAACCGCTGGTCGCGGCTGTCGACGGCGCGGTAGCAGCGTTCGAAGTCCAGTTCCATGCCGTCGAGTCTGCGCCCGGCCGGGGCATTGTGGCTGGCGGGTTTCGGACATGACCGTTCCGTGTCAACCTTGGTTGACGAGATTGGCAGTCGTCAACTACGGTTGACAGTATGACGAACACGGCGACACGGATCGACATTCGGTGGCGCACCTTCGGCCACGGCGGCGGCCCCAAGATCGTGCTCTTGCACGGCGGCATGATGTCCTCAGCGAACTTCACGAAGCTGGCGAAAAACCTCGCCACCGACTTCACCGTCTACGTCCCGGATCGCCGGGGCCGGGGAAAGAGCGGTCCTGCGGCGTACGACCACAGCCTGCGCACCGAGATCGACGATCTGCGGGCGGTGCTCGACGGCACCGGCGCGCGCAACGTCTTCGCGCTCAGCTCCGGCGCGGTCGTCGCGCTCCGTGCGGCGCTGGAGCTGCCCATCGAACGGCTCGCCCTCTACGAGCCGCCGCTGAAATTCGCCGGCTCCTACGATCCGGTCGCCTGGCTGCCGCGCTATGAGAAGGAGCTCGCCCAGGGCCGGCGCGCGGCCGCGTTCGCCTCGGTGATCAAGGGCACCGGCGACCTGCGATACGTGCCCCGGGCCGCGCTGATCCCGCTGTTCGGCCTCGCCATCCGCAGCGGGGAAGGCAAGAAGATCGGCGAGCTGATCCCGACGATGCGCCTGGACGCGGCCGTCGTCGAGGGCGCGGCCGGTCCGCTGGACGTCTATGCGGCGGTGACGGCCGAGACGCTGCTGATGGGCGGCGAGCGCTCCCCGGCGTACCTCAAGAGGGTGTTGAACGACCTCGAGCCGGTCCTGCCGCGGGTCCGCCGGGTGACCTTGAGCGGCGTCGGGCACTCCGCCGCCGACAACAGCGGCAGACCTGCCCGGGTCGCCGCCGAACTGCGGCGCTTCTTCCGCTGACCGCGTCGCCGGCCGCAACCCGTAGACTGGCGTTCCGTGAGCCTCACCATCGGAATCGTCGGCCTGCCCAACGTCGGCAAGAGCACCCTGTTCAACGCCCTCACCAAGAACGACGTGCTCGCCGCGAACTACCCGTTCGCGACGATCGAGCCCAACGTCGGCGTGGTCGGGCTGCCCGACGAGCGGCTGGGGAAGCTGGCCGAGCTGTTCAGCAGCGAGAAGATCCTGCCGGCGCCGGTGAGCTTCGTCGACATCGCCGGCCTCGTCCGCGGCGCGTCCAAGGGCCAGGGCCGGGGCAACGCGTTCCTCGCTAACATCCGTGACGCGTCCGCGATCTGCCAGGTGGTGCGCGCGTTCTCCGACCCGAACGTGCTGCACGTCGACGGCAAGATCTCACCCGCCGACGACATCGAGACGATCAACACCGAGCTGATCCTGGCCGACCTGCAGACGGTCGAGAAGGCGCTGCCCCGCCTGCAGAAAGAGGCCAAGCTCAAGAAGGAGAAGGCCGCCACGGTGGCCGCCGCCGAGGCCGCGTTCAAGCTGCTCAACGACGGTGTCACGCTCTACCAGGGCGCGAAGGCCGCGGGCATCGAGCTGGAGCTGCTGGGCGAGCTGCACCTGCTCACCACGAAGCCGTTCCTCTATGTGTTCAACGTCGACGAGGCCGAGCTGGGCAACGCGGCGTTCCTCGACGAGCTGCGTGCGCTGGTCGCCCCGGCCGAGGCCGTCTTCATGGACGCGAAGATCGAATCCGAGCTGATCGAGCTGGACGACGACGAGGCCCTGGAGCTGCTGCAGTCCACCGGCCAGACCGAGCCCGGCCTGAACCGGCTGATCAGCGTCGGCTTCGAGACCCTCGGCCTGCAGACCTATCTGACGGCCGGCCCGAAGGAGGCCCGCGCCTGGGTGATCCCGGTGGGCGCGACGGCCCCCGAGGCCGCCGGCGTCATCCACTCGGACTTCCAGCGCGGCTTCATCAAGGCCGAGATCGTCAGCTTCGACGATCTGATGGCGGCGGGCTCGATGGCCGCGGCCAAGGCCGCCGGCAAGGTCCGCATGGAGGGCAAGGACTACGTCATGAAGGACGGCGACGTGGTGGAGTTCCGGTTCAACGTTTGACGGGGCCGAGGCCCGGCTCAGCTCTTGCGACTGGGCACCAGCCCGTTCAGATCGAGTGTGATCGTGAACGGCGTTGTGGTGCGCAGCTCGATCCGGTGAATCGCGGTCGGCACATACAACCGGGTGGGCTCGTCGAGTTCCACGGCGACGGAGACCAGTCTGCTTCGGGCGCGGTGCCGGCCGTCTACGCTCGCGCTCGTGGAGTGGACATTCGAGGGCGAGGTCATCGAGTGGCGCGGGCCGGCGCCGTACTACTTCGTGGCGATGCCGGAGTCCGACAGCGCCGAGCTCAAGGAGGCGGCACGGTCGCTGGTCTACTGGGGACAGGTGCCGGTGCGCGCCGTCATCGGGGACACCGAGTTCCGGACGGCGCTGTTTCCCCGGGAGGGCCGCTACCTGGTCCCGCTGAAGGACGTCGTGCGCCAGGCCGAGGGCATCGGCGAAGGCGACGTCGTGTCGGTGGTGCTGAGCCCTGCCCCCAAGGCCTGACGCCCGATGAGAGTCATCGTTGCGCCTGAAGGCGCCGGAGACGCGCCGCGCCCGGCCATCTTCCTGGCCGGCGGCATCAGCGACGTGGGGGACTGGCAGCGTACGGCGATCGACCTGCTCCGGCCCGCCTGGCCGGCCGTCTACAACCCGCGCCGCGCGGACTTCCCGATGAGCGACCCGGCTGCGGGGGCGCGGCAGATCCGCTGGGAGTTCGAGCATCTGGCCGCGGCCGACGCGATCCTGTTCTGGTTCTCGCACGAGACGATCCAGCCGATCGTCCTCTTCGAATTGGGCCGCTGGTCGGGCTCGGCGAAGCCGCTGGCGGTCGGCGCGGATCCGGGCTACCCGCGCCGGTTCGACGTGGTGGAGCAGCTGCGGTTGGCCCGGCCCGACCTCACCGTGCACGCCGATCTGGCGTCCACCTGCGCGGCCGCGAACGCCCTGCGACCCTAGATCTCGCCGATGCCACAGTGGTCGTGAGTGAGCAGGGACCGTTCGTAGCAGATCGAGATGCCGGATCCGATGTAGGCGCCGAACGGCGCGATCCGGGTGTAACCCTCCCGCTCGTAGAAACGCATCGCATCCGGCTGCAGGTCGCCGGTCTCCAGGCGCAGCGTCGTCCAGCCGCGTTGCTGGGCGGCGGCCTCCAAAGCCCGCAGCACGGCGGTGGCGACGCCCGTGCCGCGGCTGCCGGGGGCGACGTACATGCGTTTGACCTCGGCGATGTGGTGGTCGAGGCGGCGGAGGGCGCCGCAGCCGACGGCCTGGCCGGTGGGTTCGACGGCGACCAGGAAGACGTCGATGTCGGCGGCGGAGGGTGGGGTGCCGGGTTCGTGGTCGTCGCAGCCGTACCGCGCGTCCAGCTCGACCCGCTGGGCGGCTCGCAGGGCGGCGCCGTCCGGGTCGTCCCACGGGCGTTGTTCGATGGTCCAGGTCATGGCGCCTCCGTTCGTAACAGCGGTTACGGTAACATCTGTTACGGAGAAGGGTGGGTGCGACGCGTGTCACGATCAGCCGACCGGTCGGCGCAGGGCGAGGCGCTGTCCCGGGCCGTGTGGAGCGTTCTGGCCGAGCAGGGCCTGGAGCGCCTGACCGTCCGGGCCGTCGCCGCCGCGGCGGGGTGCACCACCGGGCTGGTGATGCATCGCTTCCCGAACCGGCAGGCTCTGTTGCTGCACGCCCGCCGGCTGCTGCACGAGACCACCCGGGCCCGCGTCGAGGAACTGGAGGCGACTGCGGGCTCCCCCCGGGCGGCGCTCCGCGCGGTGCTGCATCAAGGGCTGGCGATCACCGCGCAGAACCGTCAGGAGTCGACCGTCTGGGTGGGTTTCCTGGCGGCGGCGGTCTCCGACGACGACCTCATCGCCGAGCACCGCCGCAACCACCGGGCGTGGCGCTCCCGGGTGGAGCGCCTGACCGCGGCGGCAGCCCCGGACTGGCCGGGCGACCGGGTGTCGACCGTCGCCCTGGGCCTGATCGCCATGGCCGAGGGCATGGCCGCCTTCGCGGCCGCCGACCCGGAGGCCTTTCCCGCCGGGGAACAGGAGCGGATGCTGGACGCCGCGCTGGCCGCTTACGAGTTGAGCTGACGGCGGCGGGCGGGGTTCAGCGGAGCGCGGGGAAGATCGTTCCGGCGATCAGGGCGCCGGCCAGGGCGCCGACGACGACCTGCGCGGGGGTGTGTGCGGTGAGCCGGACCCGGGCCCAGCCACCGAGGACCACCAGTGGCACGCCGAGCAGGGCCACCGGGCCGTAGACGGCGGTCAGCGCGGCCACCGTGCCGGCTGCCACGCCGGCGTGGATGGACATCTTCCACCAGTGCGTGACCAGCGCGAACACGCCCAGGCCGACGCCGCCCGCGGCCAGCAGCGCCAGCACCTCGCGCGGGGCCCCGAGCAGGATCAGCAGGATCAGGCCGGCGACCAGGGATCCGGTGCCGAAGATGAGCGGGATCCGGCGGTCGGCACGGTCCGGGATGTGGTGGTCGGTGAAGCGCCCGGTGCGGACGCCGTGCAGCACGTAGCCCAACGGGATGACCGCGGCGAACAGTGCGCCGGGCAGGCCCCACCAGCGGGACACGCCGGGTTGCTCGCCGGCGTGCCAGCCGACGGCCAGCAGCAGCGCGGCGACCAGCACAGCGGGGGCGAGCACCTCGGAGACGATGCGGGCGATCCGGTCGCCCGTGCCGGCGTTCAACACCGGCACATCATCGCAATTCGCTCGGGCCGAGGGTGGGATCACGGGCCGGTGTCAGCCCACGGCGTGGAAGTGACGGGACGCGGTGATCAGGTGTCGGCGGCCATGGCGGAGAACGCGGCGGCCAGCCGGGTCAGATCGAGGCCGTCGAGATGGTCGAAGATGTGGCGGCGGACGCTGGCCAGATGAGTGGGCCAGGCCTCGCGGAGACGGTCCAGGCCCTTGTCGGTCAGCACGGCGTTGGCGCCGCGGGCGTCCTCGGGGCAGCGGTCACGGCGCAGGTAGCCGAGAGACTCCAGTTTCGCGGCGAGCCGGGTCATGCCGCTGAGCGACATGTCGCACGCACACGCCAGCTCACTCATCCGCATCAACCGGCCGGGTGTCTCGGAGAGGTGGCGCAACACCGAGTACTCGCTCAGCGACATGCGCTGTTCCTCGGTCAGGTCGGCGTCCAGCGCACGCGGGACGACCAGCAGGAAGCGGCCGAGGGCGCGCATCACCGCCTCCTCCTGCGGGCTCAGCGGGGTGGGGCACGCCGGCGCGGCGCTGCCGTCGCCCGGCGCCGCGGAGGTGATGGCGGTGGACATGGCTTCGATCGTACGGCGGAGGCGCCCGCAGCGGATCTGTCGACTTTTCACCTCGCCGGGGTAACGGGGCAGGGTGGTCACGGGGCGCGGCGGTCAGCATTTCGGGTGACCCTGCGAGGCTTGCGCCCGGCTCGTGGGGAGTCACAATGCTTTGGTGCAAAACCAGACAACTAGTGACTCTTGGCAACATTTGCTCGAAATGCCACGAAAGTCTTGGTGGGCCCGGCTGCCGTTCGGCGTCCGGATGACCGCTGGCGCCGGCGCTCTGGCGGTGCTCATCGGTGGGGGCGCGGCCGCCGTGGCCACCCTGACCGTGGGCGGGGAGGACGCCACGACCGCGCAGCACAGCTCCGTCGCCGAACCCGACCTCGGCGCGCCGAAGCTGGACGACGATCCGGAAGTGGTGAGTCGCGCGGCGGCCGCCGCCGAGCCGCTGCCCCAGCGGCACACCCCGGTGCCCACGCACGCGACCACGACCGCCCCGGCCACCGATCAGCTCAGCCGGGCCCGCTCGCGCGACGACCGCGCCGACCGGACGGGGCCGCGCCCCGCGCGTACCCCGGCCGCGAAGGGGGAACCGGCGGAGCGGGTGGCGCCGGCGCCGGTCCGGCCACCCGCCCCGGCCGCGCCCGTCGTCACCACCCGCACCGACGTGGAGACGCGGGCGATCCCGTTCCCCACCCGGCTGGTCCGCGATCCGTCGTTGCCGCGCGGCACCCGGCGCATCCAGTCGCCGGGGGTGCCCGGCGAGGAGACCCTGCGCTACGCGGTCACGCTGGTCGACGGCAAGCCCACGCAACGCCGGCTGGTCGACACCACCGTGACCCGCGAGCCGGAGCCGCGGGTGGTGGCTTTCGGCGCCCGTCGCCACGGCCGGGACTGTGAAGGCGCGGGTCTGCGCCTCTGCGTGCCGCTCGGCCGCTCCGCCTGCCGGCAGGATCGCGCCGGCAAGGCCGCCGCGGACGAGGGCCCGGCCCGGGGGGAAGACGAACGGAAGGAGGGCGGCGCGGCACAGCTGGGCGGTTCCGATCAGCTGTCGGAGGAGGACCTGGAACTGCTGAGTCCGGAGACCCTCGACGGCGTACGGCTGGAACCGGCGACACTGTGTTGAAAGCCACCCGGTGATTGCGCCGCCCGGACCGGGCGATCACCGTAGGAGCATGCCGCTGAGCGATGCCGAGCTGACCGCACTGGCCGGACGTCTGACCACCGTGCCCGGCGTCGTCGGGGTCGTCCTCGGCGGCAGCCGGGCCCGGCAGACGCATACGGCCGAGTCGGACACCGACCTGGGTGTCTACTACCGGCCGCCGCTCGGCACGGCGCAGCTGGGAAAGCTGGCCGAAGAGGTCGGCGGGGCCGGCAGCAAGGTGACCGAACCGGGCGAGTGGGGGCCGTGGGTCGACGGCGGCGGCTGGCTGAAGGTCGGCGGACATCCGGTGGACTGGATCTACCGCGACGTCGACCGGGTGCTGCACTGCTGGTCGGAGGCCGAGCGCGGCCGATACTCGTTCCACGCCCAAGCCGGCCATCCACTGGGGGTGCCGGATTTCGCGTACCCCGGAGAACTGGCCCTGAGCCGCGTCCTGGCCGATCCGGCCGGTGAGCTGACCGCGCTCCAGCGCCGCGTCCGGGTCTTCCCGCGTCCGCTCGCGGACGCGCTCGTGGCCGGTCTCTGGGAGGCCGACTTCCTGGTCGGTCTGGCTCGCAAAGCGGTCACCCGCGGTGACAGCGCCTACATCGCGGGGTGCCTGTTCCGGCTGGCCGGGGTCTGCGCCCACGCCCTGCACGGCGCGGCCGGGGCCTGGCTGATCAACGAGAAGGGCGCGGTCGCCGCGGCCGGGCGGCTGGCCGGCGCGCCGAACGACTTCGCGGGCCGGGTGGATGCCGTGTTCGCCGCGCTCAACAGCGACCCGCTGCATCTGACGCTGGCCATCGACATCGCCGCGGATCTCGTGCTGGAGACCACCGACGCGTGCGCGATGATGTCGCGGTGACCGCCGACGTTCCCACCATTCTCGCGACCAGTGCCTTCTTCCGCCGCGGCCGGCACGGCGCGATGGACCTGCGCCCGGGCGCCGTCCACTACCTCGCCGCCGAGCTGGCCAACGCCCGCCGCGCGCCGAAGATCTGTGTGCTGACCCAGGCCACCGGCGACCCGGAGACCCGGATCGGCGCCTTCTACTCGGCCTTCGCCGGCTCCGAGTTCACCATGTCGCACCTGCAGCTGTTCCCGATGCCGAACATCGACGACATCCGGGCCCACCTGCTCGCCCAGGACATCATCTGGGTGGACGGCGGCAGCGTGGCGAACCTCTGCGCGGTCTGGCGGGTGCACGGCCTCGACGAGATGCTGTACGACGCGTGGCAGGCCGGAGTGGTGATGAGCGGCGTGTCGGCCGGCTCGATCTGCTGGCACGTCGGGGGCAGCACCGACAGCTACGGCCTCGAGCTGCGCGGCTTCACCGACGGGCTGGGCTGGCTGCCGTACAGCAACGGGGTGCACTACGACGGTGAGGAACAGCGCCGGCCGAAGATGCACGAGCTGATCGGCGACGGCACACTGCCGGACGGGTACGCGACCGACGACGGCGCGGGGCTGATCTATCGGGGGACGACGCTGGAGGAGGCGGTCGCGGACCGCGAAGGGCCTCTGGGGTACGAACTGAAGCGTGCCGCCGACGGCTCGGTCGTGGAGACGGCGCTGCCGACCAGGGTCCTGACCGTTCCCGGGAACTGAGCCCGGGGCGTCACTAGGCTGGGAGCGATCCGTTAGGCCAACGGAGCCGATCCGCGCGGAGAAGGAGAACCATGGCTGTCATGCCTGGTGGTGAAGGCGGAAGCTGCCGCTGAGAGCTGGGGTTCTCGCCGGCTCAGTGCAGGACCACCGTGGCGAGACCCACCAGCACGGCGGAGAGCAGGAACGCGAAGGCGAAGATCGCGTTGGCCCCGAGAGCGGCGCTGAGCCGGTGTGGTTGACCACCCTCACCCCCGGCCGGGCCCAGGTCGTGGCCGAGCAGCTCGGCGCGGTATCTGCGGGTCAGCGGTCGCTGCAGGTGGGTGAGCACCGGGGATCGCCTCCGGGGGTCGAGGATCGAAGTGCCTGCATCGATTCTCGGTAGCGGGTGGCGGGAATCAACGGTTACTCACCGGTAACCGCCGGAGGTGGGCCGGTCTGGCATGCCATTTCCCCCGATCGGCTCACAGGCATGGGCCGAACGGGCGCCCCGGCTCAAGTCGAATCACCGCGCTCCCGCTGGAGCAGACCCGCCTGCTGCGATTGTGGCTGATCTTCGACCCGGCGATGACCACGCCGACCCAGTGGCAGGTGGAGTACCGGCCCAGAGGTCTGTGGCGGCCGCTGCGCGAGCGCGGCTGGGATCAGCTGGTCTGGGAGGACCGGTTGCCCACCGCGAGCGGGACCCCGTCGGCGTTCACCCGCTTCTCGGTGACGTTCAGCTTCCCGGACAGCGACCAGCCACCGAGCGTGAAGGAACGGCAGGGGTACGGCCGGATCGGCGAGCCCGAGCGCGACCCGTGCGGGCGCTGGGAGGTGGTGTGGCGGGACGAGAAACCCGCCGGTCGCCGGTACGTCTGGGACCTCACGCAGGCGGTCGGCCGGCTCTGACGCTCAGGTGGCCCGGCTCAGGATCAGGTTGTGCACGTGGTGCGCCTTGTCCGAGCCGCGGAACTCGATCTCGTAGACGTGCGTGCCGACCGTGATGGCGATCGTGCCCGAGGAGAAGAACTGGCCGGCCCAGCTCTTGTTGCTGATCACGCTGACGCTGCTCACCTTGGCGTACGGGATGCTCGTGATCGCGAAGCGCTTACCGACGTAGGACTTGTCCTGGATGATGATCCGCCTGGTGGTCAGGCCGATGAACCCGGTGCCCGCGCCGATCGCGTCGTAGACGGCGATGATCTGCTCGCCCTCGATCAGACCGCTCCGGATCTGATCCAGCTGGCCCTTGTTGTCGTACACCACGTCAGTCATGCGCGCAGCGTAGTCGGCGCCGTCACGGGCGGTCGATCACCACGGTGCGGTAGAAGTCCTCTATGCGGGCCGCCAGCGTCACTTCACCGTCGGTAATCGCTGTCCCGTCGGTGTGGCCCAGGCAGATCTGAGTGTGACCGTTCACCCGGCGGATCGTGGGGCGGATGTGCAGCGTGTCCGCGGCCACCTTGATGCGTTCGGTCAGGGCCGCGTGCTGACTGTCGTCGCAGGCGAGATCCCTGCGGAGCTGGACACCGTCGCGGGTCCAGCCGCTCAGCAGCGCGAGGGCGTCGCTCAGATAATCGGATCCCGATTCTCGGCGTCGTCTGGCCCGCAATTGCCGCACCTCCCTTAGCGTCGTTGCCGGCTTGTGGCCGAACTGTCGCCGTGTCGTCATGCTCGGTGCCACACAGTTTCGTCCGTCGGGACGACTGTGTCCACGCCCACATATCCGTGTTTGCGTGACGATCAGGGCAGCAACGGGCAACCTGATCGGTGAACTTTTGTGGGATCTTTGAATCCATGCCGTCGAAACATTACGTCAGGCCCACGTCATCACCGAGGGTGATCGTGGCGGCAGTGATCATCACGGATGGGCGGGTGCTCGCCTGTGAACGCAGCGCGCCGCCCGAGGCGGCCGGCAAGTGGGAGTTCCCCGGCGGCAAGGTGGAGCCGGGCGAGACCGAGCAGGAGGCGCTCGCCCGGGAATGCGCCGAGGAGCTGGGCGTGCGCGTGCACGTCGGCGGCCGGGTCGGGCCGGACGTGCCGCTGGCCCACGGCCGGGCCGTGCTCCGGGTCTACGCCGTCACCCTGCTCGACGGCGGCGAGCCGGAGGCGCTGGAGCATCAGTCCATGCGCTGGCTGACCGTGGACCAGCTGGGCAGCGTCCCGTGGCTGCCCGCCGACAAACCGATTGTGGCGGAGCTGCCGGCGCTACTGGCCTGAGTACTGCGCCCGCAGCTCCCGCTTGAGCACCTTCATGCTGGGGCCCAGCGGCAGCGACTCGGCGAAGCGGACCTGACGCGGGTACTTGTGCTTGCCGAGCCGTTCCCGCGACCAGTCGATGAGCTCGTCCTCGGTCAGGCCCTTGTCCTCCAGCACCACCACCGCGCAGATCTCCTCCCCCTGCACCGGGTCGGCCACGCCGATCACGGCGACCTGCTGCACCGCCGGGTGCCGGGCGATGACCTCCTCCACCTCGCGCGGATAGACGTTGAAGCCGCCGCGGATGATGAGGTCCTTCGTCCGGTCGACGATCCGGATGAAGCCCTCGTCGTCCTTCACGCCCAGGTCGCCGGTGCGGAACCAGCCGTCCACGATGGCTTCCGCGGTCGCCTCCGGCCGGTTGAGGTAACCGGCGAAGACGTTGTGCCCGCGAATCACGATCTCGCCCAGCTCGCCGTCGGGCACGAACTCGATGCTCTCCGGCACCTCCGGCCGGGCCAGCTCCACCTCCACACCCCAGATCGGGTGCCCGACCGTGCCCGGCTTGGCGCCGAACGCCGGCTGGTTCGTGGTGGCGGTGGGTGAGGTTTCGGACAGGCCGTACCCCTCCCAGATCGTCGAGCCGAAGGCGCCGGCGAACTTCTCCAGCACCGCGACCGGCAGCGAGGCGCCGCCGGAGACGCAGAGCTTGAGTTTCGGCAGCTTCTCCGCCTTGGCCGCGGCCTCCAGCAGGCCGATGTACATCGTCGGCACACCGTGGAAGATCGTCACGTTCTCCTTCAGCATCAGCTCGATGGCCGCCTCGCCGGAGAACCGGGGGAGCAGCACCAGCGTCCCGCCGAGGCGGAACGTGGCGTTCATGCCGACCGTCTGGCCGAACGTGTGGAACAGCGGCAGGCAGCCCATCACCACGTCGTCGCCGGTGAGCGGGTGCACGTCGAAGACGTTCACCGCCGCGTTCATCACCAGGTTGAGGTGGGTGAGCATGGCGCCCTTCGGCTTGCCGGTGGTGCCGCTGGTGTAGAGGATCACCGCGATGTCCTCGGCCTGCGTGGTGACGTAGGAACGCAGCGGCTCCACCCCGGCCGACACCTCCTCCAGCCGGGTCGGCGCGTTCGGCAGGCCGGCCGGGAGCGGGCCGACGTTGGCCAGTTTCGTGCCGGTCGCCCGGGCCGCCGCCGCGCCGGCCTCCAGGAACGCCGAGTGGGTGACCAGCAGGTCGGCGCCGCTGTCGGTGAGCAGGTAGCCCACCTCCTCGGCGTTGAGCAGCAGGGAGACCGGCACGATCCGGGCGCCGACGGCCAGGGCCGCGTAGTAGACCCGCGGGAAGTCGGCCACGTTCGGGATCATCACCGCGACCGTGTCGCCCGGCCCGATCCCCAGCTCCCGGAGACCGGCCGCGTACGACCGCGTCTGCTCCCAGAGCTCCGGATAGGTGATCCGGGCGCCACCGGCGTCGACCACCGCCACCTTCTCGGGGTGCCGGCGCGCGGCCTCGGCCAGGATGGTGGCCAGGGACAGCGTCGTCATGCTGTGCCTCCTTGTTCGAGCGCGGGAGTGATGTACGTCGCAGCTGTGCTTAAACTAGCGGCGTAAGTTTTTGCGCGTCCAGTGCTGATTTCCCTGACTCGTTCAGCTCGTCGTCCAAGGAGTGCGATGGCCCGGCCCCGGCAGGCGCTGCTCACCCGTGAGCGGATCGTCGAGGCGGCGTCCGCGCTGATCGACGCGGAGGGCATGGACGCGCTCTCGATGCGGCGGCTCGCCACCGAGCTGGGGGTGCAGGGGCCGTCGCTCTACAACCACTTCGCCACGAAGGCGGAGATCGTCGACGCGGTCGCCGAGTCGGTGGTGGCCCAGGTCGACATCTCGGTCTTCGCCGACTGCGACTGGCGCGACGGGCTGCGGCTCTGGGCGAAGTCGTACCACGCGGTCCTCACCGCCCACCCGAACATCGTCCCGGCGCTGGCCACCGGCCCGGGCCGCCGCCCGTTCGGCCTGGCGATGGCCGAGGCCGTCTACGGCGCGCTGATCGAGGCGGGCTGGTCCCGGGCGCGGGCCACCCACATCGGCGCGCTGATGCGATATCTGATCACCGGGTCCGCGCTCGGCTCCTTCGCGCTCGGCTTCGAAGCCGACCCCAACCTCTACGACGAGCGCTATCCGCACCTGCACCGCGCCCACGAGCTGGCCGCCCACCGCCACGCGGTGGACGAGGGCGCCTTCGAACTCGGGCTGGACGTCCTCATCTCCGGCCTTTCCGACCGTTACGACCAGGGAGTACGCCGATGACGTCAGCGTTGCGCGACGAGCTCTATCTCGGCGGCGCGTGGGTGCCGCCCGACTCGGGTGAGCGCATCGAGGTGGAGAACCCGTACACCGAGGAGACGTTCGGGCACGTGCCGGCCGGCACCGCCGAGGACGTCAACCTCGCGGTCTCCGCCGCGCGCCGGGCCCTCGACGGCTGGGCGGCCACACCGGCGGCCGAGCGCGGCGCGGCCCTCGGCCGCCTGCACCAGGCCCTGGCCGCCCGGGCCGACGAGATCGCCCGGACAGTGGGGCTGGAGCTGGGCACACCGCTGAAGATCGCCAAGGCGGTCCAGGCCGGCCTACCGCTCACCGTGCTCGCGGGCTACGCGGAACTGGCCGCCCGCCCGCCGCAGGAGGAGATCATCGGCAACTCGCTGGTGGTGCACGAGCCCGCCGGGGTGGTCGGTGCGATCACCCCGTGGAACTACCCGCTGCATCAGGTGGTGGCGAAGGTGGGCGCGGCACTGGCGGCCGGCTGCACCGTGGTGCTCAAACCGAGCGAGCTGACACCCCTGGTGGCGTACCTGCTGGCCGACGCGGCCCACGAGTCGGGCCTGCCGGCCGGCGTGCTGAACCTGGTCACCGGCACCGGCCCGGTGGTCGGCGCGGCCATCGCCGGGCACCCGGACGTCGACATGGTGTCGTTCACCGGCTCCACCGCCACCGGCCGGGCCATCTCGCGCGCCGCCGCCGACCGGATCGCCAAGGTCTCGCTGGAACTCGGCGGCAAGTCGGCCAACGTGATCCTGGAGGACGCCGACCTGGTCAAAGCCGTCAAGGTCGGGGTCGGCAACGCATTCCTCAACTCCGGGCAGACCTGCACGGCGTGGACCCGGATGCTGGTGCACCGCAGCCACTACGACGAGGCCGTCGAGCTGGCCGCGAAGACCGCCGCCGGCTACCCCACCGGCGACCCGTTCGACCCGGCCACCCGGCTCGGGCCGCTCGCCTCGGCCGGGCAGAAGGAACGTGTCCGCGGCTTCCTGGAACGGGCCTCCGCCCGCCTGGTGGCCGGCGGCCTCGACGCCCCGGTGCCGGCCACCGGCCACTTCGTCGCGCCCACCGTCTTCGCCGACGTCGACCCGGACAGCGAACTGGCCCAGGAGGAGATCTTCGGCCCGGTCCTGTCGATCATCAGCTTCGACTCCGACGACGAGGCCGTCGCCATCGCCAACAACTCGAAGTACGGCCTGGCCGGCGCGGTCTGGGGCTCCGACGAACGAGCCCTGTCCGTGGCGCGGCGGCTGCGCACCGGCGCCGTCGACGTCAACGGCGGCGCGTTCAACCCGTTCGCCCCGTTCGGCGGTTACAAGCAGTCCGGCATCGGCCGGGAGCTGGGCACGTACGGCCTGGCCGAATTCCAGCAGGTGAAGGCGATCCAGCGATGAGCCACTACATGAACGGCCTGGTGGTCCGCGACGACCGGGCCCCGGCAGAGGTCGTCGAACTGCGCCTGCCCGAGATCGGCCCCGGCCAGGTCCGGATCCGGATCCGGGCGGCCGGCGTCTGCCACTCCGACCTGTCCATGGTGAACGGCACGCTGCGCCCGCCACACCCGCTCGTGCTCGGGCACGAGGCCGCCGGTGAGGTCCTCGAAGCCGGCGAGCACGTCACCCGCGCCGCGGCCGGCGACCGCGTCGTGCTCAACTGGCAGCCGGCCTGCCGCACATGCTGGTTCTGCGAGAACGGCGAACCCTGGCTGTGCAGCACCTCGTCCGGGGTGGCCGCGCTGGAGAACGGGATGACCCTCGACGGAGCGCCGGTGCACGTGACCCTCGGCGTGGGGGCGTTCGCCGAACAGGTGGTGGTGCCCGAGAACGCCGTCATCCGCGTACCCCAGGAGCTTGAATTTGATCGTGCCGCGCTGCTCGGGTGCGCGGTGCTCACCGGAACCGGCGCCGTCCGCAACACCGCCCAGGTGCGGCCCGGCCAGTCCGTCCTGGTCATCGGCCTCGGCGGCGTCGGCCTCTCGGTCGTCGCCGCGGCCCGCGCGGCGGGCGCGGCGCAGGTCATCGCGGTCGACGTGTCGGAGGCCAAGAAGGGCCTGGCCGAGGCGGCCGGGGCCACCGACTTCGTGGTGTCGTCGGAGAACCTGTCGAAGGACATCCGGAGCCGCACGAACAAGCTCGGCGCCGACCACGCCATCGAATGCGTCGGCCGGGCGTCGACGATCCGCGCCGCGTGGCGGGCAACCCGCCGCGGCGGCCAGGTGACGGTCGTGGGCATGGGCGCGGCCGACGACATGGTCCAGCTCGGAGCCCTCGACATCTTCAGCTCGGCGCGCATCCTGCGAGCCTCGGTGTACGGCCAGGGCGACGCCGACGTGGAGGTGCCGGCGCTGGCCCGCGACGTGCTGGCCGGAACGTTGTCGCTGGATCACCTCATCACGGACCGCATCGGGCTGGCCGAGGTCCCGGCCGCCTTCGACCGCATGGCCAGGGGAGAGGGCGCCCGCTCCGTCGTCATCCTCTGACCGTTTGCCGGTGGTGCCGGGCCCTCGCCCGGCGCCACCGCGCGCGTGTGCTCGAGTGACCTGCAAGGCAAGCCGGTGGAGGTCGGGATGAGTGAGTCTCCAGCTCCCGCACACGCTCACCAGCCGGCGCGGCCGCACAGGTGTGACTACGAAGACTTCCGGGCGCAGCACGGCCTGCGGGTCCTCGGCACCGAGTAGGTGGACTGTGCGGCCTGAAGTGGGGCAGGTGCTGCACTTCTCCGAGGATCCGGCGATCACGCGCTTCGTGCCGCATGTCGCGGCCACGGCGCAGCAGCCCGAGGCGTACGTCTGGGCCGTCGACAGTGACCACGCCCCCAGCTACTGGTTTCCGCGGCAGTGCCCCCGCGCCCTGGCCTGGGTGCGCCCGGACACCACCGCCGCCGACCGGGCGCGCATCATCGGGGACGGCTGCGGAACGCGGGTCCACGCCATCGAATACGCCTGGCTCGACGCCATGCGGACCACCACGTTGTACGCCTACCGGTTCGACGCCGCCCGGTTCCGGCCGTTCGAGGAGCATGCCTGGGTGGCCACCGAGCCGGTCGAGCCGCTGGGGGAGCCCGAGCCGGTCGGTGACCTGATCGACTGTCACGCCCGGGCCGGGATCCAGCTGCGGCTGCTCGACAACCTGTGGCCGTTCTGGGACGAGGTCGTCAGAAGTTCGGCCGGGCTGAGCGGGATCCGGCTGCGCAACGCCCGGCCCCGCCCCGCCTGACTCGGCGGCGAAAGAGGGAACGGCTCAGGCGGCGGACCGGCGGGTGCGGCGTTCCAGCAGCAGGAGCAGTACGCCGGCCGCGAGCAGCCCGCCGCCGACCCCGAGGACGCCGCCGGTCGGCGCGCCGGTGATGGGCAGCGCGGGGACGGGCGTCGCCGAGGGCGAGGGACTGGGCGACGCCGACGCGGAGCGGGAGGCCGAGGCGGACGGCGACACCGAAGCCGAGGCCGACGCCGACGCCGACGGAGAAGCCGAGGCGGAGGGTGAGACGGACGGGGACGGCGGCGGGGTGAGGGTCTCCAGCGCTGGGCAGCCGCCGCCCAGCCGGAAGGCGACCGGTTCCGCGTCCAGCGAGGTGCCGGTGGCGTCGACCAGCCTCCACCCGGGCTTCGTGTCGATGCGTAGCCAGCCTCCGCGCGTGGCGTCGGACGCCCCACCGGATTTCGTCTGGTCGGCGACCTTGTCGCCGTCCGTGTCGAAGGTGGCCGTGACGGTGAGCAGGCCGGGCCCGTCGAAGACCCACACGTCGATGCCCGGGAACGGGCCGATCCAGCCGCGCGGGAAGCTGCACTCGAAGCGCGCATCCTTGACGACCTTGCCGCGATCGGCCGGGTCCAAGGCGACGACAGTGTTCTTGGGCTCGTCGGCCGGGCCCTCGGCCTCGTCGGCCGGATCCGGGGCCCCCTCGGCCGGGCCTTCGGCCCCCTCGGCCGGATCCGCGGCCGCGTCGGCCGGGTCCACCGTGACGACAGCCTCGTCGGCCGGGTCCAGCTGGACGGCGGTGTCGTCGGCGTGAGCCGGCGCGCCGGCCAGCAGGAGAACGGCGGCGACACCGCCGGCGGCCAGGGTGCGGCGCAACAGCATGAATCACTCCGGAGCGTGGAGGCGGCGTCCCCCGATGAGCGCCGCACATCGATCACGCACGATAGCGATCAGGCCGAACGCGCGCTGCCCCGTCCGGTGATCAGCGCGCTGACCGCGTGCGAGAGGGCGGCCTGGGCCCGTTCCACCGACAGGTCCATGGCGTCGCGCCAGGTCGCCCACGTCGGCCACTGACTGACCGCGGTGAGCGCGTTCAGCAGGTCCTCGTCGCCGCCGATCTCGTCGGGGAACGTGCTGGTGAGCTCATCGCGTACCCGTGCCACATGCACCTTGCGGTAGCGCTGCAACCCGGCCGAGAACGGCTCCTTCAGGGCGGAGGCCCGCGCCGCGGGCCCGATCTCCTCCAGCAGGCGGGCGCGTTGCCGGCAGAAGGCCTCGATCCGCTCGCTGAGCGGGAGGTCCGCCGGGACCGGCTGGTAGGACGCGTCCCGCTGTTCCAGGACGCGCTGCCCACTGGCCGTCATGAGCGCCTCCATGTCGGCGAAGTGGCTCCAGAGCGCGCGCAGCGACACTCCGGCCAGCTTGGCGACCCGGTCCGCGGTGGGACGCAGGTCGCCTTCGCGGATCAGCTGGAGGTGGGCGTCGACGATCGCGTTGCGGGTCCGTTCGGACCGCGCGGTACGACCGTCGACACGGGGTGGTGTGGTCACGAACCGCTCCGGTGACGCTTGAGTTCACGGTGGGCCAGAGATCGCTTGTGGACCTCGTCGGGCCCGTCGGCCAGCCGGAGCGTACGGGCACCCGCCCACAGACCGGCCAGCGGAGTGTCCTGGCTCACACCGGCGGCGCCGTGCGTCTGGATCGCCTTGTCCAGGATCCACTCCACGGTGGACGGCACAACGATCTTGATGGCCTGGATCTCGGTGTGCGCGCCCTTGTTGCCGACCGTGTCCATCAGCCAGGCGGCCTTGAGCACCAGCAGCCGGGCCTGTTCGATCCGGACCCGGGACTCGGCGATCCAGTCCTGCACGACGCCCTGCTCGGCGAGCGGCCGGCCGAACGGGGTGCGGGCCAGCGCCCGGGTGCACATCAGTTCCAGCGCGCGTTCGGCCATGCCGATCAGCCGCATGCAGTGGTGGATCCGGCCGGGACCGAGCCGGGCCTGGGAGATCGCGAACCCACCGCCCTCCTCGCCGATCAGGTTCGACGCCGGCACCCGGACGTTCTCGAAGATCAGCTCGGCGTGGCCGCCGTGGTCGCCGTCGGTGTAGCCGAAGACCGTCATGCCCCGCTTCACCGTGAGGCCGGGGGTGTCCCGTGGCACCAGGATCTGGCTCTGCTGCACGTGCCGGGCGGCGTTCGGGTCGGTCTTGCCCATCACGATGAAGATCTTGCAGTTCGGGTTCATCGCGCCGGTGATGTAGAACTTGTGGCCGTTGATGACGTAGTCGTCGCCGTCACGGTCGATGCGGGTGCCGATGTTGGTGGCGTCCGACGAGGCGACCTGCGGCTCGGTCATCGCGAAGGCGGACCGGATCTCGCCCGCGAGCAGCGGCTTCAGCCACCGCTCCTGCTGTTCGGGCGTGCCGAACTCGGCGAGCACCTCCATGTTGCCGGTGTCCGGCGCGGCGCAGTTCAGCGCGGCCGGCGCGATCGACGGGCTGCGGCCGGTGATCTCGGCGAGCGGGGCGTACTGGAGGTTGGTCAGCCCGGCGCCGTGGTCGCCGGGCAGGAAGAGGTTCCAGAGGCCGGCCTCCTTCGCGGCTGCCTGCAGTGACGCCAGCAGCGGCGGCGGCTCCCAGCCGTCGGTGTGGAAGGAGGACTCGGCGGGATAGACGTGCTCGTCCATGAAGGCGAGCAACCGCTTGCGGTAGTCCTCGGTCTTCGCGTCGAACTCGAAGTCCATCAGTGTCCTTCCAGTGCGCGGTGGCCCTGCTCGACGAGTGCGGGCACCATCGCCCCCACCGTGTCGAAGCCGGGCCCGACGGTCTGGCCCTTGGTGTAGCGGTAGTGCACGCCCTCGAGGATGACGGCGAGTTTGAAGGCGGCGAACGCCACGTACCAGTGCAGGTCGCCGACGTCGCGTTTGCTGCGTTCGGCGTACCGGGCGGACATCTCGTCGAGGGTGGGATGGCCGGGCAGGTCGATCGGCGCGACCGGCCGGCCGTCGTCGATCAGCAGCGGACGGCCGGCGTAGACGAGCATCAGCGCGAGGTCGCTGAGCGGATCGCCCAGGGTGGACATCTCCCAGTCCAGGACGGCGTTGACCGACAGGTCCGGGCCGATCAACACGTTGTCCAGGCGGAAATCACCGTGTACGACCGAACCCGGCCCGCCCGCGGGAATGTCCACCGCCAAACGGGCGTGCAGCTCCTCGATCCCGGCCAGTTCCCGGCTGCGGGACGCGTCGAGCTGCTTCTTCCAGCGGCGGACCTGGCGCTCGTTGAAGCCTTCGGGCCGCCCGAAGTCGCCCAGCCCGATGGCCGGGGGGTCCAGGGCGTGCAGGTCGGCGAGCGTGTCGACCAGCGACAGCGTCAGCGTGTGCAGGTCGACCGACGCCAGGGAGGCCGCGTCCCGGTAGATCGTGCCGTCGACGTGCTCCATCAGATAGAACGGCGCCCCGATGACGGCCTCGTCCGTGCAGAGCAGGATCGGGCGGGGAACCGGGAAGCCGGCCTCGGACAGCGCCTCCAGCACCCGGTGCTCGCGGACCATGTCGTGCGCCGTCGGCAGCACGTGTCCCAGCGGGGGCCGGCGCAGCACCCAGCGGGTCACCCCGTCGGTCACGGCGTACGTCAGGTTCGACCGCCCGCCCGCGAACATCGTCGCGGTCAGCGGCGGACTTTCCAGGAAGGCCTGGAGCTTCTCCAGGTCCAGGCCTTTCACGACGGCACCTCGAAGCCACGCTGCAACTTGTTCATGCCGCCCAGCCAACGGTCCGGATCGCTCGCGCGCAAGCGGTAGTACTCCGCGACCTCCGGATGGGGCAGGATCAGGAACTCGTTGCCGGCCAGGGCGGCGGCCGCCACCTCGGCCACCGCGGAAGGCTCCAGCGCACCCTGGGCGAGCAGGGCCGCGCTGCCGCTGCCGCGGGCGTTGCCCTGGGTCAGCATGTCGGTGCGGACACCCTGCGGGCAGAGCGCCTGCACGATCAGGCCGCGGTGGGCGTACGTGGCGCGCAGCCATTCGGCGTACGCGAGGGCGGCGTGCTTGGTGACCGAGTACGTCGCGCTGCCGAGCAGGGTCAGCAGTCCCGCCGCGCTGACCGTCATCAGCAGCCGTTTCGGCTCGCCGCTGTCCAGCCAGCGGGGGAGCAGCGCCCGGGTCACGTAGACGTGCGACATCACGTTGACCCCGAAGTCGCGTTCCCACTGCGCGTCCGGGGTGTTCTCGTCACCCGACGACAGGACCCCGGCGTTGGAGCAGAACAGGTCGATCCCGCCGAGCTCCGACCAGGCGGCGGAGATCAGTCCCTGGACCTGGGCCTCGGAGGCCGCGTCGCCGGGGACGGCCAGGCCGCCGATCTCGTCGGCGACCGTGCGGGCCGCGTCCGGGTTCAGGTCGTTGACGACGACCCGCGCGCCGTCGGCGGCGAAGCGGCGGGCGAGTGCGGCCCCGATCCCGCCGCCGGCGCCGGTGACCACGACCCGCTTCACTGGACGGCCCCGGTGAGGGTGACGCCGCCGTCGATGACGATGGTCTGCCCGGTGATCCAGCCGGCCTCCGGCGAGCAGAGGAACGCCACGGTGCCGGCCACGTCGGCGGGCTCGCCGAGCCGCTTCATCGGATAGGTGGCCGCCACCTGCTCCTCGCGCCCTTCGAACAGGGCCGTGGCGAAGCGGGTCTTGACCACGGCGGGTGCCACCGCGTTGACCCGGATCTTCGGCGCCAGCTCGACGGCGAGCTCCTCGGTGAGGTGGATGAGCGCGGCCTTCGTGGTGCCGTAGAAGGCGATCCCCGGCGCCGGGCGCACCCCGGAGACCGACGAGATGTTCACGACGGAGTCGCCGCCGGAGGAGCCGAGGCCACCCCGCAACGCCTCCTGCACCCAGCCCAGCGTGCCGATCAGGTTGACCTCGGTCATCTTGCGGGCGGCGTTCAGGTCGAGGGTGGCCAGCGGTCCGTACGCCGGGTTGATCCCGATGTTGTTGACCAGCGTGGTGATCGGCCCGAAACGCTCGGCCACCGTGTCCACCACCGCGGCCCGGTGCGCCGGGTCGTCGCCCTTGCCGGCGACGAACAGGGCGCTGCCGCCAAGCTCCTTCGCGGCGGTCTCCAACGCGACCGCGTCACGGCCGGTGATGGCCACCCGGTACCCCTGGGCGACGAGGCGTTGCGCGATGGCGAACCCGATCCCCCGGCTGGCACCGGTCACGACTGCTACCTGATCCGCCATCGCGGCGACCTCCTAGAGAAATATTTATGCATGCAGAGTGCGAATATTACGCGGCCGGCACGCCGTTCTGCGGCGGTGTCACGGCCGCGGCGGTGTGCGGCGCGACCGGGGCGTCCTTGTCATCGGTGGTGAACGCGGATCCGAGCAGGACCGCCTTGCCGCCCTCGACCTTGGTGAGCTGGGTTCCGCCGTACCCCGAGTGGTCGGTGGCGGAGAAGCGCAGCGGCACCGTGCCGGGGCCCTGGAAGCCGTTCTTCTGCACCGCCTCGATGATTCCCTCCCGGGTCAGGTCCTTGCCCGCGGCCTGCAGGGCCTGGACGAAGAGGTACGCCACCGACATGCCGTAGATCACGTTGTTGTCGAACTCGGCGTTGCCGTTGTGCTCCGTGTTGACCTTCTTGAAGAGCTGCACCCACGGGTTCGCCTCGTCGGTGTTGAGCGGCAGGTAGTTCGCCGCCACCATGCCCTCCATCAGCGGCGCGGCGGCGCCCAGGGTCTTGCCGACGGTGGTCGGGTCGGCACCCACGTTGCTCACCACGAACTGCGGCTTGAAAGCGATCTTCGCGGCTGTGCCGATGGAGAGGGCGGTGAATCCCGGCACCGTGGCGAGCATGACGACCTCGCAGCCGGCCGCCTTGAGCGCGCCCATCTGCGGCCCGACGTTCGGGTTGCTGGTCACGTAGCTCTGCTTGGCCGCGACCGCACCGATGATCTTCTCGACGCCGGCCAGCATGTCCCGGCCGAAGTCGTCGTCCTGGCCGAGGAAGCAGACCTTCTTGCCGGCCAGGTTCTCCTTGACGTACGTGGCGAGGATCTTGCCCTCCACCGTGTAGTCCGGGTTGAAGCCGAAGGTGCCCGGGTACTTGTCCGGCTGGTTCCAGCTGCGGCTGCCGCTGGCCACGAAGAGGTCCGGCACCCGGTTGGTCTTGAGGAAGTCCAGGACACCGGTGTGCGTCGGCGTGCCGAGACCGTTGAGGATCGCGAAGACCTTGTCCTGCAGCACCAGCTCGCGTACGACCTGCTGGGTGGTCGCCGGGTTGTAGGCGTCGTCCTTCACCCTGTAGGTGATCTTACGGCCGTGGATGCCGCCGTTCGCGTTGACGTAGTCGAAGTACGCCTTGGTGGCCGGCGAGATCTTCGAATAGCCGGCCGCGGCCGGTCCGGTCAGCGGGTGGTGGGTGCCGACGACGACCTCCGTGTCGGTCACCCCGGGCACCGCGGCGCCGCTCGACCCGCCGCCGCTGCTGTCCTCACTGCAGCCCGCGGCGAGCAGGACGACCGTTGCTACCAGCGCCGTACCGGTACGTCTCCCGAAGAACTTCATCGTTGCCTCCTGAGAAATCGCGGAATTCGAAGGGATGCCAGGCCGCCCGGGGCGGCGAGCATGACGACGACGAGCACCACACCGAAGACGACCAGCGCGAGGTTGCCCTCGAGCCGGTGCGATCCGGTCTGCTCGGCGATCGACTGGGACAGGGTGGGCAGCAGCACCAGCAGCACCGCGCCCAGCAGCGCGCCGAACAGGCTGCCCAGGCCGCCGATCACGATCGCCATCACCAGGAACAGCGACAGGGTCAGCGGGAACGCGCCGGGGGAGACGCTCTGGGCGAGCACGGCGAACAGGGCTCCGGCCAGGCCGGCGCAGGCCGCACTGACCACGAAGGCCAGGACCTGGGTACGCGGGACGTTCACTCCGGCGAGCTTCGCGGCGGTCTCGTCGTCCCGCACCGCGCGCAGCTCCTGCCCGAACCGGCCGCGCACGAGCAGGGCCAGCAGCAGCACGGTCACCAGCGCGCCCGCCCAGCACAGCCAGGCCTGCCAGCGTTCCATCGGGATCGTCCCGGGCGGCGGGTCCAGCGCCACCGACAGGCCCTGGTCGCTGTTGAACGTCTCGTCGAACGTGCTGGTCACCGACGGCACCACGATCGCCACGGCCAGGGTGAGGCCGGCCAGATAGGGCCCGCGCAGCCGGGCCGCGGCCAGGCCGATCACCGCGCCGGCCGCGGTGGTGACCACGATCGCCAGCAGGAAGCTGAGCGGCAGGTTGAGCCACTTGTTCTGGGCGAGCGCGAGGGTGTACGCGCCGGTCGCCATCAGCGCGCCGTGCCCCAGCGACAGCTGCCCGTTCAGTCCGGTGAGGACGGTCAGGCCGGCAGTCACGCAGAGGTAGGCGCCGACGGTCGCGAGCTGGTAGTTGCGGAACGGCGGCAGCGTGTAGGTCAGCGCGATCACGATCACGGCGCCGGCCAGGATCACCAACACCGGCACGAGGCGCCGCCGGCTGACCGGCATCTTCACGCCCTTGTCTGGTACGACCGGAGCACTCGAAGTTTTCTGCTTGATGTCCGTCATGCCACCCTCGCCTTCGAGCTGGAGAACAGTCCGCCGGGCCGTCCGAGGAGCACCACGACCAGGAGGAGAAGCACTGCCATCGGGGCGACCGTGGGCTCGACGTATCCGCTGACGTACGAGAGCAGGAGCCCGACGACCAGCCCGCCGACGACCGCGCCGATCGGGCTGTCCAGGCCGCCCACCACCGCGGCCGTGAACGCCGAGATGAAGACCACGTCCATCGCGGTCGGGTGCAGCCCCAGCTCGGTCGGGACGACGAGCATCCCGGCCAGCGAGCCGACCGCCGCCGCGAGCGCCCAGCCGAGCGTCAGCATCCCGCCCACCGACACGCCCAGCAGCCGCGACACGTCCGGCGCGAAGGCCGCCGCGCGCATCCGCAACCCGATCGCCGTACGCGTGAACAGCAGCGTAAGTGCGCCCACCACCGCGCCGACCGCGACGAAGACGAAGATGTCGTACCGGGACAGCAGCGCCACCCCGCCGACCTCGAAGGCGTCCCGGCTGAACGGTGTCTCGGCCGGCCGGAACTCGTTGCCGTACACGATGCCCAGCACGCCCTGGATCACCAGGACCAGCCCGAGCGCCACCACCACGCCGTTGAGCGGCGACGAGTGGTCGACGAACCGCATCACCACCCGCTCCACGGTCACCCCGAGCACCAGGCCGGCCAGGATCGCGACCACGAATCCGAGCCAGTACGACCCGGTCGCGTTCGTCACCGAGTACGCGACGTAGACGGCCGCCACCGCCATCGCGCCCTGCGCGAAGTTGACGATCCGGGCGGCCCGCCAGATCAGCACCAGGGCCAGCGCGAACGCGGCGTAGACCGCGCCCCGGCTCAGCCCGTCGAACGTCAGGTAGACGAATTGGCTCATCAGAACCCCAGGTACGCGTGTCGGAGATCGGCGTCGTCGCGCAGGGTCGCCGCCTTGTTGCGGACCACCACCCGGCCCAGCGCCAGCACCACGCCGACGTCGGCGATGGAGAGCGCGCTGCGCACGTTCTGCTCCACCAGCAACACCGCCAGACCGGTACGCTCCCGCAGGTCCCGCAGCAGGGCCATGATCTGTCCGGTCACCTTCGGCGCCAGGCCCAGCGACGGCTCGTCGAGCAGCAGCAGCCGCGGCCGGCCGACCAGCGCCCGGCCCAGCGCGAGCATCTGCCGCTCGCCACCGGAAAGCTGATGGCCGGCGAAGTCGCGGCGCTGCGCGAGCGGCGGGAAGAGGTCGTAGACCTCGTCCAGGGCCTTCTTCGCGTCGGCCCGGTCCTTGCGCCACAGGCCGCCGAGCCGCAGGTTCTCGTCCACGGTCAACTCGGTGACCACGCCCCGGCCCTCCGGGACGTGCCCGATCCCGCGCCGCACCATTTGCTCGACCTTGGTGCCGTTCAGGTCGGTGCCGTCGAAGACCACCCTGCCCGCACTGCTGCGGACCAGCCCGGAGAGCGTACGCAGCAGGGTCGTCTTGCCCGCGCCGTTGGCGCCCAGCACCGCGACGATCTCTCCGGGTTGGACGGTCAGGTTCACGTCGTGCAGCACGGGCGCCGCGCCGTACCCCGCGGTGAGGCCTTCGACCTCCAGCAGCGCGCTGCTCATGGCGTCTCTCCTGGGGTACGCGTCGGCATCGGCGTTCCTCCTTCGGGGACCGTCGTTTCATGCTTTTTCGGGTATGGCGAAGAAAGCCGGATCCCCGGCTCACTCGGTGTTCTCGTCAGAGGTGGATCAGGCGGGGGCGCCGAGATAGGCGTCGGTCACCCGGGAGTCGTTGCTGATCTCGTCCGGCGTGCCGAGCGCGATCGGCTTGCCGAAGTCGAGTACGAGGATCTCGTCGCACACCGCCATGACCAGGTCCATGTGGTGTTCGACCAGCAGGACGGTGGTGCCGGTCTCGCGGATCAGGCCGGCCAGCCAGTCGATCTCGTCGGCGTCCAGGCCGCCGGCCGGCTCGTCGAGCATGAGGATCTGCGGCTTCGCCACCAGGGCGCGGGCCAGTTCGATGCGTTTGCGGATCGCGTACGGCAGGGCGGCGGGGCGCGCGCCGGCGTAGCGGTCCACGCCGCATCGGGCCAGCGTGGCCATCGCCTCCTGCTCGCGGCGCCGGCCCCGGGCCCCGACCATCACGTTCTCCAGCACGGTCATGCCGTTGAACTGGCCGACACCTTGCAGGGTGCGGGCGATGCCGAGCCGGTTGAGGTGGTGCGGTCGCGGCCGCCACGGCTGCCCGTCCAGGGTGAGAGACCCGGCGGACGGCGCCACGAAGCCGCAGATGACGTTGAAGAGGGTGGTCTTGCCCGCCCCGTTGGGCCCGATGACCCCGACGACCCGGCCCGGCGCCACGCGCAGGGAGACGTCGTCGAGAGCGGTCAGGCCGCCGAAGCGGACGCTGATGTTCTGCAGGGAGAGTTCTTTGAGCTGGGGATCTGTTGACATGGCCACCTCGGGCGAGGACCGACGGAAGTCCTGTGTGGAGCATGAAGGTCAACTATTTACACTTGGAGTGTAACTTTCTCGCCCGGCTCGTCAACCACTTGCAATGCCCCTGTTACCTCGAGATGTCGTCGCAGGTAGTCGCTTTGCCCCACCCCGTTCCCCATACCCGTTTCCACCCCGCACCGGCCTCGCCCGATCCACCCCGGCCGCCCGAACAGCGGCAGGCTCGCAGCGTGGGAACTTACGGTTCGATCCGAACCCGAACTCCCCACGCTCACGGGTCAACGGCGCTGCGTGGGGAGTTGCGGTGCGGATCGAGCCCGAACTCGCCACGGTGAGGGCTGGGCTGGAGTGGGCAGCTCAGCCCGGCTGTCGCGGCAAAGGCTTGAGCGGGCAGGTGGCCGCGCTGAACCGGCAGGACGGGTAGCTGCGTTTGGGGACCCCGGCTACGCGTACCAAAAGAGGGAAAGGGTGAGCTGATCACCAAGGCTGCGGCAGGGTCTGGGTGAGGGGGTCAGGCGACGCCGGCGGGGCGGAACTGGACGCTGACGCGCGGGCCGACCGGCTTGGCGGTCTTGGGCACGGCGTGTTCCCAGGTGCGCTGGCAGGAGCCGCCCATCACGATGAGGTCGCCGTGGCCGAGGGGGAAGCGCAGCGTCTCGTGGCCGCCGGTGCGGGGGCGCAGCAGCAGGTTGCGCGGCGAGCCGAAGGAGACGATCGCGACCATGGTGTCGTGGCGGGAGGAGCGGCCGTGGGTGTCGCCGTGCCAGGCGACGCTGTCGCGGCCGTCGCGGTAGAGGCACATGCCGGCGGTGACGAACTCCTCGCCCAGCTCCTCGGCGTAGTGGCTGTTCAACGCGGCTTTCGCGGCGTCCAGCGCGGGGTGCGGGAGCGCCTCGCGGCCGCTGAACCAGCGGAGCAGGCGGGGCACGTCGACGACCCCGTCATACATCTGCCGGCGCTCGGCGCGCCAGTCGATGTCGAGCAGGGTCTCGAAGACCGCGTCCGAGCCGTGCATCCAGCCGGGCAGGCTGTCGACCCAGGCGCCGGCGGTGAGGTGGCGCCGGGTCAGGCGGCCGGCCAGCGGTTCGAGGACACCGGCCGGCGCGTCTGCCGGGTGGAGACCGTCCGGCGGAGTGGGCCCGCCGGTCAGATCGAGCAGGGACGGCTGGTAACTCGCGGTCATGCCCCTACTTTAGTACTCACGTTCGATTCCGGTGTCCCCTCGGGCCGGGGTTTCGGGCGCAGCACCGAGGCGGCGACGATCGAGGCGATGACGCCGCCGGCGACCCCGACCAGGGCGGTGACCGCGATGGCGTCGACGAACGCGTTCTGCGCGAGCCGGGCCAGGACGTTGTCGCCGGTGGCCGCCGCCACACCGAGGGCGTCGCCGATCGACGCGCGGGCCGGGTCGCCGGCGCCGTCCGGCAGGCCGGCACGGTACGCCGCCGTCAACACCGCACCCAGCACGGCCACGCTCAGCGCCGTCCCGACCTGCTGCACCGTGTCGTTGACGGCGGACCCGACGCCCGCCCGCTCGGGCGGCAGCGCGCCGAGCAGCGTCCCGTAAGCGGCTGGTCCGGCCGTCCCGCTGCCCATCCCGATGACCACCAGCGCCGTGGCGAGCTTGAGATAGCCGTCCTCGGGGCTCAGTGAGGCCAGCACGCCGAAGCCGGCGGCCATCAGCAGCAGGCCGGCCGAGAGCGCCACCCGGGCGCCGAAACGCTTGTCCACCAGCACGCCGACGCCGTTGAACACGATCGCGGTGACCAGCATCGGGATGAACGCGGTGCCCGCCTCGAGCGGCTCGTAGCCGAGCACGAACTGCAGGTACTGCGTGATGGCCAGAACCACCCCGCCGGTGGAGAAGGAGAGCAGCACGATCGAGAAGCTGGCGCCGGCGAAGTTGCGGTCGCGGAAGAGCGCCAGCGGCAGCATCGGCTCGGCGGTGCGGCGTTCCCAGGCGGCGAAGGTGGTCAGCGCGACCGCGGCGACGGCGAACCCGCCCAGGGTCTGCGGTGCCGACCAGCCGTGTTCGGGGGCGTTGATGATGCCCCAGACCAGGGCGGCCATGCCGAGCATCGAGGTGGCCGCGCCGACCAGGTCGGGGCGGCTCGCCGGGCCCTTGGACTCCGGGATGATCAGCAGGGCGGCGACGATGCCGAGGATCGCGATCGGGATGTTCAGCAGGAACACCGATCCCCACCAGAAGTGCTCCAGCAGCAGCCCGCCCAGGGTGGGGGCGCCGAGGGCGCCGAGCATCAGCACCGAGCCCCAGATGGCGATGGCCTTCTTGCGCTCGTCCTCGGCGAAGACGGTGGTGAGGATGGAGAGCGTGCCGGGCATCAGGAAGGCGGCGCCCGCGCCCATCAGGCCGCGCGCGGCGATCAGCTGGCCCGGTGTCTCGCAGAACGTGGCCAGCACCGATGCGGCGCCGAAGACGATCAGGCCGAACACCAGGCCGAGGCGGCGGCCGTGCCGGTCGGAGAGGCTGCCGGCGGTCAGCAGCAGGCCGGCGAAGACCAGGATGTACGCGTCGATGATCCACTGAATCTGGGTGCTGCTCGCACCGAGATCGACGATCAGCGACGGGATCGCGATGTTGAGCACCATGTTGTCGACGACGACCACGAGCAGGCTCAGGCACAGCACGCCCAGGATCAACCAGCGACGAGGATTCCGTTCGGGCATCGGCGGCCCTCTCTCGTACGGTGTTCGATTGACCCGCACACTGTACAGCTAACTCGCACGCCGTTCGAGTGCCGATAGGATGACACCATGCCCGACTTCACCGACTCGGTGTGGACCCGCCCGCCACGCACCCGGGGTGACCAGCCCGCTCTGACCCGGGAGCAGATCGTGCGGACGGCTCTGGAGATCCTCGACGCGGAGGGTGCGGCGGGCCTCAGCATGCGCCGGCTCGGCACCCGGCTCGGTTCCGGCGCCACCTCGCTCTACTGGCACGTCGCGCACAAGGACGAGCTGATGGAGCTCTGCGTCGACGAGGTGCTCGGCGAGATCTACGTGCCCGAGCCGGGTGACACGAGCTGGCGGATGGGCGCGTCGGTGGTGGCCAACGGGATGCGCGCCGCGCTGCTGCGGCACCCCTGGGTGATCGGGCAGCTGGGTTTGCGTCCCACCCTCGGGCCGAACGCGATGCGGATGGGCAACCGCATGGTCGTGCTGCTCACCACCGCCGGGTTCACCGGGCTCGAGGTCTCGCATGCCGCGGCATTGCTGCAGGCGCACGCCATCGGGTCGGCGACGACCGAGGCGGCGGTCTCCGGGTCGATCCAGCGTTCCGGGCTGGACGTCCGCGGGGTGGCGCGAAGCCTCGAGCCGTTCCTGGAGCAGTCCGCGCCGGACCACCCCGAGTTGGCGGAGTGGCGGCGGCAGGTCGACCAGGCCGGCCAGGATCCCCAGCAGGTCTTCCGGGAGGGCTTCGCCTTCGGCTTGGAGCGGATCCTGGACGGCCTGGAGTCGTGGCTGCGCCGCGCTTGACCCGTCCCCTGGGGTACGGCTTTAGATTCCCGGTATGACAGCAGCGCTCGCCGGTGACTTCGACTACGACACGCACGGCCGGGGATATGCGGTCCAGCGCCGCACCGACCCGCGGATAGCCGCCCTGGTGCAGACCGCTCTCGGCGACGCACGGACGGTGCTCAACGTGGGGGCCGGCGCCGGTTCCTACGAGCCGGCCGACCGCTACGTCGTGGCGGTCGAGCCGTCCGCGGCGATGCGGTCCCTCCGGAGCCTTCCCGCGGTCGACGCCGTCGCCGAGGACCTGCCGTTCGACGACGACTCCTTCGACGCCGCGATGGCCATGGTGACCGTCCACCAGTGGCGCGACCTCGATCGCGGCCTGGCCGAGCTCCGCCGGGTGGCGCGGGGACCGGTCGTGGTGCTCACGTTCGACGGCGACGAGCTGGACCGGCTGTGGCTGGCGCACTACACCCCGGAGCTGGTCGCCGCGGAGCGCCGGCGTTTTCCGCCGATCGCCTCGCTCGCGGCGGCGATCGGGCCGGCGACGTCGGTGATCGAGGTGCCCGTCCCGCTCGACTGTGTGGACGGGTTCACCGAGGCTTTCTACGGGCGCCCGGAGGCGTTCCTCGACCCCCGGGTGCGGGCCGCGCAGTCCGCCTGGGGCTTCGCCCCGGCCGCCGACACCACCCGGGCGGTCGAGGCCCTCCGCGCGGATCTCGCGTCGGGGGAGTGGGACCGCCGGCACGGTCACCTGCGCGACCAGCCCTGGTTCCTCGGCGCGCTCCGGCTCCTGGTCGGGTCGAGGTCACCGCATGCGCGTGGGTGAGCTCGCGCGGCGCACCGGCACCACGGTGCGCGCGCTGAGGTATTACGAGGCGGCGGGACTGGTCGTGCCGCGCCGGCTGGGCAACGGCTACCGGGAGTACGAGCCGGTCGCCGTCCGCCTGGTGCAGCAGATCCGTGAGCTGGCCGCGCTCGGTCTCACCGTGGAGGAGACCCGGCCGTTCGTGGAGAGCCTGGCCGAGGGGCGGGACGCCGACGTGTGCGCGGCCGCGGTCGCCACCTATCGCAGCGCCATCGACGCGCTCCAGGAGCGGATCGGCAAGCTCACCGCCCAGCGCGACGGCCTGCACGAGCGCCTGGAGTCGGCGGCCGGCCGGGTGCGGCCACCGCAACCCGGGCGGGCCGGCGCCGACCCGTCCGAGTTGATCGGCGTGCGGGTGCCCACCCTGGAGTTCTACGGGACCGACGGCCGCCCGGTGGACCTCGGCAACCTGGGGCCCGGGCGCAGCGTGGTTTTCATCTATCCGCTCACCGGCAGGCCCGGCGTCGACCTGCCGGACAGCCTGCTCACCATCCCGGGCGCGCGCGGCTCCACCGAGCAGGCCTCCTGGTTCCGCGATCACCACGCCGAGCTGCTGACCGCGGGCGCGAGCCGGGTCTACGGGCTGTCCGCGCAGTCCACCGGCTATCAGCGAGAGCTCGCGCACCGCCTGCGCCTGCCGTACCCGCTGATTCCCGACCCCCGGATGACCCTGGCCACCACCCTCGGCCTGCCCACGTTCGGCGCCGGCGACATGGTCCTCTACCGCCGCCTCACGCTGATCATCGACGATGGCCGGGTGGAGCACGTCTTCCATCCGATCGCGGCACCGGCCATGCACGCTCAGGAGGTGATGCGCTGGCTCTCTCAGCGCGTCAGGACGACCAGGTAACGGCAGGGTTCCTTGCCCGGGTTGTGGTAAGAGCAGGGAGCGGGGGCCCCGAGCCGCAGACAGTCGCCCTCCTCGAGGTCGTGCGTCTGGTCGCCCTCGTGGAAGCGCAGCCGCCCCTTCAGCACGTAGATCTGGTGGCGTGCCACCGCGTAGGAGTCCGCCGGATAGGCCACTGTCGCACCGCCCGGCAGTTCCACCTCGACGAGCTGCGTGGGCCCGCCGGCCGGGGAGACCGACCGCCGGTGATACCCCGTCTCCGGGTCCACCCAGACGATCTGGTCCTGGCGACGGGCCAGCCGGGGCGGGTCGCCCTCGGTGCGGGCGAACAGCTCGGAGAGGGTCAGCCCCAGGGCCGCGGCGAGGCGGCCCAGCAGCGCGGCGGTCGGCTGGGCCTCGGCGCTCTCGACCTTCGCGATCATGGCGCGGGAGACGCCGGAGAGGCCGGCCAGGCCGTTCACCGACAACCCCTTCTCGGTACGCGCATCGCGCAGCGTGGCAGCCAGTCCGGCGGTGAGGTCGTCCTGCATCTGGGTCACTATAGTGGCATCGGTGGCTACTATCGTGCCATGCAGTTGACGATCAGGGATGCCGCACCGGACGACGCCGCGGCCTGCGCCGCCATCTACCGGCCGTACGTGCTGGACACCGCGATCACCTTCGAGACGTCCCCGCCCACGCCCACCGAGATGTCGGCGCGGATCACCGCTGCGGGCCGGGCCCACGCCTGGCTGGTGGCCGTCCTCCAGGACCGGATCATCGGGTACGCGTACGCGGGCCCGTTCGCATCGCGGCCCGCGTATCGATGGGCGTGCGAAGTGAGTGTGTACCTGGAGCAGGACAACCGGCGCGCGGGTGCCGGCCGGGCGTTGTACCAGGTTCTGCTGCCCCGCCTGATCGACCGCGGTTACCGGGTGGCCGTGGCCAAGACCACCCGGCCGAACGAGCCGAGCATGGCGTTCCACGCGTCGTTCGGCTTCCAGCCGGTCGGCGTGCACCCGAAGATCGGATACAAGAACGGCGCCTGGCACGACGTGGCCATCACCCAGCTGGAGCTGGGCCCGGCCGCGGACCAGCCGGCCGAACCCCGTTGACCTCCGGCCCGCCGCGCCCACCTCGGCCCGCCGCACTCACCTCGGGCCGCCGCACTCATCTCGGGCCGACGCGACCACCCCGGCACGCCGCCGCCCCGGCTCGTGCGCCGGCGTGGTCGCGGCCGGCCCGGCGTCGTGCCCGGCCGGCCGCGGTCCTCAGATGTCTTTCCGCTTCGCCGGGTCGATCGGGTTGTACCTGATCTCCTCGGGCGGGAGCGGGAAAGTCACGTCGTCGCCGAACGGGGAGGGGCCGCCCTGGGTCGGCGCCAGCAGCTCGGCGATGTCCAGGTGGCCGTCGGGGCCGACCGGCGCGTTCTCGCCGCGGCGGGAGCTGGGCGTGTTCGGGTTGACGTTCCGGCTGCCCGGCTCGCTGCCCGGCGCCCGGACCCGGCGGGCCCGGTCCGGCGGATTGCCGTCAGCGTCCAGCTCGTCCCGCCGGAAGATCTTCCGGCCCAGCCACACGAGCGGGTCGTAGCGGCGGTCGACGACGCGTTCCTTCATCGGGATGATCGCGTTGTCAGTGATCTTGATGTGTTCCGGGCAGACCTCGGTGCAGCATTTGGTGATGTTGCAGTAGCCGAGGCCCTGGGTCGCCTGCGCGAATTCCTTGCGGTCCCGGCGGTCGTCGAGCGGGTGCATCTCCAGCTCGGCGGCGCGGATGAAGAACCGAGGACCGGAGAACGGCTCCTTGTTCTCCTCGTGGTCGCGGACCACGTGACAGGTGTTCTGGCAGAGGAAGCACTCGATGCACTTGCGGAACTCCTGGCTGCGTTCCACATCGATCTGCTGCATCCGGTAGTCGCCGGGCGCCACGCCGGGCGGCGGGGCGAAGGCGGGCGTCTCGCGGGCCTTCTCATAGTTGTACGACACGTCGGTGACCAGGTCCCGGATCACCGGGAAGGTCCGCAGCGGCGTGATCGTGACCGTCTCGTCCTCGGTGAACGTGGACATCCGGGTCATGCAGCCGAGTCGCGGCTTGCCGTTGATCTCCATGGAGCAGGAGCCGCATTTGCCGGCCTTGCAGTTCCACCGGCAGGCGAGGTCGGGCGTCTCGGTGGCCTGGAGCCGGTGGATGACGTCGAGGACGACCTCACCCTCGTTCACCTCGACCTCGAAGTCGCGCAGGTCGCCGCCGTCGGCGTCGCCCCGCCAGACCCGGAAGTGCCGTTTGGTGCCCATCAGTCCGCCTCCACCTCGGCCAGTTCCTCGTCGGTCAGGTATTTCGCCAGCTCGCTGTGCTCGAAGAGCTTGGTCAGCTCCTCGCGCATCCGCGGCACCGGTTTGCGTTCCAGGTGCACGTCGCCGCTCTCGTCGAGGGAGCAGACCAGGTTGACGCGCCGCCACTCGGCGCTCATCTTCGGGAAGTCCTCGCGGGTGTGCCCACCGCGCGACTCCTCACGCTCCAGCGCCGCGCGGGCCGTGCACTCCGAGACGACCAGCATGTTGCGCAGGTCGAGCGCGAGGTGCCAGCCGGGGTTGTAGCGGCGGCCGCCCTCGGCGGCGACGTTCGCCACCCGGGCCCGCAGCTCGTTCAGGCGCTTGAGCGCGTCGGTCAGCTCGGCCTCCCGGCGGATGATGCCCACCAGGTCGCCCATCACGGCTTGCAGGTCCTGCTGCAGGGTGTACGGGTTCTCGCCGTCGGTGCGGGCCAGCGGTGCCAGCGCCACCTCGGCAGCCGCGGCGACGTCCACCTTGGCCACTTTCGGCCGCCGGCCGAGCGTGTCGAGGTAGGCCGCGGCGTGCTCGCCCGCCCGTTTGCCGAACACCAGCAGGTCGGAGAGGGAGTTGCCGCCGAGCCGGTTCGACCCGTGCATGCCGCCGGAGACCTCGCCGGCCGCGAAGAGCCCCTGCACACGGCCGAAGGCCGCTCCGGTGTCCGGCTCCACCTCCACGCCACCCATCACGTAGTGGCAGGTGGGGCCGACCTCCATCGGTTCCTTGGTGATGTCGACGTCGGCCAGTTCCTTGAACTGGTGGTGCATCGACGGGAGCCGCCGGACGATCTGCTCGGCCGGCATCCGGCTGGCGATGTCCAGGAAGACGCCGCCGGCCGGGCTGCCACGGCCCGCCTTGACCTCGCTGTTGATGGCGCGGGCCACCTCGTCGCGGGGCAGCAGCTCGGGCGGGCGCCGGTTGTTGTCCGGATCCGTGTACCAGCGGTCGGCCTCCTCCTCGGTCTCCGCGTACTGCCGGCGGAAGACGTCAGGGACGTAGTCGAACATGAACCGCTTGCCGTCGGAGTTGCGCAGCACGCCACCGTCGCCGCGGACCGACTCGGTGACCAGGATGCCTTTCACGCTGGGCGGCCAGACCATGCCGGTCGGGTGGAACTGGAGGAACTCCATGTTGATCAGCGTGGCGCCGGCGCGCAGGGCCAGGGCGTGACCGTCGCCGGTGTACTCCCAGGAGTTCGAGGTGACCTTGTAACTGCGGCCCACCCCGCCGGTGGCCAGCACCACGGCCGGCGCCTCGAAGAGCAGGAACTCGCCGGACTCCCGGTCGTAGCCGAATGCGCCGGCCACCCGGTCATCGTCGAGCAGCAGTTCGGTGATCGTGGTCTCCTGGAACACCCGGATCCGGGCGTCGTAGCTGCCGAACTCGCGGCGGTCCTCCTGCTGCAACGAGACGATCTTCTGTTGCAGGGTGCGGATCAGCTCGAGGCCGGTGCGGTCGCCGACGTGGGCGAGACGCGGGTACTCGTGGCCGCCGAAGTTGCGCTGCGAGATCTTGCCGTCCTTGGTGCGGTCGAAGAGAGCGCCGTACGTCTCCAGCTCCCAGATCCGCTCGGGCGCCTCCTTGGCGTGCAGCTCCGCCATCCGGAAGTTGTTCAGGAACTTCCCACCGCGCATGGTGTCGCGGAAGTGCACCATCCAGTTGTCGCGGCTGTTCACATTGCCCATCGCGGCCGCGGCGCCGCCCTCGGCCATCACCGTGTGCGCCTTGCCGAACAGCGACTTCGAGATGATCGCGGTGCGTTTGCCGGCCATCCGGGCCTCGATCGCCGCACGCAGGCCGGCGCCGCCGGCCCCGATCACGACGACGTCGTACTGGTGTCGTTCGATCGTGGTGGTCATCGTGGCCCCTCAGTTGATGATGCGCAGGTCGGAGTACCACTCGGCGGCGAGGCCCATGATGTAGAAGTCGGTCAGCGCCAGCGTGCCGAGCGTGATCCAGGCCAGCTGCATGTGCCGGGTGTTGAGCTTCGAGACGAACGTCCAGAAGCGGTAACGCACCGGATGCCGGGAGAAGTGCTTGAGCCGGCCGCCGGCGATGTGCCGGCAGGAATGACAGGACAACGTGTACGCCCAGAGCATGATCACATTGATCCAGAGGATCACGTTGCCGAGCCCGAGGCCGGTGGTCTGCGCGTGGACCGCGTCCCAGGTATTGATCACTGAGATGATCACGGCGGCGTAGAACGCGTACCGGTGGGCGTTCTGGAAGATCAGCGGGAAGCGTGTCTCCCCCGAGTACTTCTTGTGGGCGTCCGGCACCGCGCAGGCCGGCGGCGACAGCCAGAACGACCGGTAGTACGCCTTCCGGTAGTAGTAGCAGGTCAGCCGGAAGAGCAGCAGGAACGGCAGGGTGAAGGCCGCCTCCGGGAGCAGCCAGAAGCTGGGCAGCGGGGTGCCGAACTCGGCTGCCGGGCCGCACAGGTCGGTGAGGCAGGGCGAGTAGAACGGCGTGAGGTACAGGTATTCCTCGACGAAGAACCACTGGTGCATGAAGACCCGGACCGTGGCGTAGGTGACCCAGGCCGTCAGTCCGATGAAGGTGATCAGGGGAGCCAACCAGTACCGGTCGGTGCGCAGCGTCTTCGCCGCGATCGCCGCACGTGCCCGAGCGCCGCCCGGCCTCATTGCCGTCGTCATTCCATCTCCTGCGAGAGTGCCGACCCAGCTGCGCCGGCGACCGGCGGCGGACACAGCGGTGCCCCACTCAACAGTCGCCGTACGACAGTGATGTGGGGCACACGTTACGCCGAAGGTCGGACACTTCGCTGATCGGGGATGCCCCGCGCGTCACATTTTCGCCATCCCGGCCCGGTTAGATCCTCACCGATGTTGTACTGGATCATCAACCGGACGCGTTGCCGGTGATGTTCCAGCTCGCCAGGTGCAAAGCGGGAGCCGCGTAGCGCGCCCGGCCCCAGGACTCCGGCAGCAGCACCGACTCCGAGCCGATGCCGAGCACCCGGCCGGGACCGAGGGCCTGCGGGTAGGACTGGGTGAACCGCAGGTTGCCGACCGCCGAGACGATCTCGCCGTCCTCCACCAGCCACACGCCGTTGCGGGTCAGCCCGGTCACCACCAGGCTTTTCGGGTCGAGCACCCGCGTGTACCACAAATCGGTGATCAGCAGGCCCCGGCGCATCCGGGCGACCAGCGGCCGGGCCGACGCCGCGATCGAGCCGGCGCCGTCGGCGGCCCGCCCGGCCGCCCTCTCGGCCGCCTCCAGCCGCAGGTGCGTGGCCTGTGGCCCCCACGAGCGGGAGACCGCCGAACCGTGCCCGGTCGACGCCGTCCCGGCGTGCGCGGCCGACGTCCGGTCGTGTGTCACCGCCCTGGTCACGCCCTCGCGGACCAGGACCAGGGTCCGGCGCGGCGTGCCCTCGTCGTCGAAGGGCAGGCCCGGCGCCGGCTCGCCGCGGCTGCCGAGCGGATCGTCCACGATGGTCACCGACGGGTCGAACTGCTCCGCGCCCAGCTCGGCGAACGACTGCTGCCGCACCCACGACCTGCCGTTGAAGCCGAACGTGGCGAAGTTCTCCAGCAGGTCCTTGACCGCGTCCGGCTCGAGGACCACCTCGTAGTCGCCGGGCGGCAGCTCGGCCGGCTCCCGGGCGGCCACCGCCTTGGCCGCCGCGCGGGCGCCCAGGATCGCGCCGTCCAGATCGGTGAACCGCGACGACATCAGCCGGGCGACCCCGTCGGCGCCGCCGGCCCGGGCGATGCCGTCCATCGCCGCCTCGGCGGTCCGGCCCTCCACGGCCTGGCCGGCGCTGTTCGCGAAGGCCGCCGAGACGTAGCCGGTCCGGCAGTATCCCGCCGTCTCCAGCCCGCCGGCCGCCTGCACGAACTCGTGCACCCGCTCGGCCCGCTCCGCCGGGGTGGCCCGCGCGGTCGCCTCGTCGAAGCCGAACGCCAGGCCGGACCGGTCGCCGGAGCCGGGATGACCGGCCGTCACCTGCAGCGCCGCCGGGTGGGCCAGCCCGGGCCACGCCGGGTCGGCCTGGGTCACCCGGGCCGCGGCGAGGGTTCGCTCCACCAGGGCGCGCAATCCGTCCGGCCCGGTCACCGTGGTCGAGCCGCCGGCGGTGCGCCCGTCGACGTGCAGCCGCAGCCGCACGGCCGTGGTCGCGTCGGCCACGTTCTGGTGGATCATCGAGTTCGCGAAGCGGGTCAGCGCCTCGGCGTCGTGCCGCACCAGCACCTCGGCCTCGGCGGACCGGCCCGCCAGCTCCCGCACCATCTCCACGACCTTCGCCGCGAGCTCCAGCTCGGCCCCGGCCCGGCCACTCGACGCGCCGCTCATCCGCGCACCCCCACTCGCACCCCGGTGAACCGGGCCGGCGCCGCCGGATGCCCGGTGTGCCCGATCTGGCCGGGCTGGCCCTTGCCGCAGTTCGGCGTGCCCCAGGCGACCGTCTCGCCGGAGAGCATGTCCATCGACTGCCAGAAGCGCGGCCCGATGCCGGTGTAGGTCGGGTTGCGCAGCATCCGGCCCAGCCTGCCGTTCTTGATCTCATATCCGATCTCGCAGCCGAACTGGAAGTTCAGCCGCCGGTCGTCGATCGACCAGGAGCGGTTGACGTCCATGAAGACGCCGTCGTCGGTCGCTGCGATGATCTCGTCGAGGGTGTGCGGGCCGGGCTCCAGGCCCACGTTGGTCATCCGAACCATCGGCATCCGGGCCCAGCCGTCCGAGCGGACGCTGCCCGCGTAGTCCAGCCCGGCCACCGCGGCCGAATCACGCCCGGCCAGCACACCGACCCAGCGGCCGTCGCGGACCGCGTGCCGTTTCGCCGCCGGCGTGCCCTCGTCGTCGAAACCGAAGCTGCCCAGTGCGCCCGGGAAGGTGGGATCGATGGTGATGTTCATCAGGTCCGACCCGTAGCGCAGGGAGCCGAGCCGGCTCAGATCGAGCCAGCTGGTGCCGGCGAACGCGGCCTCCCAGCCGAGGATCCGGTCCAGCTCGATGGCGTGGCCGACCGACTCGTGGATCTGCAGGGCGAGTTGCTCGCCGCCGAGCACCAGATCGGTCTCGCCGGCCGGGCAGAGCGGCGCGGTCAGCAGGGCCCGCGCCTCCTCGGCCATCCGCGGCGCGTGGCCCACCAGGTCGAGCTCCTCGACCAGCTCCCAGCCGCGGGTGCCGAACTGCCCCCGGTGCGACGGCCAGGACCGCCGCTGGATCTCGCCGTCGCCGACCGCGATCGCGGTGACCCCCGCACCGCACTCGCGGATGTGCTGGTCGATGCGGTGCCCCTCGCTGGAGACGAACCACTTGCGGGTGTCCCAGGTCGCGTAGTTGGCCTCGGCCTGGTCGGCGCCGGCCGCCTTGGCCGCGGCGGTGGCCCGGACCAGCAGGTCACCCTTCTCGGCGAGCGGGACACCGAGCGGATCCAGCACGCAGTCGCTGGCCCAGCTGCCGGTGGCGGCGCCGGTCGGCACCAGGCCGGCGGGCGGGCCGGGCACCCGGGCGCTCGCGGCGGCGATCTGGGCGGCACGCCGGCCGGCTGCGCGGGCGGCGGCGTCGGACAGGTCGGGCACGGCGTAGAAACCCCAGCTGGAACCGACCAGGGCACGCACCCCCAGGCCGGCGCTCTCGTCGAAGGACAGATCCTCCACATCGCCGTCACGCGCCGACATCGCCTCGGTGCGCCGCACCATGACCCGGGCATCGGCATAACGGGCGCCGGCGTCGAGCGCGGCCTGCACCGCCGCGCCCGCCTCCTCGAAGTGGCTCATGGACCGACCCTATGCGCCGGGTCCGACAACGTCGCCGACGGCGGCAGCAACTCCGCCGGGTCGATCGAAACGACCACGGGATCAGTGAGGTGCAACGGCACTCCGCAGGCGCCGGCGGAGTGCTCCCGATAACCGTCGCCGGTCAGCTGGAACAGCTGCATGGTCGCCGGTACCGGGTCGACGAGCAGGTACCACGGGATGCCGGCTTCCGCGTAGTAGGTCTTCTTGAGGACTTTGTCGATGGTGCCGTTGGACGGCGAGAGGATCTCGCACGCCAGACGCACCGCCGAGGCATCGATGACCAGTTCGTCGAAGTCGATGTCCGTCGTGATCACCAGATCGGGGATCGGGATGCGACCGGCCCCACAACGGACGTTCACTGCTTCGAAGACATGCAACCCCACGCTGTGCGCGGCCGGCAGCAGCGTGACGGCCACCTCCGAGGCGACGTACTGATGGCGAGGGGCGGGCGCCGCGGTCACGTGCAGGCTGCCGTCGAAGAGCTCGATGCGTTGAGGAGTCTCGCCGATGGCCAGAAGGCTGGACTCCGTGAAGGGCCCACTGTCGAAACGGAGAACTGTGCGCACAACCCACCGTCTCACGACAAGTAGTCGTGAGTCAGTCCCCCGCTCGGAGGAAGGCCAGCTCCTCGGTGGGGGTGGCGGCGGGCACCGAGGGGAAGCCCGGCAGTTCCGCGCCGACCAGCAGCACGTCGTCCGACCCGCCGGCGCCGGCCAGGCTGTGGTGCTCGTAGACCTCCGCGGAGTCGGTCGGGTCACCGAGGTACCGCTCGGCGATCGGCGGCGGGACCTGTGCCCAGTCCGTCACCGGCGACCGGGCCACCGCCCGGTGGAACACCTCCGGCATGCGGACAACGGCCAGCGCCGCCAGCCAGCCACCCAGCCCCCGGCCGCGCACCGCGACCCGGCTCAGGTCCAGGTCGGGGTGTTTGCCGACGAGCGCGGCCAGCGCTTCCGCCTGGTCGGCGAGCACCAGATCAGCCAGCCGCCGGTGCACCGCCTTCTCGAAACTCGGGGCCACTCCGGGCGTACCCCGGGAATCGATGCTCACGACGGCGAAGCCGTTGTCGGCCCACCACTGCCGTTCCTGCCAGGCCGAAGCCCGCGCCCGGACCTGCTGGTGGCCCGGGCCGTCGCCGAGGGTGACCAGCACCGGCAGGCGCGTCCCCGCGACGTAGCCGGTGGGATAGAGCACCGCGGCCGGCAGCCTGCGGTCGGTGACGCGCTGCAGGACCGGCTCCGGGCGGTACGGCAGCGGAGCCGCGTTCGTGCGCAGCGTCGCCACCACGGTGTCCCCGCGCCACACCCGCTCCCCGGCGACCATCAGTCCGGCGCCGACGGTCACCCCGCACGGAACCGGCAGGCGGGTCACCTCGGGCCCGCCGCCGCCCAGCGAGGTACGCACCCGGAACACCTCCGCCACAGCCGGGTCACCGAGGCTGCCCTCGACGATCAGGTCCGGCGATCCGGCCGGGCCGCCGTCGCGGGGCAGCGTGCCGGCCACCCGCCGCACGTAGAGGCCGGGCGGGGTGAGCAGGCTGCCGTCGGCGAAGAGGCAGCGCGCGTCGAAGCCGTCGTGGGCGAGTTCGCCGCCGACCAGCACCCGGCCGTCCGGCAGGTGCCGCGGGGTGCCCGGCACCGGCTCCACCCACCGGGCGTCGGCCAGTTCCGCGTGCACCTGGGTCTCGCCGGTCCGCGGATCCACCGACAGCACCAGGCCGTGCTGTTGCATCCGGCGCAGCACCGTGATCAGCGGCCCGCCGCCGTGCCAGCGCACCTGTGCCAGGTACGGGTACGTCTCCCGGTCCCAGTGCACGTCGACCCAGCCGTCGTCGATTTCGAGCAGGTGCAGGCTGGACCCCTTGGCGGTACGCACGGCGAGCACCTGTGACGAGTCGGGCGCCCACCACCAGCCGCGGGTCCGGCCGAACTCCGCCGCGCCCGCCCCGGCCACGCCCCAGGAGATCGTGCCGCAGTGCTCGCGCCAGGCGTTGCCCGGTTCACCGGCGAGCAGCCGGTCGCCGTCCGGCCCGACCACCCGCAGCGCCGCCGGGCCGTCCGGGTCGGTGACATATCCGATGTGGTGGCCGTCCGGGTCGGGGCGCGGGTCGTGCACCGGGCCGGCGGTGGGGACAGCGGTGACCGTGCCCGCGATCAGGTCGGCCCGGAACAGCTCGCCGTTGCGGGCGAACGCCGCGGTGCGTGCGTCGCGGTCGATCGCGTACGACTGCACCGGCCCGTCGGCGACCAGGCGCTCCGTCCCGGTGGCCGGGTCGAGCAGCCAGAGGGCGGCGTCCGGGTCGGCCGGCCCCGAGGACCGCAGGAACAGGATCCGCGCGCCGTCCGCGCCGATCGTCACGGTGTGCGGGCCGCCGTGCCCGGGTGCGGGGTATTCCACGCTCCCAGCATCGCTGATCAACACCGTCCCGGGAGGGGCAAACCGCGGGCTCGCTGAGCCGACTCGCCGGTGGTCGCCAGTACAGTATCGGCCGTGACCGCTAGCGAAGAGCTGCCCGCCCGCCGACTGCTGTTGGTGCACGCCCACCCCGACGACGAGGTGATCGGGACCGGCGCGACCATGGCGCACTACGTCTCGACCGGCGCCCACGTGACGCTGGTGACCTGCACTCTGGGTGAGGAGGGCGAGATTCATGTGCCCGCGCTGACGCAGCTCGCCGCCGGCCAGGCCGACCAGCTCGGCGGCTACCGGCTGGTGGAGTGGCAGCGGGCCTGCGCCGCGCTGGGCGTGACCGACCACCGGATGCTCGGCGGTGCCGGCCGTTACCGTGACTCCGGCATGATGGGCCTGCCCACCAACGAGCACCCCCGGGCGTTCTGGCAGGCCGACCTGGACGAGGCCGCCGGCCACCTGCTGGAGATCATCCGTGAGGTCCGGCCGCAGGTCATGATCACGTATGACGAGAACGGCTTCTACGGTCATCCGGACCACATCCAGGCGCACCGGGTCGCGATGCGTGCCGCCGAGCTGGCCGGGGCGGACGGCCCCGCCAAGATCTACTGGACGGCGATGCCGCTCAGCGTGCTGCACGACGGCATGGAGGCGTTCCGCGAGTCGGAGAGCAACCCGTTCGCCGAGGTGAAGAACGCGGACGACCTGCCCTTCGGCACGCCCGACGAGCAGATCGCCGCGCGCATCGACGGCACCGACCACGCCGCGAAGAAGACCGAGGCGATGCGCGCGCACGCCTCGCAGATCCCGGACAACTCCTGGCTCTACGGGATCGCCGGCGACTTCGGCGGCGAGTTCATGGGCGTGGAGTACTACACGCTCGTCAAGGGTGAGCGAGGCCCCGGCTCGGGGCCGTTCCGCTGGGAGGACGACCTGTTCGGCGGCCTGGACGTCACCGCGCCGGCGACGGCCGCGGACGCCGTGGGCCGATGACCGAGCCGGCCGTCGTGGAGGAGAAGGTGACGCAGGAGCAGGAGGCGGCCCCGCCTGCCCGGCGCGAACCGTGGGCGGGCTGGGACCCGATCATCCGGGTCGCCGGCGTGGTCGTCTCGATCCTCGCCACCGTCGTCACCGTCGCGGTCGAGCTCGAGCTGAGCGCGTTGCGTGCCGGCGGCTTCGCGCTGCTGTTCGACGGCCGCTCGCCGTGGGCGGGCAGCGGGGCCGCCGTTCCGCTGGCCGTGCCGCTCGCGGTCGTGGCCAACCTCGCGATCGCCTGGTTCGCGGTGACCACCACGGGCCGCCGCTGGGCGATCGGCCCGCCGTGGGCGCTGTGGACCTTCCTGATGCTGGCCGCCGCGGGCACCCGCACCGCCGAGGGCGACTACCTGCTGGGCGGCCAGAACTGGACGGCGCTGGTGATGATCCTGGTCGGCAGCCTGACGTTCGCGGTGTACTCGTACCGGATGATCCTCAAGCCGGTCCGCCCGCGTCCCGGCCGGCCCGGCGCTCAGGGCTAGTGCACCGGGTCTCCCATCCGCCAAGATGACCGGGAAATCCCCGCGCACTCCTGGAGGACGAGATGAGGCATCAGCGCTGGTTCCGGATCACGGTGCTGGCGGTCGCACTGTTCGCGATCAACGCGGTGGCCCGCCTGGTGATCCGGTTCGGCTTCGACGATTCGGACGCCGCGCAGACCCGGGCCACCATTGTCATGTTCGCGCTGGTCGCGCTCGTGCTCGGTGCCTACACCTTCGTCCGTGCCCAGCGGGAGAAGCCGAGCGGGTGGCTGCCCGACGTCGGGTTCGGCGCGCTCGGCGGCATGCTGCTGACCGTGCTGATCGGGCCGTTCCTGAGCGGCAACGGCCCGTTCACCAACGGGGCGGGCGACTTCTTCGCGCAGATCTGGCTCTACGCCGGCTGCGCCGTCGCCGGCACGCTCATCGGGTACTGGATCTCCGTGATGCTGGGCCTGGACTACCGCTCGAAGTCACTCAAGGCGTTCACCGCGGCCAAGACCGCGCGCCCGCGCCGGGTGGTCCGCCGCTAGACCAGACCGTCGGGCGCTTCGCGCGTCAGATAGGTGTGGTGGGTGCTGAACCCCAACCGGCCGTAAAGCGTGACCGCGGCCGCGTTGCGTTCTTCCACCTGCAGGTACGCGCGGCCGGCTCCGCGCTGCGCCGCCCATCCGGCGACCGCGCGGACCACGTGCTGCGCCAGGCCGCGCCGGCGGGCGGCGGGCGTGGTCTGCAGCAGGGAGAGCCCCAGCCAGCGGTCCGGCCCGGTGATCACGCCCCGGGCCACCGCGAGCAGGTCGCCGTCCCCGTCGCGGACGTGCGCGAAGACCGTCTCCGGTACGCCGTTGAGAATGCGCAACGCTGCTCCGGGCAGGGTGCCTTTGTGCTCGGCCACCATCGCGTACCAGTCGTCGGTGGGGGAGTCGGCCAGGTCGACCGGGGGCAGGCCGGTGCGGGCCGGGGTGGCCAGCACCGGCCCGAGCGACGCGGTCTGCACCAGGGTGAGCGGCCGGGCGGTCCAGCCGCGCTCGTCCAGGGCGGCGTTCACCGGGGCGGCGAGCGGCATCGGCGCGTTGATCAGAGGTCGCTGCCCGCGGCCTGCATACCAGTCGGCGACCGCATCGATGGCGGCCTCGAGGGGCCGGTCCGGGTCGCCCACGGCGAGCGCGGAGTTGGCGCGCCCGGTCCAGTTGTCCGCCGCGCGCAGGATCCAGCTGCCCAGCCGGGCCCGGACCGGGGCCGGCCAGGCCTCGTCCGCGGCCAGTTCGAGCGCGATGACCTCGGCCGCCTTGGCCCGCCGCGCCGGCGGGACCCGCTTGGCGCGGTGCACCTCGGAGAGCGGGACACGGACGGTCCCCTTGGCGGTGGCGAGTGTGAGATCGGTCTCGGTGAGGTCGACCAGGTCTCCGAGCGCGTCCGTGAAGAGCGTGCGCCCCTCGGTTACGCCTACAATTCGCCGTACCACCACCCGGTGTCCCACATCCTGCTGTCGGAGCACGCATTACCTCCCTAGGCGGGGAATACTAGGCTCTGCAATTTGTCGTCGGCGGTACCCGCGGCGTGGCTTTCGAAGGGAAAGACCCGTGACCTACATCATCGCTGAGCCCTGCGTCGATGTTCTCGACAAGGCATGCATCGAGGAATGCCCGGTCGACTGCATCTATGAGGGCAACCGGATGCTCTACATCCACCCCGATGAGTGCGTCGACTGCGGTGCCTGTGAACCGGTCTGCCCCGTCGAGGCGATCTTCTACGAGGACGACGTGCCGGACCAGTGGAAGGACTACACCAACGCGAACTACGAGTTCTTCGAGGATCTCGGTTCGCCCGGTGGCGCCTCCAAGGTCGGCAAGATCGACAAGGACACGCCGTTCATCGTCAGCCAGCCCCCGCGTGGGGAAGGGCACTGAACGCTCGGTCGTCGGCCCTGCCGGACTTCCCCTGGGACCTGCTGGAGCCGGCCAAAGCAATCGCCGCGGCGCACCCGGACGGGATCGTCGACCTGTCGGTCGGCACCCCGGTCGACCCGGTCCCGCCGCTCGTCCGGCAGGCCCTCGCGGACACCTCGGACGCGCCCGGATACCCGCTGACCGCGGGGACGCCGGCATTGCGGGCGGCTCTCGCCGTCTGGCTGGCGAAGGCCTGCGGCGCGTCCGGTGAGGTCGGTGTGCTGCCCACCATCGGCTCCAAGGAGCTGGTCGCCTGGCTGCCCACGCTGCTCGGCGTGGGCCCCGGCGACGTGGTGGTCATCCCGGCCGTCTGCTATCCGACGTACGAGGTGGGCGCCCGCCTGGCCGGCGCCGAGGTGGTCCGGTCCGACTCGCTCACCGCGCTCGGCCCGGACCGGCGGATCAAGCTGATCTGGATCAACTCACCGTCCAACCCGACCGGGCGCGTGCTGCCCGCCGAGCATCTGCGCAAGGTGGTCTCCTGGGCCCGCGAGCGCGGCGTGATCGTGGTCAGCGACGAGTGCTACGTGTCGCTGGGCTGGGAGTCCACGCCGGTCTCGGTGCTGTCCGACGAGGTCACCGGCGGCGATTACACCGGTGTGCTGGCCGTGCACTCGCTCTCCAAGCGGTCCAACCTGGCGGGTTACCGTGCCGGTTTCGTCGGCGGTGACCCGGCCCTGGTCCATGAGCTGCTCGCGGTCCGCAAGCACGCCGGGATGATCGTCCCGGCCCCGGTGCAGGCCGCCATGGTCGCCGCGCTGACCGACGAATCCCATGTGGCCGAGCAGCGCGCGCGATACGCAGCCCGCCGCGACACCCTGCGGACCGCCCTGACCAAGTCCGGTTTCGACATCAGCCACTCCGAGGCCGGGCTCTACCTCTGGGCCACCCGGGACGAGGACTGCTGGGCGACCGTGGACCGGCTCGCCCGCCGCGGCATCCTGGCCGCGCCGGGCGCCTTCTACGGCCCGGCCGCGGCCCGCCACGTGCGCATCGCGCTGACCGCGACCGACGAGCGGGTGGCCGCGGCCGCCGACCGGCTCGCCGAGCCGTTCGCGGGCTGACGCCGATGACCAGTCCTGCCGCTCCGGTCGTGGTGGTGCACGGCGAGGCATACCGGGAGGTGCCGCCCGAGCAGGCGGTCTTCTCCGTCGTGGTGTCCGCCGCCGACCGCGACCGGGCGGTGGTGCTGACCCGGCTCTCGCAGCGGGCCGCCGAGGTCGGCGCCGTCCTGGACCGGTACGGCCCCGCGATCGAGCGCCGGGAGACCGCCGGTGTGCAGGTCCACCCCGAGTTCAAGCGGGGTGGCGAGCGCGTCACGTCGTACGCGGGAAGTGTCGCCACGACGGTGACGGTGAACGACTTCACCGCGCTCGGGATGCTGCTGGCCGAGATGGCCGCGCAGGAGCTGGCCTCGGTCTCCGGCCCCTGGTGGCAGCTGCGCCCGGGCAGCCGGGCCGGCGCGGACGTGCGCCGCGCCGCGGTCGCCGACGCCCTGGCGAAGGCCCGGGAGTACGCAACCGCCGTCGGCAGCGACCTCGACCGCATCGTGGAGATCGCCGACGCGGAGGCCGGCGGCGTGCACCCGGTGATGCGGGGGGCGTTCGGCGCGGCCGAGGTGGCGGACACCGGGACCGGTTTCGATCTCTTCCCGCAGCAGCAGACCGTGGAGGCGCGCGTCGTGCTCCGGGTCACCATCACGGAGCCGACGGTCCTGCGCGGCTGATCCGCCGCAATCGCCGTCCGTGGATCAGCGGCGGGTGGCGGCCCAGGCGGCGCCGGCCGTGACGAGCAGACCGCCGGCCACCGAGGCGAGCAGACCGTGGTGCCGGGAGGCCCACACCTGCACGCTGCGGTCCTTGGCCTGATCGTCGAACGCGCCGTGCGCGCCCGCGTCCGCGCCGTCCCGCCCGTCCGCCGGCTTCCACAGGTTCTCCGGGTCGCGCGGATCACGCGCCTCGTCGGTCTGCTGGTCGTCGAACCCGGTCCGGGCCAGATAACGGTCGAGCAGCCCCGGGGCCACGGCGTTCGCGGCCAGCGTCAGGGCGGTCGAACCGCCCACCCAGTACTCCCGGCGCTTCGGATGGTCGGCCGCGTAGACCACGGCGTCGGCGGCCAGCTCCGGCTGGTAGATCGGCGGCACCGGCTGCGCGTTACGCGGCAGGCGGGACACCAGCCAGCGGAACTGCGGCGTGTTCACCGCGGGCATCTGCACCATCGTGACGTGCACATTGCTCTTGTCGTGCAGCAGCTCCACCCGCAGCGACTCGGTGAAGCCCTGCACGGCGTGCTTGGCGCCGCAGTACGCCGTCTGCAACGGGATCCCGCGGTACGCCAGCGCCGAGCCGACCTGCACGATCGTGCCGCGGTCGCGCGGTCGCATCCGGGACAGCGCGGCGCGGGTGCCGTGCACGTAACCGAGGTAGGTGACCTCGGTGGTCCGGGCGAATTCGTCCATCGAGATCTCCAGGAACGGCGCGAAGACGCTGGAGAAGGCGTCGTTGACCCAGAGGTCGATCGGGCCCAGGTCCTTCTCGACCCGCTCCGCCGCCTCGTCCACGGCCGAGAAGTCGGCGACGTCCACGGAGATCGGCAGGGCGGTGCCGCCGGCTCGCCGTACGTCCTCCGCCGTCGCCTCGAGCCCTTCCTCGCCGCGGGCGAGCAACGCCACCGCGTCCCCGCGTGCCGCCAGGCGGCGGGCCACCGCACGCCCGATTCCGGCGCTCGCGCCGGTCACCACCGAGATTTTCCCGCTCATGGTTTCGATATGACCGTCAGCCGGGCGGAGAAACCTGGGTTGTTCTACGGACGCTCGGCCCGCGCCTGCACCGGCACGCTGTAGGTCGCCCCGCGGCACGCCGCCGGTCCGCCCGGCCGCATCGTGACCGCGTCCTCCAGGATGAACGCCCCGATGGTGTTCCTCGGAACCTCCCACGAGACCGCGAACGTCTCCTGCACGATCGTCACCGGGGGCGCGGCGCACCCCGACTCCCGATGCGCTTCGTCGGCCGCCACCGGCCCCGCCCCGCGCTTGATCGAAGTGATCCGGATCGGAACCGGATGCTGGTTCGTGACGGTGACCGTGAGATCACCCGCCTCGCCGGACCGCAGCCGCTGATCGGTGCTGCCGCTCAGCGCCAGCTCGAACACCGTCCCGGCGGCCGCTTGATGAGACTCGTCCGGCCCGTTCCACCGCCAGTACGCCCACGCCGCACCCGCGTTGGCCAGCACCGCCGCGATCGCCGCCGCCGCCAGGATCATCCGTGCCCGCCGATCGAACCGGCGTCGCGGCGCACCCGGCCCGCGCACCTCCCACGTCGGCTCCTCGTGGTCGGCGGGCTCGAGCTCGATGTGCAGGTCCGGTTCCTTTCGTCGGGACCGCTCCGCGTCCGGGCGGCCGGACAGGACGTCGCGCCGATTCACGAGGGCGTCTCCCCGGCGAACGCCGCAATGGAAAGGCTCGGTTCGGACATGCGGCTCGCTCCTCCTCGAAGGCGGTGGGAATGATGCCTGTTCGGCGCTCATACAACGTTCCACGACAGAGATGTCCGATACGATCGGTTTTCCGTACGCCCTTGCGGCGCATAAATCGGACAGGTCTACCCATAGAGCTTAACCCTGTCGGGTGATGGAATCGGGCATCGCGATTACCCGGGGTGCACTGTCTCCCGGCCGGGTGACCAGGTCATCCAGCGAGAACGGCCGGCGAGCGCCCTGGGGCCGAATCGCCAAAACCTGCGACCGTAGAGACTGCCGATCACATGGTGAGGACACCCCACTTCGACCCCCCGATGCCGCGGCATCGGGGGCTCGACGGTCTCCCAGCTAGCCGGCCGTCGCCGCGGCAGGGCCGCTGCTCGCCGGAGCGGCTGGGACGGGAGCTGACTCCGCGGGACCAGGCGGAGCCGGCTCCGGGTCGTCGGCCGGGGCCGGCACGGGCTGACCCGCCTTCGGCGGCGACGGGTCCTTCTCTTCGGACGGCGGCGATCCCGGCCTTCCGGGTTCGGGGGCCGCGGGCTGCGGCGATGCCGGCCGTGGTGCTCCGGACCTCGGCGTCGCGGCTTCGGAAGGTGCGCCCGGCGCCGGGCTGGGCGCGACCAGATCGCCGACGCCCTGCGGCACGTCCGGGAAGGTCAGACGCCGGCTGGACGGGCTCTTCTCCCCGGTCCAATCACGGAACCGGGGTGTGATCGTCCAGCGCCACCGGCCCCCGGCGACGTCGGCGGCGGCGAAGGTGAGCGACTCGACGGGCCCGCCGGCAGCGGCCACGGTGCGCGTGACGTCCGGCTTCGGCGGGGTGCTGTCGCTGTGGGCGGTCACCACGTAGTGATCCATCCACACGTTCGGCGCGATCTGCTGGGCACTCCACGTCACGACGGCCCGGTGGGACTGCTTGGCGACGCTGGGCTCCACCCCGCGCGGCATCTTCGCCACCTTTGCGGAGTGCACGAGCTCACCCGCAACGGTCCACCCGCCCGCATAGGCGTAGACCGTCCCGGCCGCACCCAGGGCGGCCACCACCGCACCGATGAGCAGCGTCTTCCCGGCGCGCCTCACCGGGTCATCCGATCGCCGACGCCGGAGATCGAGATGGTGAAACGGGCGCCGGCGCACCTCTCGGTCGCGCCGAGCGGCATGGCCACCGGGATCGAGCCACCGAGATCGGTCCGGCCCAGCGCGGCCACCGTCACCGGAAGAGGACCGTTGTAGGCCCGAACCTCAAGGTTCTTCGAGGTGGCCGAACAGCCGCGCCGATTGGAGGAGGAGACCCTCGCGGTCAGCTTCCGCACGCTCAACCGGAAGCCGAGCGGGTTCTCGACCGTGATCCGCATCTGCTTGACTGCACCGGGGTAGAGACCGCGCACCGACTTGCCCGTCAGCTCGAAATGCAGCGGACCGGCCCGGTGGTCGCTGCCACCACCTCCGACCAGAACGAAGGTCTCGCCCTCCGGCGTCTCCGGCGGCCCGAACGCGATGATCAGCGCGGCGGCCGTCAGAGCCGCCACCGCCGCGGCAGCCGTCCACCTGCTCTTCAACATGGACCGTCCCGGGGTCGTGGAGGTGGGGCGGGCCTGCCGCCCCACCCGGACATGTGGATCAGGCCTGGCTGACGCTGTCGAACGTGTACTTGACCTTGATCGTCTTGTTGGCGCAGTCCTGCGGGATGTTGCCGACAGTCAGGCTCGAGTTGACCGAGAAGTCGTTCGCTCCGGCGGGCACGACGGGGGTGCCCGGGAAGTTGGTGCTGAGGACGCTGGCGTTGGGCAGCGCGCTCAGGCATGCCGGGGTGGCCGGAATGACCTCGGCGCCGGTCGGCGCGATCGCGCCGGTGAGCTTCACCGGGAACTCGTTGGGGTTGTCGATCTTGGTCGTGATCGTGGTGACCTTGCCCGGGTAGATGTTCCCGTTGATCACCGCCGTCGCGGACAGTTCCTTGATCTCCGCGGTCTTGGCCTCCGCGGTGCCCTTGCCGCCGATGTTCCAGCCGTTGACCGCGGCGAACGCCGCGCCTCCGCCGATGACGACTGCGGCGGTACCGGCGACGACAGCAACGGAACGCTTGGAGAACTTACGCATGGGAATGTTCCTCCTGGAACGGATCAGCGTGCGCTCATCCCCGCACAGTCGAGAGCGACCGGATCGGGGTGCGCGTCGTTAATCGGGTTGTCCCGGGATCCGTTCGGCATCCCGGCGCTGCGACAAAGATGACGGAATTGCCATTTCCCGGCGATCGTTCTTCCCGTCCTCCTGTTACGTGCGAGCCGGTGGCCGGCGCAGGATGATCCGGCTAACCCGCAGGCGTGACGGACCCGTTCCACGGAGGCGTCGCGTACGGGCCGCGAGACGACTCGTCCCGGCCTTCACGTGCGCGGACGCTCCGATACATGAATACCCGCGAAGCTCAAGTCCGACCTCGGCGCGGAGGCCCGGAAATCGCCTTCAGAGCGCCGGAAACGTGAAGCTTTAATGTGAAACGAAGCGTCTGGTAAAAAGGAGCACCGAACAATTTCAGGGTTTCCGACACCAAAGAGTTAACGCCGCATCCCCTGAAAGAGGCATCAGGCTTACGCCTCTGTCGGCCGCTCGGCCTGGAGCAGGAAGCGGTGAGCCCGTGCGGTGAACTCCCCGCGGGCCCGGATGGTGGCCGCCAGCCGGGCGAGCGCCCGCTCGTACCGTTGCGGTGTGAAGTCCCGGATCTGCCAGGGCACCGTGCGCAGCTGGTGGATGACCGCGGCGATGTCGCGGAAGGCGGCGGGCGGGTGTTCCTCGCGGACCTGGGTCACCCGCAGGCCGGCGGACTCCAGGGAGTGCGCCGCGACCTCCGCGTCCCAGCGCCGCGGATGCGGGGGTGGCGCGCCGAGGGCGACGTTCAGGTCGGCCAGGTCGTCGCTGCCGACCTGCTGGGTGAGCAGCACGCCGCCCGGCTTGAGCAGGCGCGCGATGTCCGCGGCGGGCAGGCGCCCGTGCCGGCTGAGCACCAGGTCGAACTCGTTCTCCCCGGCGGGCAGCTCGGTGAGCACCGAGACGCCGTACGGGCCGAGGCGTTCCCGGGCGGCCGGCGTGTTCCGTGACCAGCTCTCCACCGCCACGGTGTGCGGGGGCAGGGGCGAGAGCTCGGCCAGCAACTCGCCGCCGCCGGTGTCGAGGTCGAGCACGCTGAACGCCCGGCGCAGCAGCGGGCGGGCCAGGTCGAGGTACGACCAGGACGGCTCGGACGCCACGGCCAGGCCGTCCAGCCAGGCGAATTCCCACCCGGTCATGGAGGCGCCGGTAGCCGCGGCGTTGAGCTCTTGCTCCTGCCGGTTGCTGCGCACATCGGAAAAGTAGCGGGGTCCCGCCCGGACCAGCGACTCGATCACGCGTCCCATACAGGACCGGTGCCGGACTGTGGCTGAACGGTTACCAGAGGGGCCACGGGTGTGACGCTCAGCACCGGACCGGCATCAGGAGCGAGAACCGGGAGTCGTCGCCCGGAACGCGCACGGCCAGCGGCCGGACCGGGCCGTCCAGCTCCAGCAGAAGCTGCCCGGCGCCACCCGCGTCGAGTGCCTGGAGGAGGAACTCGCGGTGCACCGCGACGTGCGCACCGGCATCCGCCTGCCACTCGTCCTCGGCGGCCACGCGCAGGCTGCCCGCCGGGTCCAGCGCCAGGACCGACAGGGGCCACGCCATGCCGTCGTGCTCGCGAGCCGCGACGGGCGCCGTGGCGAGCCGGCGGCGCAGGTCGGCCGCGTCCACGGAGATCCGTCGCGTCTGCGGCCCGGCCGGGGCCACCAACCGGCGGTAGTCCGGGAAGTCGATATCGATCGGCCGGTCCTCGACGGTCCGGTCGCCGGCGCGGGCGTGCACCCGGTCGGCGGTGAGGTCGAGGACGACGGGCCCGGCCGGCAGGGCGCGCAGCTGATCGACGAAGGCCAGGGAAAGGAACTGCCGGGCCGGTGGGCCCTCGACCCGGGCCGGGGCGCTCGCCACGGCCAGCCGGTAACGGTCGGTCGCGACCAGCGTCACCGTGTCGCCGGCGGTCTCGAACAACACGCCGGCCGGGATCGGGCCGTCCACCGTCGCGGCGGCGAAACGGACCGCGTCGAGGGCGGCGGTCAGATCGGTGGTGGTCAGGGCGACGCGAGTCATCAGGCTCTCCAGGTCCAGCAGTGAATGCAGGCGGCGGAACTCACGACGGGCATCGGCGAGACCGGCCTCCAGGCGGGCCAGGTGGAGGTCCAGCCTCACCCGGACCGCGGAAGGGTTGGTCTCAAGATCTCGGACCGCTTGCGCGATCTCGGCGACCGGCATGCCCACCCGTCTCAGGCCGGCGATCAGCCGGGCTGCCGTGATCTGGCCCGTCGTATACCGCCGGTAGCCGGTGGACGCGTCCACCACGGCCGGGACCAGCACGCCGGCCCCGTCGTAGAACCGCAACGCGCTGACGCTCAGGCCACTGGCCCGGGCGACCTCGCCGATGCCCCGCATGTCGCTCCTCACCCGCCTCACTCTGGACCCTCACCTTGGGTGAGAGTCAAGGTCCTCAGGCCTGGACGGCGAGGGTGATGCCGAGCGCGGCCATGATCACGGCGATCGCACCGTCCAGCACCCGCCACGCGGCCGGCCGGGCCAGCAGCGGGGCCAGGCGGTGCGCGCCCGCGCCCAGCGCGCTGAACCAGACCAGGCTCGCGGCTGCCGCGCCCACACCGAAGGACCAGCGGTCGGCGTGCTGCTGCGCCACCGAACCCAGCAGCAGAACGGTGTCCAGATAGACGTGCGGGTTGAGATAGGTGAGCGCCAGGCAGGTAAGCAACGTGGCGCGCAACGTCGCGGGCGCCTTGCCGACCGGGTCGAGGGCCTGTGGCCGCAGGGCACGGCGGGCGGCGAGCACGGCGTAGCCGAGCAGGAACACGGCGCCGACCCACCGGATCGCGGTGACCAGGCCGGGCTGCGCATTGATCGCCGCGCCCAGGCCGGCGATGCCGGCGGAGATCAGCGCGAGGTCGGAGAGCGCGCAGGTCAGCACGACCGGGAGCACGTGCTCCCGGCGCAGTCCCTGGCGCAGGACGAAGGCGTTCTGCGCGCCGATGGCGATGATCAGCACAGCGGAGGCGGCGAACCCGGCGAGGGCGGAGGCGAGCATGGGCCGAACCTACGGCGGGATCCTCGTGCACTCCAGCTAATCATTCTGAAGATGGATTAGCGTTGCTTACGTGGACCAGGTGCAGTTGACTACCTTCCAGGCCGTGGTCGAGCTGGGCAGCTTCGAGGCGGCGGCACGTGCGCTGCATGTCACACCGTCCGCGGTCAGCCAGCGGATCAAGGCGCTGGAGCAGTCCGTCGGCCAGGTTCTGGTGCGCCGGGCCAAACCGTGTGTGGCGACCACGGCCGGGCAGGCGCTGGTCCGGTTCGCCGGCCAGGTGGCACTGCTCGAACGCGAGGCGCTCGACCAGGCCCGCGGCGACACGCACCTCTCGATCGTGGTGAACGCGGACTCGCTAAACACCTGGTTCCTGCCGGTCCTCACCCAGGTGCCGGGCGTCACGTTCGAGGTGCATACCGACGACGAGGACCACACCGCCGAGCTGCTGCGGGCGGGGACCGTGATGGCGGCGGTGACCTCGGACCGGGTCGCGGTCCAGGGCTGCCGGGTGGAGCGGCTGGGCGCCATCCGTTACCTGCCGGTCGCCGCGCCGGGCTTCGACGCCTCCGACCTGAGCCGGGCACCGATGCTCCGCTACAACCGCAAGGACCGCCTCCAGCACCGGTTCCTGGGTGACCGGCCGGAGCCGCCGATGCATTACGTGCCGGGTGCGGCGGCCTTCAACGAGGCGATCCGGCTCGGGCTCGGCTGGGGCATGGTCCCCGAGCAGATCGCCGGGCCCGACCTGGCCGCCGGCCGGTACGTGGAGATCAGCCCCGGCCGGTACCTCGACGCCCCGCTCTACTGGCAGTACTGGCGCATCGAGTCGCAGACCCTGCGGACGCTGACGGCCGCCGTACGGACGGCGGCCGCCTCGGCGTTGCGGAAGTAGGTCAGTCGTTGCTGTGCAGAGCGGTGTTCAGCTCGATGCCGGTGCCCTTGCGCGGCCGGGCCTCCAGCGCGCCGGAGACCGAGTTGCGCCAGAACAGGAGATTGTTCACACCGGACAGCTCGATGGCCTTCACCACACGGCCGTCCGGCAGGCTGATCTTCGAGGCCGCGGTGATGTAGGTGCCCGCCTCGACCACGCAGTCGTCGCCGAGCGAGATGCCGACGCCCGCGTTCGCGCCGAGCAGGCTCCGCTCGCCGATGCGGATCTTCGCCTTGCCGCCGCCGGAGAGCGTGCCCATGATCGACGAACCGCCGCCGATGTCCGAGCCGTCGCCGACCACCACGCCCTGCACGATGCGGCCCTCGACCATCGAGGTGCCCAGCGTGCCGGCGTTGAAGTTGACGAAGCCCTCGTGCATGACGGTGGTGCCGGACGCCAGGTGGGCGCCGAGCCGGACCCGGTCGGCGTCGGCGATCCGGACGCCGGACGGCACGACGTAATCGGTCATCCGCGGGAACTTGTCGACGCCGTACACGGCCAGCTGGCGGCCCGCGGCACGCTCCAGGAACCGCAGCTCGTCGACCCGCTCCGGCGGGCACGGGCCGGCCGAGGTCCAGGCCACGTTCGCCAGCTTGCCGAAGACGCCGTCCAGGTTCAGGCCGTTCGGCTCGACCAGGCGGTGCGAGAGCAGGTGCAGCCGCAGGTACGCGTCGGAGGCGTCCCCGATCGGGTCGGCCAGCGACTTGAGCGTCACGCGGACCTCGACCGTGCTCAGGCCGGGGAGCAGCTTGGTGCCGGTCAGTCCGGCGGGCAGCGCCGGCGCGTCGGCGGGCTCCTCACCCAGCCCCAGGTACCCCGCGGGGAACCAGGTGTCGAGGACCTGCCCCTCGGCGGTGACGGTGGCGAGGCCGATGCCCCAGGCGGGCGAAGTCGAGATCGCGGTTTCCACGAACCGCACCCTACTAGACCTCGGATGAGCCCTCAGCGACGTCATATGGCCCCGGTATGGTGCGCTCATGGCCAACCCGCTGACCCCGGATGTGCTGGTCGACCCCGTCATGCTGACCCGTGCGCTGGTCGACGTCCAGTCCGTTTCCCGCGACGAGAAGGCGATCGCCGACTTCGTCGAGGACTCTCTCCGCCGGGCCGACCACCTGACCGTGCGCCGGCTGGGAAACACCGTCATGGCCAAGACCAAGCTGGGCCGTGCGCAGCGCGTCGTGCTGGCCGGCCACCTGGACACCGTGCCGCTCAACGACAACTGGCCGTCCACTGTCTCCGACGACCTGATCTACGGCTGCGGCACCGCGGACATGAAATCCGGTGTCGCGCTCGCCCTGCACCTGGCGGTCACCCTGCCCGACCCGCGGTACGACATCACCTATCTCTTCTACGAGTCGGAGGAGATCGAGTCCGAGCACAACGGTCTCAACCTGGTCGCCGAGTCCCACCCGAAATGGCTGAAGGCCGACTTCGCGGTGCTGCTCGAGCCGACGTTCGGGCTGGTCGAGGCGGGGTGCCAGGGCACCATGCGGGTCCGGGTGCGCACCCGGGGGCGCCGGGCCCACACGGCACGGGCGTGGCGCGGGGTGAACGCCATCCACGCGATGGGCGAGGTGCTGCGGCGCCTCGAGGGCTACCACCCACGGACCGTGACCATCGACGGGTGCACTTATCGGGAAGGCCTGAGCGCGGTGCGGATCGCCGGCGGCATCGCCGGCAACGTCGTCCCGGACGACTGCTACGTCGACGTCAACCTGCGCTTCGCGCCGGACCGTTCGGAGAAGCAGGCGCTGGAGCATCTGCAAGAGATCTTTTCGGGGTACGACCTCGAGGTCACCGACTCCGCGCCGGGCGCCCTGCCCGGCCTGAGCGCCGCGCCGGCCCGGGAGTTCCTCGCGGCGATCGGCATCGAGCCCGCCGGCAAGCTCGGCTGGACCGATGTGGCCCGCTTCGCCGCCCTCGGCATCCCGGCGCTCAATTACGGCCCGGGCGATCCGGCGCTGGCGCACGCGCCGGACGAGCACGTCGAGATCGGGAAGATCCGCGACGGTGCGGCCACGCTCTATCGCTGGCTGGCGCCCTGAAGCGTGCGATCCGCCTCAGACCTGCGGGACAGCCACCCGGCCGATCGCGCGTTGCGGCACCAGGCCCAGCTGCAGGTCCTGCGGGTTTATCTCCATGGTCGCCTCGGGATCGACGGCCGGCTCGGCGTCCCGGGCCGCGAAGGCGACCCGCCGTTCCTCCACCACGAGGCGGATCTGGCGCTGCATGCGCCGCTGCATCTTGAGGCGCTCGTATCGGTTGGTCACAGTGGTTGCTCCTTCGCCGGGAGCCCGGTGATGCCAGGTCGGTAACAGTACAGACGTGCCGGAGCTACTGTCGGTTGCTTCAATCTGGCAAAAAGGTCTGCGGGTCGCAATCCTCTTACCGAAACGCACCCGGTTATTCACCGGGTACTGACTGTCCGAACTACCTTGGTGGCATGACGGACAGCACCAAAGGGCGACCCCAGGTCCAGCCGGCACAGCCCAGGCCGGAACGTCATCGCGGCGCGGTCACGTTGCGCCGTGACTCCATCCCGCCGAGCACGGCCGACCAGAAACTGCTCGACTCCCATCACCGCGGCGAGTGGAAGACCAAGGACGCCTGGCGGGCGCTGCGGATCCTCTCCGAGTTCGTGGAGGGCTTCGACACCCTGGCCGATCTGCCGTCGGCGGTGAGCGTCTTCGGCTCGGCCCGCAGCAGCCCGGACAGCTACGAGTGCCAGCTGGCCGAGAGCCTGGGCGCGGCCCTCGCCGAGGCGGGGTACGCGGTGATCACCGGCGGTGGGCCGGGAGTGATGGAGGCCGCCAACCGGGGCGCCACCGAGGCCGGCGGGATGTCCGTGGGCCTGGGCATCGAGCTGCCCTTCGAGCAGGGCCTCAACGACTGGGTCGACGTCGGCATCGACTTCCGCTACTTCTTCGTGCGCAAGACCATGTTCGTCAAGTACGCGCAGGCCTTCGTGGTGCTGCCGGGCGGCTTCGGCACGCTGGACGAGCTGTTCGAGGCGATCACCCTGGTCCAGACGAAGAAGGTGACCCGGTTCCCGGTGATCCTGATGGGCGCCGAGTACTGGGGCGGGCTGCTGGACTGGCTGAAACGGCGGATGCTCGACGACGGCAAGATCAGTGAGGCGGACCTGGACCTGATCCAGGTCACCGACGACGTCGCCGAGGCGGTGCGGATCATCGTGGAGGCCGATGCGGCCCTGGCCGACTCGAACGGGACCAGGTGACGTGGCGGCGATCTGCGTCTTCTGCGCCTCCTCGAACACCCTCGAACAGCGGTGGCTCGACCTCGCCACCGAGACCGGCCGGGCGCTGGCCGAACGGGGCCACGTCCTGGTCTCCGGCGGCGGCTGCGTCGGCATGATGGGCGCCGTCGCCGACGGCGCCCGCTCCGGCGGTGGCCACACCCTGGGCGTCATCCCGCAGTGCCTGGTGGACCTGGAGGTCGCCGACGTCGCGTCGGACGAGCTGCTGGTCACCGCCGACATGGCCGCGCGGAAGAACGTGATGATCGACCGCTCGGACGCGTTCATCACCCTGCCGGGCGGTCTCGGCACCCTGGACGAGCTCTTCGAGGTGTGGACCACCGCGACCCTCGACGTGCACCGCAAGCCGATCGTGCTGCTCGACCCGGACGGCTTCTACGACGGCCTGCTGCGCTGGCTCGGCGGTCTGGTCGACGACAAGTTCGTCCGGCCGGCCGCGATGGAGATCATCCAGGTCGCCCGGTCCGTCCCGGCGGCGCTCGACCTCATCGAGGACACCCTCGGCTCGGAATAACGTCGTACCGGCGTGCTCTCATAGATGCCGTGAGCACGCCGGCCCCCCCTTCCCCGGTGCGCCGGCCGGCCTATCGGCTGGTCCGGCGCCCCCGCGCGGTCGTGCCCGGGTTGCCGCTCGACGAGACGCAGCGCCGGGTGACCGAGCACACCGACGGCCCGCTGCTGGTGATCGGCGGTCCGGGCACCGGCAAGACGTCGGTGCTGGTCGAGGCGGTCGCGGCACGCATCGCCGCGGGGACCGACCCGGAGCGGATCCTGGTGCTCACCTTCGGCCGCCGCGGTGCGGCGGCGCTCCGCGACCGGATCGAGGCGCGGATCGCCGACGACCCCGGGCGGATCGTGCACGAACCGCTGGTGCGCACCTTCCACGCGTATGCGTTCGGGCTTCTCCGCCGGGCCGCGGCCGAGCGCGGCGAGCCCTCCCCGCGCCTGCTGACCGGTCCGGAGCAGGACCTGATCATTCGGGAGCTGCTGAGCGTCGTCGGCGACCCCGAGGCGGTGGATCAGATCGGCTGGCCGGAGGCGCTGCGCCCGGCGCTGCCCACCCGCGCCTTCGCCCAGCAGCTGCGAGACCTGATGCAGCGTGCCGCCGAGCGCGGCGTCGGCCCGGTCGAGCTGGCCCGGCTGGGCGAGCGCCTGGGCCGCGACGACTGGCCCGCCGCCGCGCGCTTCCTCCGGGAATACGTGGCGGTGCTCGCCCTGCGCGACGTCACCACCCGCGGCTCGACCGCCTACGACCCGGCCGAGCTGGTGCGGGCCGCCTCCGGGCTGCTGGCCGACGATCCCGGCCTGCTGGCGGCCGAGCGCCGCCGCCTCGAGTTCGTCTTCGTCGACGAGCTGGCCGAGACCGACCCGGCCCAGGTGGAGCTGCTGTCGCAGGTCGCCGGCGGCGGCAAGCCGCTGGTCGCCTTCGCCGACCCCGACTCGTCGGTCTACGGGTTCCGTGGCGCCGACCCGGAGGTGGTGTCGGCCTTCCCGGACCTGTTCCGGACGGCAGCGGGTGCGCCGGCCGGGTCCGTCGTGCTGCACATCAACTACCGGGCGGCGCCGCCGCTGCTCTCGGCGACCCTGCGGGTGGCCCGGCGCATGCGCGGCGCGGTGGGCCACCGCCCGATGTTCCCGCCACCGGACCCCGCCACCGCATCCACCCCCCACGGCGCCGACGCCCCTGACGGCGCCGACGCCCCTGACGGCGCCGACGCCCCTGACGGCGCCGACGCCCCTGACGGCGCCGACACCCCCGACGGCGCCGACACCCCCGACGGCGCCGACACCATCAAAAGTGCCGACGCCCCCGAGAGCGTCGGCCGGCCAACGCCGTCGGATGCGTCGGCTGCGGATCCGTTCGGGCCGAGACCGGAAGCCGTCGTGCGGACGTTCCGGGCACCGGCCGCGGAGACCGCCTACATCGCGCATGCGCTGCGCGAGGCACACCTGCTGCACGGCGTCCCGTGGTCGCGGATGGCGGTGCTGATGCGGTCCACGGCGCTCCAGCAGCCGGCCGTGCAGCGTGCCCTGGCCGCCGCCGGGGTGCCGACCGTCATCCACGCCGAGGACCTGCCGCTGCATCTGCAACCCGCGGTCGCGCCGTTCCTGCTGCTCCTGCGCTGTGCGCTCGACCCGCAGGTGCTCGACGAGGAGGCCGCGGTCGCGCTGCTGCACTCGTCGCTCGGCGGCGCCGACCCGCTGGCGGAGCGCCGCCTGCGCCAGGGTCTGCGGGCGCTGGCCCTGGCCGCCGGTGACCGGCGGCCCTCCGGCGAGCTGCTGGTCGACGCCGTGCGCGACCCCTCCGGGCTGGACATGGTGGACCGGCGCTGGGCCCGCCCGGCCCAGACGATCGCGCGGTTGATCAGCGTCGTCCGGGAGGCTGCCGCCGAGCCCGGCGCCACCGCCGAGGACGTGCTCTGGGCGGTCTGGCGGGCCAGCGGTCTCGCCGACCGGTGGTACGCGATGAGCACCCGCAACGCCCCCATGCCGGACCAGCGTGAGCTGGGCCGGGCCCGGCAGTGGCGGGCCGAGGCCGCCGACCGCGACCTGGACGCGATCGTGGTGCTGTTCGACGCGGCCGCCCGGTTCGTCGACCGGTTGCCCGGCGCGCGCACCGAGGTGTTCCTCGACCACGTGCTGGCCCAGGACCTGCCCGCCGACTCGATCGCCCCGAGCGCCGACCGCGGCGACGCCGTGCGACTGCTCACCGTGCACGCGGCGAAAGGCCTGGAGTGGGACGTCGTGGTGCTGGCCGGCGTGCAGGAGGGCATCTGGCCGGACCTGCGGCTGCGGGGCAGCCTGCTCGGCTCGGAACGTCTGGTCGACGTGCTGGCCGGGCGGCCCGCCTCGGGCGCGGCGGCTGTGGTCGCCGAGACGTCCGCGCTGCTCGACGAGGAGCGGCGGCTGTTCTATGTGGCGGTCACCCGGGCCCGGCGGCGGCTGGTCGCCACGGCGGTCGCCTCGGCGAGTGTGGGCGGTTCGGTGGGTGAGGAGCAGCCGAGCCGCTTCCTCACCGAGCTGGCGCTGCCCGTGCCCCGCCCGAACGACGGTCCGGAGCCGCCCCCACCGGCCGAGCCCCCCGACCCGCCCGAGCCGGACCCGTGGGACACCGGCCCACCGGACGACGCGGGCCCGCGAGACGACGCAGGCTCGCCGGAGGACACCAGCCCGCGCGACGATGCCGGCCCGCCGGATGACGCCGGCCCGCCGGAGGACACGGACGGCCCCGACCCCGGGCCCGACAACAACGTCGAGCCGCCTGACGACAACGTGGAGCCGCCTGACAACGACGTCGAGCTGATCGACGACGACGCCGAGGCCGAGCTTCCCGTCGGTCGGGCACCCCGGGCCCTCACCCTCGCCTCGCTGGTGGCCGAACTTCGTACCGTCGTGGTGGGCGCCGACGAAACGCCCGGCCGCCGCCGCGCCGCCGCAGCCGAGCTGGCCCGCCTGGCCGCCGCCGGCGTCCCCGGCGCGCACCCGGACGAGTGGTGGGGCCTGCGCCCGCTCTCCGACGACCGGCCGCTGGTCGAGGAGGGCGAGCCGGTCAAGGTCACCCCGTCGTCGATGGAGAGCGCGCTGCGCTGCAGCCTGCGCTGGCTGCTGGAGCGGCACGGCGGCGCGCCCCCGGCCGGCCCGGCGCAGGGCATCGGCAACCTGGTGCACGCCGCCGCGATGCTCGCCGAGGACGCGAACGCCGACCGGGAGAAGCTGGTGGAGTACGTGTCCGCCCGGTTCGACTCGATCGAGCTGGCGGCCCGCTGGATGGCCGGCCCGGAGCAGGAGCGCGCCCAGGGCATGGTCGACAAGCTGCTGCGCTGGCTGGCGGCGAACCCGCGGCGGCTGCTGGCGATCGAGCACGAGTTCACCGTGCGGCTGGAGGACGAGCGCCGCCCGATCCAGCTCACCGGGCGGGTGGACCGGCTGGAGATCGACGAGGACGGCCGGCTCGTGGTCATCGACCTCAAGACCGGTAAGAGCACCGCCGTCACGTCCGCGGACGTGGCCGAGAATCCGCAGCTCGCCGGCTATCAGACCGCCGTCGACGCGGGCGCATTCGAGGACTACGGGCAGACCAGCGGTGGCGCCGCCCTGGTGCAGCTCGGGCCCGGCAAGGAGGCCCGGGAGCAGATGCAGGTGCCGCTCGCCGACGCCACGGATCCGCAGTGGGCGTACTCGATGGTTCGCCGCACCGCCGAGACGATGGCCGCGTCGACCTTCTCCGCGGTGGCCAACAGCCGGTGCCGGGTCTGCCCGGTCCGCACCAGCTGCCCCATCTCCGGCAAGGGCCGGCAGGTCGTCGAGCCGGGCCCCCGACAACCGGATCAGTGATGACTCAGCCGTCCCTCTTCGCCGACACCCCGGCACCGCGCGCCCGCGCGGACGCCGGTCCCCGCTACACCCCGCGTGAGCTGGCCCGCATGCTGCGCCTCCCGCCGCCCACCCCGGAGCAGGAAGCGATCATCGCCGCGCCGGTGGACCCGCTGCTGGTCGTCGCCGGCGCCGGCTCCGGCAAGACCGAGACCATGGCTTCCCGAGTGGTCTGGCTGGTCGCCAACGGGTACGCGCATCCCGGCGAGATCCTCGGCCTCACGTTCACCCGCAAGGCCGCCGGCGAGCTGTCCCACCGGGTCCGCACCCGCCTCGGCCAGCTGATCCGCCGCCTGGGCCGGGACGACGCCTTCGCCGGTGAGGCGACCATCTCCACCTACCACGCGTACGCCGCGCGGGTCGTCACCGAGCACGGGCTCCGCGCCGGGTACGAACCGTCCGCCCGGCTGCTCACCGAGGCCGCCCGCTGGCAGATCGTCGACTCGCTGGTCCGGTCGTACACCGGTGAGATGACCGGGCTGAACCGGGCGCCCGGCACCGTCACCGACGACGTCCTGGCGCTCTCCGGCGAGCTGGCCGAGCATCTGGTCTCTCCGGGTGACCTGGCCGCCTGGACCGGCCGCTTCTTCGCGGAGATCCAGGAGTACCCGGGCCGCGTCTACAAGGACGTCGCCGAGGCGCTGCGCCGCCAGCAGCACCGGCTCACCCTGCTGCCCCTGGTCCGCCTCTATGAGCAGCGCAAACTCGACCTGGAGGCGATGGACTTCGGTGATCAGATGGCCCGGGCCGCCCGGGTGGCGCGGGACCATCCCGAGGTCGGCGAGATCGAGCGTGGCCGTTTCCGGATCGTGCTGCTCGACGAGTACCAGGACACCAGCCACGCCCAGGTGACGATGCTGAACAACCTGTTCGGCGGCGGGCACCCGGTCACCGCGGTCGGTGACCCGTGCCAGTCGATCTACGGCTGGCGGGGCGCCTCGGCGGGCACGCTGGAACGCTTCCCGGACGATTTCACCGACCGGGCCGGCCGGCGCGCCTGGGTGCGCAGCCTGACCCGCAGCTGGCGCAACCGGCCGGAGATCCTGCGGGTGGCGAACACCCTCGCCGCCCCGCTGAACGCCCGGGTCGGCGTGCTCAAAGCGGCCGACCGGGTGGCCGAGGCGGTGGGCGGGCGGACGGTGACCTGCGCGCTGCTGCCGACGTTCGCGGACGAGGCCGCCTGGATCGCCGACTCGATGCTGACCGCCTGGCGTCTGGTCGCCGGCATGCCGGTCCTGCCCGAGCAGATCCCCCTGGAGAAGCGCCCGACCAGCGCGGTGCTGGTCCGGGTGCGCAGTCAGATCCCGGCGATCGAGGAGGCGCTGCGGGCCCGCGGTCTGCCCGTCGAGGTCGTCGGCCTGGGCGGGTTGCTGGACACGCCGGAGGTGCGCGACGTCGTCTCCACCCTGCGCGTGCTCGCCGACCCGACCGACGGCGCCTCGCTGTTGCGCCTGCTCACCGGCGCCCGCTGGCGGATCGGCCCGCGCGACCTGGTCGCCCTGCACCGGCGGGCGCGCGCGATCGCCGCCGCGCGGACGGCTCCCGGGCAGGCTGCTGAGGAACCGGAAGGCGTCATGTCGGACCGCCTCGACGACGCCACCCTGGTCGAGGCGATGGCCGACCTCGGCCTGCCCCAGCAGTACTCCACCGAGGGCTACCAGCGGCTCCGGGCGTACAGCCGGGAGCTCAGCGCCCTCCGGCAGCGCCTGGACCAGCCGCTGCCCGACCTGCTCGCCGACATCGAGCGCACCATGGGGCTGGACGTCGAGGTCGCGGTCCGCGGCTGGGCGGCCGGGGACGCCGGTCTCGCCCGCGGTCATCTCGACGCGCTCGGTGACGCGGCCACCCGGTACATCAGCGAGAACGAGAGCGGCACCCTCGCCGGGTTCCTCGCCTTCCTGGCCGCCGCCGAGGAGGAGGAGCGCGGCCTGGAACCGGGCCAGGTCGAGGTGACCGAGGGTGCCGTGCAGATTCTGACCGCGCACGCCGCGAAAGGCCTGGAGTGGGACGTGGTCTCGGTGGCCGGCCTCTGCCGGGGCGTCTGGCCGGGCCTGTCCCGCAGCTCCGACCACTATCTCGGCGGCATCGGCGTGCTGCCGTTCCCGCTGCGCGGCGACGCGCCCGGTCTGCCCGACCTCGACCTCTCGGACGCGCTCGAGCAGAAGGACGTCGCCGCGGCGGTCACCGCCTTCGGCCGGGCCTGGCGCGAGCACGACGAACGCGAGGAGCGGCGGTTGGCCTACGTCGCGGTCACCCGCCCGCGACGGCTGCTGCTCTGCTCCGGTTACTGGTGGGGCGACGGCGTGAAGCGCCCGCGCGGCCCGTCGGTCTTCCTCGACGAGATCCGCGCGACCTGCGCGGAGGGTGCCGGCGTGGTCGACGTCTGGACCCCCGAGCCGGCTCCCGACGAGTCCAATCCCAGCGACCGCGTGGTGGCCAACGCCGAGTGGCCCGCCGACCCGCTCGGTCTGCGCCGCCCCGCCATGCAGGTCGCCGCCGACCTGATCCGCCGCATGATCGAGAACCCGGACGCCTCCGCCGCCGAGGCCTTCGCCGACCTCGCCGCGAGCGACCCCGAGGTGGCGGCGCGCGCGGGTCTCGCCGCCGATCTGGCCGGCCTGGCCGGTCCCAGCTACATTCCCCACCAGGCGGGCTGGGATCACCCCGACGATCAAGATCCCACTGTGGTACGACCGGAGCACACCGCCCACAAGCCGCGCCCAGAGGCTGTCACGCCGGGCGAAGGGGCCGTACCAAACGCCGCGCCGAGCGACATGCCGGGTGCCGTACCAAACGCCGCGCCGAGCGACATGCCGGGTGCCGTACCAAACGCCGCGCCGAGCGACATGCCGGATGCCGTGCCGGATGCCGTGCCGGGCGACGTGCCCGATGCCTCGCCGGGCGGCTTGGTGAGCGCCGCCCCGGCGGGCTCGCCCGAGCGTGCGGAGGTCCTCGCCGTCGCGGTGGCGGCCGATCGTGCCGCCGACGCCGAGGATCCGGACATCGCCCGCTGGCGGCGGGAGGCCCAGCTCCTCCTGGCCGAGCGGGCCGAGCGCACCCGCCACGACGGCCCGATCGAGGTGGCGCTGCCCCCGCACCTCTCCGTCTCCCAGCTCGTGATCCTCCGCAAGGACCCGCAGGCCCTGGCGCGGTCGTTGCGCCGGCCGCTGCCGCACCGGCCGGCCCCGCAGGCACGCCGGGGCACGGCCTTCCACGCCTGGCTGGAGCAGCGGTTCGGCTCGGCCCGGCTGATCGACATCGACGAGCTGCCGGGCGCCGCCGACGAGGGCGCGGCCGGCGACGAGGAACTCGCCGGGCTGCAGGAGGCGTTCCTGACCGGCGAGTGGGCCGAGCGGACCCCGATCGAGGTGGAGGTGCCGTTCGCCACGACCGTCGCCGGCGTGGTCCTGCGTGGGCGGATGGACGCGGTCTTCGCCGACCCGGACAACCGGTTCGACGTCATCGACTGGAAGACCGGCCGCCGCCCGTCCGGCGCCGAGGCCGAGGCCGCCGCGGTGCAGCTCTCCGCGTACCGGATCGCCTGGGCCAGCCTGGCCGGCGTCCCGGTCCGCCACGTCCGCGCCGGCTTCCATTACGTCCGTGAGCAAGTCACGGTCCGCCCCGCCGACCTGATGGACGCCGTGTCCCTGGCCGCCCTGATCGAGGAGATCCCCGCCGAGTCCCTCTGACGCATGCTTTCCCGCGCCGGCTCACCCAGCGCGCGCCGCGCGTCGGCGGGGCTTGCGCGACAGCATCCCGTTCGGCGGCTGCGAGGTCCTCAGCGGCCTCCCGCGTCGGCGGCGGCGAGCAGATGCAGCAGCGCGGCGGCGTAACTCTCCTCGGGATTGGACGCGGTGAAGACATGCTCGCGGCCGAGCAGCTCCACCCGTACCGCATAGGTCCCGTCGTCCCGCCGTAACTCGCGGAAGGTCGCGCCGAGCAGCTCGCGCAGCTGGTCCTCGCGGGGCAGCCAGATCGTCTCGTCCATGTCGACGTCGTCGAGCGCCCACTCGGTGGTCCCGTTGAAGCCGATCATGCGCCCTTCCGGACGGTCGTGCACCTGGATCGTCATGTTGCTGAGCACGAAGAGCTCGTCGTCCAGATCGCGGTCGGGTATCGCGAACCGGTCGCCGGGCTGGGGCTTCCAGGACAATCCTGCGGCTTTCAACTGCCGCGCGAGTTGTACGCCGAGCACTTCTCAGTCTCCTCCGCCGTGATACGCTCACCGGCGTTGTCAGTGTTTGGTTCCCAAGTACTTAGGAGCGCCTGTGGGGAATTCTGCCCCAGGCGCTCTTTGTCGTAACCCGGGTTTCTCCGGTACGGGCGATCAGTACGGCGACACGAGCCCCGCAGAATGCGGGCCTTACCACTTCGTTCCCGTCCATAATGGTCGGGAACGATCGACCGTCTAGGAGACGAGCATGGTTACCGGCGTTGTGAAGTGGTTCAACGCGGACAAGGGCTTCGGGTTCATCACCCCCGACGACGGCGGCGCCGACGTCTTCGCCCACTTCTCCGCGATCCAGATGTCGGGCTACCGCAGCCTGGAGGAGAACCAGCGGGTGGAGTTCGAGGTGACCCAGGGCCAGAAGGGCCCGCAGGCCGCCAACATCCGGTCCGTCTGAAATCTCCCGTCTGACTGGCGGTCGCCGGCCGCGGCCGCACAGTCGCGTGAGATCTGAGAGGTCCTCAGTCCGTACACCACACGGACCGGGGACCTCTTCGCGTTTCCAGCTCCGGTCCGGCCGGCTTCCGGGGCGGCTCCGGCATCCCCAACGCCGGCCGTGAAGCACCGGCCGGCTCTTGGGGTCGCTCCGGGGCCTCGCAGCAGCCCCGGGCGCCAGTCGGAGGCGTGTGGTGGGGCGAGGTAACAGCAAGGGCCTCCGGGGTTCCGGAGGCCCTTGATTGTTCTGCTCGCCCGTCCGAACACGATGCCGCGCCGTGCGCGGCCAGGGGCGGCGGCTCGGACGGATCCAACCGCGGGTGGCGGGAGGTCGGACAGAAGCGGCTGCCGGTGGCGGGAGGTCAGACAGAAGCGGCTGCCGGCGGCGGGATGTCAGAGGCGCTTGCGGGTGGGAGCGGAGCCGTACCGCCCAGGTGGGCCGGGAGCCACCAGCGGTCGTCGTCACCGGAGGGCTTGTCCGGGTACGCCCGCTGCACCGCGTCCAGCAGGCCGGTCAGCCGCTCCTTGAGCAGCGCCGTGACGGCCTCGGGGGTGGCGCCCTCCGGCATCGTGACCGGCTCGCCGATCTTGATGAGGACCGGCACGTGGCGCTTGGTCAGTTCCTTCTTGCGGCCCTTGGTCCAGAGCCGGTGCGGGCCCCAGACAGCCATCGGGATCAGCGGGACGCCGGCCTCCTGCGCCATCCGGGCGGCGCCCGACTTGAGGCCCTTGACGGTGAACGACTCGCTGATCGTCGCCTCGGGGAAGACGCCGACCACCTCGCCACGCCTCAGCGACTCGATGGCCTCGCGGAACGCCGCGGTGCCGGCTTTACGGTCGACCGGGATGTGCCGCATGCCGCGCATCAGCGGGCCGCTGATCCGGTGGTCGAAGACCTGCTTCTTCGCCATGAACCGCACCAGCCGCTTGGCCGGCTGGGCCCCCAGGCCGCAGTAGATGAAGTCGAGGTAACTGGAGTGGTTGCTGGCGAGCACTGCCCCGCCAGTGGCCGGGATGTTCTCGGCGCCCTCGATCTGAATCTTGTTGTCGAGCACTCGGAACATCGTCTTTGCCAACGCGACGACCGGGGGATACACCAGTTCCATGGCAGCACGGTAACCGAACTTTCACGGAACCGCCTGGGTCGGGGCGGACAATCCCGGTACACGCATCGGCGTGCGGGAACCTCGGTGGTGTTCACTGGAGAGCATGCCCGAACCCCACTCCTGGAGCGCCTCCGGTCACCGGCCGGGCGGGTCGTGGGCTTCGGGTGTGGTGACCGCCTCGGGCGTACCGAATCCGGGGTCTCCACCGCCGCCTGAGCCGGCGGCGCCCCCGCCGGACGGACCACGACGGCGCCGGCGGCAGTTGATGATCTTCGGTGGGCTGGCGGGCGGGATCCTTGCGATCGGCCTGACGGTTCTGCTGGTGGTGCTGCTGACCGGTGACGGTGATCCGTTCGGGGAGCGCGAGGCCGGGCCGGTCGACGTGCGACCGCCGCTGGCCCTGGCCTGCCCGGCGCCGACCGGGTCACCGAGTGCGGAGGCCACCCGGGCGCCGTCCGCGCCGCCGCCGGCCACCGGCGAACGGACCGAGGACGCGGAGGCCGGCATCTCGTACCGGAAGTACGGCAGGCCGTGGGAGGTCTGGGACCGGGTGTGGCGGGCCGGCACGCTGGAGGTGCCCTACAAGGTCGGCCAGCACTTCGTGACCGAGATGTACAGCAGCGGTGAGTACCACGCGTCGATCCTTTCCGCAGCGGTGCCGGCGGCCGACAACGACGCGGTCTCGCTGGATCTGGAATGCGTCGGGCGGCAGGTCGCGGCGGACGTCCGCGCCGAGTACTACCCGCAGCCGAACACCATGGAGCCGCTCCGCGACGAGGTCACCGTGCTGGGCGGGCGGCCGGCCTGGGTGAGCGAGTTCCGGCTGCGTTTCTCGACGCCGGGGCTGACCGCCACCGAGGAGTTGTCCGCGGTGGCGGTCATCGACGTCGGCAAGCCGACGGCGGCGGTGCTGTACGTGTCCGTGCCGGGCACCCACAAGCAGTTCGACTACGTCGTCGAGGAAGTGCTGGAGTCGGTGCGGCCGCTCTAGCTGCCGGTCAGGCCCCAGCGCTTGCGCAGCGCGTTGTCGGCGGTGTTGAACAGCATGTCGATCAGGATGCCGATGACCAGCACCACGATGATGTAGCAGATGACCAGCGAGGCTTCGCTGAGCTCCCGGGCCTGCTGCATGCGCACACCGATGGAGAGCGCGCCCGGCACGATGACCAGCAGTTCACCGGCCATCAGGCTGCGCCAGGAGAACGCCCAGCCCTGCTTGAGCCCGGAGATGAACGACGGCAGCGAGGCCGGCAGGATCAGGTGCCGGTATTTCGCCAGACCGCGCATGCCCAGCACCTGGCCCACCCGCAGCCAGGTCCGTGGCACATAGTCGATGCCGCTGATCAGGCCGTTCGCCACCGAGGGCGCGGCCCCGATGATCACCACGAACATGATGGCGCTCTCGCTGATCTGGAAGAGCAGGATCGCGAGCGGGAACCACATGATCGACGGCATGGTCTGCAGACCGGTGATCAGTGATCCGATGGCCGCCCGCAGCGGCGCGAACCGCGAGACCGCCGCGCCGATGACGGTGCCGATGATCACCGCGAACAGGAAGCCGGTGAGGGCCCGGATCAGGGTGAGCTGGACGCCGTCCCAGAACGACGCGGTGGTGATCAGGTCGGCCAGGTCGGTGAAGACCGTCTCCGGGCCGGGCAGCACGTAGGGCGGCTTCCACTCGGCGAGCACCACCGCCTGCCAGGCCGCGATGACGATCGCGACGGCGAGCAGCTTGGGCCAGGTGTTGCGCCACACGCGCAGGCCGAGGCTGCCCTTCTCCTTCCGGGGCCCCAGCTCCAGCGCGTCGAGGCCGCTGAGCCGGTCGGCCGCCGCGCTGTCGGCTCCGGCGACGGCCGGGTTCGTGCCGTTGCGGTTCGCGTCGTGAGTGGTCTCAGTTGGCATGACGGGCCACCTCCGCGCGGAGCCGGTCGGTGATCTCGGCGGCCTGGCCGGCCACCTCGGGGGAGTCGATCCGCCGCGGGCGCGGGTGGCCGATCACGAAGTCCTCGATGACCCGGCCGGGCCGGCTGCTCAGCAGGACGACCCGGTCGCCGAGGCGGACCGCCTCGCGGACGTTGTGCGTCACGAACAGCACGGTCAGCTCCTGCTCGCGCCAGATCCGCTCCAGCTCGTCGTGCAGGATGTCGCGGGTCATCGCGTCCAGCGCGCCGAACGGCTCGTCCATCAGCAGGACGTCGGCGTTCTGGGCGAGCGCCCGGGCCAGGGCGACGCGCTGCCGCATGCCGCCGGAGAGCTCGTGCGGCCGCTTGCCGCCGAAGCCGCCCAGCCGGACGATCTCCAGCAGCTCCGCCGCCCGCTTCTTGCGGTCGGCCCGGCCGACGCCGCGCAGGCGCAGCGCCAGCTCGACGTTGCCGGCCACCGAGAGCCACGGGAAGAGCGCAGCCTCCTGGAACATCAGGGAGACGTGCTCGCCGTTGACGTCCAGGGTTCCGCCGCTGATCCCGTCGAGCCCCGCCACCAGCGAGAGCAGCGTGCTCTTGCCGCAGCCGGACGCGCCGAGCAGGCAGACGAACTCGCCCTTGCCGACGGTCAGCGACACCTTGTCGAGGGCGAGCAGCGCGTTGCCGCCCGACCCGTACTGCTTCGAGACGCCGTCGAGGCGCACGACCGCGTTGCCGCGGCCGGCGCCCTGTCCGACGTCCGTGGTCTCGGTGAGGCTCACGGAATCCTCCTCTGCGCCCGTCAGGCCGCGGCGTCGCTGACCTCAGGCTGGTTGTCAGCCTTGAGGACCTCGTTGAGCAGGGTCAGGTCGTAGATGCCCTTCAGGTCCACCGGCTTGAGCAGGCCGACACTCTCCGCGTGCTTCGCGCTGGTGTAGAGCGACGAGGCGATCGGGTCGTGGGTGAACTTCAGGTTCTTGAAGGCGGCCTGCAGGATCTCGTCCTTGAGCGGCTTGCCGGAGAGCGCGGCGATCTGGTCGTTGGCCGCCTTCTGCGCCTCGGCGTTGTTGGTCTCGATGAACTTGACCGACTTGACGTGGCCCTGGAGCAGCTTCTTGACCGTGCCCGGGTACTTCTTCAGGAACTCCTGGCTGACGATCAGGTGGGTGGTGACGAACTCGCTGTTCGGCCAGAGGGTTTTCTCGTCGACGAGCAGCTTGCCCTTGGACTCCAGCAGCAGGCGGCTCAGGTTGGGCTCCGGCACCCAGGCGCCGTCGATCGCGCCCTGGGCGAAGGCCTGCAGCGTGGTCGCGTTGTCCTGCGGCTGGATCGAGACGTCGCCGCCGCCCTGCTGGTCGGCGTTGAGGCCGTTCTCCTTCAGCCAGGCGCGCAGCGCGACGTCCTGGGTGTTGCCCAGCTGCGGGGTGGCGATCTTCTTGCCCTTGAGGTCGGCCGGGGTGTTGATGCCCTCCTTGACCACCAGGCCGGCGCCGCCCGAGGTGCTGCCGGCGACGATCTTCAGCGCCGTGCCCTTGGACTGCGACCAGCCGTTGATCGCCGGGTTGGGGCCGATGTAGGTGGCGTCGACGGCGCCGGAGAACAGCGCCTCGATCGCGGCCGGGCCGGCGTTGAACGTCTTCGGGTCCAGCTTGGTGCCGGTGCCCAGCGCCTCTTCGAAGAACTTCTGGTTGACGCCGACCAGGGCCGGGGCGTGGGTGATGTTCGGGAAGTAGCCCAGGCGCAGGGTCTCCGCCTCGGCGGCCCCGCCGCCCGTGGCGGCGGCGCCCTCGTCGTCCGAGCCGCAGGCGGCCAGGGCGGTCGAGGCCAGCACGGCGGCCGAGGCGAGGGCGAGCGCACGTATGGTGCGGGAGCTCATGCTCACTCCTAATTTGTTCTCATTGAGATCTGGGAGAGTTCGGCCAGCGTCCGGTGGTCGACGACGCCCTCGATGGCGGCCTCGACGGCGATCCACACGTCGTGCAGCCCCGTCGCCGCACCGTGGTAGGTCGCCGTGGACGTGGGGAGTCCCCGGACCGTGGTGAGGGCGCCGCCGACGGCGCGTACCACGTCGCCGACGGTGATCTCCTCGGCCGGGCGGGCCAGGGCGTACCCGCCGTCCACGCCGCGGTGGCTGTGCAGCAGCCCGGCCCGGCGCAGGTCCAGCAGGATGCCCTGCAGAAAGCTGAGCGGGATGTCCTGGGCGGCCGCCAGTCCGGCGGCCTTGACCAGGCGAGGGTGCTCGACGGTGACCGCGAGCATCGCGCGTACGGCGTAGTCCGTGCGAGCCGAGACGTACACGACGCGCGCCCCCTTCCGCCGAATCTTCGCATTACCTATCTGTTGGATGGGAATGATGTATCAAGTAGGGGACGAGCGTCAACCCGGGCCCGGATTCGCGCCGGTCGCGACGAGATGCGGTGCGAGCGCATCGGGCGACTACGGCGCGGATCGACGCCGACACGCTAGATTCGTACCGTGGCGCCCAGAATCAAGATCCCCGCGACGAAATATCCGGTCGAGCGGTTCACCCTCGGCAACGGTCTGCGCGTGGTCCTCTCGCCGGATCGCAGCGCCCCGGTCGTCGGCGTGGCCGTCGTCTACGACGTCGGCATCCGCAGCGAACCCGAGGGCCGGACCGGCTTCGCCCACCTCTTCGAGCACCTGATGTTCCAGGGCTCGGCGAACCTGGAGAAGCTGGCCCACTTCCGGCACGTGCAGGGTGCGGGCGGCAGCTTCAACGGCTCCACCCACCTGGACTACACCGACTACTTCGAGGTGCTGCCCGCGGGCGGCCTGGAGCGTGCGCTGTTCCTCGAGGCCGACCGCATGCGCGGGCCACGGCTCACCGAGGAGAACCTGCGCAACCAGGTCGACGTGGTCAAGGAGGAGATCCGGGTCAACGTGCTGAACCGGCCGTACGGTGGGTTCCCGTGGCTGAAACTGCCTCCGGTGATGTTCTCCACGTTCGCCAACGCCCACGACGGATACGGCTCCTTCGCCGACCTGGAGAGCGCCACGGTCGCCGACGCGCAGGGCTTCTTCGACCGCTACTACGCCTGCGGCAACGCGGTGCTCTCGGTGGCCGGCGACTTCGACGTGGCCGAGGCGACCGCGATGATCGAGCGGCACTTCGGCGACGTGCCGGCGCGGCCCGCTCCGCAACTGCCCGACTTCGCGGAACCCGACCTCGACGGGGAGCGGCGCGAGTCGTACACCGATCGGATCGCTCCGTTGCCCGCCGTCGCGGCCGGCTGGCGGGTGCCCGACCCGATCGGCGCCTTCGCCGACTACCTGCCGTTCGCGGTCCTCGCCGAGGTGCTCACCGACGGCGACGCCTCCCGGCTGGTGGAGCGTCTGGTCCAGCGCGACCGGACGGCCACCACGCTCGGCGGCTACCTCGGCTTCATGGGCGACGAATACCAGGTGCGCAACCCGACGGCCATGCTGCTCCAGGCGCACCTGCCGCCCGGCGGCGACGCCGACAAGGTGATGCGGACCATCGACGAGGAACTCGACCGGCTCGCCGCCGACGGGCTCAAGCCGGGCGAGCTGGACCGGACCCAGGCCCGGATGGCGACCCGCCTGCTGCACGACACCGACGCGGTGCTCGGCCGGGCCCTGCCGATGGCCGTGCTGGAACTGCAGCGCGGCCGACCGGAGCTGCTCAACGAGCTGCCGAAGCTGATCAGTGAGGTCGGCGCCGAGCAGATCGCCGCCGCGGCCGCCACTCTGCGGCCCGAGCGCCGTGCTGTCGTCGAAGTCATCCCGGGAGCCTCGGCATGATCGACTGCACCGAGCGGCACTCAGCCGCACCGATGGACGGCCTCGCGGGCGAGGGCCGGGAGAGCATGCCCAAGGAGGCACAGCGTGAGCATGACCCTTCCTGACCTTGTTCCGGACGCCGAGCTGCACCTGCCGCCGGAGGCCGAGCGCACGCTGCCGAACGGGCTGACCGTGATCGCGATCCGCCGGTCCGCGGTGCCGCTGGTCGAGGTGCGTCTGCGCATCCCGTTCGGGCGGGCCCCGCTGGCGCCCGCGACGCTGCTCTCCCAGGCCCTGTTCACCGGCACGAGCACGATGTCCAGCATCGACATCGCCGCCGAGCTGCAGGCCGTGGGCGGCAGCCTGGCCGCCGGCCTCGACCCGGACCGCCTGCTGATCAGCGGCAACGCCCTCGCCGACGGGCTGGGCCGGACGCTGGAGCTGCTCGCGTCGGTGCTGACCGACGCGACGTACCCGGCCGAGGAGGTGGTCACCGAGCGGGAGCGCCTGGTCGACCACATCCAGGTCGCGCTGAGCCAGCCCGCCCACCTGGCCCGGGTCGCGCTGCTGAAGCGGATCTACGACAGCCACCCGTACGCGGTGCAGACCCCGGCGCCGGACGAGGTCCGGGCGGTCGGGAACACCGCGCTGCTCGAGCTGCACCAGGCCCGGGTCCGCCCGCAGGGCGCGGTGCTGGTGCTGGTCGGTGACATCGATCCGGACCAGGCGATCGACACCGCGGAGAAGGTTCTCGGCGGCTGGACCGGCACCGCGCCGGACGGTCGGATCGAACCCACCCCGGCCCTGGTCACCGGCCCGCTGGTCCTCGTGGACCGGCCGGGCTCGGTGCAGTCCTCGCTGCGGATGGCACTGCCCGGCGTGCCGCGCACCGACCCCGGTTACGCAGCCCTGAGCCTGGCCAACTTCGTCTTCGGAGGCTATTTCTCGTCCCGCTGGGTGGAGAACATCCGCGAGGACAAGGGCTACACGTACGGGTCGCACTCGGTGATCGAGCACTTCGTCGCCGGCTCCGCCCTGCTGGCCGCCGCCGAGGTGGCCACCGAGGTGACCGGTCCCTCGTTGCTCGAGACGCTCTACGAGCTGGGCCGCATCGCCAGTCTCCCGCCCGGCGAGGAGGAGCTCGAGCAGGCCCGCCGGTACGCGCTCGGCACGCTCCGCCTGGGCATGTCGACCCAGGCCGGTCTCGCCGGTCTGGCCAGCATGTACGCGGGCTTCGGCCTCCGCCTCGACCACCTGCGCGAGCACTCGGCGGCACTGGCCGCCGCCACCCGCGAGGAGGTCGCCGCCGCGGCGGCGCGACATCTTGCCCCGTCCCGCGCGGTGACCGTGGTGCTCGGCGACGCCGAGAAGATCGAGCCGCAGTTGTCCGCCCTGACCGTCGTGGAGCGCAGCACGCAGTGACCGAACCGGAGCAACCCGACCTGGGCGAACAGCCCGGCACCCCGCCGCTGGCCCGGACCAGGCTGGACCGGGCCGCGCACCGCCGCAAGGACGACCGGTGGCTGGCCGCGGCCTGGGAACGCGGCCAGGTCCTGGTGATCGACATGGCCGGCGGTGGCCGGTCGCTGGTCGGCGACCGGCCCGGCGGCGGCGTCGCGCTGGTGCTGGTGCCGTCGGCCGAGGCGCCGGAGGCGGAGCGCTGGTTCCTGGGTGAGGACGTCGACGGCACCCCGATCTGGACCGTGGACGCCCCGGTCGTCCCGGCCGCCGACACGCGCGCGGCGACCCTGCGCGAGATCGGTCACCTCCTCGACGACCGGGACGCGGGGCTGTTCACCGCGGCGGCGGCGCTCGGGAACTGGCATCGCAGTCACCGCTTCTCGCCGCGGACCGGGCGGGAGACGGTGGCGGTCGAGGCCGGCTGGGCGCGGGCCGACGCGGACGGGCAGCTGATGTGGCCGCGCACCGACCCGGCGATGATCGTCCTGGTGCACGACGGGGTGGCCGGACCGGGTGGGCGCTGCCTGCTCGGCCACAACTCGGCCTGGGGCACCGGGCCGGACGGGATGCGGCGGTTCTCCTGCCTGGCGGGTTACGTCGAGCCGGGCGAGTCCGCCGAGGCCGCCGTGCTGCGGGAGGTTCGTGAGGAGGTCGGCATCCGGCTCTCCTCGCTGCGGTACGCCGGCAGCCAGTCCTGGCCGTTCCCCGGCTCGCTGATGCTGGGCTTCCACGCCGTGGCGGATGCCGCGCAGCCGCTGCTCCTCGACCCCGAGGAGATCGACGAGGCGCACTGGTTCACCCGCGAGGAGATCGCCAAGATGATCGCCGGCGGATACGTGCACCCGGGTTCCGGCGTGCCGATGAGCCTGCCCATGGCCTCCTCGATCGCCTTCTATCTCGTGGAGAAGTGGCTGGCCGCCGGCGGCTGAGAAAAAGAAAATTTCTCCGATCGGCTGGCAACCAATCCGAGGGTTGGTCGCGTCTTGGTTACAAAGACCGAGAGGGGAACCGATGACCCAGGTGGAAGCCCCGGCGTGGACGCCGATGTCCGCTGAGGAGCGGGAGGCGTTCGACCGCGACGGCTACATCGTCGTGCCGTCGGTGCTGAGTGAGAGCGAGATCGAGGTCGGCCGGACCGCGATTCTCGGGGCGTACGAGAAGGGCAAGCGAGACGGAAAGCTCGGGCCGACGGGGGCTCTGCACCAACTCTCCCCGATTGCCGGGGTGCCGGAACTGGCGTTTCTCCTCGATCACCCGAAGGCGTTCAAGTACATCTGGTCGCTTCTCGGATGGAACATCCACGTCTACCACTCGCACATCGACGTGCACCCGCAGATCCACGAGAAGCAGAAGGACTGGTGGCACTGGCACCAGGACGGCGGCCGGCAGAACCGGGAGATCGAGACCGACCCGCGCCCGATGCTGTCGGTGAAGCTGGCGTACTGGTTCTCCGACGTGAGCGAGACCGGCCGGGGCAACTTCACCGTCCTGCCCGGCAGCCACAAGACCAACTGGCTGCCCGGCCCGCCGAGCCGCGGCGTCCCGTGGCCGCAGCCCGAGGGCGCGGTCCAGATCACCGCGAACCCCGGTGACCTGGTCGTCTTCGACCGGCGCATCTGGCACGCCCGGTCGGACAACTACTCCGACATCACCCGCGTGGGCGCCTTCTTCGGCTACACCCCGCGCTGGATCGCGATCCGTGACGAGGTCGCCGACCTGCCCGGCCGGCCGGAGTGGAACAACCTCTCTGAGGTGCAGAAGCAACTGCTCGGCGGCTTCGGCAAGGGTGACGGCGACCACCAGTGGGGCCACTACCCGGAGACCACGCCGCTCTACGGCGCGCTCAAGGAGCGCGGCCTGCTCGACTCGAGCATCCCGGCGCTGATCCCGTAACACGCATTTCATAAGACACGCGAAAGGGCCGTCCCGGTTGGGGACGGCCCTTCGTGGGGCTCAGGCTGAGCGGGCTCAGGCCGAGATGGTGGCCAGGTGCTGCTTGACCTGGACGATCGACGGGTTCGTCAGCGCCGAGCCGTCGGAGAACTTCAGCGTCGGAACGGTCTGGTTGCCACCGTTCACGCTGCGCACGAACGCGGCCGAGGCCTCGTCCTGCTCGATGTCCACGACGTCGTAGGCGATCCCCTCACGGTCGAGCTGCGACTTGAGGCGGTGGCAGTAACCACACCAGGACGTCGAGTACATGGTCAGCATCGGTCAAGGCTCCTTCGATACAGGTCACACGGCGGTGCGGCTGAGAGGCACAACGCCCCGTGGGGGTGTCATGATTCCCTACCGTGCGGACTGATGGGGTGCTGGCCGGGCTCGACCCGGAACAGCGGACGGCGGTGACCGCTCCCGCCGGCCCGGTCTGCATCCTGGCCGGCGCCGGAACCGGTAAGACTCGTGCGATTACCCACCGGATCGCCTACCGAACCTCGACCGGTGAGATCAACCCGAGGCATGTGCTCGCGGTGACCTTCACGGCCCGGGCCGCGGCCGAGATGCGCGCCCGCCTCACCGCGCTGGGCACCGGTGGCGTGCAGGCCCGGACGTTCCACGCGGCGGCCATGCGGCAGGTGCGGTACTTCGCGCCCCGCCTGTTGGAGGGCCGGGCGATGCCCGAGCTGATGGAGAGCAAGGCCAGGATGGTCGGCCTCGCGGCCGCTCGGGCGGGGGTGCGCGCCGACCGGGCAGCGGCCCGCGACCTGGCCGGCGAGATCGAGTGGGCCAAGTCCTCGCTCGTCGAGCCGGGGGAGTACGCGGTGGCCGCTGCCAAGGCGCTGCGGGAGCCGCCGTTCGAGCCGGCCCGGGTGGCCGAGGTGTTCGCCGCCTACGAGTCGCTGAAACGCCGCCAGGGCGTGATCGATTTCGAGGACCTGCTGCGCGCCGCGGTCTGGGGCATCGAGGAGCACCCGGACGTCGCCGAGCAGATCCGCAACCAGTACCGGCACTTCGTCGTCGACGAGTACCAGGACGTCAACCCGCTCCAGCAGCGGCTGCTCGACTCCTGGCTGGGCGGCCGCGACGACCTGACCGTGGTCGGCGACGCCAGCCAGACGATCTACTCGTTCACCGGGGCCACCTCGGCGTACCTGATCGACTTCCCGCGGCAGCGGCGCGGCGCCGTGGTGGTCCGGCTGGTCCGGGACTACCGCTCGACGCCGCAGGTGGTGGGGCTCGCCAACGCGGTCATCCGGCAGGCCCGGGGCACCGAGGCGAAACTGCGCCTGGAACTGGTCGGCCAGCGTCCCGGCGGCCCGGAACCGGAACTCAAGATCTTCCCGGACGAGCCGGGCGAGGCCACGGCGGTGGCGCGGCGGTGCCGGGAGCTGATCGCGGCCGGCACCCCGGCGAGCGAGATCGCGGTGCTCTTCCGGACCAACGCGCAGTCCGAGGCGTACGAGGAAGCGCTCGCCGAGGCCGAGGTGCCCTATCTGGTGCGCGGCGCGGAACGGTTCTTCGAACGGGCCGAGGTGCGCCAGGCGATGGTGGCGCTGCGTGCCGCGGTGCGCTCCACCCCCGGCGAGACCCCGCTGGTCGAGGCGGTCGTGCAGGCGCTCTCCGCGACCGGCTGGAGCCGCGGCCAGCCACCTCCCGGCGGCGCGGCACGCGAGCAGTGGGAGGCACTGGCGGCGCTGGTCACCCTCGCCGAGGAGTACGCGGCGACGCCGGAGATCCTGCCGATCGGTGAGGCCGGCCGGGTGCAGCGTGACGTGTCGCTCGCCGCCTTCAACGAGGAGCTGGCCCGCCGCGCCGAGCAGCAGCACGCGCCGACCGTGGCGGGCGTCACGCTGGCCTCGCTGCACTCGGCCAAGGGTCTCGAGTGGGACGCGGTCTTCCTGGTGGGCCTGGCCGACGGGACACTGCCGACGACGTACGCGAAAACACCCGACCAGCTCGAGGAGGAGCGCCGGCTCCTTTACGTGGGGGTGACCAGAGCCCGCCACGTGCTGTGGCTGTCGTACGGCCAGTCCCGCGCCCCGGGCGGTCGCCCCCGCCGTCCGTGCCGGTTCCTTCCGCAGCTGGAGCGTTCCGGCACCACCGAACGCGCCGGTGAGCGCAGTCGGAAACCCGACCGGCGCCGTCCGCAGGTGTCCTCCTGCCGCATCTGTGGCACCACCCTGCTCGCCGGCGCGGACCGCAAACTGGGCCGCTGTCCCACCTGCCCGTCCGACCTCGACGAGGACCTTTACGCGCGCCTGCAGGTGTGGCGCGCGGCCACCGCGGCGGACCTCAAAGTCCCTGCATATGTCGTGTTCACCGACGCCACTCTGGTGGCGGTCGCGGAGCGCCGCCCGGCCGGGCCCGCGGAACTGCTCGCCATCGCCGGGATCGGGCCGCGCAAACTCGGTCAGTACGGCGACGCGGTCTTCGCTCTGGTGGCCGGTGCGAGCCCCGATGACCTCGCCTCAAAAAACTTTGAAAACTAGTCCGTTAATTCGTTTGCCCTCTCCTGTAGGGCAGGCATAGCCTCAGAACACACCTCGGCGAGTGATGGTTTTCGCCGGGGCGAACGACCCGATGGCAACACCAGACAGCAACACCACGAGAGCAACGTTTCGGAGGAGGTGGCAACGATGAAGCTCAACACCCTGATGCGTCCGTCGATGCTGCCGACTGCTGTCTGCTCCGTGCCTGTTGGCTCTCTGCCCGTTTCTCTGCCGACCACCGCCGCCCCGTGGGCGCCGGCGGCGGCTGCTGAGCGGGTGTCGCAGGTGCACCAGGTCCTGATCCAGGCCGAGCTGGGCAAAACGGCTCTGGTGCTCGTCGACGGAAACCAGGGGACCACTGGGTTCAGCACCACCATCTCCCGCAAGCGCTACACGGATGGTGGCAGCGGTGTCCCGCCTCGAGGAAGGCCGGTCTGATAAACCAGACCTCCGGCTCACCTCGAGGCCGCGGAACCCGTAACCGGGATCCGCGGCCTTAATTTTTTGCCGGCTACCAGCCGGTGCACGACCGGACTGCGATCCAGAAGATCGAGAAGAAGAGAGAGGTGACCGGGCTTTATGAGTCTGGCGCTGGCCCCGATCGACGCGAACGTCGAGCTCGAGGCAAACCTGCCCTGTCGGAAGTTCGACCCGGACCTGTGGTTCTCGGACTCCCCGGCCCAGCTGGAACTGGCCAAGTCGCTCTGCGGGGACTGCCCGCTGCGCGCCGAGTGCCTCGCCGGCGCGGTCGAGCGGAGCGAGCCCTGGGGTGTCTGGGGCGGCGAGATCTTTGAGCGTGGCGCCGTGGTTCCGCGCAAGCGGCCCCGTGGCCGTCCGCGTAAGGCTGACGTCGCTCGCGACGCCGAGCTGGCTGTCGAGGTCGAGGAGCGGCTCGCCGCGAACGGTCTGGACTCGCGCAACTCGGTCCGGTTGGCGGCCTGAGATGACGACCCTCCCCATGCACGTACCCGAGATCCGGAAGACGAGTACCGAGATGCACCCGAATGGAGCCACCAAGATGAGACTCATCCAAGAGGCGCTCTCCAGAGCCCGAATGCCTCGGCCTCAGAGCGACCGCGCACCTGAGGCTTACCGTCCCGCCCGCCGCATCGCGATGGAGGCCCGGCACCGGGCCGCCCGTGAGCTCGGGGTCTGATTCCCACCTTCCACAGATCCGCTGCCAGGGAAATGAGAAAGGCCCATCCGTCGATACGGATGGGCCTTTCGCCGTTCGCCTGTCAGGGCACCGGGGCGAACCCGGGAAGCCATTTCTCCAGAATCTCCCGGTACGACGCCTCGGCCTCCAGTTGGCTGAGCACCCCGATCGATCCCAGCGTCACCCGATGGATCAACAGGTACGACGGTGGGAGGTTCAGTTTGCGGCTGAGCTGGTACGCCGCGGAGCGCGGATTGGCCAGCCGGGTCGCTTCCGACCGCAACCAGGCACGGGTGAACCGGAACCGCTCCACCGCCACCGGCTCGATCATCGGCCGCAGGAAGGCGAGCACCGCCTCCGCGTCGACCTCGTCGTCCGGCTTGATGAACTTCTCCTCCCGGAGCCCGTCGACCACGCCCTGGGCGTCGCCGTCGAGGGCGAGCCGGACCAGCCGGCCGATCGGCTCGGGGTGCCCACCGGGAAGCCGGGCCACCGCACCGAAGTCGATCACGCCGAGGCGGCCGTCGGGCAGGATCCGGAAGTTGCCCGGGTGCGGGTCGGCGTGCAACAGCCCGGCCCGCTGCGGCGCGGAGAAGTGCAGCACCGCCATCAGCCGGCCCGCCTCGTCACGCTCCTCGGGGGTTCCGTCGGCGATCACCCGGGCCAGCGGATCGCCGTCGACCCACTCGGTGACCAGGATCTGCGGCGCGGACGCGATCACCCGGGGCACGAAGATCTCCGGATCGTCCTGGTACGCCGCGGCGAAGGCCCGCTGGGTCTCCGCCTCCATCTCGTAGTCCAGTTCCTCGGTGACCCGCTCCCGGAGCTCGGCGACGAGCGGCTTCACGTCGATGCCCGGCTGCAGGATCTTGAACATGCCGGCCAGCCGGCCGAGCTGTTTGAGGTCGGCGATCAGGGCGTCACCGGCCCCCGGGTACTGCACCTTCACCGCGACCGCCAGGGTCTTCGGCCTGGCGTTGCGGCGGGCCGGTGGCAGCTTCCACACCGCCCGGTGCACCTGGCCGATGCTGGCCGCCGCGGCCGGGCTGTCGTCGAACTCGGCGAAGTTGTCCCGCCAGTCCGGCCCGAGCTGTTCGGCGAGCGCCTTGTGCACGTTGGCCACCGGCATCGGCGGCGCCGCCTCCTGGAGCTTGGTCAGCGCCTGCCGGTACGGCCCCGCCATCTCGTCGGGCAGCGCGGCCTCGAACACCGACAGCGCCTGGCCGAGCTTCATCGCACCGCCCTTGAGCTGGCCCAGGACGCTGAAGAGTTGCTCGGCGGTGCGCTGTTGAATGTCCGCGGAGATGACGTCGGACGCCATCCCGACGGCACGCTTGCCCAGGCCCAACGCGGTCCGCCCGGCAAAGCCGAGGGGCAGCGCGGCGAGCTTGGCGGTCCGGGAAGCTGCACGACGCGGTATGTCCGTCACCAGATCATTGTTACCGACGGAAGGGGGTTACTCCGCCCGTCACTTGGTGGTTTGGTGCTTATGCGGTGAAGGTCCTGTGAAGGAACGGCCCCGGCGACGCCGATGACAGTCGCAGAAGACGTGCGGCGGCCACGTCCGCCGCCGGAACCGGCCGGGCGCCGCGATCTCCACCGAGGCGCCCAGCGTCTCCGGGGTCCGGCCGTCCAGATGGGCGAGCGCCTCGCCGGTCGCGAACGCGGTGGCGGCCAGCACGGTGGTGACCGCGCACGGCTCGGTCGCGTCCGGGCTCGGCGGGGTCAGCGCGCCCGGCCAGCCGGCGTCCCGCTCGCGGCGATGCAGGTCGACACAGTTCAGGCACGGCTCACCGCCGGCGGGCACCAGCGGGCCGACCACCGCGACGCCGTCCCGGATCGCCACCACCAGGTGCGGCTGGCGCCGGGCGGCATGTCCCGCGGCGATCAGCGAGGTGGGCTTGTCGTGCGCGAGCTGGACGACCAGGGAGACCGGGCTGCCGCGTCCGCCGCGCACGTCGGTGCCGGGCGCCGCGCGCAATACCGCGGCGGTCACCGCGGCCCGGCGCGGGCTGCCGACGTCGGCCGGGCCGAGAGGGGAGCCGGTGAGCTCGGCCGGGCCGACCACCCCGGCCACATCCGGATGGACCTGGCCGACCCCGGCCTCGGCCAGCGCGACCGCGATCGGCGCGGCGAGCCGGCCACGCCCGCTGATCACGACGCGGGCGGCACGGCGCCGCCGCAGGACCCGGGCCGGCGACGGCTCGGGGTGGGAGCTGCCGGGCGCCCGGGCGGCGGAGTCCAGCGCCATGGCAGCCGCCTCGCCGGTCAGCCGGTGCCGGTCGGCGGCGGGCAGCGCCGGTGGCAACAGCTCCGCCGAGGGCAGCACGAGGCCCGCGGAGGAGAGCAGATCGAGGATGGTGAGCGCCTGATCGGGCGAGACGCCGAGCTCGGCCGCGCGGAGCAGGACCAGTCGTTCGGGCCGGTTGCCGTCCAGCAGATCGAGGACCTGCGCGGCGCGGGGATCGGGCAGATGCAGCAGCACCGCGTGCGCCGGGTCCAGCCCGATCTGCAGCTCGGCGGGACTGCGCCAGATGCGGGGCAGCCCGGGGATAAGGGTGGGCCGGGGCACCGGTGTCCGGTTCATGGATGACAGCGTGTCACCGTAGAACTGCGGAGCGGTGCCGTTATCCACAGGCGATCGGTTCTCTGACACCGGGTTGTCCACAGCCCTGGGCAAGTTATCCACAGGGGTGGAGAATCCCGTTTAACTCAACGTGTTCAGCCGGACACGGTTACGGCAGTTGTCGAAAAACCTCCGGGGAGGCCGGCCGGTGGGCCGGCCTCCCCGGACGCGGGTCACGACGCCTTGGCCTTGCCCAGGATGCGGTTCATGGTCGTCCCACAGACCGGGCACTTGCCCTTGGCCATGTTCATACCGGTCTTCGAGACCTCCACGTTGCCCTGGAAGTCACGCTTCTCCTTGCACTTGACGCAGTAGCCGTTGTACGTGGTGTCGGCCACGGTTCCTCCTCGTCGTATCGTCGGCCGCCCGGCCCGGTGCCCCGTTCGCGGCGCGGGCGCGAACTCTTTCCTGCGGCGTTGGACCGCTCGCGGCCATGCGGATGTGGCCACCCGTCCGGGGCGGTCACTTACCCAGGTCAGCCCGGTTCCATGTCAACGCAGCGTCGGCGCTGTCGCCGACGACGTGAGTGTGCCGGTACGAACTACCCTTTTCACCCATTTTGCCGGGACACGCCGATGATTCCCTTCAGAAAGGCATAAAACAGACATGAGGCGCACTGGTCACGCGAGTCGACGATGGTCTAGGTTGACGAATGTCGGCCCATGTTGCCGGTGAGGAAATTTTTTTCGGGTATATGCGGTCGAAGTGCGCATTTCCCTGACACTCATTGGCCGTACTCTTGCGGTGACCAGGGTCCGGCGGATTAGCGTCTCAACGTGAACCCGAATCTGGGCCGCGCGAGCCGGTAATGGCCCGCGTGCGCAAGCCTGTCGTGGAAGTGCGGCGCAGCCAGCGCCGGCGACGGACGGTGTCCGCGTACCGCGACGGGGAGCGCGTGGTCGTGCTCATCCCCGACCGGTTCTCGCGCGCCGAGGAGAACGAGTGGGTCGAACGGATGCTCGCCCGGCTCGCCGCCCGCGAGGAACGGCTCAAATGCACCGACGCCGAACTGCTTGCGCGCGCCCGCCGGCTCACCGCCCGCTACCTCTCCGATCACGCCGGCCAGGTGGCGCCGGCCAGCGTCCGCTGGGTGACCAACCAGAACGGCCGCTGGGGCTCCTGCACGCCGGACGACGCGACCATCCGCATCTCGCACCGCATCCAGGAGATGCCCGACTGGGTCATCGACTACGTGCTCCTGCACGAGCTGGCGCACCTCATCGTGCCCAGCCACAACGCGCGTTTCTGGGAGCTGGTCAACCGCTTCCCCAAGGCCGAACGCGCCCGAGGCTATCTGGAGGGCGTCGCGGCTGTGCTCATGACGTCGCCTTCGGCGCCGTAGGCATCGCCCCCTTCGGGGCCGGTGTCGAGGCCACCTGAAACAACCACGCTTCGCTAGTCGCTTTCGGTGGCCTCGGCACCGGCGGGCGCCATGCGACGTGGGTGTGCTCAGACCGGCTGGTGTTCCAGCTGGTCGCGGTCGGGGTGGCGGGAGCTTCTGACCGGCTTGTCGGTCTGCCGGTAGGGTTGGCGGGTGACGCGGCGGGTCGTGGTGGTTCTGCTGGTGCCGGTTCCGTGGAGCCCGCCCGGGGTCGGCCTGCGGCAGTGGCGTGCGGCCATGGCGGAGGACGTGGTGGATCTGCTGGCCCGCCTGGCGCAGGCAGAGGCAGCGATCGCCGCGGTGCCGGCCGACCGGGACCTGGCCGAGGAGATCGCCTGGCCGGGGACGCGGATCTACGAGATCCCGGAGCCGACGGTGCTGCCGGTGCTCGAAGCTGCCGCGGCCGACGGGTTCGACCAGGCGGCGGTCATCGCCGCGGACGCCCCTGACGTGCCCGGGATGACCCTGGGCAAGCTTCTGCGGCCGCTGGAGAGCAAAGCGGTGGCCGTGGCCCCCGGCGGGCCGTCCGGCGGACTGTTCGGCGTCGCCACCGGCCTGCCCGCGCCCGGCTGGCTGGTCGACCACGACCTGGACACCGCGTCTCCGCAGCACCTGCGCAGGACAGCGCCCGCGCCGGGGGACGTCACGTCCACCCCGCAGTGGCGCCGGCTGCGTGGACCGGCCGACCTGGCGACGCTGGACGTCGCCCTGGAGGGCTGGGAGAACACCCGAGCCCTCCTGGGCGGCTGACCCGAACTCAAGCCTGACCCGAACTCAAGCCTGAGCCGGGCCTCAGTCCTCCTTCGGGCCGTCCTCGAGGCCGTCCAGTTCGCTGATGTCCCAGTCCGACCGGCCGCGGGCGAACGCCTCCGGATCAGCGAAGTCGTCATCGGTGGGCAGCAGGTCCGGGTGGTCCCAGAGCCCGTCCCGCCCGGCGATGCCGCGCTGCTCGGTGACCGCCGTCCACAGCGCGCCGGCCTCCCGCAGGCGGCGGGGCCGCAGTTCCAGGCCGACCAGCGCCGCGAAGGTCTGCTCCGCGGGACCGCCCGCCGCCCGGCGGCGGCGGAACGCCTCGCCCAGCGCGGCCACCGACGGCAGCCGGTCGCCGACCGCGTCGTCCACGACCTGCCCCACCCAGCCCTCGACCAGCGCGAGCGCGGTCTCCAGACGAGCCAGACCGGCCTTCTGCTGCGGGGTGTCCTCGGGGGTGAAGATGCCTTCGAGGGCCATCGCCTGCATCGACTCGGGATCGCTGGGGTCGACCCGGCTCATCGCCTCCTCGATCGCTTCCCGGTTCACCGTGATGCCGTTCGCGTACGTCTCGACGGCGGTCAGCACGTGTGCCCGCAGCCACGGGACGTGCCCGAAGAGCCGCTGATGGGCCGCCTCGCGCAGCGCCACGTAGAGACGCACCTGGTCCTCGGGCAGTTCGAGCCCGGACCCGTACGACTTGATGTTGGCCGGGATGAGCGCGGCCGTGCCCGCCGGTCCGAGCGGGAGGCCGATGTCGCCGGCGGAGAGCACCTCGGCGGCGAGCTGGCCGAACGCCTGGCCGAGCTGACCGCCGAAGAGGGCGCCGCCGAGCGTGGCGACCATCGACTGCATCGGCCCGAGCTGGGCGCGGGCCTCCTCGGGCACCAGGTCACCCATGGCGCCCACCATGCGGCCGGCGATCGGCTCGCACAGCTTCTTCCACACGTCGAGGGTGTTGTAGATCCATTCGTTGCGGTTCCAGGCGACGGCCTTGTGGACGCCGCTCGGAAGCGCGGTCACCGGGTCGAGCCAGAGGTCGGCGAGCCGGAGCGCCTCCTCGACCTGGTGGCGCTCGAGCATGTTCACCGCCGGGTCGCCGGTCGCCGACAGCTGGCTGGCCGCCACCTGCCGGGCCAGGTCCCAGTTGACCGGGCCGTTGCCCGGCGCGGCGAACATCTGCTGCAGCTGCGCCATGAACTGCTGCATCTGCTGCGGGTCGGAGGGGTCGGGCGGCTGAGCGCCCGGCAGGGAGAAGCCGAACGGGATATCAGGCACGTCCCCAACGGTACGCGCGAAATGCTCGGAGCGGACCGAGGGAGGTATCAGCTCAGAGAGAACTCAGACAGGGTGGGTACGCTCACGCGCATGAGACGTCGCGGTGTCACCGTCATCCTCGGCGCCCTGATCACCGCTCTCCTGGCAGCGGGTGTGATGGTCGCACCCCTGCCGTACGTGGTGCTCAAGCCCGGCCCCACGGTCAACACTCTCGGGTCGGACAACGGCACCGAGGTGATCCAGGTCAAGAAGGGCGAGATCTCGACGTCCGAGGGGCAGCTGCGGCTCACCACGGTCAACGTGCAGTCGCAGGTGGAGCTGGTCTGGGCGATCCGGGGCTGGCTGAGCGGCGAGGACGCGGTCGTCCCGCGCGAGCTGATCTACCCACCCGACCAGAGCGAGCAGCAGGTCCAGGCGCAGAACGCGCAGGAGTGGCGGGAGTCGCAGACCAGCGCGGAGACGGTGGCCCTGCGGGAGCTGGGCTACCCGGTGCTCACCTACGTCGCGAAGGTCACCGAGGACGGCGCGGCCGCGGGTGTGCTGCGGGTCGACGATGTGATCACCGCCATCGACGGCACGAAGATCGAGCGGCCGGCCCAGGTGACCGAGCTGATCCGCGCCAAGCCGGCCGGCAGCACGCTGACCGTCGGCTACGAGCGTGGCGGCAAGCCCGGCTCGGCGCAGGTGACCAGCCGCACGTCCGGGGAGGACGACACCCCTCGGGTCGGCATCGAGATCGGCACGAAGCAGCCGAACCCGTTCGACATCGAGATCGACCTCGACAAGATCGGCGGACCGAGCGCCGGGCTGATGTTCTCGCTCGGCATCATCGACAAGCTCACGCCGGCGGATCTGACCGGCGGCAAGGTCGTCGCGGGCACCGGAACCATCGACAATGACGGTAACGTCGGTCCGATCGGTGGCATCCCGCAGAAGTTGGTGGGCGCCAAGGAGGCCGGTGCCCAGCTCTTCCTGGTGCCCAAGGACAACTGCTCGGAGGCGCTGCGCAACGCGGTGCCCGATCTGACGATGGCCGAGGTGGCCACCGTGGACGACGCGCTCACCGCGCTCGAGACGTTCGCGTCCGGTGGGACACCCCGCCCCTGTTCGGCGGCGTGATCCGTGCCGGTCGTAACGAGACAGTTCTTCCGCGTATTGAAGCTGGATGCGACATCGTAAGGTGAATCACCGGCCAGACCTAGTGTGGAGCCAACGTTGGTTATGCGTAACACTCCTCTACCGAGGATGAGCCGGCGCGGTCGCGTCACCGTCGGCGTCCTGGTCGGAGTATTCCTTCTGTTCACGCTGCTCGGGTGGGGCATCGATGCCTACACCGACTATCTGTGGTTCTCCGAGGTCGAGTTCACGAGCGTCTTCTCCGGAGTGCTGCTGACCAAGCTCGTGCTGTTCCTCGTGATCGGCGCGCTGATGACGCTCATCGTCGCCGGCAACCTGTACCTGGCGTACCGGGTTCGGCCGCTGCTGCGCCCGCACTCGGCGGAACAGGCCACCCTCGAGCGGTACCGGATGATCCTCGCGCCGCGCCTCGGCACCTGGATCGCGGTGATCAGTCTGATCATCGGGTTCTTCGCCGGCCTGTCCGCGCAGAACCGCTGGGCCGACTGGATGCTGTTCCGCAACGGCGGCAGCTTCGGGGTGCCCGACCCCGAGTTCAACGTGGATGTGTCCTTCTACATCTTCGAGTTCCCGCTCTGGCGTTACCTGCTCGGCGTCGGCTTCACCGCGGTGGTGCTGTCGGTGATCGGATCGCTCGCGGTGCACTACATCTTCGGCGGCGTCCGCCTGCAGGGCGTCGGCGACCGGATGACCACCGCCGCCCGGGCCCACCTGACCTCGCTGGTCGCCATCTTCGTGCTGCTCAAGGCCGTGGCGTACGTGTTGGACCGCCGGGCCCTGCTGCTGGAGCAGCACGTGTCGCCGGGGCTGTACGGCGCCGGCTACACCGACGTGAACGCGCTGCTGCCGGCCAAGGAGATCCTCGCCTACATCTCGGTGGTGGTGGCGATCGCGATCATCGTGTTCTCCAACGCGGTGATGCGGAACCTGGTCTGGCCCGGCGTGTCGCTGGCGCTGCTGGCCGTCTCGGCCGTGGCCATCGGCGGCATCTACCCGCTGGCGGTGCAGAACTTCCAGGTGAAGCCCAGCCTGTTCGACAAGGAACAGGAATACATCCAAAGATCCATCGACTCCACCCGGGACGCCTTCGCGCTGGCGAACACCGAGGTCAGCCAATACCGGGCGGACAGCGGCGCCCCACCGCAGAACCTGGCCGCCGACACCAGCGCGCAGAACGTGCGGCTGATCGACCCGCAGCTGGTCTCGCAGGCGTTCACCCAGTCCCAGCAGTCCCGCGGCTTCTACGACTTCGGCGAGAAGCTCGACGTGGACCGCTACACGATCAACAACAAGACCCAGGACTACGTGGTCGGCGCTCGCGAGATCAACGACGAGAAGCTGACCGCCCAGCAGCGCAACTGGCTCAACCGGCACACCGTCTACACCCACGGCTACGGCCTGGTGGCGGCGCCGGCCAACCAGGTGTGCGGCACCGGCCTGCCGTACTTCGTCTCCGGCTTCCTCGGGGCCGAGGCGCGGACCGGTAACAACTGTTCCGCGTCGAGCGACCTGATCAAGGTGGATCAGCCGCGGATCTACTTCGGCGAACAGTCCAGCGAATACGCGATCGTCGGCCAGGAAGACCCGGAGAAGAACGTCGAGTTCGACCGCCCGCAGGAGCAGAACACCGACGCCTCGGTGCTCTACACCTACGACGGCGAGGGTGGCGTGGAGATCGGATCCTTCTTCCGCCGGCTGGTGTTCGCGATCAAGAACACCGAGAGCAACTTCCTGCTCTCCGACGCGGTCAACAGCGAATCCCGGCTGATGTACGAGCGGACCCCGCGCGAGCGCGTCCAGAAGGTGGCGCCGTTCCTCACCATCGACGGCGACCCGTACCCGGCCGTGGTCAACGGGCGGATCACCTGGATCCTCGACGGTTACACGACCGCGAAGACCTACCCGTACGCCCAGAAGATCAACCTGGCCACCGAGACGCGGGACGAACTGACCGGGCAGGGCTCCTTCGCCCTGGCCCGCGACGACGTCAACTACATGCGCAACTCGGTCAAGGCGACCGTCGACGCGTACGACGGGACGGTCAAGCTCTACGAGTTCGACGACCAGGACCCGGTCCTCAAAGCCTGGAACAAGGCGTTCGGCGGCGACCTCGTGGTGCCGAAGGCGCAGATCCCGGCCGAACTGTCCGACCACTTCCGCTACCCGGCCGACCTGTTCAAGGTGCAGCGCAACCTGCTCACCCGGTTCCACGTCACCGACCCGCGGACGTTCTTCTCCGGCGACGACTTCTGGCAGGTGCCGAACACGCCGGACTCGCCGCAGACCGGCGTCAAGCAGCCCCCGTTCTACCTGAACGTGAAGCTGCCCGAACAGCAGGAGTCCCGCTTCCAGCTCACCTCGGGCCTGACACCGGCCAACCGGGAGAACATGTCGGCGCTGATCTCCGCGTCGTACGTCGACGGCAAACCCCGGATCGAAGTGCTGGAGCTCCCCGACGACACGGTCGTGCCCGGACCCATCCAGGTGCACCAGCGGATGGTCAACAACTACACCATCTCGCAACAGCTGGCCCTGCTCACCCGGGGCGGCCAGGCCACCGTCCTCTACGGCAACCTGATCTCGCTGCCACTGGGCGACAGCATCCTCTACGTCGAGCCCGTCTACGTGCGCAGCAGCCAGGCCGGCGCCGCCCCGCTGCTCCAGCGGGTACTGATGTCCTACGGCGACGGCGGCACGTTCGTCGTCCTCGAGGACAGCCTCAACGACGGCCTCAAAGCCCTCGCCGAACTCGGCAAGAACGCGCCCCCCGGCAACACCACCAACCCCGGCACCCCGCCGGACACGGCCGACCCCAACGCGACACCGCCGGCCACACCGCCGGCCGGCCCGCTCACCGGCGACCTCGCACAGGCCGCCGCCGACGTGGACAAGGCCATCGCCGACCTCAAGGCGGCCCAGCAGTCCGGCGACTTCGTCAAGCAGGGCGAGGCACTCAAAGCCCTCGACGACGCCATCAACCGCTGGAACGCGGCCAACGCGGCCGGCGGCGGCACCGCCACACCGCCGGCCGTACCCTCCGGGGCAGCCAGCCCCGCACCCAGCGCCGGAGGCTGACCATCACCGGAGTCCGGGACCCGTTTTGCGGGTCCCGGACCAGGTGCGCTAGTGTTACCTCACCGACGCGGGGTGGAGCAGCTCGGTAGCTCGCTGGGCTCATAACCCAGAGGTCGCAGGTTCAAATCCTGTCCCCGCTACGAGTCCTGGAGTCCCCCGGTCCGCGGAAAGCGCGGACCGGGGGACTCTTCGCATTTCTGCCTGGGGGCCGAGCCCCCAGACCCCACGGTGCGGTGGTTGCGGGTGGGGGAGCTCTCACTCTTTCTGGTTTTTCTTTTTGTACGGCTTGGGGCCGGCAGGAGCGGCTACGCGTTCCGTCTGGTCGCGCGAGGGGGTGCTTGGTTGCGCCTTTGCCGCGGGTGCCGGTCGGAGCGAGCACGGTGGGGCTCGGGCACTTGCCGTTACCCCGAACCCTCGACACGGCCCTGGGTGCTCGACGCAGGCCTTGGGGTTCTCGACACGGCCCTGGGCGCTCAGCGCGGCCCTGAACGTTCAGTACAGCCCCAGTCGGCCCTCGCGCAGCCGCAGGCCCCATGGCCGGCTGTCAAAGCTGTCGGCAGCGCGGCGAGGCGGTGGCCGCAACCACCGCACCGTGGGGGTCTGGGGGCTCGGCCCCCAGGCAGAATGCGAAGAGGCCCCCAGTCCGCGCAATCTGCGGACAGGAGGCCCCTAGGACTCGTAGCGGGGACAGGATTTGAACCTGCGACCTCTGGGTTATGAGCCCAGCGAGCTACCGAGCTGCTCCACCCCGCGTCGGTGAGGTAAGTCTAGCGCGTGGGTCGAGGGGCCTTGCAGTGGGGCCTCAAGGTGGGGGTGGGCTGGGGAAATGGTGCGGCCCTCCGGCGTGGGTGCCGGAGGGCCGTGGTGGTGCGGAGCAGCTGGCTCGCTGGTTAGGGGTGGGTCAGCAGGTGGTGTAGCCCTTGCCTGGCTTGGACCAGCGGCAGGTGTCGATGGTCTTGTTGGCGCCGGTGCGGAGGGTTGCGCTGTCGCCGCCGTTGTTCCAGACGTGCTTGGTCTTGTTCCAGTAGCGGGTGTGGGCGTTGTCGTTGCCCTTGCCGGTGCGCACGATCACGTACTTGCCCGCGTAGAGGTAGTAGTTGCTGGTGAAGCGGTAGAGGTTGCCGGCGCGGTCGCGGACGGTCCAGCCCTTGAGGTTGAGCGTGCTCCGGCTCTTGTTGGTGAGCCGGAAGTACTCGCCGTTGATGCTCTTGTTGGCCTTGGTGTCCGCGCCGGCGGCGTTGAACTGGATCCGGGTGAACTGGACGGAGCCCACGCCCGGTGCGGGGGCCGGCGGCTGGGTCGGCGCCGTGGTGGGCTTCGGGGTGGTGGGGCGCGGCGACGGTGTGGTGGGCCGCGGTGTGGGCGCCGTGGTGGTGGGGGTGGGCGCCGGCGTCCGGGTGGAGGTGGGCGCCGGCGTGGGGTTCGTCGGGTTGGCGCCCGGGACCGGGCCGTCGCTGCCGCCGCTGCCCGCGACCGCGATCCGCTCCTGCTGGGAGTAGTTGCTGAGCAGCAGGTTGTCGGCGGAGGCATATGCGGGGTTTGCATCCTCGGACAGGTACGCCCGGTAGGAGTGCTGACCGGCCGGCTGACCGGTGGCCGACGTGACGACCTGGGCGGCGTCGCCGGACAGCTCGGTGACACCGTCGGCGACCTCGACCCAGCCGGTGCTGGTGTAACGCTGGATGGTGACCGGGATGCCGGGCTGGTCGGGAGAGGCGCGCACCGTGAAGTTGACGGTGCCGGCGCCGGCGGAGGTGGCCGAGAACTCCGCGCCGACCCGCAGCGGCGCCTCGACGATCGGCGAGTAGAGGCCGTCGGCCTCCACCGCGAACACGAAGCCGGAGTCCATGGTGCGGACGATCTCCCACCGGCCGGTGGTCTGGTCGGCCACGTCGGTGGTCGGGTAGTCCCACGGGGTGGCGCGCTCCAGGCCTGAGGGCTGGGTCACATCGCGGCCGAACGTGTACGCCCGCTCACGCAGATAGACCGTGGAGCCGGGCGTGGCCGTGCCGGTCAGCGTGATGTTGCCCCAGCCGACCCGGACGGTCGGCGTGTCCAGGGTGGGCGCGGTCGCTGCCGCGGCCGGCGCGGCCGCGAAGAGACTGGTGCCGGCAATGAGCATGCCAAAAGCGCTACCCATGCCGAGAATCGTTTTCGGTCGGCTTTGCATTAATGGTCCTCCGTCATGGGGCAGCACTGACTGTGCCCGCTCCACCGATTGAACGGCGACGTTATCGAACAATGGCCCTTCACGGTCATCGTTCACACAGATCGGCACCTTACCCGCTGGTGTGGTCATGTGGTCCCGGAGGCAGCGAAGTGGGCGAACCAGCAGGTGGAAATAGCTGGCCGGACGATGCCAGGAGGTGACCGGCAGGCGCGTGTCCGACGATAACTATGATTTCGGGCAGGCGGCCGGTATTCCTGCGAACCCGGGCCCGCCGGAATGACGAAGGGAAGAAATGACCGATCTGGCCGCTGATTGTGCGCGCTGCGCGGCACTCTGCTGTGTTGCCCCGGCTTTCGCCAAGTCCTCCGATTTCGCCATCGACAAGCCCGCTGGGCGTCCGTGTCGGAATCTGAACGACGAATTCCGTTGTGATGTTCACGACGTGTTGCCGCAGCAGGGATTCCGGGGTTGCGTGGTCTTCGACTGTTTCGGCGCCGGGCAGCGGATCACCCAGGAGACCTTCGGCGGCCGGGACTGGCGGTCCGCCCCGGACATCGCCGGCGACATGTTCGCGGCGCTGCCGATCGTGCGGCAGCTGCACGAGCTGATGTGGTACCTGACCGAGGCGTTGCGACTGGACGAGGCGAAGCGGCTGCACCCGAAGCTGCGCGCCGCGCTGGACGAGACGGACGCACTGGCGGCCGGCAGTCCGGCACAGCTGCGGGGGCTCGACGTCGACGCGTACCGGGGCCGGGTCAATCCGCTGTTGCGCCGGGCCAGCGAGATGGCGCGGTCGCGCCTCGGCGGCCGCCGGCCGGACCACAGCGGAGGGCAGTTGATCGGGCGGCAGCTGCGCGGCGCCGACCTGCGCGGGGCGAGCCTGCGCGGGGCGCTGCTGATCGGCGCCGATCTGCGCGGCGCGGACCTGCGCCGAGCCGACTTCACCGGCGCGGACCTGCGCGGCGCGGATCTGCGCAGGGCGAACCTGGAAGGTGCGTTGTTCCTCACAGCGGCACAGCTGCGCTCAGCAGTGACGGACACCGATCACCCCTAAGATGGGCGCATGCCGCAGGTCTCCGGTCTGGTCTGGGTTCTGACCGTCACGTTCATCGTCGGACTCCTGTTCTTCGACTTCTTCTTCCACGTGCGCAAGGCGCACGTGCCCACGCTGCGCGAGGCCGCCGTGTGGTCGTCGCTCTACATCGCGATCGCGGTCCTGTTCGGCGTGGGTGTCTGGGCGTTCGGCGGATCGACCATGGGCGCCGAGTACTTCGCCGGGTACGTGACCGAAAAGGCCCTCTCGGTCGACAACCTGTTCGTGTTCCTGCTGCTGATGACCAGCTTCAAGGTGCCGCGCGCCGACCAGCAGAAGGTGCTGCTCTTCGGCATCGTGGTCTCGCTGGTGGCCCGGACCGGGTTCATCGCGCTGGGCGCCGCGCTGATCAACTCGTTCGCCTGGGTCTTCTACATCTTCGGGCTGATCCTGCTGCTCACCGCCGGCAACCTGCTCAAGGGCAAGAGCGAGGACGAGGGCGAGGCGCCGGACAACATCGCCGTCCGGCTGGCCCGGCGGTTCCTGCGCACCTCGGACACGTACGACGGGGACAAGCTCTTCACCCATCAGGACGGCCGCCGGGTGCTCACCCCGATGCTGCTCGTGATGGTGGCGATCGGCGGCACCGACATCCTGTTCGCCCTGGACTCGATCCCGGCGATCTTCGGACTGACGCAGAACGTCTTCCTGGTCTTCACCGCGACGGCCTTCTCGCTGCTCGGGCTCCGGCAGCTGTACTTCCTGATCGACGGGCTGCTCGACCGGCTGGTCTACCTGTCGTACGGGCTGGCCACGATCCTGGCGTTCATCGGGGTGAAGCTGGTCCTGCACGCGCTGCACGAGAACAACGTGCCGTTCATCAACGAGGGCGAGCCGGTCCCGGTGATCGAGATCCCGACCGCGCTGTCGCTGGCCGTCATCATCGGCGTGCTGCTGATCACTGTGGTGGCCTCGCTGCTCAGCCCGCGGGGCCGGGCGCGCACCACCATCTCGTCGGCCCGGCGGCACGCCAAGGAGTTCCTCGACGTGGAGACCGACCCGGCGTACTGCGACGAGATCTACCACCGGCTGCTGGCCGACGAGCAGACGCTGCGGCAGTTGCCGCCGAAGCACCGGGCGAAGGTCCGTCAGGAGGCCGAGCTGATGGAACTGTTGCGCCGGGCGCACCAGGTGCACGACGAGCGGATCGCCGAGGGCCGCTGCTTCGCCCCGGCGTCCAGGTGATCAGCGCCCCGCGTCCAGGTGATCGACGCGGCCGCTGACCGGGTGGTCAGCGGCGGCGGCCGTCGCTGTCCGGTGGGGTGAGGTACGCGGAGAGGTTGGTGGCCCGGTTCGGGTCGTTCTCGTCGGAGTTGGACGAGATCAGGCTGGCCACCCGGGCGGCCAGGGTCGCGGCGCGGGACGCCAGGTCAGGTTCGGCGTAACGGCTGTCCTGCTCGGCCCGGATCGCCTGCTCGGCGCGGATGGCGTCGGCCGCGATGCCGGGGCGGTCCTGATGTCCGCGGCTGCCCGAGGTGGGTGCCTCCTGGTACTCGTGCGCCTGCTGGTCGTACCCCTGCTGCTGGTAGGCCTGTTGCTCGTAGACCTGCTGGTCGTAGGCCTGTTGCCCGTAGGCGGGCTGCTCGTGGGCGGGTTGTTCGTGGACCGGCTGGTCGTAGGCGGGTTCCTGGTGGACGGCCTCGGGCGCCGGCACCGGCACCGCGCCGAGCAGCGTCACCGTCTGCCCCTGCCCGCCCTGGTAGTTGTTGAACTCCGGCCCGATGACCAGCCGGGACAGCAGGCGCGCCTGCACAGCCGCCACCCCGATCTCGCCGGCGTTCTCCACCCGGAACCGGGCGATCGCCTGCCGCATCACGTTGGCCAGGCGGTCGGCGTCGGCGACCGTGGCCAGCGCGCCGCCGGCGAGGACCAGAGCGGGATGGGTGCTGTCCGGTCCGTTGCAGACCAACTGGATCTGGGTGACGGTCCCGGTGCGCCCGGACTCCCGGTTGCCGGGTTGCACGCGCAGGTGCTGCGGCCAGAGCCAGAACATCTCGCCGTTACTCAGCGTCGTGCCGTCCCCATACGTATAGCGAACCCGGCGGTCCGTGACGAGCACGTCCGTCTCCTCGGGGAGGGTCCACCGCGGCAGCGAGGACGCCTCGTCGAACGCGTACTCGGCGACGGCGCAGCGGCCTTGCCAGAGCACTCGCTCACCGCTGTCGAGCGGTCCCGGATCGGTGCCCGCTGCGGACAGGAAGTGCTGGTGGAACATGTTTGCCTTCCCCGTGGTCGCCGCGATACGCAACACGCGGCCGCACTGATTACAGCCCGGTGCGGGCGGTGCCGCCAGTCACCTGACGCGAATCACACTCGAACTTCGGATATTCGACAGACACGGTGGCCCGGGCTGCACCATCGGCCGATCCGGGGATTACTTACGGTTACTGAAGAGTCCTTCGGGCGGCAGCGGGGAGGCGACCGCCGTGGCGTCCGGGACGGCGGCGGCGCCCGCGGTGAACCGGTCGAGGTCGGTCTCCACCCGGCCCGGGAACCAGTCGCCCGCGGCTCGCCGGGTCAACTCGTCGACCGGTAGCGGGGTGCGGCCGGCGATCACCACGACGTTGCCGAACCGGCGGCCGCGCAGCACTCCGGCGTCGGCGATCAGACAGGCCTCCGGGAGGGCGGCCCGGATGGTGGCGACCTGGCTGCGGGCGTGCCGCAGCGGCGGGCCGTCGGCCACGTTGGCGATCAGCCGGCCGGCCGGGGCCAGCACCCGCGCCACCTGCCGGATGAACTCGATCGAGGCGAGGTGGGCGGGGGTGCGGGCGCCGGCGAACACGTCCAGGATCACGACGTCGTACCCGGAGTCCCGCATCCCCTCCACCGCGGCGCGCGCGTCGCTCACGCGTACCCGGATGTTGGCATCGGCGGGCAGCGGAAGCGCCGCGCGGACCAGCTCCACCAGCGGCCCGTCGATCTCCACCACCCGCTGCGGCGAGCCGGGCCGGGTCGCCGCGAGATAGCGCGGCAGGGTCAGCGCGCCGCCGCCCAGGTGGAGCGCCCGCAACGGTTGCCCGGCCGGCGCGGCCAGGTCGAGGGCGGCGGCCATCCGGCGCACGTACTCGAACTGCAGGTGGGTCGGATCGGCCAGGTCGACGTGCGACTGCGGCGCGCCGTCCAGCAGCAGCGTCCAGGCGGTGTCCCGGTCCGGGTCCGGGCTCAGCTCGGCGACCCCCGAACCCACCGTCTCCACCCGCCCCCGGGACGTCCTGCGCTGTGCCATCCGGCCAGTATCCCGGGAGCAACTCGGTTGCGCGCCGCGGGGAACCCAACGATCACAACGGAAACTTCCGACGTATCCCGGCGTGAGCGCATTCGAGCAGCCGTTGTCACGGCGTGCGGTGGTGGCCGGGGCGGCGGTGGCCGTGGGCGCGGTGGCCGTGCCGGCCATCGGCGCACCCGCCACCGCGGCCCCCTCCACCCCCGTCGCGACGAGCCCGGCGTCCTTCCTGCCCGCGGACCCGCTGCTGCATCTGCTGCGCCGGGCCACCTTCGGCCCCGGCCCGGCGTCGATCGCCGAGATCCGCCGGCTGGGCGCCACGGCGTGGCTGGACCGTCAGCTCAACCCCGCCACGATCGCCGACAAGGTGGCCGACGGCCTGCTCGCCCGGCTGCCGCTGAGCGGGCTCGGTATCGCCGAGATCCGCGGTCAGGTGGCCGCCGGGAAGCTGAAGCAGTACAGCTGGGATCCGATGTGGCAGCTCGGCTTCGCCGCAGTGGGCCGGGCGATCTGGAGCGAGCGGCAGCTGTTCGAGGTGATGGTCGACTTCTGGGGCAACCACCTCAACGTCACCAGCCCGTCCGGCGACGTCTGGGACAGCCGGGTCGACTACGACCGCACCGTGATCCGCAAGCACGCCCTCGGGAAGTTCTCCGATCTGCTCAAGGCGTCGGCCCAGCACCCGGCGATGTTGACCTACCTGGACAACCGGTACTCGTCGAAGGACGCCCCGAACGAGAACTACGGGCGGGAGCTGCTGGAGCTGCACACCGTCGGGCTCGCGTACACCGAGGCGGACGTGCAGAACGCCGCGCGGCTGCTCACCGGGCTCACCGTCGACCACGCCACCGGCCGCTACAAGTACGACGGCACCCGGCACGCCGTCGGCGCGGTCCGCGTGCTCGCGTTCCAGCACGTCAACGCCACGACCACCGGTGGCGAGGCCGCGGCCCTGGCCATGCTCGACTACCTGGCCCTGCACCCGGCCACGGCCCGCCGGATCGTGACCAAGCTCTGCGTCCGGTTCGTCGCCGACGAGCCGCCGCCCACCCTGATCACCGCGCTGGTCAAGGTCTATCTGGACAACCGGTCGGCGATCACCCCGGTGCTGCGGGCGCTGTTCACCTCCGCCGAGTTCGCGGCGTCGGTGGGCGCCAAGACCCGTACCCCGCTGGAGGATCTGGCGGCGACCGTGCGCACGCTCGGCTACGGCCCGGCGGCCACCGGCACCAAGTTCCTGGAGAGCCTGTACTGGATGGTCCGGGACGCCGGCCAGGCGCCGCTGTTCTGGGGGCCGCCCAACGGCTATCCGGACGTGGCGGCCGCATGGGACGCGCCGTCCGGGTTGCTGGCCCGGTGGAACTTCCACCTGTCGATCGCGGCCGGCTGGTGGCCGGACACGCTGGTGCGGCCGGCGAACCTGACGACCGGGATGGTGGGGGCACTGCCGGCCACGTACGGCGCGCTGATCGAGGCGACCGGCATCCGCCTGCTGGGGGTCACGCCGTCGGCCAAGCAGATCGTGGCCCTGGCGGAGTTCTACGGGAAGACGCCGGCCTCGCCGCTGAAGGCGAACGACCCCGCTGTGACCTGGATGTTCCCGTACCTGATGGGGATGCTGCTGAACTCCCCGTCCTTCGCGTTGAGATGAGCGCCGAGATGAGCGTTGAGATGAGCGGCAAGATGATGATCACTGAGGCCTGCGAGTGCGACGACTCCCGCCGCGCGACGCTGTCCCGGCGCCGGCTGCTGGCCACCGGCGCCGCCGGGGCGTTCGCCGGGCTGGCCGGCTCCCAGCTCGACACCGGGCTGGCGTTCGCCGCCGACCCGGCGTACGCCGGCGACGTGCTGGTGCTGCTCTCGTTGCGGGGCGGCTTCGACGGCCTCTCCGCGGTGGTCCCGGCGGGCGACCCCGCCTACTACTCGTCCCGGCCGACCATCGCGGTGCCGAAGGCGCAGCTGATCGGCGCCGGCTCGTACTTCGGGCTGAACCCGGCGCTGGCCCCGCTGCTGCCGTACTGGACCTCCGGCAAGCTGGCCGCTGTGCAGGCGGTGGGCCAGCCGGCGCCGAACCGGTCGCACTTCGCCGCCATGGAGGATCTGGAGCGGGCCGCGCCGGGAACCTCGATCCGGACCGGCTGGCTGAACCGGATGCTCGGCTCGCTCGGCTCGGCCGACCCCTTCGCCGCGGTCGCGATGGGTACCGCCCGGCCGGCCCGGGTGTTCGGCGGCCCGGCGCCCAGCCTGAGCGTGACCAAGGTCGACGACCTTCAGCTCACCGGCGATCAGGCGGACCGGCCGATCGCGGCCACGATGCGGAAGCTCTACGACGGCGCGCCGCCGGCGCTCGCCCGGACCGCCGGCCAGCTGACCGGCGCGCTGGCCCGCGGGGCTCAGCTGCGGGCGGTCGGTTACACGCCGGCCGACGGTGCGATCTATCCGCAGACCGAGCTCGGCGCGGCGCTGCGCGACGTGGCCCGGCTGATCAAGTCCAACGTCGGGCTGATGAGCGCCACGGTCGACTCCGGCGACTGGGACATGCATGAGAACCTCGGCCCGGCGGTGGCCGGTCGGCGAATGTTCGACCAGCTCAAAGCGCTCGCCTCGGCGCTCGCGGCGTTCGCCGCCGACCTCGGTGAGACCGGCCTGCGCCGGGTCACGCTGATCACGATCAGCGAGTTCGGGCGCCGGGTGGCGCAGAACGGCTCGGGCGGGCTGGACCACGGGTACGGCAACATGATGTTCGTGCTGGGCGGCAACGTGCGCGGCGGCCAGGTGTACGGCCGGTGGCCCGGTCTGGCCCCGAGCCAGCTGCTCGACGGCGATCTGGCGGTGACCACCGATTACCGTGCGGTGATCGGGGAGATCCTCCGGGCCCGGTGTGGTGTCGGTGACCTGACCGGCGTCTTCCCCGGCGTCGCGGCCTCCAAATTGGGACTCGTCACCGCTATTTAAGACTTATTCCTCAAAACGGCCATCCGGCTCATGAAGCGCGTTCCACACTGTTTCCAGCACAGGGAGCGCGGAGGTGACCGGATGTCGAGCAACGTGCTGGCCGAGATCATCGGTGGACAGCGGCGGCCGCTGGGGCTGCCGCCGGACGGGGACATGCCCGCCATCCTGGCGGCCGCGCACCGGGCGGCGGGTCCGCCACTGCGGATCCGGCGGCACACCTCGGACGAGGGCGCCCCGTTCTGGCGCTGGGACTGCGACGGCTGCGGCGAGTACGGCGGCGGCCGGCATCACCCGGACGCCGTCAGCCGCGCCCTGCGGCACTGCCGGGAGCACCCCGAGCACCGCTCGTCGCTGCTGCCGCCGTCGCGCTGCAAGAAGCGCGACGACTATCTGCCGTTGCACCCGATGCTGTACGCGGTCGACGACGACCCGCCGCCCGAACCGTTGTCGATCTGACCGGGCCGGGCGGCGGGACGCGGGTCACTGCTGCGTGTCGCCGGCCCCGGTGCGCTTCTGCGCCTCGTCGACGCCCCGGTCGATCTGGTCCGCGTGCTTGCCGCCGGTCCGCTGGTCGACCTGGTCGCCGGCCTTCTCCAGGCCCTGGTCGACCTGCTCGTCGTGCTTGTCGGCGAATTCCTTGGCGTTGTCCATGAAGCCCATGGCGGTTGTCCTCTCTAGATCCGGGGGTTGCCGTTGCCGTTGCCGGTGCGCTTCTGCGCCTCGTCGACGGCCCGGTCGATGTGCGTGGTGTGCTTGTGGCCGGTCCGGCGGTCCACCGCGTCACCGACCTTCTCCAGGGCGGCGTCGACCTGTTTCTCGTGCTTGTCGGCGAACGCCTTGGCCTTGTCCAGGAAGCCCACGGTGGTCCCCTCCTTCTCGGCTCGCTGTGTTCTCTCCGCCCCCCGATTACCCAGAATTCCGGCAACCTTGCGGAACAGCGGGTCCTCAGTCACGTCGGCCAGGTCCGGGCCGAGCGGGATGCGCCAGTTCGGGTACTCGTCGAAGGTGCCCGGCAGGTTCGGCTGGCGGCGCTCCAGCAGCACGTCGTGCAGGGACGCGGTGACCAGGCGGCTCGGCGTACGCGCCAGGAACCGGTGCATCGCGACCACCGTGTCCTCGGTGCTCGCGTCCGGCTCCAGCAGGCCCTCGGCCCGGAGCCGGTCGAGCAGCTGGTCGCGGTCCTTGCGCCAGGTCGCCCACTCCTGCTCCACCGAGCCGGCCAGCTGGTTCAGCTCAGCACGGACCTCCACCTGCTCGCCGGAGAGGAAACCGGACGCGGTCGGCAGATCATGGGTGGAGATGCTCGCCAGCGCGTTGCGGGGATAGTCGGCGGCGGGCCGGTAATCGCCGTCACCCTCGTAGTCGCGGGTGAACCAGAGCACCGCGGAGCCGAGCATGTTCAGCCGTTCCAGACCCGCGGTCATCTCCGGCAGCACCGTGCCCAGGTCCTCGCCGATCACCACGGCGCCGGCCCGGTGCGCCTCCAGTGCCAGGATGCCGAGCATCGCCTCGGGGTCGTACCGCACATAGGTGCCCTCGGCCGCGCCCATGCCCGGCGGCACCCACCACAGCCGCCAGAGCCCGGCGACGTGGTCGACCCGGAGCCCGCCGGCATGCTGGAAGATCCGCCGCAGCATGTCCCGGTACGCCGCGTACCCGGTCTCGACCAGCCGGTCCGGGCGCCAGGCCGCCAGACCCCAGTCCTGGCCCAGCTGGTTGAACGCGTCCGGCGGCGCGCCCGCGCGTACCCCCGGCGCCAGCACGTCCTGGAGCAGCCATCCGTCCGCGCCGCCCGGGTCGATGCCGACCGCGAGGTCGTGCACGATGCCGACCGGCATGTCGCGGCCCGCCGCGTTGGCCGTCGCCAACTGCTCCTCCAGCAGGTGCTGGATCCAGGCGTGGAAGGCGATCCGCTCACTGCGGTACTCCCGCACGGCGGGCGCGTCCGGCCGCCGCAGCTCCGCCGGCCACTCCTGCCAGTTCGGCCCGTGCTCCTCGGCGAGCGCGCAGAACCGGGCGAAGTCCGTCAGGCCCGGGTCGCTGTCCAGGTCCACCGGACCGGCCAGCGGCCAGAGCAACTCCAGCGCGCCGAGCTTCGCGGCCAGCACCGCGTCGTAGTCGATCAGGCCGTCGGCCGGGGCGGCCGGGCGCAGCGCGTCCACCCGGGCCCGCAGCTCCGGATCCGCCTTCCGGTACGCCTCCGTGTCCGCCACCCGCAGGTAGAGCGGGTTCGCGAAGCGCCGGCTCGACGGCGAGTACGGCGACGCCGCGGCCGGCCGCAGCGGCGTGATCGCGTGCAGCGGGTTGAGCAGGATCAGGCCCGCCCCGCCGGAGCCCTCGACGAAGGTCCGCAGGTCACCGAGATCGCCCATGCCCCAGGAACCGGCCGAGTGCAGGGTGTAGAGCTGGAGCATCCAGCCCCAGGTCTCCGGCGCCTCCGGCAGTCGCTCCGGCACGACGACCAGGGTGCATCGCTGGTCGCCGACCTCGAGCCGGTGCCAGCCCAGCGGTAGGTCGGCCGGCAGCTCGTCCACCCGGCGGGTGCCGCCGTCCTCGAGGCTGATCACGCCGGGCACGGGCAGGGGCCGGGTGGCGCCGGTCCGCAGGACGATCGTGCCGGGGAGGCGCTGGTCCCGCTCGCGGTCGTCGATCCGGGCCAGCGCGGCGGTCACCGCCTGCGGCGTGCTCGCGTCCACGCCGAGCAGGCCGAGCACCCCGATCACGGACTCCGGCGAGACCTCGGTTCGCTTGCGGCGCCAGTTCTCGTACCAGGTAGCCACCCCGTAGGCCTCCGCCAGGGCGACCAGATCCGCATCCATCCCTACCCCCTTCGTCAGTACCGGATTCCTTACCCATTGCGTACATGGGTAAGGATTGGGGATATGGATTACATGGTGAAATGGTGGTCTAGGATCGCGGCGGCCGTGACCGGCGCGACGCTCGCCCTGGTGATACCGGCGCACGCCTGGGCGGCGAGCAACGGTGTCGCGGAACTCGCGGTGGAGGCCGCCCGCCGCCGGTCGCGGGGGCTCGGCTTCGGTGTGTTCGGCCTGCTCTGCTGCGTCGGCGTCATCGCTCTGGTCGTATTGGCGATAGTGTTGATTTCCCGGAACCGCAAGCGTCGCTGAGGTGACGCGCCCTAGCGTGGGTGGATGCGGATCGCCCTCGGCGCCGGAGTCGCGGTGGTGGCCTGTGTGCCGCTGACCGTCTCGGTGGCTGCCAACGCCACTCCGGACAGTCTCATCTCCCAGCGCCGGCCGGTTCTGGCCTCCTCCACCGAGAACGTCGCGTGGGCCGCCGGCGCTGCTGTCGACGCCGATCCGGCGAGCCGCTGGTCCAGCGCGGCGGGACCGGGCACACAGTGGCTCCGGGTCGACCTGGGTGCCGCGCAGAAGGTGCGCCGGGTCCGGCTGAGCTGGGCCGGGTCGTACGCGAAGGCGTACCGCCTCCAGGTCTCCGGTGACGGTGCGGTGTGGACCGACCTCTACCGCACGGCGTCGGGCAACGGTGGCGTGGACGACGTGAAGAACCTCGCGGGCACCGGGCGCTACCTGCGGGTCCTGGCCACCCGGCGCGGTGGGCCGGGTGGGTACTCGCTGTGGGACGTCCGGGCGTACGGGCCCGGCCCCGCCGCCCCGGTGACCGAATCGGCGCCGGCCACCGCCAGGACGCCGCCGGCCGCGGCCGGCCTGAGCGCCGCGGCGAAGAAGGAGACCGCCTTCAAGCTGGTCGCCAGCGCGGAGAACTCGACGCTGGACTGGCGCCGCCAGTACGGATACATCGAGGACCTGAAAGACGGCCGGGGTTACACCGGCGGCATCGTCGGCTTCTGCTCCGGCACCTCGGACATGCTGGCCGTGGTCGCCGACTACACGAGGCGCCGGCCGGGCAACAAGCTGGCCCGCTATCTGCCCGCTCTGCGGGCGGTGAACGGCTCCGGCTCGCACCGGGGGCTCGACCCGGGATTCCGGGGCGCCTGGCGGGCGACGGCGGCCGACCCGGAGTTCCGGAAGGCGCAGGACGCTGCCCGCGACCGGATGTACTTCACGCCGGCGGTGCGGCTGGCCGTGGCGGACGGTCTACGGGCGCTGGGCCAGTTCGCCTACTACGACGCGGCGGTGATGCACGGGGTGGCCGGCCTTCGGGAGATCCGGGCGCGGGCGGTGGCCGCGCGGCGTACGCCCGTGCGCGGTGGTGACGAGATCAGCTATCTGAGCTCGTTCCTGGACGCCCGGGCCGCCGAGATGCGCACCGAACGGGCGCACCGCGACACCAGCCGGGTGGACACCGCGCAGCGGGCCTTCCTGCGCCGGACCAACCTCGACCTGGTCGCGCCGCTGACCTGGCACGTGTACGGGGACCGGTACACCGTCGGACGGTGATCCGGTCCCCGCGTCACGGGCAGGTCAGGCGCGCGTCCACTTCTGGTTGGCGCCACCGACACAGTCCCACAGGTGCAGCCGGGCGCCGTTGGAGTTGTTCCACTCGGCGATGTCGACGCACCGGTTGGCGGAGACGTTCACCAGGTCACCGGCGGCCGACAGGGTGAACCGCTGCACCGCGTTGCCGTTGCAGGTGACCAGCTGGATGGGCGTGCCGTTGGTCAGCGCGCCGCCGGCCGGGTCCATGCACTTGCCCAGCGCGCGCACGGTGCCGTCGCTGTTGAACGACCACTGCTGGGCGCCGGAGTTGTTGCAGTCCCACATCTGCAGGCGCGTCCCGTCGGCGTTGTTGGCGTTCGGGATGTCGATGCAGCGCCCGTTCCAGTTGCTCTTCAGGGCGTTCCCGCCGGCCGGCGGCGGGGTGGTGGAGTCGCTCCAGGCGTTGACCCGGACCCAGTCGACCAGCATGGTCTGCGGGAACGAGGTGCTCGCGTCCGGGCTGCCCGGCCAGGTACCCCCCACTGCCACATTCAGGATCATGTAGAACGGGTGGTCGAAGACCCACTGCCGGCCGCCCAGCGAGGCCGGGGTGATCCGGAAGTACTCCGAGCCGTCCACGTACCAGACGATCAGGTTCGGCGACCACTCGACGGCGTAGTTGTGGAAGGCGTCGGCGAGCGGGGCGCCGAACGTGCGCTTGCCACCGATCGAGGCGCCGCCGGAGTAACCCGGGCCGTGCACGGTGCCGTAAAGGTTGTTCGGCTCCTTGCCGACGTTCTCCATGATGTCGATCTCGCCGGCCTGGGGCCAGCCGACGCTGCCCATGTTGTCGCCGAGCATCCAGAACGCCGGCCAGATGCCGTTGCCGCGCGGGACCTTGATGCGGGCCTCGAAGCGCCCGTACCGCTGGGTGAACTTGCCCGAGGTGAGGATCCGGCCGGAGGTGTACTGGCAGCTGCCGTACCAACACTGGAGGTTCGAGGGGTTCTCCCGGCGGGCGGTGATCGCCAGGTTGCCCTGACCGTCCTGCCGGACGTTGTTCGTCGAGTTGGTGTAGTACTGCAGCTCGCTGTTGCCGAAGCCGCCGCCGCCGATGTCGAAGTTCCACTTCGAGCCGTCGACGGGTGTGCCGGCCGCACCGTTGAACTCGTCGGACCAGGTGATCGGGCCGACCGCGGCGTCCGCGGTGTCGCTGCGGGATGCGATCGTGAGGGAGCCGGCCAGGGTGAGTGCCACCGTGGCCACGCCGAGTAGGACGCGTAACTTACGCATGGGGGATCCTCCGGGGGCGAGGGAAACCATTAACATGTAACAGTCTTTAAAGTTCGACTGTCATCGGTCAATGGAGACGGGTTCCGGAACCGCCGGATAACAGGGTTTTCTCAGAATTTCTGGAAAAGTTCCGGCAGCAGGGGCGGCTGCCAGCCGGGGAGCGAGGTGTGCAGCTCCCGTACCCGGTAGATCTTGCCCTGGTGACGGACGTACTTCCCGGGCTTGTACGTGGTGTAGGTCTTCCAGCCGGTCGCGTTCACGGTGACCTGGGCAGTGACCCGGACCTGGTCGACCAGCATGGTGTCCGGCCGGCGCCCGCCGGCGGCCGTGTTCAGGGTCAGCACCAGCGGCTGGCCGGAGACCTCGGGAACGAACCGGAGGACCTGGCGGCCGTCGACCGACCAGACCAGTGCGCCCGGCGACCAGTCGATCACGTATGTGTGGAAGTCGACGTCGTCGACCTGGTCGTCGCCCAGCACCTCGACCCGTCCGGCGGGGAGGTTGCCGTTGCGGTCCAGCACGCCGAGCGCGCGCCAGGCGCCGCCCTCACGGTCCATCCGGATGCGTGCCTCCGCCCGCCCGTTCTTCTGGGTGATCGGCTTCTGAGCGCGGAGCCGGGTGGCCAGCCAGAGCTGGCCCTCGCCGGTCAGCTGAGCGCCCCGGGGATCGCCGTCGACCGCCCACCGGCCGCCGTCCGGCGCGCTGCCGGCGGCGCCGTCGAAGTCGTCGGTGAGCACCGAGCGGCTGATCGTGTCGGCCGCCGTGGCGGGCGTGCCCGGCCCGGCGACCAGCGCCACCGGTGCGACACCGGCGGCGAACACCGCGGCCGCCAGCAGCGACCGCAGTACGCGCGCGCTCTTCAACCCTGACCCCCACCCTCGACCGGTCCGCGCTGCACTCTGATCGAGGAAGGGGGCTCAGCGCAAGAGCCGCGGCCTAGTCGTAATGCGGGGCGCGGGTCTCGTGCATGGCCAGCTCCTCGGCGCTCGCGCCGCCGCCGGCCGCACCGGCGTCGTACGCCACGCTGTCCGGCTCCTCGTCCCAGCCCGAGCCCTCGTCCGGCGCGACCAGCCGGCCGACCGGCCGTGGGCTTTCCTCGTCGAGCTGGCCGTCGTCGTAGAGCGAGATCGGCGAGTGCGGGTCCGAGGTCGGGCTCGCCTCCCAGACGTCCCGGTCGAAGTTGCGCTGCTCCGGGTCGTCCACCGTCTCGCTGACCGGGTCGCGCAGCGGCTGCTCCGCGTCCTGGGCGCCGAAGTCCGGTTCCTCCTGCCGCAGGCGGCGGTCGAGCGACTCGCCCTGCCGCTGCTCCTCGGCGGTGTCGCCGAACCGGTTCGAGCCGCCGGGACCCACACCGGCGAGCGCCGCCGGGTCCGGGCCGTCGCTCCAGCGCGGACTGTCAACCTCGTCGTACGCCGTGGAGTCGTCGTCGGCGGTGTCCGGGAGCCCGGACGCCTCCGGGTCGCTGACCTCGGCCGGGTAGTCGTTGTCTCGCATGTCCGCAATCTACCCACGGGTGGGGCCGGTCATACCGGCATCGTCACCCTGCCGACGCTCGGTCTGCGTGGAGGACGGCTCGGCCTCGAGCGTCGCGGGGGACGGTTCCGCCTCGAGCGTCGCCCACACCACCTTGCCGTCGGCGAGTGCGAGATGGCCCCAGCGTGCCGACACGGCGTCGATCAGGAGAAGACCACGTCCGCCGTACGACGTGGGCCCGACCGGGCCGGTGAACCGCGGGATCGTGGGGGAGTGGTCGCGCACCGCCACGCTCATCCCGTCGCCGTTCGTGGCCAGCAGCACGCTCATCGAGGTGCCCGCGTGCGCGACCACATTGTTCACCATCTCGGTCGCCACGATGCAGGCGTTCCCGGCCAGCTCGGGCTGCTCCCAGCGGCCACACGCCTCGGTGATCAGCTCCCGGGAGCGGCGGGCCGCGCCGACGACCGGCTCGAGGTCGAGGCTCACCCGGCGGCCGGTCTCCGGACTGCCCAGCGCGGCAAAGGCGTCGGCCGCGGCGGGCCAGACCGGCCATCCGCTGGGCTGCCAGGTCGCGTTGTCGGCCCGGCCGGCGAGGGCCAGATGGGCGCCCGGCCAGTCACGCGTCTCGTCGAGGATCTCGCGCAGCACTGCGACCGACTCGGCCTGGGCCACCTGGAGATCCGTCACGTCGACCACGACGGCCTCCGGCTGTGTGGCGAGGACGTCGAGCAGGGCCGAGCGGATCGGGGCGACGGTCTCGGCGTCCAGCACGCCGGCCAACCGGACCAGCGGATAGGTCCGGTCGCGGTCCACCTGGTGACGAACCTCGCTCGGCATGATCGCTCCATTGTGCATAACGCGTGCCCTCCTCGCATTTCGGCGGGCATGAGGATCGGTTCGGCGTCGCCGCTGACGAGCATGAATCCATAAATGCGGTCATACGCCCTTGTGGGGCTTGGTCAAGGAGTACCCCCGCTGGGTGGTCTCATGCCCGATCCGGGCCCCCCAAGCCGATCAACCCCGGCGGGCCAGGGCGGCCAGCACGCTCTCGTGCAGCAGGCCGTTCGTCCCGACCACCGAGCTCTTGTCGGCCGTCGGCCGCCCGTCCAGGTCGGTGATCTTGCCGCCCGCCTCGGTGACGATCGGGATCAGCGCCGCCATGTCCCACAACGACAGCTCCGGCTCCGCCATCGCGTCCAGCGCGCCCTCGGCCAGCAGCATGTAGCCGTAGAAGTCGCCGTACGCCCGGCTCCGCCACACCCCCAGCAGGATGTCCATCATCCGGTCCAGCCGGCCGATCTCGGCCCAGCCGTTCAGGCTGGCGTAACAGAAGCTCGCGTCGGTCAGCTTCCGCACCGACGAGACGGTGATCCGGGTGGCCGCGTGCTGGTGCTTCCCGGCGAACGCGCCCTGCCCGCGCGCCGCCCACCAGCGCCGCCCCAGCGCCGGTGCGGAGACCAGGCCCACCACCGGGGTGTCACCCTCCATCAGCGCGATCAGCGTCGCCCAGATCGGCACACCGCGCACGAAGTTCTTGGTGCCGTCGATCGGATCGATCACCCAGTACCGGCTGCCGGGGCCGGCCGCCGCGGCGGTCCGGCCGAACTCCTCGCCCAGCATCCCGTCGCGTGGCCGGGCCCGCGCCAGCGTTGCGCGGATCGCCTTCTCCACCGCGGTGTCGGCGTCGGAGACCGGCGTCAGGTCCGGCTTGGCCTCGACCCGCAGATCCAGCGCCCGGAACCGTGCCGTCGAGATGGCGTCCGCCGTGTCAGCCAGCAGGTGGGCAAGCGCAAGATCATCCGAATAACCAGCCATGCCCAGAAAGTTAGTGCACGAGAGCGCCCGCGGTCGGGTGGGTCACGCCGATCTCAAGATCGCTTCGGGGTCAGTGCGCCGGACCGTCCTCGGCTGCCTGGTCACGCGCGTCCGGCTCGCCGGCGCGAGAGCTCAACAGCCTGCGGTACGACGTCAGGCGGCGCGCGTCGGCATGCCCGGCCGCCACCCAGGCGTCCAGCTTGCAGTCGGCGTCGGCGGCGGTGTGGCCGCAGTTCGGCTGGTCGTCGAGGGTGCCCTCGACGAGGTCGGAGAAGCCGTGGAGCAGGCTCTCGGCGCTCACGTGGGCCAGGCCGAAACTGCGGATCCCCGGGGTGTCGATGATCCACCCGGGGTCCTTGCGTGACCTGCCGACCGCCGGCAGGCGCAACGCCACCGCGCTGGTCGAGGTGTGCCGGCCCTTGCCGATCGCGCTCACCACCCCCACCGCCCGCAACGCGTCCGGGACGAGCCGGTTGACCAGCGTCGACTTGCCCACGCCGGAGTGGCCGACCATGACCGAGATCCGGCCGGCCAGGCGGTCGCGCAGCTCGTCCAGGTCGCTGCCGGGGCGCACCAGCACGTGCGGCAGGTCGAGTTCGGCGTAGTAGTCCAGCACCTGCTCCGGGCCGGCCAGGTCGGCCTTGGTCAGGCAGAGCAGCGGCTCGACGCCCGCGTCGTACGCCGCGACCAGGCAGCGGTCGATGAAACCGGTTCGCGGGGGCGGGTCGGCGAGCGCGCTGACGATCACCAGCTGATCGGCGTTGGCGACCACCACCCGCTCGAGCCGGCCCTCGGGGGTGGTGTCGTCGTCGTCCGCGGTGCGGCGCAGCACCGAGGTGCGCTCGCCGATGCGGACGATCCGGGCCAGCGCGCCGGGCGCCCCGGTGACGTCGCCGACCAGGGCCACCCGGTCGCCCACCACCACCGACTTGCGGCCCAGCTCGCGGGCGCGCATCGCGGTGATCACCTCGAGGTCGCCGACGTCCTCGCGGACGCATCCGTACCGCCCGCGATCGACCGTGATCACCAGGGCGTCCACGGCGTCGTCGTGCTTGGGCCGGGTCCGGGTACGCGGGCGGGACGACCGGCCCGGCCGGATCCGGACGTCGTCCTCGTCGTACTCCCGCTTACGCCCTGGCAGCTTCAGCTCCTCGCCACGAGTCCCGCCCAGAGTTCGGGGAACTCGGGCAACGTCTTCGACGTACAACTTACGTCGGTGAGCTGAATGCCCGGCACGGCGAGGCCGACAACCGCCGCGGCGTGCGCCATCCGATGGTCCGCGTAGGTCTCGAAGGCGGTGCCGTGCAGCGGCCGCGGCTCGATGCGCAGGCCGTCGGGGAACTCGGTCACGCCCGCGCCGGCCTTGCCCAGCTCGGTGGCGAGCGCGCGGATCCGGTCGGTCTCGTGACCCCGGATGTGCTCGACCCCGCGCAGCTCGGACGGGCCGTCGGCGAGTGCGGCCAGCGCCGCGACCACCGGGGTCAGCTCGCTCACCTCGGAGAGGTCGGCGGTGATGCCGTGCAGCGAGCCGGTGCCCCGCACGGTGAGGCCGTCTGCCGTCCGGGTCACCTCGGCGCCCAGGCCGGTGAGCAACTCGGCCAGCCGCTCCACCGGCTGCCAGCTCTGGGCCGGCCAGCCGGCCAGCGTGACCGCGCCGCCGGTGACCATGGCAGCGGCGAAGAACGGCGCGGCACCGGACAGGTCCGGCTCGATGGTCCAGGTGCGCCCGCGCAACGCGCCGGGCTCGACCGCCCACACGTCGGGCACGCTCTCGTCGACCGTGGCGCCGGCCGCGCGCAGCATGTGTGTGGTCATCCGCAGGTGCGGCGCGGACGGCACCGGCGGGCCCTCGTGGCGCAGCACCAGGCCCTTGGTGAAGCGCGGCGCGGACAGCAGCAGGCCGGAGACGAACTGGCTGGATCCGGAGGCGTCGATGACCGCCTCACCGCCCTCGACCAGGCCGGCGCCGCTGACGGTGAGCGGCAGCCCGCCGGTGGGCGAGGCCTCGATCGCCACGCCCAGCGAGCGCAGGGCCTCGACGATCGGCCGCAGCGGGCGGTTGCGCGCGTGCGGGTCACCGTCGAACTCGACCGTGCCGTCGGCCAGCGCGGCGGCCGGCGGGAGGAAGCGCATGATCGTGCCGGCCAGACCCACGTCGATCCGGGCCGGACCGCGCAGCGGCCCCGGCTCCACCAGCCACCGGTCGTCGTCGGTGGTGTCGACGGCGACGCCCAGGGCCCGCAGCCCGGCGGACATCAGCATGGTGTCCCGCGCCCGCAGCGGCGCCTCGATCACCGACGGCCCCTCGGCCAGGGCGGCGAGCACCAGGGCGCGGGCGGTCATCGACTTGGAGCCGGGAAGCCGCACGGTCGCGGTGACCGGGCCGGACGCGGACGGGGCGAGCCAGGGGCGAGGTTCAGCAGTCACGGTCGCCATTCTGCCGTCGGCCCCCGGCAATTCCCGGCCGCATTCCCGCCCGGCGGGACACTTCCCGCTGTTTCCCACGTTCTCGTGAACGACTCCGGCCCGGCCGGCAGGGGCGGACGTCAGGGCCGCTCAGGGCGTACCGTGCTGCGCATGTGCGGCCGATACGCGACCACCCGGAGCAACGCCGACCTCAGCACGTTCTTCGAGGCCGTCGATGTCGCGGAGCCGTTGCGGCCGAGCTGGAACGTGGCGCCCACCGACCCGGTCCCGCTGGTGCGCCAGTCACGGAGCCACGGTGCCCGGGTGATCGACACCGCGCGCTGGGGTCTGGTGCCGCCGTGGGCACCCGACCTGCGCGGTGGAGCCCGCATGATCAACGCCCGGGCCGAGACGGTGGCCACGCTGCGGTCCTTCGCCCCGTCGTTCGCCCGGCGCCGCTGCCTGGTGCCGGCCGACGGCTGGTTCGAGTGGGTGCGCTCCGGCAAGGAGAAGCAGGCCTTCTACATGACCACCGGGGACGGCTCACCGCTCGCCTTCGCCGGGCTCTGGTCGGCCTGGGGCCCGGAGTCGGTGCTCACCTGCAGCGTGGTGACGACCGCGGCGGTCGGTGGCCTGGCCCGGGTGCACGACCGGATGCCGCTGATCCTGCCGGCCGAGCGGTGGTCCGACTGGCTCGCCGGCGGCGGCGACCCGGACAGCCTGTTGCGACCCCTCCCGGAGAGCGATCTGGCCGCCATCGAGGTGCGCGCGGTCGGCCCCGATGTCGGCAATGTCCGCAACAATGGTCCGGCCCTCGTCGAGCCTGCCGTCCAGGTGACACTTTTCTGAACGAGAGAAGATCAGCGATGGTCTTTGTCGTTTATGCGGGTATTTGAAATCGACAACTTTGTTTCAAGATAGATCAACCCCTTGTTCTGATCTTGTACGGTGCGGTAGAAACCAGCGCCGGAGTGGTGCTGGACCGTAAGGTGCGGCCCGGCCGCCACAGCAGTTCCGGTCCCACGGGGGAGGTGGGCTGATGACACGAGCGCGCATGCCGCGTCCGCACGAAGTGGCCATCGCGCGACGCGACCCGCGGCTGCTCGAGGCGATCGCGCAACGACGCACCGACGAGGCCTGGCGGACGCGAGGCGTCTGCCGGAGCGTGGATCCGGAAACGTTCTTTCCGGCGCCGAACGAGCCGTCCGGCGGAGCCGTCGCACTCTGCGGCACCTGCGATGTGCAAGGGCCATGCCTGGCCTGGGCACTGCAGGTCGGCGACTGCCACGGCGTCTGGGGCGGCACCACGCCACGCGAACGGCGGGCCATGCTGGTGGCCTGGCGGGAACGCGTGCAGGCCGACGGCGAACTGGTCGAGGACGAATCAGGCGACGAGGAACGCCGTTTCCTGACCCTCACCCCGGTGAGCCGCTGATAGAAACGGAGCTTGTGCCCAGCTCCACGCGCAAGACCGCTACGCAGGCGAGCCGAGCCCAGGCAGGCGAAGCCGAGGCGCCCCGGCCCGGGACCCACAGCTCCCGGGCCGGCAGGCCCCCGGCCACTGCCCCCTGCCCCGGCGAGACCCGGACGATCGACACACCACGCGGCCCAGCCGCCGTGCGTGTCACCGACCCCGACGGCGAGGCCCGCGCCCTGCTGGTCCTCGGCCACGGCGCCGGCGGCGGTGTCGACGCCCCCGACCTCGTCGAGCTGCACGACGCCGCGGTCGCCGCCGGCGTTCGCGTGGCCCTGGTCACCCAGCCCTACCGGGTCGCCGGCCGCCGCGCCCCCGCCCCGGCCACGCACCTCGACGAGGCGTGGATCACCGTCGTGCGCGCTCTGGCCGTACCCCCCACGCCCCTGATCCTCGGCGGACGCTCCAGCGGAGCCCGCGTCGCCTGCCGCACCGCTCACCCCCTCGCGGCCGCCGCAGTCCTCGCCCTCGCGTTCCCCCTGCACCCACCCGGCAGGCCCGAGAAGTCCCGCGCCGCCGAACTACCCACCGACATCCCCACGCTGGTCCTCAACGGCGACCGTGACCCTTTCGGCATCCCCACCGCCACCGGCCTGATCGAAGTGATCACCCGCCCCGGCGCCACCCACGACCTCCGCAAAGACGCACCCACCACCGCCGCCCTGGCCATCCACTGGCTCCGCACCCAAAACCTGGCCACCTAACCCCTGTGTGTGAAGTTGCGGCGCAATCCGAACCCGAACTTCACACATCCCTCCGCCACCCACCCAGTTCGTCCAACTGTCCCAGCTCAACCCGCTGTCCCCCCCCGCTGAGCCCAGCCATTGGCCGCACCCCAAGTCGTGGTGCGCCCGTCGGCGTCCCGGGCGCCAAAAACAACCAGGCGCAGCCGTCCGTTGTTTTTGGTGCCCGGGACGCCGACCCCTCGGGGCGCACCACCGCCGAGCGACAGCGAAGGCCAGCAAGCACAGCACCACCGCCGAGCGACAGCGAAGGCCAGCAAGCACAGCACCACCGCCGAGCGACAGCGAAGGCCAGCAAGCACGGAATGCAACTTGCGCCTTCGCGGTTACACCACCTGGATGCTTCAGCGGAAGGGGTAATTCTGGTGGGTGCCGGAACCGAGTACGTCCAGCGTGACGGCCGGGAGGCGACCCGGGTGCGCAGCCTGTTGAGCTCTCCCGAGTGGCCCGCGGCGGAGGCGCCGATCGTGACACCTTCGGTGAGCGTCGGCACACCGGCGGTTTTCGAAGGCGTAACAGGGGCACTACCCGTATCCTCGGCGGGGCGGTCGAGGGGAGAATCCAGGGTGGCCCAGAAGGAGCGAACCGACGAGCGCCGGAGGCGCTTCGAGCGTGACGCGCTGCCGTTCGTGGATCAGTTGTATGCCGCGGGGCTGCGGATGACGCGCAACCCGGCGGATGCCGAGGATCTCGTGCAGGAGACGTTCCTCAAGGCGTACTCCGCGTTTCACCAGTTCGAAGAGGGCACGAACCTGAAGGCCTGGCTGTACCGGATCCTGACGAACACGTACATCAACTCGTACCGGCGTAAGCAGCGGCAGCCGGTGCAGGCGCCGACCGAGGAGATCACCGACTGGCAGCTCGCGTCGAGCGAGTCGCACACGTCGCAGGGTCTGCGGTCGGCTGAGACCGAGGCGCTCGACCGGCTTCCGGACAGTGACATCAAGGAAGCGCTGCAGTCCTTGCCGGAGGATTTCCGGCTCGCCGTCTACCTCGCCGATGTCGAGGGTTTCTCGTACAAGGAGATCGCCGACATCATGGGTACGCCCATCGGTACCGTCATGTCCCGGTTGCACCGGGGCCGGCGCAATCTGCGCAAGCTGCTGGAGCAGTACGCGTCCGACCGGGGTATCACCCGCACGCCCGCGGCCGAGCCGCAGGAGGCGTGACCGGGATGAGCAACGACGATCACGACAGCGACTGCAGCCTGGTCCTCGGCGAGGTCTACAACTATCTGGACCTGGAGTGTTCCGAGGAGCGCCGCCGGCTGATCCAGAAGCACCTCGACGAGTGTTCCGGGTGTCTGCGCGAGTTCGGCATCGAGCATGACGTGAAGGCTCTGGTGGGCCGCTGCTGCGGCGACGAGCGCGCCCCGGCGGAGTTGCGTGACCGGCTGCGGCACAAGCTCGACCAGCTCGAGGTGCAGAGCGAGACGAGGGAATTCCTCCCCTGACACGGGTGTTTCGCCCACCGAGGGCCCGGCAGCACTGCTGCCGGGCCCTCGTCAGTTGTCCGCCAACTCAGCTGTTGGGGCGCTTGCCGTGGTTGGCGCTGCTCTTCTTACGAGCCTTCTTCTTCCGGGCCTTCTTGGCCATGGCCGGCCTCCTGTTCTCCGCGGTTGACTCGGTGCTGATGGTAGTGGGCCGGTCCGGAGGCCCGGGACTCGCCCGCGCCCGTTCCATGGTTTGATGACGTTCACCGGCAGTGTGAACTCGACAGCGTGGACGAGGAGGCATTCGGCACATGGCGGATGAGATCCGGGCCGAGATGGTGGCCAACGTGTGGAAAGTGGTGGCCTCGGTCGGGGACACTGTCGCTGACGGCGACACGCTGGTGATCCTCGAGTCCATGAAGATGGAGATCCCGGTGGTGGCGGAGTCCGACGGCAAGCTGGCGCAGCTCGCCGTCAACGAGGGCGATGTCGTCCAGGAGGGCGATCTCATCGCCGTCATCGAGAGCTGAGCGGTCCGCTTCCGCTTCATTTCTTTTCTGGTACGTGTATTCGCGGTGCTCTCGTGAGTCCACGCGGCCTGGTTGCCCGGTCGGGCTTGTGCCGCGGCCGCCGGGCTGATCTGCCTGCTCCCGCATCGCGGTCCCGCTCCTCCGTCCCGGAGGGGCGTTCGACCGCATCCCGGTCCCACCGCCGTTGACCGGCCCGGCGTGCCCGGTTCTGCCGCTCAGCGTGCCCCGCCCACGTCGCGCCCGGCTCTGGCCGCTCAGCGTGCCGTCGTGCCTGCCGGGACGGCGCTGGGAGCCGGTTGGCCCGGGAGCCGGTCGGCGGGGCGCGCCGCGGGGGTCAGTCGCGGCGCCAGCGGAGCAGGGAGCGGCCTCGGCCGCGCTGGCGGGGGACGGCGGGCACCCGGATGGTGGCCGCGGCGAGTTCCCGGGTGGGCCGGTCCAGGCCGGGTGTGGCGAGGGCCAGCTCGGCGACTGCGCGCGCGGCCGGGCCGGAGGCCACCTCGGTGAGCCGGCCCGCGACCACGGCGGCCACGTCCGCGCGCGCTTCCGGGTCGACCCATGCGTAGGTGACGAGCGCGAACAGCGCGGCCTGGGTCACCCGGTCGACGTCGCCGTCCAGCAGCCCGAGCAGGACGCGCCGGCGGGCGGAGTCCAGCCAGGGTTCCTCGGCGCCGTGGTGCAGCAGGCCCAGGCAGGCCCAGACCTCCGCGCCGGTGGCCTCCTCGGACTCGGTGACGGACGGGTGGGCCAGCATGGCGAGCAGCTCCCACGGTTCGACCAGGATCAGGCCGAGGGCCCGGTCGTACGCCGCCGGTGGGTGTGCCCATGTCGTGCTGGCGATCCGCTGCAGGCGCCCGAGCGCGTCGGCCGAGGGTTCCGCGTTGACCGGCGGGCGCCCGGCGGACATCGGCATCCCGGCCGGGATGCCGCCGAGCCACGGCGTGTTGCGGCAGCACTCCTCCAGGTCGGTGTGCTCGTGCGCGTCGTCCGGGTGGTCGCGGGTGAAGTCGGCGAGCGAGACGAGGTGGGCGACGTCGCCGTCGGCGCGGAACCGCAGCCGGTGGGCGGTGTGCACCACGCAGTCGAAGGCCGGGTCGCGTTCCAGGGCCAGTTCGGTCCAGCGCAGTGCCTCGTCGAGGCGGCCGAGGTCGGCGAGGGTGGCGGCGACGTCCGCGTACACCGAGAGGTCGTCGGGGTCGTAGGCGACCGCCCGGCGCAGGGCGGCCAGTGCCTCGGGCATCCGGCCGGCGCTGCGGAAGGCGTAACCGAGCCAGATCTCGCCCAGCTTGGAGGGCTGTGACCGCGCGCCGCGGCCGGCCCAGTCGACGGCGATCCGCACCTCGCCGAGCCGCCGGGCCAGCGCGGAGCCGGCGCCGAGCAGCATCGCGTGCTCGCCGTGCGCCGCGATGGCGTGCCGCACCACCGAGAGGTACGGCCGGAGCGGGGTGACCGTGTCCGGCGGCGCGGGGTCGCCGACGGTGGTGCACAGGCGCATGACAGTGCGGGCGAGGAGCCCGGGCTCGATCCGCGCGCCGAGGGCCGGCTCCTGCACCCATGGCACCCCGGCCCAGTCGGCCGCCGGTGTCTGGCCGCTGGCCGCGACCAGCAGGGGGAGCCCGTCCTCGGGGCGGCCCGCGGCGGCGAGCAGGTGCGCGCGGGCCACGATCCGGCCGAGTGCCGGGTGTGGCTCGAGGGGGAACAGTTCCAGGGCCCCACCGGACCGTGCAGCCAAACGGCTGAGCAGCTCGTGGGTCTCCGGCAGGGTGGGTGCGTGAGCCAGCGCGGTCGCCAGGTGGCCGGCCGCGTCGGTCAGTTCACCGGCGTCGAGGGCGGCCCGGGCACGCGCGAGGTCACGGCGGGCGGAGGGGGAATCCACGAGGAAAGACCCTAGGGGAACGGCGGCCATATGTCAGTCCTCACCTTTGCGCACTCGTGCTCGAAACCTTGACCAAGTAAGCTCTTTCTTGCAAGACTGCGCATCAAATGAGCGTGATCCTTGGGGGATCGCCGGAGAACAGGACACTGAGGGGGTTCGGGTGACACAACGAGGCCAGGGCATGTCGGCGGACATCGCGGAACAACCGGCGGGATTCGCCCGGCTCCTGGAGGACGAGCACGCCGGGGCCATCGCCGAGGTCGCCGCCGAGGTGGCTCGCCGCCGGCCGCGCAACGTCGTCTTCGTCGGGCGCGGCACCTCCGACCACGCGGCGCTCTACGCCGCCTATCTGACCGAGATCCGGCTGGGTCTGCCGGTGGCCAGCGCCTCGCCGAGTGCGATCACGCTCTACGGCGCCCGGCCCGACTACACCGGGTCCCTGGTGATCGGCGTCAGCCAGAGCGGCGGCTCGCCCGACCTGACCGGGGTGCTCGGTGTGGCCCGCGAGAACGGCGCGCTCACCCTCGCCGTCACGAACAACCCGGAGTCGCCGCTGGCCCGGGCCGCCGAGCTGTCGATCGACGTCGCGGCCGGTCACGAGCGGGCGGTCGCGGCGACCAAGACCTACACCGCGGAGCTGCTCGCGTTGCTGATGCTGGTCGAGGGCGTCCGGGCCGGAGACGGCCGGCTGCCCGCCGAGGAGCGGGACGCGCTGAGCGAGCTGCCCCGGCTCGCCGAGAAGACCCTCGCCGACACCACGGCCGACGAGCTGGCCCAGCGCTACCGGTTCGCGTCCAGCCTGGTCAGCACCGGCCGGGGATACGCGTACCCGACCGCCCGGGAGACCGCCCTGAAGCTGATGGAGACGTCGTACCTGCCGGCGCTGGCTTTCTCCGGCGCCGATCTGCTGCACGGCCCGCTCGCCATGGCCGACTCGGACATCCCGGTGCTCGCGGTGGTCGGCGACGGCCCCGGCGGGCGCTCGATGCGCGACGTGGTCACCCGGCTCGGCGAGCGCCGCGCCGACGTGGTGACGATCGGTCCCGCCGACGTGCCCGGCGCCTCGGTCCGGCTGCCTGTGCCGCGGGTCGACGAGCGGTACAGTCCGCTGCTCGACATCCTGCCGCTGCAGAAGCTCGCGCTCGCGCTGGCTCTTGCCCGTGGCGAAGATCCCGATGCGCCGCGTGGGCTGAAGAAGGTCACCACCACCCTCTAGAAATAAGCTGGGTCCGTGTCCACCCTTCGTGATCTCGTCGAGGAGCACACCACTCTCGGCCCCGCCGACATCGACCACCTGCACCGGCTCGCCGGTGACTGGCTGTTGCTGTCCGACCTCTCCTTCGCGGACCTGCTGCTCTGGGTGCCGATCAAGGGCGAGCCCCGGCAGCCGCGCGAGTTCCTCTGCGTCGCCCAGGTCCGGCCGGTCACCGCGCCGACCGCGTACCAGGACGACCAGGTCGGCAAGATCGTCGGCGGGCCGGAGGTGGCGCACCTCGAGGTGGCGATCACCCAGGAGCGGATCTGGCGGGAGGGCGACCCGGTCTGGTACGGCGACACGCCCGCCCGCCACGAGGCGATCCCGGTCCGGCGCCGCGACGAGAACGACCTCGAGGAGGCGTTCAGCGAGGTGATCGCGGTGATCGGCCGGGACACCAACCTGAGCACCGCGCGCACCCCCAGTCAGCTGGAGCTGAACTATCTGACGACCGCCGACGACCTGGCCCAGATGGTCGCCGACGGGACGTTCCCGCCGCGGCGGCATCCGGGGGAGACCACGTCGGCGCCGCGCGTCGGGGACGGGCTGATCCGGCTGGACGCCTCCGGCAAGGTCACCTACGCCAGCCCGAACGCGCAGTCGGCGTACCGGCGCCTCGGCTTCAACGCCCACCTGGTCGGCGAGGAGCTGGCGAACCTGGCCAGCCGGCTGTCCGCCGACCCGCTGGAGGGCAACGACGCGGCCGAGCGGATCCTGGCCTCGCTGCGCGGTGAGTTCCCGCCCCGGATGGAGGTGGAGGCCCGCGGCGCCACTGTGCTGACCCGCGCGCTGCCGCTGCTGCCCGCCGGCGTGCCGATCGGCGCGCTGGTCCTGGTCCGGGATGTCACCGAGGTCCGCCGCCGGGAACGCGCGCTGATGACCAAGGACGCCACCATCCGGGAGATCCACCACCGGGTGAAGAACAACCTGCAGACGGTGGCCGCGCTGCTGCGCCTGCAGGCCCGCCGGGTGGACGCGCCCGAGGCGCGGATGGCGCTGGAGGAGTCGGTGCGCCGGGTCGCCTCGATCGCCCTGGTCCACGAGACGCTGTCGATGTCCAGTGACGAGGCGGTCGAGTTCGACGGCATCGTCGACCGGGTCGCCACCGCCGCCACCGAGGTCGCCGCCACCAGTTTCCCGGTTCGGATGCGCCGTGAGGGCACCTTCGGCGTGCTGCCCGCGGAGATCGCGACATCGCTGGTCATGGTGCTCAACGAGCTGCTGATCAACGCGGTGGAGCATGGTTTCCCGGCGTCCGAGGACGACACCGAGGAGGTGGCCCCGGACCAGTACGGCGAGGTGGTGGTCTCCGCGCACCGGTTCCGCAAGCAACTGCACGTGACGGTCGCCGACAACGGTCGCGGCCTGCCGGACGACTTCAAGTTCGACGGCAGCAACCGGCTCGGCCTACAGATCGTCCGGGCCCTGGCGACCGGCGAGCTGCGCGGCAGCATCGAGCTGCGCAAGCGGTCCGGCGCCGGCACCGAGGCGGTCCTGGTGGTGCCGCTCGGCAAGCGCTGACCCCGCCCGTGTCCGTACGGCAAATTCTGATCAACACATTGAGATATTTGATATTGACACCGAGTGATCTTGGTATCTACGGTCATCGCCACGTACTCGGTTCGAGCGGGGGCTGACCGGAGTTCGCTGCTTGGGCTGTGCACGTGGCTGGGCCCCGCTCGACCGATTCCTATGAGCGCGGGTCACGGGAGTCCACTCAGTGTCATCCATACGAATCGGGTTGGCGGGCTGCACATCGCTCGCCGTTCTGTCTACATTCCTCCCTGCGTTGGCCACTCCGGCCGCGGCTCAGGCCCCGCCGGCCTGCCCGGCCGAGGTCACGGCTGACGCCGCTCCGGTCGCCGAGACCGAGCTCGCGGCGCAGCGACTCGCCCAGCTCTGCGGCAAGCCGGTCGAGGTGAACGAGGCGGCGAGCGAGACCACCAAGGCTGTCGCGCTGCCGTCCGGCGAGTTCACCTTCGAGTCCTATCTGGAGCCCCAGCGTGTCGAGCGCGGGTCGCGCTGGGTCGACCTGGACACCGGACTGGAGCCGGGCGCCGACGGGCGGTTCCGGCCGCGGGCTGCCGCGGACGTGACGTTCTCCGCCGGCGGCGACGCTCCCTTCGTGGTCTACCGGCAGGGTGGCGCGGACTTCACGCTGTCCTGGCCGGAGCCGCTGCCACCCGGCGAGGCTGACGGTGACGCGGTCACCTACCGGGAGGTCTACCCGGGCACAGACCTGGTGGTGCGAGCGGTTGCGGGGGGCTTCTCGCACGTCCTGGTGGTGAAGACGCCCGAGGCCGCGGACAACCCGGCCGTCCGGGAGGCGTCGTACACCGTCGGCGGCAACGCCACCCTGATCGAGTCGAACGGCGAGCTGAAGGTCGCCGGCCCCGGTGGCGTGGTCGCTCAGGCGCCGCCGGCGGTGGCGTGGGACTCCAACCGCACCGACCGCACGACCGTCTCCACCCGGCGTGCCGGCGTGCTGGAGGCGGCGCCGGTCCCGGCGGACCCGTCGACCGTGCGCGCTCCGGGCGGCCATGCCCGGCAGGCCGAGGTGGACGTCACGGTCACCGGCGACCAGATGCGGGTGAAGGCCGACGACACCTTGTTCGCGTCGGGGGCGACCTATCCGCTCTACATCGACCCGACGTTCCAGCCGACGTACCAGAAGTGGATTCCGGTCAACAAGCTGAAGCCGGACACCAAGTGGGTCTCCGGGGACAGCTATCCCCGTGAGGTCATCCGGGTCGGCTCCAACTGGGACAACCACTCGGAGGTCTGGCGGGCGCACGCGCAGTTCGACATCCGGACGCTGCACGGCAAACGGATCACGTCGAAGCCGACCGTCGAGGGCATCCTGAACCACACCGCGTGGTGTGCCGGGGAGAAGTTGAGCCTGTGGCAGACCAACACGCTGGACGGCAACACGCCCACGTGGGACGGCATGAAGGGCAAGTGGCTGCACGGCGCGGCGCTGCAGACCAAGACGGTCAAGGCGAACACCGCCTGCTCCGGCCAGTCGACGACCGGCTTCCGGTTCGACTCGGCCACGCTGCAGGAGCACGTGCTGCGGCACGTCAACCAGCCGTACAACACGATCACCTTCGGTCTGCGGGTGCCCACCGAGAGCGGCGGCCACTGGATCAAGATCAAGCGGGGTACGGTCAAGCTGATCGCGTCCTACGCGCACAAGCCGACCTCGCCGGTGGCGATCCGGTCCAACCCGGGCGGCAGCTGCAACAAGACCTCACCCGGCCCGTGGATGAACAACAGCAAGCCGACGCTGTACGGCAAGGCGTCCGACGGTGACGGCTCGGTGCGGGTGGTCTTCGACCTGACCGGACCCACCACCCCGGCGGACTTCACGTCACCGTGGGTGAAGTCGGGTGCGGAGGGCAGCTTCCCGGTGACCACCGCGCTGGCCGACGGCAGCTACAAGTGGCGGGTGCAGGGCACGGACGGCCCGGACAGCACGGGCTGGACCGGGTACTGCTATTTCCGGCAGGACCACACGCCGCCGTCGCTGCCGGTGATCAAGCGGACGTCAGCCGGCACGCCGGAGCACGGCAAGCCCATCACGTTGAGTTTCACCTCCACCGACAACCTCTCCGGGGTCCAGCGGTTCGACTTCGGCATCGGTGCCGATGTGGTCCAGTCCTCGGTGAACGCCACCGACGGGACGGGGAGTCACACGTTCCCGCTGGACACCGGCCGGACCCAGATCTATGTCTGGGCCCGGGACTACGCGGGGAACCTGTCGGCGCGGGCGGTCTACAACGTGTTCACCGGCCGGGTCACCCTGGTCCAGCCGATGGCCCTGTGGCGGCTCACCCACGACCTGCGTGACGACTCCGGCACCACCGACGCGGACGGCACCCTGGCCGACGACGCCGCGCAGAAGGACCTGCGGTGGCTGGGCACCGACGCGCTCACCTACACGGCCGACCGGGCCGGACGGGGCGGAGCGGCGCTGAGCCTCGCGGGCAACGGCTGCGCGTACTCGGCGCCGGTGGTCCGCACCGACGGCTCGTTCACGGCCGGCGCCTGGGTGAAGCTGGCGAACAAGACCGGACATCGGACGATCATGGTGATGACCGGTACGCACCAGCCGTCCTTCGTCCTGAGTTACAACGTGACGGCGGACCGCTGGGCCACCGGCGTGACGACCGGTGACCTCGCCGGCGCCCCGATGACCGTCGTCACCGGCTCCGCGTCCCCGGTCGTCAACACCTGGACCCACGTGGCGGCGACGGTCGACCCGGTCGGCAAGGTGCTCGGCCTCTACGTCAACGGCAAGCTGGACAAGACGGTCGCGATCACGCCGTCGTGGCGTGCCGACGGCCGGCTCCTGCTCGGCTGTGGCGGCACCAACACCACCGTCAACGGCACCTCCATGGTCGGCGCGATCGACCAGGTCGGGGTCTGGAGCGGTCTGCTCAGCGAGGCGCAGATCGCCGACGCGGCCAACGAGCTGCCGGCCGGCATCGCCGCCAGGTGGGCGCTGCGCAAGAACGGCGAGGACGACAGCGAGCACGGTTACGCCCTCACCGTCCCGGCGCGGCCCGTCCCGCAGCCGACCCCCGAGCCCACGCCCACCGAGGAGCCGACCGAGGAGCCGACCGAGGAACCCACCGAGGAGCCGGACCCGGAACCGGAGCCCACCGAGACCGGTGACCCGAACGAGCCGGAGCCGACCGGCAGCCCGGAGGTGCCGGAGGAGACCCCCGAGCCGACCGAGGAACCCACCACGCAGCCCACCACGCCGGCCCCGCCGGTCGAGGTTCCGGAGTGGACCGGCGACCAGTACGCCCGGCCGGACTCGGCGTGGAACGTGACCGGTGACCGGTGCGCCACCAGCCCGCGGTCGGTGGTGCGCAGCGACGAGTCGTTCTCCCTCGCCGTGTGGGCGAAGGTCGACGACGTCACCCGGATGAACCAGACGATCCTCGGTGCCGAAGGCAACCGGGTCAGCGGCTGGTATCTCGGCGCCCGCACCAACGCTCAGGGCGTGCCGTTCTGGGCGCTGATGATGAAGGCGACCGACGACGAGACGTCCGCCTCCGAGTTCGCCGGCTCCACGACGGACGCCTTCGCGGCCACCGCCGGCAAGTGGACCCACCTGGTCGGCGTCTACAACGCCACCACGAAGACGATCAGCCTGTTCGTCAACGGCACGAAGGTGTCGTCGGTGGCTCGCACCGGCGGCAACTGGTCGGCCGGGGGTCTGCTGACCATCGGCTGCGCCAAGTACGCCGGTGTCCGCGGGGACTACTTCCACGGCGGCATCACCGATGTCCGGGTCTGGCGCGGCGCGCTGACCGACGCCCAGGCGACCGTCCTGCGCGGCGCCAACCCGCCGGTCGCCCTGCAGGGCATGTGGCCGCTGGAGGGGCCGGGATCCTCCGCTGAGCGCACCGAGCTGCAGGACCGGTCCGGCAACAACCGGCACCTGAGCGTGGCCGGCGCCTACTCCTGGGAACGGGACCGCGCCAACGGCCGGCAGGGTGCGCTCGGCCTCTCGCTGGCCGCCGGATCGTGTGCGCAGACCGCCGGTCCGGTGGTGCCGACCGACGGCTCGTTCAGCGTCACCGCCTGGGTGGTCCTGGACGAGGCGACCGGCACCCGCACCGTGGTGGCCCAGTCGGGCGCGAACCGGCAGAGCTTCCGGATGGAGTTCGCGGCGGGCCGCTGGCGGTTCGTGATGACCCAGAGTGACACCGCGGGCGCGGCGGACACGGTGATCACCTCGGCCGCGGCGCCGGAGCTGGGTGTCTGGACGCACCTGGCGGCGGTCTACGACCTGCCGGCCAAGAAGTTCCGGTTCTACGTCAACGGTGACGAGCAGGGCGACGGCGCCGCCGCTCCGTCCGCCCCGTGGAACGCCGCCGGTCCGCTGACCGTCGGCTGCGCCGGCACCACCGGCGGCCAGCGCTCCAACTACCTCGGCGGCATCGTCGACGACGTCCGCGTCTGGTCGTCCACGGTGGACCCGGAGCTGTTCGGCACCTTCGCCCACGCCTGATCAACGCAGGCCGTCGCCGGCGTCCCACTCCGGGACGCCGGCGGCGCCCGGCCGGCCGCATCCGACTCAAGAAAGACGGATATGTCAGAAGAAAAAACGATAGTCACACCGGCACGTCGAGGGCTGGCCCTCGGGGTGACCGCGCTGGTGGCCACCTCGTTCCTCACCTATCACTGGGTGGCCCGGGAGGTCAGCGGCGAGCGCGACCTCCCGCCGGTCGCCGCCAAGGACTTCGGAGCTCTCCGGGTACAGGCGACTCCGCCCCCGGCCGACACCGCGACGTGGACCGGCCCCGCGGACGGGAAGTGGCCGGCCGCCGGCACGGTGGAGATCTCCCTCGCCTCGGCGCAGGGACGCGCGGTCACCGCGAAGGCCGGGTCGATCCCGGTGACCGTGGAGCCGGTGCCGGGCAAGCCCGCCCCGGAGCGGGTCCAGATCTCGGTGCTGCCCGAGGAACAGTCACAGAAGCTCGGCCTCAGCGGCCCGGTGATCGCAGTCGAGGGCGACAAGAACGGCGAGGTGAGGGCCACCGTCGACTACGGCAGCTTCGCCGACCTCTACGGCGGCGGCTGGGCCGACCGGCTCAAGCTGATCGGGCTGCCGTCCTGTGCGGCCACCACACCGCAGGTGTCGCAGTGCCAGGAAGCCACTGCGATCGTGACGAGCAAGGACGCGGCGAAGCCGGCGGTGTCGACGTCGATGGCGCTGTCGGCCGGGACGGTCAGCGTGCTGAGCGTGTCCTCGGACACCGAATCGGGCGAGGGCGACTACAAGGCCAGTGACCTGCAGGCCTCCGGCTCGTGGACGGCCGGCGACAGCTCCGGCGGGTTCAGTTACAGCAACCCGATCAAGGTGCCGCCGGCGCCCGGCCCGGTGCCGGAGGTTTCGCTCGGCTACTCGTCGCAGGCGGTCGACGGCCGGATGGCCGGCCGCAACAACCAGGCCTCCTGGGCCGGTGACGGCTGGGACTACTCGCCTGGGTACGTCGAGCGCACCTATGTCGGCTGCGCCGACGATGTCGCCAAGGTCGACGAGAAGGACCCCAACAACAAGGAGAAGAAGACCGCCGACCAGTGCTGGAAGGGGAAGTCCCCGAACCTCACGGTCTCGCTCGGTGGCACCACCGCGACGCTGGTCAAGGACGACAAGACCGGTCGCTGGCGGCCGGCCCAGGACGCCACGAACTGGAAGGTCGACTACGAGGGCGCCCCGGCGACCAAGGATGCCGCCACCACGGAGCACTGGGTGGTCACCACCCCGGACGGCACCCGCAGCTTCTTCGCCGCCGAGGTGACCTCGTCGAACTCCCGGTGGACCGTGCCGGTCTTCGGCAACCACGACGGCGAATCCTGCCACGCCGACAAGCTCAAGGACTCCTCGTGTCAGCAGGCCTGGCGTTGGCTGCTGGACAAGCAGGTCGACGTGCACGGCAACATGACCCGGTACTTCTACAAGAAGGAGACCGGTCACTACGGCGCGGCCGGGGAGAAGGACAACCGGGTCGCCTTCGACCGCGGCGGCTACCTCGAGCGCATCGAGTACGGCCTGAACACCGCCCACCCGAGCGTGGCCGCGACGGCTCGCGTGGTGTTCAGCACCGCCACCCGGTGCCTGGTCGACGAGTGCTACAAGGACGACAAGCCGGTCGCCGCGAGCTGGCCGGACGTCCCGTGGGACAAGGAGTGCGCGGCCGAGCCGTGCACCGACAAGTTGGCGCCGGTCTTTTTCTCCACCCGGCGACTGACCAAGATCACCGCTGAGATCCGCAACGGCAGCGCGTTCGACCCGGTCGAGTCCTGGACGCTGGCGCACAAGTTCAAGGCACCGAAGGATGCCAAGTCCGCCGCGCTGTGGCTGGAATCGATCACCCACGCCGGTCACGTCGGCGGGACCGTCACCGACCCGCCGGTGATCTTCACCGGGGTCGAGCGGCCGAACCGGGTCAGGGCCGCCGCCGGCGTGCCGATCTACACCCGCTCCCGGATCAGCAACATCCGCACCGAGTCCGGCGCGGACATCACCGTCACCTACTCCGAGCCCGACTGCGACACCGACGACCTGCCGACCGCGTCGAACAACAACCGGCTCTGCTATCCGGTCTACTGGACACCGGACGGCTACGGCGAGCCGACGCTGGACTGGTACCGCAAGTACGTCGTCACCGAGATCACCCAGTACGACCGGACCACCGACCAGCCGCCGATCACCACCCGGTACGCGTATTCGACCGAGGGCGGCGGCACCAACGTCCTGTGGGGCTGGGACGACGGCGAGTTCACCAAGAAGAAGCACCGGACGTACGGTCAGTGGCGGGGATACGCCCAGGTCACCACGTCCGTCGGGCAGTCCGGCACGAACACGGTCCTGACCAGCCGTAAGCGCTTCTACCGCGGCCTGGACGACCAGCCGCTGCCCGACGACAAGACCCGCAACGTGCAGGTCACCGACTCCGCGGGCAACACCTACGCCGATCACCCCGCGCTCGCCGGCTCCCCGCTGGAAGAGGCGAAGCTGGACGGCGCCACCGTCGCCGAGTCGAAGACCACCGCCTACTGGATCAAGCAGACGGCGGAGCGTGAGCGCACCGGTGGCGCGGACAAGGCGTACCGGGTGGCGCCGTCGGTGGAGAAGTCGCGCAAGCTGATCGCCTCCGGGGTCTGGCAGCAGACCGAGACCCGTACCGAGTACAACGACGAGGGGCTTCCCACTGCCACGTCCGAGCTCGGCGACACCAGCAAGGGCGGCGACGAGCAGTGCACCCGGGTCACCTACCTCGACAACCAGGACGCGTGGCTGCGCGGTCTGCCGTCGCGGGAGGAGACGGTCGCCAAGGCGTGCACCGCGACGGTGTCCCGGCCCGCCGACATCATCTCGGACGTCAAGAGCTATTACGACAAGTCCGAAACCTACGGATCCGTCCCCAGCAAGGGTCTGGTCACCCGGGTGGACACCCTCACCGGGTGGAAGGACGGCGCCGCGACGTACACGACCACGTCCCGGACCGGATTCGACGACCTCGGGCGGACCGAGAGCACCACGGACGCGCTCGGCAAGGTGAACCGCACCTACTACACACCGGCCGGACCGGGACCGGTCACCCAGACCAGGACGGTCAACCCGCTCGGCCACGAGATCATCACCGATCAGCACCCGGCCTGGGCGGAGCCGACGTCCATCCTGGACGCCAACAAGAAGCGCACCGATCTGCAGCGTGACGCGCTGGGACGCCTCACCAAGGTGTGGCTGCCCGGCCGGGCCAAGGCCACCACGACGCCCACCATGGAATTCAGCTACCTGGTACGCACCGACGGCCCGCTCGCGGTGACCTCGAAGCGGCTGAACGCCGACGGTGGCTACACCACCGAGGTCGGCCTCTTCGACTCGCTGTACCGGGCGGTGCAGACCCAGCAGGACGGGCTGAAGACCAAGGACGGCGCTGACGCTCGCCTGGTCACCACCACCGGGTACAACGACCGCGGTCAGGTCGAGTACGAGTCGGCGAAGAACTACGCCAAGGGCAGGCCGGGCGCCACGCTGCTCGCCATCTCCCCGGGTGAGGACCGGGCCCGCACCGTCTCGGTGTACGACCGGCTCGGCCAGGTGGTCGAGGAGCAGCTGTGGTCGGCCAACGTCAAGCAGCGGACCACCGCCACGGTCTACGGCGGCAACCCGGACGGCTGGCAGGTGGCAGTCGCGCCACCGCAGGGCGCCACGCCGACCGCCACGATCACCAACGCCACCGGCGAGGTGATCGAGAAGCGCGAGTTCCACGGCGACGAGCCGGCCGGGGCGTTCGACGCGACCAGATACACCTACACCGCGCGCGGTGACCTGGAGACCGTGGTCAAGGACGGGCTCACCTGGCGGTACGAGTACGACCTGCGCGGCCGGGAGATCCGCACCGTCGACCCGGACAAGGGTGAGACGTCGGTCGAGTACAACAACGCCGACGACGTCGTCAGGACGACCGACGCCCGGAAGAACGTCGTCACCACCGCGTACGACGCCCTCGGCCGGCAGACCCTGCGCACGTTCAACGGGGTCAAGGCGGCCGAGTGGACCTACGACACCCTGGCGAAGGGGCATCCGACCAGGTCGACCTCATTCGTCGACGGTCACGCCTTCGGCCGTGAGGTGTACGAGTACAACGACGCCTACCAGGTGATCGACGAGGAGTCGACCATCCCGGCCATGCCCGGGCTGACCGCCCTGGCGGGCACCTATGTCACCACGCACACCTACACCCCCAACGGGCTGCTGCACCGCTCGACGCTGCCCAAGGTCGGGCCGATGGACAAGGAGATCATCACCCGTACGTACGACGAGCTCGGCAACGTCACGAAGCTGGCGGGCACGTCGTCGCCGTCCGGAACGGTCCGCACCTACGTCGACCGCACCAGCTACTCGCCCTACGGCGAGGTGCTGAACCGTTGGCTCGGCACCCCGGTGGGCGACAAGCCGCAGGCGTACCAGAACTACGTCTACGACAACGTCACCCGCCGGCTGTCGGAGTTCTACTTCGACCGCGACGGCAGCGTGCCGAACATCGCCGCGCTGAAGTACAGCTACGACGACGCCGGCAACGTCCTGTCGATGGCCAACCGGCCGGTCGACGTGGACGGCAACGTCCGGCCCGGCGAGGAGGACGTGCAGTGCTTCTCGTACGACTACCTGCGCCGCCTGACGCAGGCCTGGTCGCAGGAGGCGGCCGAGTGCGGCGCCGCGTCCACCGCCACGATCGGTGGCAAGGCCCCGTACCGCAAGTCCTGGACCTTCGACAAGCACGGCTCCCGGACGTCGGCGACCGATCACGTCACCGGCAGGACCTCGACCTATCAGGCGGCGCCCGGTCGTCCGCACGCCATCGGCAGCATCACCACCGGTGACCAGGTCGAGCACTACGACTGGGACGCCGCCGGCAACCTCGAGTACCGCAGGACCGGCGACCGGACCGAGAAGTACACCTGGAGCGCGCACGGCAAGCTGACCAGGATCAGCGCGCCGGAGGGCGACACCACCATGGTGTACGACGTCGACGGCAACCGGATCGCCCGGATCGACCCGGCCGGCGCGGCGAGCGTGTTCCTCTACGGCCACGAGTACACGACGACGCCGGCCTCGGGCACGAGCACGACGCGCTACTTCGAGCACGCCGGTGACACGATCGCCTCGCGGACCGACACGACCAACCGCAAGGGCGACATCATCTGGCTCGGCGCGGATCAGCAGGACTCCGCGAGCTGGGCGGTCAACTCGGTCACCCGGGTCGAGACGATCAAGTACAACGATCCGTACGGCAACCCGCGCAACGGCGCCGCCACTGAGCAGTGGCCGTCCGGCCAGCGCGGATTCGTCGGCGGGGTGAGCGATCCGAGCGGGCTGACGCTGCTCGGCGCACGGTTCTACGATCCGCGGACCGGCTCGTTCCTCTCCGTCGACCCGGAGATCGACGAGTACGAACCGCAGCGGATGCATCCGTACGCGTACGCCAACAACAACCCGACCACTTTCGCCGACCCCGACGGCCTTTTCTGGGGCGCCGTCAAGAACGGTTTGCAGAAGGCGTCGAGCGCGGTTGCCACCGGCGCGACAGCGGCGGCGAAGGCGGTCGTGAACAACGCCGGGACGATCGCGGACGTGGCCGGTGCGGTCGCCGTGGTCGCGGCGGTCCTGCCGCCGCCGGCTCAGGTCGTGGCCGCCGCCGCGGGTGCGGTCGCCGTGGTGGCCGGGGCCATCGACACCGCCAAGAGTTGTGCCGGCGGCGACACCATGAACTGCGCCATGGGCATCGCCGGCATGGTTCCCGGCGTCCGGCAGGCGAAGACCGCGGCCCGCGGCGCGGGCGCGGTCAAGGCCGCGGCCAAGAAGGCCGACGGCCCGGCGCCGAGCGGTGGTGGTGGGGGCGGTGGCTGCAACAGTTTCGCCGCCGGCACCCCGGTGCTGCTCGCCGACGGCACGTCCAAGCCGATCGAGGAGGTGCAGCTCGACGATCAGGTGGTGGCGTCGGACCCGGAGACCGGTGCGGCCGGGGTCCGCCCGGTCACCGCGCTCATCCGCGGCACCGGCACCAAGCACCTGGTCGACATCACGATCGACGCCGATGGCGACGCCGCGCCGGACGGCGAGGTCACCGCGACCCACAACCACCCGTTCTGGGAGGAGGACGAGCGGACCTGGCTCGCTGCCGAGGACCTGGAGAGGGACGACGAGCTGCTGCGGCCGGACGGTTCCCGGGTCACCGTTCTGGCGGTGGACCCCCGCGACGAGGTGACCACCGTCTACAACCTCACGGTCGACGACATCCACACCTACTTCGTGGGTACAGCCGGCGGCTACCTGCTCGTCCACAACACCAACGGCGGTTTCATCCAACTCGACGCCGTGGCGGAGTTCTGCGACGTCGACGCCGATGCGACGGCGCTGGCGAACAAGGTGGCCGAGGACAAGGAGAACTTCACCCGCAAGACGCGCCCGAAGATGGCCGAGGCGCTGTACCTGCCCAACGGCGCCAAGTACCGGAGCACCAGCGGTATCAGCCCGGCGGCCGTCCACCCCGAGGTGAAGCGGGTCCTGCAGAAGGCGCCGAGCCTGATCCAGGTGAAGGCGAAGGGCTTCGGCAGGTGCGGGCTCGTCGCGTGCGTCAGCGACGCGGTCTATGACGGCCACAATCCTCGCGGGGCCCGGGCCTCGGCGAGGACCATCGAGAACACCACGTCACATCACAACCACAACCGGCTCTGGGTTCCGTGCTACGCGTGCAAGTTCTTGTCACGATGGTTCGGGATCCGCTGGAATGTGCTGGAGCGGAAGGTTTCGTAATGGATCGGTTCCACGAGGTGACGACTGAGACGCTGCACCGGGCCGGCTGGCGCCCGGGCCGCAGGGTCGACGTCGAGGCCTGGCGTGCCGCCCTCGCCGGGGAGTACGCCATGCACGGCGCCGCTGCGGAGTTCCTCGCCGAGTTCGGCGGGCTCGAGGTGGCGATCGGTGGTCGCCTCGTGGACCGGCCGGTGCTCGCGTTCGACTTCGACCCGCTGCTGGGCGAAGGCGACGGCGAGCGGCTCGCGGCCTGGGGCGCGGATCTCGGGAGGACGCTGTTCCCGGTCGGCGCGTTCGTCGTCGGGCACCCCTTCGTGCTGGCCGTCGACGAGACCGGCGAGCTCTACCACGTGGGGGAGAGCATCGCGAGCTACGGTCCGTTGCCGGGCGCGCTCGACACCCTGGTGCGGGGCGTGCCGCGCCCGCTGCTCGAGGACCCGGAGGCCGCCTGGCCCGCGGCGGAGAAGGTCGGCAAGCACCACCGCCGGCCGGTCCGGCGGGCGGTCCGGACGGCCTATCGGCCGGGTCCCGCGAGACCCTGACCGCAACGACACGACGGCTCCGGGCTTCTCGGCGATGCTGAGGGGCCCGGAGCTGCGGCCCGGTCCGGATCTGGTGTTCCGGCAGGACCCGGCGGCCACCGGCGCGGGACTGTGGGCGGCGAGTGAGGTTAAGACGTTCTACGGCGTGGAGTTCACCGTCTCCCGGGGTTTACCGCTCTTCGAGGTGCGGACCATCGTGGGGGATCACCGGTTCCGGTGCGACACGGTCCGGTTCCGACGGGAGTCACACGCCACGCCCGCAGTCTAGGGGCGGAGTGTTACAAGAGGTTTGCCGTGTGCTACCTGACACACTCCCGGAATCTGGACCGCGCTGGCCCAAATAGGCGCGCCGTGAGAGGCTTGCCGACATGACCGCTGCAGTTGACCGCCGCTTCGTGGCCCGGCGCCACGTGGACTACGGCCGTGTCCGCAGCGCGATGTGTCCGGCTTCCTGACGACGCCCGTTTTTCATTTCGGGCGCGCGACCGCCGGGCCCTCTCCTGACACAGATGTCACGAACCTCCAGGGCCGTGGGTGGCAGCGTGCGCCCACGAAACCCGGAGGAACGCCGAGATGGCGCCCAGCAACACTCCCGCTGCACGGCCGACCGCCCGCCCTCGTAAGGCGCGCGGCGAGGGTCAGTGGGCGCTCGGACACCGCGAGCCGCTGAACCCGAACGAGCGCAGCAAGAAGGACGACAACCCGCTCAACGTGCGGGCCCGCATCGAGAACATCTACGCCCACGGGGGGTTCTCCTCGATCGACCCGGCCGACCTGCGCGGCCGGTTCCGCTGGTGGGGCCTCTACACCCAGCGCAAGGCCGGGATCGACGGCGGCCGCACCGCGGTGCTGGAGCCGGAGGAGCTCGAGGACGAGTACTTCATGCTGCGCGTCCGCATCGACGGTGGCGCGCTGAGCGTCGCCCAGCTGCGGACCATCGCGCAGATCTCCACCGAGTTCGGCCGGGACAGCGCCGACATCACCGACCGGCAGAACATCCAGCTGCACTGGATCCGGGTGGAGGACGTGCCGGAGATCTGGCGCCGGCTGGAGGCGGTCGGCCTGCAGACCACCGAGGCGTGCGGCGACTGCCCCCGCGTCGTGCTGGGCAGCCCGGTCGCCGGGATCTCGGTCGACGAGGTGCTCGACGGCACGCCGGCGATCGACGAGATCGTCAAGCGGTACGTCGGTGACACCCGCTACTCGAACCTGCCCCGCAAGTTCAAGTCGCAGGTCTCCTGGCTCGCCGACGGGCCGTACCAGGTGAACGACATCTCGTTCATCGGCGTGATCCACCCCGACCACGGCCCCGGCTTCGACCTCTGGGTCGGCGGCGGCCTCTCCACCAACCCGCGGCTGGCCGAGCGGCTCGGCGCCTGGGTGCCGCTCGCCGAGATCCCGGACGTCTGGGAGGGCGTCGTCGGGATCTTCCGGGACTACGGTTACCGCCGGCTGCGGCACCGCGCCCGCCTCAAGTTCCTGCTCGCCGACTGGGGCGTCGAGAAGTTCCGTGAGGTCCTGGAGAAGGAATACCTCGGCCGCGCGCTGATCGACGGCCCGGCGCCGGAGCTGCCGGCGAAGCCGATCGACCACATCGGCGTGCACAAGCAGGTGGACGGGCTCAACTACGTGGGCGCGGCACCCGTCGTCGGACGGTCCTCGGGCACCCAGCTGACCAGGCTCGCGGACCTGGCCGAGGCGCACGGCTCCGACCGGGTGCGGCTCACCGCGTACCAGAAGCTTCTGGTCCTGGACATCGCCGACGACAAGGTCGAACCGCTGATCGAAGGTCTCCGCGCGATCGGGCTGGAAGCCCGGCCCTCGGCCTGGCGGCGCGGCACCATGGCCTGCACCGGCATCGAGTACTGCAAGCTCGCCATCGTCGAGACCAAGGCGCGCGGCGAGGAGCTGGTGGCCCGGCTCGAGGACCGGCTCAAGGACTTCGACGCCGACATCTCGGTGCACATCAACGGCTGCCCGAACGCCTGCGCCCGCACCCAGGTCGCCGACATCGGGCTCAAGGGCCAGCTCGTCATGAACTCGCACGGCGAGCAGGTCGAGGGCTTCCAGATCCACCTGGGCGGCGCGCTGGGCATGGCCAAGGGCGAGACCGCCGGCTTCGGCCGCAAGCTGCGCGGCCTGAAGGCCACGGCCGAGGAGCTCCCGGAGTACGTGGAGCGGGTGGCCCGGCACTACCTGGACGGCCGCACCGACGGCGAGACCTTCGCCAACTGGGTGATGCGGGCGGAAGAGGAGCTCCTGAAATGAGCGACGCCAGATCCGCCCCGCTGTACTGCCCCTACTGCGGTGACGAGGACCTCCGTCCCAACGAGACGTCACACGGGTCCTGGGAGTGCCACTCCTGCGCCCGGGTCTTCACGGTCAAGTTCGTCGGCATCCTGCCGGTGCCGTCCGGATCACAACCCATCAAAGCGCTGGTAGAGGGAGTTTCCGAATGAGTCTCCTGAACGCCTCGGGCCTGGGCCTGATAAGTCTCGGCGCGCCCGCCGCCCCGCTCCGGACCGGCCCCGCCCCCCGAACCACCGAACCCGAGCGGGCGGCCGACCCCGCCCGCCGGTCGCCCGACGAGCTTCGGGAGCTGGCCACGCAGGCCGCCCGTGACCTGGAGGGCAGCTCCGCCGAAGAGATCGCCAAGTGGGCGACCGACACCTTCGGCGCGCGCTTCTGCGTCACCAGCTCGATGGCGGACGCCGTGGTGGCCAGCATCTTCTCCCGGGTCTCGCCCGGCGTGGACGTGGTCTTCCTCGACACCGGCCTGCACTTCCCGGAGACGCTCAAGGTCCGGGACACCGTCGCGCGCACGATGAACGTGAACGTCCGCTCCATCCGCCCGCGGATGACGGTCGGCCAGCAGGACGGCGAGTACGGCCCGCGGCTGTTCGCTCGCAGCCCGGACGAATGCTGCTTCCTGCGCAAGGTGGAGCCGCTGGAACGGGCCCTCAGCGACTACGACGCCTGGGCCACCGGCCTGCGCCGCGACGAGTCGCCGACCCGCGCCAACACGCCCGTCGTCGCCTTCGACGCCCGCAAGGGCAAGGTCAAGGTCAACCCGATCGCCGCCTGGACCCAGGCCGACGTCGACCGGTACATCAGCCGGTGGAACGTGCCGGTCAACGAACTCTTCAAGAAGGGGTACGGGTCGATCGGCTGCTGGCCGTGCACCCGGCGCACCAAGGCCGGCGAGGACCCGCGTGCCGGCCGCTGGGCGATGTTCGAGAAGACCGAATGCGGACTGCACGTCTGACCTCCGCCGCGCGGCCGGCCGTGGTCCTGGTGGCTCACGGCAGCCGCGACCCGCGGGCCGCGGTGGCCACCGAGTCCCTGGCCCGGGCTGTCCGCCGGGCCCGGCCGGAGTGGGTGGTCCGGGCTTCGTACCTCGACCATGCCGGGCCCCGGCCGCTGGACGTGCTGGCGTCGCTCCCGGGGCGGCAGGCCGTGCTGGTGCCGTTGCTGCTGACCGCTGCGTATCACGGTCGGGTCGACCTGCCGGCGGTGGTGCGGGAGGCCGAGGCGTTGCCGATCTCGGTGACCGCTTCTGACGTTCTGGGGCCGGTTTCGCCGTTGCTGGTCGCCGCCCTGTGCCGGCGCCTGCCCGTCGCGTCCTCCTCGACCGCGTCCTTCTCTGCCGCGTCGCTTTCCCCCACGGGTGGGTCGCCGGTGGACGGTGTGCCCTGGGACGGGGTGGTTCTGGCGTCGGCCGGGACCCGTGACGCGGCCGCGCGTGCCACGGTGGCGGAGGCAGCTGACGTGCTGGGGCAGCGGCTGGGGGTGCCTGCGGCGGTGGCCTACGCCTCCGGTCCCGGGCCCCGGCCGGGGGACGCTGTCACGGCGCTGCGGGCGGCCGGTGCCCAGCGGGTGGTGATGGCGGCCTACTTCCTGGCGCCGGGATTCCTCTACGACCTTGCCGTGCGGTCGGCGCTCGAGGCGGGCGCGGTTGCGGCGGCTCAGCCGCTCGGTGACGCGCCCGAGTTGGTCCGGCTCGTCGGAGCGCGTGCGGATTCGGTCCTCAGCGGCCCGCTGAGCGCCGCGGCCTGATTCACCCATCCGGGGTACGCCCTGGGGAGTGACGCCGGCGCTCCGCGCTTTCCGGCCTCTCCGCTCCCACAGCTGGTTCCCCAGGTGCTACCCCTAACCCTGCCGCCCATCCTGAGCGCCGGCCGCCAGTGCTGTCCCCACCGCCTGCCGACCGTCCTGAGAGCCGGTCGAGCGGGTCGAGCCGGTTCCTGGAGCCTGTGCCGGCCCTGCGCGCCGGCTGAGCGAGCTCGGCGGGCCCTTCGTGTGGTCCAGCAGACTCTGTGCCGGCCCTCACAGACGGCTGGGTCGCTGGTGCGGTTCGCAGGCTCTTGCGTCAGCCCTGAGACGTTCGGCTGGGCTTTTGGTGCGGTTGAAGACCGGGGGACCGCTCCGGGAACCAGCCGTGGGGAGTGAGCGGGACGGCCTGTGAGTTTTCTGTGAACCGGCCGTTTCGAGGCCCGAACTCACTCAGTGCGACGGTCACTCTGCGCTATGCGACGAACGGGCATCCGGCGGCAACTGTCGATGGTCCTATGCGGAGTGTGCGCGAGTCACGACTCAATGCATTTCGATCTTCATTTCGAGATCATTTCCCGCGGCGGGGAAACGTACCGTGATCGCATTAGCGCGCACGGGAATGGGAAACGCCGTGTGAGTGGGCCGAAACAGCAAGACGCCCCGGTGCCGTCCGGCCCGGGGCGCAAATGCTGTGTGGGGGATTGATTCAGGCGGTGACGGGACTGATCCGAAGGCCACCACGACGCTTGACAGCGCGCCGCTCGTCCTCGCTCATCCCGCCCCATACGCCGGCGTCCTGTCCAGACTCGAGTGCCCACGAGAGGCATTCCTCGGTCACCGGGCACCGCCGGCACACGGCCTTGGCCTGCTCGACCTGCAGGAGCGCCGGGCCGGACGTCCCGATCGGGAAGAACAGCTCGGGGTCCTCGTCGCGGCAGATCGCATCGTGACGCCAGTCCATGGCGGCAAACTCCTTGTTTCGGATGGGGTAATGAAAACAGTGCTGTTTACCTATATGCGTGCGCTGTGGTGTCCGACGGGTTGTACCCGTACGCTCACCGGAGCGTCAGCAAGCTTTAGTGTTTGGTGGCTGTTCCGCGCTTCTGGATTAGGAACGCGTACAAGCAGCAACCGGTTACTTCTTATCGCTTGTGAATGCTTTCACGAACTTGCGCGATGTCAAGGGTAGCGCTGGAAGTTTCTCCCGCCGGGTGAGCTGGCTCACGTACCCTTATGTCCGGTTCTGCGGTTCATGCCAGAGCCGGTTGACGAACGCTCCCATCAATGTAGTACGGTCCCGGCCGTTTCGCCGACCTTTTGCCCGTGTTTCTGTAACGGATCGTGAGCACGTCCCGAAACACGTACCCCGATGTCAGCAGATCACACGTAGCGCTGACGGGACGGACACGAAGTGCACCTTCTGACGCTCACCCAGGTAGTCGCCGTCCAACTGGAAGGCTTGCGGCCGGGACGCCACCACGGTGAACTCCGCGATGTCATGCAGCCGTAATACCTGTTTACCGCGTAGATCACCGGACCGCCACGCGAGCTGTGTCATAGTCCGCGTGGTGTGGAGGACGTCCAGCCTGCGCAGGGCGAACACGTCGAGCCCGAGATCGAACGAGGCGTCCGGATTGGGGTTGACCGCCCGGTCGCCGGAATAGGTCCACGGCGCCGTGTTCTGGACGATGACCGTGCTCAGGCCGGGCTCCGCGTCCTCGCCGGGGCGTTCCAGCACGAGCGGCGGGTTCTTCCGGTCCATCGCGGTGAAGAACTGACCGGCCATCGAGCGCGCGTAGAGGGCCGGTGTCGAGGTGCGGCCGCGGAGCCGGGACTGCTCGACCCGGCGGATCGTCGCGGCGTCCCAGCCGAGCCCGGCGGTGAAGGTGAAATAGCGATCATCGGCACGTCCGAGATTGATCACTCGGTGCCGGCCGTCCCGGATGCCGTCGAGAATCACGCTGGTGCCGTCCACCCAGTCGCGGGGCATGCCGAGCGCGCGAGCGAAGACGTTGGTGGAGCCGCCGGGCACCACGGCGAGGGCGGGCAACCTGTAAGCCAGCGGGCCGGCCAGTCCGGTGAGCGCGGTCGACGCGGTGAGCAGCCCGTTGACCGCCTCGTTGATCGTGCCGTCGCCGCCCAGCGTGACGACCAGGTCGACCCCGTTCTCGGCGGCGTCCCGGGCCAGCGTGGTGGCGTGACCGCGCCGCTCCGTGTACCGGACCTCCAGGTCCACCGCGCTGCGTAACGCCCGGACCAGCACGTCGCGGCTGCGCTCACTGGTCGTCGTCGCCCGGGGGTTGACCACCAGCAACGCTCGCATGGGCGGCACTGTACCGGGCGGAGCGCGTCAGGGCTGTCGGTATGGTGCACCAGTGACCGGTGAGAATTCCGTGACCAGTGGCGCGCCGACCCTCGACTGGGGCGTGCGGCTCCTCTACCTGCAGAGCGCGGGACTCGCTGTGCTCACGGCGTACCTCATCGTCCTAGATCTGACCCGGGGTGGGGTGAACGTCGCGGTGGCCGCCTCGCTCACCGTGATGGCCGCCCTGGCCGCGCTCGCGGTCTTCGCGGTGGCGCGTGCCCTCGGCCGCCGCCGGGTCCGCGCTCGTGGCCCGGCCGTGGTGGTGCAGCTCTTCCTGCTCGCGACCGGTGGTTTTCTGCTCCAGATCGGCCCGGTCGCGGTGGGCGTGGCGATGATCGCGCTGGCCGTGCTGACCGCCGTGCTGATCCTGATGCCGGCCAGCAGCCGCGCCCTGGGTGTCGACAGCTGACCGCTGCGGCGCGGCGATGCTCGATCCCTGACCGGCATCCGTGGGCCATGCGGGCTCGATGCGGGTTGAAAAGGGTTCACCGGGTCCCGGATGGCGGATCAGGGCCTAACCTGGACGGGTGACCGGCTCAGTGGTGCGGCCGCCCGCATATCAGCAGCTCGCAGACGAGTTGCGGGCGGACATAACGTCAGGGCGACTTCAACCCGGTGAGCGGCTGCCACCGGAGCCGGAGTTGTGCGTGAAGATCGGCGTCAGCCGCAGCACGGTACGCGAGGCGTTACGGCTGCTGGCGAGCCAGCATCTGATCGTGACGACGCGGGGGGTGACCGGCGGCAGCTTCGTCGCGCATCCCGACGCCGCCCAGCTCGCCGACGGGCTCTCCACCGGCTTCGCCCTGCTCGCGCACTCCGCGAACATCGGCCTCGCCGACCTGCTGGAGCTGCGGCGGGCACTCGAGGTGCCGGCCGCCGGCCTGGCCGCGCTGCGCCGCACCGACGCGCACCTCGTCGAGCTGCGCGGCGCGCTCTTCGACCCGGCGATCGACGACGTGGACACGATGCTGGCCGCGCACGCGGCCTTCCACCGGGCGGTCGCCAAAGCCACCGGCAACCCGCTGTTCGAGCTGGTCGGCAGCCCGCTGTACCAGGCTTCGTACGGCGAGGAGGTGATCGGTGAGCTGCCCGAGGGGTACTGGGAGCGGATCGACGCCGATCACCGGACGCTGCTGGAGTGCGTGGCCGGGCAGGACACCGAGGGCGCGACGCGGGCCGCGGCGCAGCACCTCGACTTCATCGCGCACACGGTGCGCTGAGACGTCAGAACTCGGTGCGGCGGGTCAGCAGACGGATCGTCGCATAACGCCCGTTCGCCTCGGCGGAGGCGGACGTGGTGAGGGCGGTCAGCACCTTCCACGCGAAGGACGACTCGGAGGGCAGCCGCGCGCCGCGCACCGTGGAGACGGTGACCTCGACGGTCAGCGCGTCGTCGGTGACCGCGAACCGGCACTCCAGCTCGGCGCCCCGGGTGGCGATGGCGAGCAGCATGGCGCACGCCTCGTCGACCGCGATGCGCAGGTCCTCGATCTCGTCGAGCGCGAAGTGCAGGCGGGCGGCGAGACCGGCGGTGGCCGTCCGGAGGACACCGAGATAGCCCCCGTCGGCGGGGACGGTCAGCAGAACGACGTCGTCTCCGACGTCAGGCCCCGTCTCCATCAGCTGAGTCACCCGAGCCCTCCTCCCGATGCAGGAGACTTTAGCCGGTCATTATGCGAACGGGGGAGTGCGGGGCCGCGGAGAAACGAGCGTGGCTCCGTCCGAACGTCCGGACGGAGCCACCGCATGGCCCGTGACTCAGGCCTGCTTGGTCTCCCAGAAGATCTTGGAAATCTCCTCGATCTTGCCGAGCAGCTGCTCCGCGACGGCCGGGTCGACCGAGCCCTTGGCGCCCGAGGCGCCGGCGAGCTTGGTGGCCTCGTTGAAGAGCTGGTGCAGGTTCGGGTACTTCTCGAAGTGCGGGGCCTTGAAGTAGTCGGTCCAGAGCACCCAGAGGTGGTGCTTGACCAGCTCCGCGCGCTGCTCCTTGATCAGGATGGCCCGGGTGCGGAACTCGGGGTCGGTGTTCCCCTGGTACTTCTCGGCGATCGCCTTGATCGACTCTGCCTCGATCCGGGCCTGGGCCGGGTCGTAGACCCCGCAGGGCAGGTCGCAGTGAGCGCTGACCACGGTGCTCGGTGTGAGGAAACGCGGAAGTCGCATCAGGACTCCTCCAAAGAGTTTGCGATGATCCGAGATTGACCCTACCCCTTACCTGTGGGGCGTAACGCGACGGAGGCTTGATGCCTTGAGATGGCATTTCCCACTGTTCACCGCACTCGTCAGAGGTCCCTCCATGGCCCCTACGCTGCGCGCCGGCGACGCTCTCGTGGTGCGCCGGGGCGGGCGGGTAAGGACCGGGGACATCGTCGTCGCGCAGTTCCGGTCGAGGCCCGGTCTGCTGGTGGTGAAACGGGCCGCCGAGGAGCGCGACGGCGGGTGGTGGCTGCTCGGCGACAACGCGTTCGTGCAGGACGATTCCCGTGCTCACGGCGTCGCCGACGTCATCGGGCGTGTGATATTTCGGTACTACCCGAGACCGTTCCGGTTAAGTTAGTGTCCTCTGATCCCCAGCGCACACCCGCGCTGTGGTCGAGTTACCGGGTGATCCCCGCATAGCACCGCCCCCTCGGCGCACATTCGCGACCAGGGCGCGCAGGTGCCACGTATCAATGTCGATGCAGTGTGGAGTTTCACCGTGTCCTACTTCAGTTTCGAGCTCGATCCCGCCCTGGCCGCCGACCCCGTCTTCGACCTGCACCGCCGGGGCAAGATGACGATGAGCGCCACCGTTCCGCTGGCCAGCCGCGACGACCTCTCCCTCGCGTACACCCCCGGCGTCGCCCGTGTCTGCGAGGCGATCGCCGAGGACGAGTCGCTCTACCCCGACTACACCTGGACGTCCAACACGGTGGCCGTGGTCACCGACGGCTCGGCGGTCCTCGGGCTCGGCAACATCGGCCCCCGCGCCGCGATGCCGGTCATGGAAGGCAAGTCGGTGCTGTTCAAACAGTTCGGCGGCGTCGACTCGATCCCGATCGTGCTGGACACCCAGGACGTCGAGGGCATCATCGCCACGGTCAAGGCGATGGCGCCCTCCTTCGGCGGCATCAACCTGGAGGACATCAGCGCGCCGCGCTGCTTCGAGATCGAGCGGCGGCTCGACGCCGAGCTGGACATCCCGGTCTTCCACGACGACCAGCACGGTACGGCGGTGGTCACGCTGGCCGCGCTGCGCAACGCGGCCAGGCTGCTCGGCCGGCGGTTCGCGGACCTGCGCGTGGTGATCAGCGGGGCCGGTGCGGCCGGGGTCGCCATCACCGGGACCCTGATCGCGGCCGGCGTCCAGGGCGCCAACGTGATCGTCTGCGACTCGCGCGGCATCATCCACGCCGAGCGTGGCGACCTCACCGACGTCAAGGCGCGGCTGGCGGCCACCACGAACATCTCCGGGCGGACCGGGGGGATCACCGAGGCGCTGATCGGCGCGGACGTGCTCGTCGGCGTCTCCGGCGGCAGCATCGGCGAGGAGGCGCTGGCCGGGATGGCGCCGGGCGCGATCATCTTCGCGCTGGCCAACCCCACCCCGGAGGTGCCGCCGGCGGTCGCGCACCGGTACGCGGCGGTCGTCGCGACCGGTCGCAGCGACTTCCCCAACCAGATCAACAACGTGCTGGCGTTCCCGGGGATCTTCCGGGGCGCGCTGGACGTGCGGGCGGCGACGATCACCGACCGGATGAAGGTGGCCGCCGCCGACGCGATCGCCGCGATCGTGGCGGACGACCTGCGGCCGGAGGCGATCGTCCCGTCGCCGCTGGACCCGCGGGTCGGTCCGGCGGTGGCGGCCGCGGTGGCCGCCGCGGCCGTCGAGGACGGGGTGGCGCGCCGGATCGCCGCCGAGCCGCCGGTCGCCGCTGCGCCGCAGCTCGCCTGACCGTTCCACCCGCCTGGTTCCACAACGGAAAACCCTGGTGTGGGAAGTTCGGGTGCGTATCGCACCCGAACTTCACACACTGCGTGGCACCGGGCGGTGCGGGGACTTAACGGGCGCTAAGGTCGGATCATGCGCGCCGCTTACGCCTCCTCACTCCAGCCCGACGCGCCGCTGCGTGGGCTCACCGTCGGCGAACTGCCCTTCACCGTGCCGGACGGCTGGGTCCCGGTCGACGTGCGGGCCGCCTCGCTCAACCACCACGACATCTGGTCTCTGCGCGGAGTCGGCCTCCCGGCGGACCGGCTGCCGATGGTCCTGGGCTGTGACGCCGCCGGGGTCGATCCGGACGGCGCCGAGGTCGTGGTCTTCCCGGTGGTGCCGGACAAGGCCGACCCGCGGGGTTACTCGATCTTCTCCGAGCGCCACCCGGGCACGCTCGCGGAGCAGCTGGCGGCGCCCCGGGAGAACCTGATCCCCAAGCCCGCCGGGGTCTCGTTCGCCGAGGCCGCCTGTCTGCCGACGGCCTGGCTCACGGCCTATCACATGCTGGTCACCCGGGGCCGCGTCGCCGAGGCCGGGGCGGTGCTGGTCCAGGGCGCCGGCGGGGGCGTGGCCACCGCGGCCGTCGCGCTCGGCGTGGCGCTGGGCAAGCGGGTGTACGCGACGAGCCGCGAACCGTGGAAGCGCGAGCGGATCGCCGAGCTGGGTGCGACCGCGGTGGAACCCGGCGCCCGGCTCCCCGAGCGGGTCGACGTGGTGATCGAGTCGGTCGGCGCCCCCACCTTCGAGCATTCGATGAAGTGCGCGGCGCCGGGCGCGCGGATCGTGGTGTGCGGCGCCACCGCCGGGCATCAGGCGCGGGTGGACCTGCGCCGGGTGTTCGCGATGCAGCTGGAGATCCTCGGCAGCAGCATGGGCACCCCGGCTGAGCTGACCGAACTGCTCGGCCTGGTGGCCGCCGGCCAGGTGCGGCCGGTGATCGACTCCACGTTCGGGTTCGCCGCGGTCGAGGACGCGTTCGCCCGCCTCGAGTCGGGCGAGGTGTTCGGCAAGGTGGTCGTCGAGTTCTAGAGGGTGCCGGTCAGTCCCGCGGCTCCGGTCGACGAGGCGTCCTGCGGCATCCGCGCCTTGGCCGCCTCGTCGCCGTTCAGCGCCCAGCGCCAGAAGTCCGTGGTGGTCGTGGCGACCACGGCCGGCTGGTCGCGGTGCGGCAGGTGGGTGCCCTGCGGCAGCTCCAGGAAAGCCTTCGGCCAGGTCACCTCGTTGTACGCGCCGAACGCCTGCTCGTAGGTGACGGTCTCGTCGAGCTTGCCCTGCACGAACAGCAGTGGCGCCGGAGCCCCGGAGAACGGTGCGGGCTGCGGCATCTGCCGTCCGGAGATGAGCAGTCCGGCCTTGAGCCGTTCGTCGCGGCTGCCGCTGAACAGGCCGATCGTGGTGATGGCGCCGGCCGAGTGCCCGGCCGCGGCGATCCGCGCCGGGTCGATCCGCCCGGACAGCTCGGCGAGCAGCTGAGTGATCACGTGCTGCGCGTCGGCGGGCTGGTTCACCACGTCGTCGGCGTCGAAGTCGGCGGCCTGGTTCCAGGTGCGCGGGTACTTCGGCGCGGCCACCACGAAGCCGGCCTCGGCCCAGGCGGTCAGCAGCTCGGCGTAGTCGTCCGGCTGGGAGGTCAAGCCGTGACTGAAGTAGATCAGCGGGGCGGGGCCGTCGCCGGCGGGCAGCCAGACCTTCGTCGGCAGCGGCCGGTCGCTGCCGCGGGCGAACTCGATCTCCCGGGTCTGCACCCCGGTCGCCCCGCTCGGCGCCGGGACCTCCGGGCCGGGCGGCTCTGCCGGAGAGGAGCCGCAGCCGGTCAGCGCGGCGGCGGAGGACAGGGCCAGGGCGAGTACGGAACGACGAAGCACCCGACCCATTGTGCCTGCTAGATGATCATATGGCGCGTCGCGGGAATCACACCGGGTCCGCCGAACAGGTGCCGTGCTTCGCCATCCTTGACGAGTTTCGCTAGGGTCGGCCGCATGCCTGACAACAGCGTCGACCCGAGCGGCAACACCGAGGCGTTCCGGGCCTTCACCCGGACGACGCCGGAGGCGGAGAAGTCGTCCAAGGCGCCGTTGGTGATCGCCGGAGCGGCGGTCGCCGTGGTGCTGATCGCCCTGGTCGCCTGGCTCGCCCTCGGCTGAGCCGAACCCGGCGGGCCCGCGGTGGTGTGCCCGCTCAGCCGATCGCCCGGCGGGCCTCCTCGGCGATCTCCAGTTCCTCCTCGGTCGGCACCACGCAGACCGTCACCGGCGAGCCGTCCGGCGAGATGACCCGGTCGTTGCGCGCGTTGCGCTCCGGGTCGACCGCTATACCCAGCGCCTCCAGCCCGTCCAGCGCCCCGTGCCGCACCTGTGGGGCGTTCTCGCCGACCCCCGCGGTGAAGGTGATCGCGTCCACCCGCCCGAGCACGGCGAGGTAGGCGCCGACGTACTCCCGCAGCCGGCGGCAGTAAACGTCGAACGCGAGCGCCGCCTCCGGGTCGCCGGCGGCGCGGCGGGTGAGGACCGTCCGCATGTCGTTGTCCCCGGTGAGCCCCTGCAGACCGGACCGGCGGGTGAGCAGCGCCTCGATCTCGTCGAGCGGCATCCCGGCCTCCCGGTGCAGGTGGAAGACCACGCTCGGGTCGATGTCACCCGATCGGGTGCCCATCACCAGGCCGCTGAGCGGGGACAGCCCCATCGAGGTGGCCACGCTGCGGCCGGCGCGGACAGCCGTCGCGCTCGACCCGTTCCCCAGGTGCAGCGTGATCACGTTGGTCTCGTCGACCGGCCGGCCCAGCATCCGGGCGGTCTCGCGGGACACGTACGCGTGCGAGGTCCCGTGGAAGCCGTACCGCCGGATGCCCCACCGCCCGGCCACCTCCCGGTCGATCGCCCAGCGCACACCCTCCGGCGGGATCGTCGAGTGGAACGCGGTGTCGAAGACCGCCACCTGCGGCACGTCCGGCAGCAGTTTGCGGGCGACCTCGAGCCCGGTGAGCGCGGCCGGGTTGTGCAGCGGGGCGAGCGGGATCAGCTCCTCGATCGCGGCGGCGACGTCGTCGGTCACCACGGTCGAGGCGGTGAACCTGTCGCCGCCGTGCACCACCCGGTGGCCGACCGCGACGAGGCCGGTCAGGTCGAGGGTGTCCATCAGGGTGCGCAGCGCCTCCCGGTGGTCGGCCGCGTCCCCGCCTTCCTCGCCGATCCGCTGGACCAGACCTTTGGCCAGCACCCGCGATCCGTCGAAGAGCCGGTACCGCAGCGACGACGAGCCGCAGTTCAGCACCAGTACCCGGGTCATCTCGCTCCCGCCTGGATCGCCGTGATGGCGACCGTGTTGACGATGTCCTTGACCGTCGCGCCGCGGGACAGGTCGTTGACCGGCCGGCGCAGGCCCTGCATCACCGGGCCGACCGCGACCGCGTTCGCCGACCGCTGCACGGCCTTGTAGGTGTTGTTGCCCGTGTTCAGGTCCGGGAACACGAAGACGGTGGCCTTGCCGGCGACCTCGCTGCCGGGCAGCTTGGCGGCCGCCACCGCGGGATCGATCGCCGCGTCGTACTGGATCGGGCCCTCGACCGGCAGGTCACCGCGCCGCTCCCGGACCAGCGCGGTGGCCGCGGCCACCTTGTCCACGTCCGCGCCGGAGCCGGAGCTGCCGGTCGAGTACGAGAGCATGGCGACCCGCGGCTCGATGCCGAAGGCGGCCGCGGTCTGCGCCGAGGAGAGCGCGATGTCGGCGAGCTGGCCGGCGTCCGGGTCGGGGTTGACGGCGCAGTCGCCGTAGACCAGCACCCGGTCGGCGAGCAGCATGAAGAACACGCTGGAGGCCACCGACACCCCGGGCACCGTCTTGATGATCTCGAAGGCGGGCCGGATGGTCGCGGCGGTGGTGTGGGTGGCGCCGGAGACCATCCCGTCCGCCAGGCCGGCGGCGACCATCATGGTGCCGAAGTAGTTGACGTCCCGGACCACGTCGAACGCCAGGTCGAGGGTGACCCCGCGATGTTTGCGCAGCTCCTCGTACTGTTCGGCGAAGTCGTCGCGCCAGGGGCTGTGCGCCGGGTCGACGAGCCGTGCCCCGCCGATCTCCACGCCGAACTCGCGGGCCCGGCGGGCGATCTCGTCCGGATCGCCGAGCAGCGTCAGGTCGGCGACGCCGCGCCGGAGCAGGGTCTCGGTGGCCCGCAGGATGCGCTCCTCGGTGCCTTCCGGCAGCACCAGGTGGCGCCGGTCGGCGCGGGCCCGGTCGATCAGGTCGTTCTCGAACATCAGCGGCGTGACCCGGCTGGAACGGGCCACGTCGAGCAGGCCGGAGAGCGCGCCGGTGTCCACGTTCTCCTCGAACGCGCCGAGCGCCGCCTCGACCTTGCGCGGGGTGCTGAGCTGGGCCTGGATGCGGCCGGCCGCAGCAATCGTGTGGTAGCTGTCGGTCTTGGCGATCAGGATCGCGAGCCCGGTGTTGAGGCGCTCGATGACCCGGACGGCCTGCGGGTCCGGCGGCTCGCCCAGCGTCAGCACCAGGCCGGCCAGCGTGACCGTCCCGGCCGCGTGCGCGGCGCTGGCGGCCACCAGCAGGTCGGCCCGGTCGCCCGGGGTGATCAGCAGGGAGCCCTCGGTCAGGTGCTCCAGCACGGTCGGCACCTGGGCGGCGCCCACCACATAGTCCAGGACGTCGCGTTGCAGCGCGCCGGGCGGCCCGGCGAAGATCGTGGCGTCGAGCGCGGCGGCCACCTCGCCCACGGTGGGTGCGGCGAGCGCCGGAACCTCGGGGACGGCCCAGAACGGGACGGGGAGACCTTCCGGCGGCGGCGCGGGCCGATCGGCGGGCACGCGGTTGGCGATCACCGCGACGACGGTCGCTCCCAGATCGGCCATCGAGTGGTACGCACTGCGCGCGGCCGCCACTAGCGACTCCGGAGACCGGCCCTCGCCGCTGACCACCGGCACCACGACGCTGCCGAACTCGGTCGCCAGCCGCGCGTTGAAGGCCAGTTCCCGGGGCAGTTCCTCGCGGCCCTCCGCGGGCTTGTCGGTGAAGTCGCTACCGATGATCACGACCGAGCTGCACTGCCGCTCGACCTCGCGATAGCGCTCGACGATGCGGCCGATCAGCTCCTCACGCCGCCCGTCGGCGACCAGCGTGGTCGCCTCGGCCATGGTGACGCCGAAGGAGTCCGCGTCGGCGACCGGGCCGGGATAGCGCTCGCGGAGGACGGTGAGCAGGGGGTCGGGCCCGTTGCCGGCGACCAGCGGGCGGAACACGCCCACCCGGGCGACCTGCCGGGAGAGCAGCTCGACGATGCCGAGAGCCACGGTGCCCTTGCCGACGGACGGGCCCAAACCCGCTACATACACGCTGCGTGCCACGCCCTCAACCTACCGGCCCGCGCCGCACCCGGCCGGGCCGAAAGACCTCAACCCGCGAGGGTCACTCGTCCTCATCCTCGTCGTCGCGGGCCAGCCACGTGGCCAGGCGCTCGATCGGGGTCTCGAACTCCGGGTTCAGGTCGACGAAGGTGCGCAACTGCGTGCCGAGCCACTCCAGGGTCACGGTCTCCTCGCCGCGCCGCTCGACCAGCTCCTCGATGCCACGATCGGTGAAGTACATGACCGGATAGTAAGCGGGGGCGCCCCGCCTGAGCGGAGCGCCCCCACAGACTTCACGCGGTCATGAGCGGGGCAGTGACGCCTCGATCAGGGCGGCCTGCTCAGCCTCGTGCATCTTGGCCGAGCCGACCGCCGGGGCGGCCGCCGCCGGGCGGGAGATCCGCCGCAGGCGCACGCCCTCGAGATGCTCGAGCAGGTTGAGCGCCACGAACGACCAGGCGCCCTGGTTTGCCGGCTCCTCCTGCACCCAGGCGAAGTCCTCGGCGTTCGGGTACTGCGCCAGGACCGCCTTCAGCTCCTCGACGGGCAGCGGGTAGATCTGCTCCATCCGGATGATCGCGGTGTCGTTGTTGCCGCGGTCGGCCCGCGCCTGGAACAGGTCGTAGTAGACCTTGCCGGAGCAGAACAGCACCCGCTTCACCGAGCCGGCGTCCAGCGGCTTGCCGTTGACCCCGTCGTCACCCATCACCGGCTGGAACGTGCCCTGGGTGAAGTCGTTGACCGACGACACCGCGAGCTTGTGCCGCAGCAGCGACTTCGGCGAGAAGACCACCAGCGGCTTGCGCTTGGCCGAGAGACCCTGGCGGCGCAGCAGGTGGAAGTAGTTCGCCGGGGTGGTCGGGTTCGCCACCCGCATGTTGTCCTGCGCGCAGAGCTGCAGGAACCGCTCGGGCCGGCCGGACGAGTGGTCCGGGCCCTGGCCCTCCATGCCGTGCGGCAGCAGCAGCACCAGTGACGACTGCTGGCCCCACTTCACCTCGCCGGAGGAGAGGAACTCGTCCACGACCGTCTGGGCGCCGTTGACGAAGTCACCGAACTGGGCCTCCCAGAGCACCAGGGCGTCCGGGTTCTCCACCGAGTAGCCGTACTCGAAGCCCATCGCCGCGTACTCGCTGAGCAGCGAGTCGTGCACGAAGAACCGGGCGTTGCCGGTGGCCAGCGAGGAGAGCGGCAGGAAGTCCTTGCCGGTCCTGGAGTCCACGATCGCGGCGTGCCGCGAGGTGAACGTGCCACGGCGCGAGTCCTGGCCGGCGAGCCGGACCGTGACGCCCTGGTTGAGCAGCGAGCCGAACGCGATCAGCTCGCCGAAGCCCCAGTCGATGCCGCCGTCGGTGGACATCTTGGCCCGCCGGTCGAGCAACTGCTGGACCCGCTTGTGCGGGGTGAAGCCCTCGGGCAGCTCGATGTGCGCCTGGCCGATGGAGCGGACCACGCTCGCGTCCACGGCGGTCTGTGCCCCGGGCTCCGGCTCCTCGGCGATGATGTGCGGCCGGGGCGGCGAGCCGGCTCCGTCCCGGGTGGCCTTGAAGACCTCCTCGAGCCGGCCCTGGAAGTCGCGCAGCTGCTCCTCCGCCTCCTGCACGGTGATGTCGCCGCGGCCGATCAGCTCCTCGGTGTAGAGCTTGCGCACGCTGCGCTTGGTGTCGATGATCTGGTACATCCGCGGGTTGGTCATCGACGGGTCGTCGCCCTCGTTGTGACCGCGGCGGCGGTAGCAGATCATGTCGATCACGACGTCCTTGTTGAAGGACTGCCGGTACTCGAACGCCAGCTTCGCGACCCGGACCACGGCCTCGGGGTCGTCGCCGTTCACGTGGAAGATCGGCGCCTCGACCATCCGGGCCACGTCGGTGGAGTACATCGACGAGCGGCTGTACTCCGGGGCGGTGGTGAAGCCGACCTGGTTGTTGACGATGACGTGCACCGTGCCACCGGTGCGGTACCCGCGCAGCTGGGACAGGTTCAGCGTCTCGGCGACCACGCCCTGGCCGGCGAACGCGGCATCGCCGTGCACCAGCAGCGGCAGCACCGTGTAGCCGTGCAGGCCCAGGTCCAGGCGGTCCTGCTTGGCCCGGACGATGCCCTCCAGCACCGGGTCCACGGCCTCCAGGTGCGACGGGTTCGCCACCACGCTGACCGTGGTGGAGTGCTCGCCGTCCGGCGTCGTGTACTTCCCGGTCTGGCCGAGGTGGTACTTGACGTCACCGGAGCCGTGGGCGGACTTCGGGTCCATCCAGCCCTCGAACTCGGTGAAGATCTTCTCGTACGGCTTGCCGACGATGTTGGTGAGCACGTTGAGCCGGCCGCGGTGGGCCATGCCGATCACCATCTCGTCGAGACCGGCCTCGGCCGACGACTGGAGCACCGTGTCGAGCAGCGGGATCAGCGACTCGCCGCCCTCCAGCGAGAACCGCTTCTGGCCGACGTACTTCGTCTGCAGGAAGGTCTCGAACGCCTCGGCCGCGTTGAGCCGGTGCAGGATGTGCTTCTGCTCCTCGGCGTCCGGCTTGGTGTACTTGACCTCGACCCGCTCCTGGATCCAGCGACGCTCTTCCGGGTCCTGGATGTGCATGTACTCGATGCCGACCCGGCGGCAGTAACTGTCCCGCAGCACACCGAGGACGTCGCGCAGCTTCATCTTCTGCTTGCCGGCGAAGCCGCCGACCGGGAAGGAGCGGTCCAGGTCCCACAGGGTCAGGCCGTGCTGGAGCACGTCCAGGTCGGGGTGCTTGCGGATGGTGAACTCGAGCGGGTCGGTGTCGGCCATCAGGTGACCGCGCACCCGGTACGCGTGGATGAGCTCCACCACCCGGGCGGCCTTGTCGATCTGGCCCTCGGAGGTGCGCTGCACGTCCCGGACCCAGCGCACCGGCTCGTACGGGATCCGCAGCGAGGTGAAGATCTCGTCGTAGAACCCGTGCTGGCCGAGCAGCAGCTCGTGCATGACCTTCAGGAACTCGCCGGACTGCGCGCCCTGGATGACCCGGTGGTCGTAGGTGCTCGTCAGCGTGGTGACCTTGCTCACGCCGTGCTCGGACAGGGTCTCGTCGCTCATCCCGGCGTAGGGGGCGGGGTATTCCATGGCGCCGACGCCGATGATCGCGCTCTGCCCGTTCATCAGGCGCGGGATCGAGTGCACCGTGCCGATGCCGCCGGGGTTGGTCAGCGAGATCGTGGTGCCGGAGTAGTCGTCCATGGTCAGCTCGTTGCGGCGGGCGCGCCGGACCACGTCCTCGTACGCCTGCCAGAACTGCCGGAAATCCATCTTCTCGCAGTTCTTGATGGACGGCACGACCAGCGTGCGGGAGCCGTCCTTCTTGGCGAGGTCGATGGCGATGCCGAGGTTGATGTGCTCCGGCGCGACCAGCACCGGCTTGCCGTCCACCTCGGCGAACGAGTTGTTCATCTCGGGGTGCTCGACGACCGCCCGGACCAGCGCCCACCCGATCAGGTGGGTGAAGCTGACCTTGCCACCGCGGCCGCGCAGCAGGTGGTTGTTGATGACGATGCGGTTGTCCACCATGAGCTTCGCCGGGACCGCACGCACCGACGTGGCGGTGGGCACCTCGAGCGAGGACTCCATGTTCTGGACGATCCTGGCCGCCACGCCGCGCAGCGTGGTGGTCTTCGCGCCGGCCGGCGCGGCCTGGCCGTTGGTGGCCGGCTTGGGCACGGCCTTCTCCGCCGGGGCGGGCTTCGCCGCTGCCGCCGGCTTCGCGGCGGGAGCGGGCGGGGTCACCGGCTTCGGCGAGGCGACCGTGGCCGCGGCGGGGGCGTCCGTGCCGGCCTTGGCGGCGGTGGCGGTCGCGGTCGCCGCTTTCGCCTCGTCCGGCGTCACGATCGAGCCCGTGGCCATCGCCGGCTTGTAGTCGGCGAAGAAATCGTGCCAGGCAGGGTCGACACTGGTCGGGTCGGACAGGTATCGCTGGTACATCTCATCGACGATCCACTCGTTGGGACCGAAGTCCGCGAGTGGATTGTCTTGCGAAGTCTGCTGCGTCGACACTGCCGCGTTCGCCTCTTTCACCGTGTTTGTCATCACGTGACGGATCCGTCACGCGGGACGGGTAGGAATCGGAGTCAAGGCTACGCCGTGCGTCGGCGTCCTCCGCTCGGACGTCCGCCTATGACCGACTCAGGGTCCGATCCGGCCCGCACGCGGCACCGGTGCGCCCGGTCGTCAGGCGATGTCCCGCCGCCGCACGATCAAGGTGCCCAACGCCCCGGTGACCAGGGCATAAGCGACCAGAACCGCGGCGCCGGTGAGGCGCCCGGGACCGTCCGGCAGCTCCTGCCCGGAGATCATCAGATCGGAGGCCACGGTCGGTACCAGAAAGTCCAGTTTCTCGAAGCCGGGAATGTAGTCGCCGAGCAGGAAGAAGATCGTGGTGACCGCCACCGGGCCGAGCACGTACAGGACCGACAGGATCAGGGTCGCGGCGAGCTGACTGCGGATCAGCACACCGCAGCCCACCCCGAGGATCGCCCAGAGCGCGAATGCGACGGCGTTGAGCCCGATCGCCTTCCACACCTCGACCGCGCCGAACCGGGCGGACATGTCCAGGTCGGCCGTCACCACCGGGGTGACGATCAGGTTCGCCACGGTGACCATCGCCCAGACGACCAGGCTGATCAGGATCGCCGCCGCGAACTTCGCCAGGATCACGCGTTCCCGGCGCGGGGTGACCAGGAACGTGGTCGTCGCGGTCAGGTGATGGAACTCGTTGGTCACCATGATCGCCCCGATCAGCAGCACGATCAGGATGCCGAAGAACTGTCCGTTGGTCACCAGCTCGACAGTCACGCCGAGATCCTGGCCGGGCGGCTGACTGGTCGAGTTGGCCCAGTTGAACGCCAGGGCGATGGCCCAGAGGGGCAGCAGCAGGAAGCCGAAACCCCACCAGAGCGACGTGGTGCGAACCTTCAGCAATTCGGCGCGGACGAGGTTCACCGGATCTCCGCCTTCCCGGCCGTCAGATCGAGGAACACCTGCTCGAGATCCATCCGCTCACCGGTCAGCTCGTGCAGCTCGACGCCGGCCCGGAAGGCGGCGTTGCCGACCTGGGCCGGCTCGGCGCCGATCACCAGCAGCGCCCCGTCGGCCTCGGCCCGGACCGCCAGGCCGAGCGGATCCAGCGCGGCCACCAGCCGGTCCGGTTCCGGGGTGCGCACCCGCACCTGGGCGGAGGCGCCGCCGTCCAGCACGTCGGCGACCGGGCCCTGCTGCACGAGCCGGCCGGCCGCCACGATCACCACGTCGTCGGCGAGGTGCTGCATCTCGGCCAGCAGATGACTGGAGACCAGGATCGTGCGTCCCTCGGCGGCCAGCCCCTTGAGCAGGTCGCGCATCCACCGGATGCCCTCCGGGTCGAGGCCGTTGGCCGGCTCGTCCAGGATCAGCACGGCCGGGTCGCCGAGCATCGCCGAGGCGATGCCGAGCCGCTGCCGCATGCCCAGCGAGTAACCCTTGAACTTGCGGTCCGCCGCCGGCTGCAGCCCGACCAGCTCGAGCACCTCGTCGGCCCGGCTGAGCGGCAGCCCGGCGGCCCGGCAGATCACCCTTAAATGATCTTTGCCGGTACGGCCCCGGTGCGCGCTGGACGCCTCCAGGATCGCGCCCACATGCCGGATCGGGTCGGTCAGATCCGCGTACCGCCGGCCGCCGATGGTCGCCTCGCCGGCGGTCGGCGTGACCAGGCCGAGAAGCATCCGCAGGGTGGTGGTCTTGCCGGCCCCGTTCGGCCCGAGGAAACCCGTCACCCGGCCGGAGCGCACGGTGAACGACAGGTCGTCGACGGCACGCAGCCTCTTGTAGACCTTGGTGAGGTGCTCCACGGCGATCACGGCAGCAACCTACTTGATCACCGCAATCCAGGTGGCCCGTGCGCCGGCCAGACGGCGGCCGCCGGGCCCGTAGACGGTCGAGTCCACCGTCGCCTTGCGCCCGGCGATCTCCACCGCGGCGCCCATCACCACGCACACCGCACCCGGGTCCGGCAGCGCGTCCACCGCCACGGTGATCCGGCCCAGCACGTACGCCTGGCCGCGGGCGATCGCCGCCCATCCGCCCGGGCAGTCCAGCGCCGCCCACAGCGCCGGCACGGTCACCTCGTCCGGGACCGTCCACGGCGCCGCGGTGCGCCCGTCCGGCAGCACGCCGGGGAAGATGCCCAGCCCGTCGCGCTCCGGCCGGTGCGGACCGCAGACGAAACAGGTGGGGAACGGATGGGCGGTGAAGCCCGGGTACGACCTCGACACCTCGATCGCGGTCTCCGCCGGCACGGCCGGCACCCCGGCGGCGGGGCTGTCCGCGACGGTGACCTCGGCGACCAGGGTGTCGCCGGCGAGGACCGAGCCGTCCCGCAGCTCCAGCTCGACGCCGAGCGGCGGCGGCACCCGCAGCGTGACCTGGTGCGCGGGCCCGCCGGCCCGGGCGCCCGCGGCGACCGCGAAGACACCCGCGCACCAGCCGCCGTTGCCGGTGCCGGGTGGTCCGTTGAAGCGTTCCGGGATCACCATCCACCGACCCTCGCACACGCCGTTCATTTACCGGCCACGCATCGCCACCAATGCCGACACGCCATCGGCAGACGTCGCCCTTACACAGATCTCATGGCAGTTCTGATGACCGCCGCCGCACCCACCGGGACCAGCGGCTACACCCTCCTGCTCGCGGACGACGCGAGCCACGTCGAGGCCGCGCAGCGACTGCGCCACGACGTCTTCGCCGGTGAACTCGGCGCAAGTCTCACCAGGGCGGTGGACGGGCGTGACACCGACGAGTTCGACCAGTACTGCGACCACCTGATCGTCCGCGACGACGCCACCGGCGCCGTGGTGGGCACCTACCGCATGCTGCCGCCGCGCGCCGCCGAGCTGGCCGGCCGCCGGTACGCCGACACCGAGTTCGACCTCAGCGCGCTCCGGCCGCTGCGCGACCACCTGGTCGAGATCGGCCGCTCCTGCGTGCACCCGGACCACCGCTCCGGCGCGGTGGTCAACCTGATGTGGGCCGGCATCGCCCGCTATCTGCACCTCAACAACCTGCGCTGGCTGGGCGGCTGCGCCTCGGTGCCGCTGGGCGACGGCGGGCACACGGCGGCCGGGGTCCGGGCCCGGGTCAACGCCAAGCACCTCTCCCCGCCGGCTCTGCGGGTGCGCCCGCGTACGCCCTGGGTGCCGGGCGCCGACCTGGTCGCCGACCCGAAGACCGCGGTGCCCCCGTTGCTGCGCGGCTACCTGCGACTGGGCAGCTGGGTGTGCGGCGAGCCGGCGTACGACGCGGACTTCGACTGCGCCGACTTCTACGTGCTCTTCTCGATGGACCGGCTGGACCCGCGGTACCGCCGGCACTTCCTGGGCGCGTCGCGATGATCTGGCAGCCGGCCTCGGGATGCGGGGATCGGTGCCGGGACGGGGAGGCGACCGCGGCGGCTCGCGGAGTGGCATTCCGGCGTGTCGGTGCGCTTCTGGTCGTACTCCTGGGCGGTCTGATGCCGGCGGCTCTCCTCGGTGGCGCCGCGCTGCGGAGCCTGGCCCGCGCGATCCTGGCGGCCCTCGGTGTCCGTCTGGTCCTGCGTGGTCCGGCGCCGCGCCCGGGCAGCCTGCTGGTCGCGAACCACGTCTCCTGGCTGGACATCGTCGCGCTGGCGTCGGTCCTGCCGGTGCGGCTGGTGGCCAAGAGCGAGGTGCGGGCCTGGCCGGGCATCGGCGCGACGGCCGGCCGGGCCGGCTCGATCTTCATCGACCGGGGCCGGCCAAGGACCCTGCCGCACACCGTCGGTGAGGTGGCCGATCAGCTCCGCCGCGGCCGTTCGGTCGCGGTCTTCCCGGAGGGCACCACGTTCTGCGGTACCGAGTACGGCCGGTTCCGGCCGGCGCTCTTCCAGGCGGCGATCGACGCGGGCGCGCCGGTGGTGCCGATCTCGATCGGGTACGACTCCACCGAGGCGGCCTTCATCGGCGGCGACACGCTGTGGGAGTCGGTGCGGCGGGTGGCCCGGGTCCGCCGGCTCACCGTCACGCTGGTGACCGCTCCGGCGCTGCGGCCGGCCGCGGGCGCCGACCGCCGGGCGCTGGCCCGGGCGGCGCAGGCCAGCCTGGGGGGTGGCGGCTATCACCTGGCGGCATGAAGCTCACAGATAATTTTCAGCGAGTGTGCAGGCGCGGCGCAGCGGCCCGGACCAGAATGGGCGCCATGGCCGCCCAGACCCAGCCCAAGCAGAGCGAGGCGAAACTCCTCGTCGTCGAGGACGACGCCAACATCCTGGAGTTGCTCTCCGCCAGCCTGCGCTTCGCCGGGTTCGACGTCACCACCGCCACCAGCGGCAGCGCGGCCGTCAGCGCGGCCCGCAGCTCCACCCCCGACCTCGTCGTCCTCGACGTGATGCTGCCCGACCTCGACGGCTTCGAGGTGATCCGCCTGATGCGCGAGGGCGGGCAGCGCACCCCGGTGGTCTTCCTGACCGCCCGGGACGGCACCGACGACAAGATCCGCGGGCTCACCCTGGGCGGCGACGACTACGTCACCAAGCCGTTCAGCCTGGAGGAGCTGACCGCCCGGATCCGGGCGGTGCTGCGGCGCACCAACGCCGGCGACGACCAGCCCTCCCGGCTCGTCTTCGCCGACCTCGAGCTCGACGAGGAGACGCACGAGGTCTACCGGGCCGGCAGCCGGGTGCAGCTCTCGCCGACGGAGTTCAAGCTCCTGCGCTACCTGATGCTCAACGCCAACCGGGTGCTCTCCAAGGCACAGATCCTCGATCACGTCTGGAAATACGACTTCCGTGGTGACGACAACATCGTCGAGTCGTACATCTCGTACCTGCGCCGGAAGGTGGACAACGTTCAGCCCCGGCTGATCCACACCCTCCGGGGCGTCGGTTACGTGCTGCGCAAGCCAGCTGTGTAGGCGGCGATGAGTCTCGCCGAACGGGTTCGGGGATCGATCCCGCGCCAGCCCCTGCGCAAGATCTCACTGCGGACCAAGCTGGTCGCGTCGGTGCTGGCGCTGGTCTTCGCGGCTCTCACCCTGATCAGTGCGGCGAGCACGTACGCCCTGCACACCTTCATGGTCAAGCGGCTCGACTCGCAGCTGAAGTCGTACGCGACGAACGCCGCCGTGGTCCTCAACGGACGGGGTGGCCTCGCGGTCGGCATCTTCCTGCCGCCCGACTACTACATGGCCGTGACCGCGGTCAGCGGCGCCGGCCGCCTGTGGTACGACGAGTCGCGTCTCGGCGAGGAGGAACTGCCCGGCCTCTTCACCGGTGTCGAGGATATCGACGCGCACCTCGCCGACCCGTTCACGGTCCACTCCGAGAACGGCCGGTACGTGTGGCGCATGGTCGTGGTCCGGCTGGAGAACGACTCGGTGCTGCACGTCGCCCAGATGATGACCGGCGTGGACGCGGTCATCGCCCGGCTGGTCTGGGTGGATCTGCTGGTCGGCGTCGGCGTGCTGATCGCCCTCGCCACAGTGGGCGCCGCGCTGGTGCGACAGAGCCTGATCCCGCTGATCCAGATCGAGCGGACCGCGGCCCGGATCGCCGCCGGTGACCTCACCCAGCGGGTGCCGGACCCGGAGGAGGACGGCGGTGAGGCGACCACCGAGCTGGGCCGGCTCTCCATCGCGCTGAACTCGATGCTGACCCAGATCGAGTCCGCCTTCATCGCCCGGGCGCAGTCCGAGCAGGCCGCGCGGGCCGCCGAGCAGGTCGCCCGGGAGGCGGCCGACGCGGCGCAGCGCTCCGAGGCCCGTGCGCTGCAGTCCGAGGAGAAGATGCGGCAGTTCGTCGCGGACGCCTCGCACGAGCTGCGCACCCCGTTGACCACCATCCGCGGGTTCGCCGAGCTCTACCGGCAGGGCGCCGTCTCCGACCCGGACGCGGTGGCCCGGCTGGTCCGGCGGATCGAGGACGAGGCCGCCCGGATGGGCCTGCTCGTCGAGGATCTGCTCCTGCTCGCCCGGCTCGACCGGGAGCGGCCACTGACCCTGGCGCCGGTCGAGCTGCCGGTGCTGGCCATGGACGCGGTGCAGGCCGCGCAGGCCATCGCGCCGGACCGGGACATCACCCTGGAGGTGCGCGACGAGCCGGAGCGGCTGGTGGCGAACGGGGACGACGCCCGGCTGCGTCAGGTGATCGGCAACCTGATGACCAATGCCGTCGTGCACACCCCGCCGGGCGCCTCCGTCACGCTGCGGCTCTATGCGGAGGCCGGCGACCGGGCCGTGGTGGAGGTCGCCGACACCGGGCCGGGGCTCGGTCCGGAACAGACGGAACGGGTCTTCGAGCGGTTCTACCGGGCCGACGGTGCGCGGACCCGCAACACCGACCGGGAGGCGACCGGGACCGGACTGGGGCTCGCGATCGTGGCCGCGATCGTGCGAGCGCACCAAGGTTCCGTCGAGGTGGACACCGAACCGGGCAAGGGTGCCACGTTCCGAGTGTCGTTGCCGACCATAAATCCGGACAAAGGGTTCACAGAAAATGTCCAGGAGTAACACAGTTGGGTACGAGTACGACGGGGCAGAGTTAGCGACATGAACGAGAACGAGTCCAACCCGCGGCCCGCGGACGCCGCCGCTGACACCAACAGCACGGAGCGGGTGGAGTCTGAGCAGCCGACGCATGTGCAGCCGCCGGTTGCCCCGCAGTCCGGTGCTCCCCAGTCCGCGGCACCTCCCTCCTCCGCCACCGCAGCCTCCACGGGCGAGACCGGGGGGAGCCAGGCCGGCGGCCAGAGCGCCTACGGAGCGGCGCCGGCCGGCCCACAGCCACCGCACAACCCCTGGTCCCCGCAGGCCTGGCAGCAGCCGGCCGGTCAGCAGCAGCCGACCTCGGCGCAGCCGGCGTACGGCCAGCCCTACGGCCAGCCCGGCTCGCCCGAACAGCCGGTGACCGCGGTGCCCTACGGGCATCAGGGCTACCAGCCGGCGCAGGGGTACGGCCAGGCCGGTTACCAGCAGCCGGGCGGCTACCCGCAGGACCCGCACGCCGCGTACGCCGCCTGGCACGCCGCGCAGGGCCAGCCCGGCACCGACGGCGCTCCCTGGGCCCGCCCGGTCGGCGTCGACCAGCGGCCTTCCGGCCGCGGCCGGAAGATCTTCGTGGCCGGTGCGGCCGCCGTGGTGCTCGCGCTCGGCGCGGGCGGGGTCGGCGCCGCCACCGCGCTGGCCCTCTCCGACGACGGTGCCGCGCAGAGCGTGCAGACCGGCAACTCCTCGGTCACCCGGGTGGTGGACCGCTCCTCGCTGGCCCAGATCGCGGCCGCCGTGCAGGACAGTGTCGTCTCGATCACCACCGGCTCCGGCGAGGGCTCCGGCGTGGTGATCAGTGCGGACGGCTACATCGTGACCAACAACCACGTGGTCTCCACCGCCGCGCAGGGCGGTGCCGTGAACATCATCTTCGCGGACGGCACCAAGGCCACCGCGAAGGTCGTGGGCACGGACCCGCGTACCGACCTGGCCGTGGTCAAGGCCGACGGCGTCTCCGGCCTGAAGGCCGCGACCTTCGGCGACAGCGCGCAGACCCAGGTCGGCGACACCGTGCTCGCGCTGGGCAGCCCGCTCGGCCTGGAGGGCTCGGTGACCGCCGGCATCATCAGCGCCAAGGACCGGACCATCCAGTCCGGCGGCGGCAACGAGGAGCAGAACCCGTTCGGCGGCCAGCAGCAGCAGTCCGCCACCACGATGACCGGCCTGCTCCAGACCGACGCCCCGATCAACCCGGGCAACTCCGGCGGCGCGCTGGTCAACACGAACGGCGAGCTGATCGGGATCAACTCGGCGATCGCCACCAACGGGCAGGGCTCCGGCAACATCGGCCTCGGCTTCGCCATCCCCAGCAACAAGGCCCAGCAGGTGGCCAACGCCCTGATGCAGGGCAAGAAGGTCAGCCACCCGGCGCTCGGCGTCAGCGTCACCGACGCGGAGAACGGCGGGGCGCTGGTCAGCAACGTGACGGGGAACAGCGCGGCCGCCAAGGCCGAACTCCAGCAGGGCGACGTGGTGACCAAGGTCGACGGCAAGGCGATCGAGGACTCGGACGATCTGGTGGCGGCCGTCCAGGCGGGCACGGTCGGCCAGCAGATGACGCTCACCTTCACCCGCAACGGTGACGAGCGGACCGTAACGGTCACGCTGCAGGAAGCCCAGTAACCCGGGCACCCCTCCGCCTACGGCGGGTGACGCGACCAGGGGGTGGGCGCGTCACCCGCCGTATTCCTATCTATGCCGTGATTCAGGACCTTCGCGACCAACAGGCAGCTATCGCCACCAGGGACTCGCGTTTGCCCAGGCGACCGCCTAATCTCCATTCGCCGTCGGGCGTTGATGCGGAGTGAGAGGCCCCCTGAGTTGACGTACGTGGAGACCCGGACCAGCGTCTGGGAAGCCCTGTCCGGCCGGGCCCCCGGAGCTCCCTCCGGCCAGGCCGACGCCGGGCTCTGGCACACGGTCGCCGAGCGGCTCAACCCGGCCAGCGCCCGTCCCGTCCTGCGCGCCGGGATCGAGGTCCGGCACCGCACCTCGGTCCGCGGCGGGCGTTACGTCATGCTCCGCTCGCCGGACGAGGGCGGCCGCAGCAGTTACCTGCGGCTCGCCCCGGAGGAGTACCAGCTCGCCCTGATGATGGACGGCGTCAGCACGGTGGCCCGGCTGGTCGCCGAGTTCGCCCGGATCGCCGGCCGGCTCGCGCCCGACCAGGTCCGCCGGGTGGTCGCCGACCTGGCCGCCAACCGGATGCTGGAGGAACTGCCGACGGACGCCTTCCGCCCGCTGCGGGAGATGGTCCGCGAGCCGTTGCCCAAACGGGTCGGCGAGACGCTCAAGGCGGCCGCCCGCGGCCGTCAGGTGCTCTCCTTCGGCGTCGACGGCCTGGTCACCACGCTTTACCGGACGGCCGGCCGGTTCCTGTTCACCCGGCCCGCGGTCTGGGTCGGCGCGCTCTTCGCGCTGGCCGGGCTGGTGCTCTTCGCGCTCACCTGGCAGCGGGGGAGCAGCTCCCTGTTCCTCGCCGGTGACTCCTACCTACTCGGTGCGATCGCTCTGCTGTCACTGAACGTGCTCGCCCAGGCGGCGCACGAATGCGGTCACGGGCTCGCCGCCAAACGTGTCGGCCGGGAGGTCCCGGCGGCCGGCCTGGTGCTGTACTTCGGCATCCCCTCGGTCTTCGTCGACACCAGCGACGTCTGGATGGCCGGCCGGCGGGCCCGGATGGCCGTCACCGCGGCCGGCCCGGCCACCGCGCTCGGCCTGGCCGGCGTGGCCCAGGTGATCGGCCTCGCCGTGCCGGCCACCGGCGGGATCGCCTTCAAGCTGGCGTTCCTCTTCTATCTGCACGCCTTCTTCAACCTCAGCCCGCTGCTCCCGCTCGACGGGCACTACCTGCTGATGGACTGGCTGGAGATCCCCGACGTGCGGGCCCGCGGCCTGGCCTGGATCGGCGGGCGGCTGCGCCGGCGCGGCCCGGGCTGGTCCGCGCTCGACCGGGAAGGCCGGCTGGTCGCCCTCTACGGGCTGCTCGCCGTCCTCTGGGCGGTCATCGCGCTCGGCCTGGGATACCGGCTGTGGACCGACCGGGTCCGGGGCCTCGCCGTCGGCCTCTGGCACGACGGCGTGCTCGGGCAGCTGCTGCTCGTGGTGATCGTGCTCGGCATCGTCGCGCCACCGCTCTACTTTTTGGTCGGCCGCCTCGGCAAGGGCTGGCGCCGCTTCCGGCAGCGTGCCGCCGAGCGTGACCGCGACGCCGACCTGCCCCGCCGGATGGCCGCGCTGCACGCCTCCGAGCTGGGCGGCCTGCCCGACCCGGCGCTGGAGGGCCTGGCCGCCCGGGCGCGCTGGCTGCACCCGCCGACCGGCCGCCAGATCGTCCTCGCCGGCGAGCACCAGACCGCCGTTTACGTGGTGGTCGAGGGCGCCCTGCACGGCCGCCGCCCCGGCGACCCGGGCGGCACCATCCGGCACCACGTCGGCCCCGGCGGCGTGGTCGGACTCGCCAACGCGCTGACCGGGCGCAGCTCCCAGCTCGACTGGCACACCGCCGGCACCACGCTGCTGGCCCTGCCGACCTCGACCGTGGCCACCGTGATCGGCCCGATGCCCGGCCCGCCGCCGCAGGAACGCGACGAGGCCGAGGCGCTGTTCGCCGACACCCCGGCGCTGGCCGGGCTGGAGGAGGACCAGCGCCTCGCCCTGATCGCCGCCGCCCACCCCGTCGACCTCGACCCGGGCGACCCGGTGATGCTGCACGGCCCGACCCACGCGGTCGTCGTCGAGTCCGGGGTCATCGCCATGGCCGACGGCACCGAGCTGCGCCGCGGGACCCTGGTCGGCCCGGTCGGCGACGGCAGCCCCGGCATGGTGGCGCAGTCCCGGACCCCGGTCCGGCTCTGGATCATCCCGGACGCCTCGGACCTGCCGCCGCTCGTGGGCGGTTACGGCCCCGGCTCCGAGATGCCGTCGGTGCGGCCCAGCGCGCCGGTCGCTGTCCGGCCGGGCGCCGCGCACCCGCCGCTCGCGGTGCCGCCCGGCCCGCCCGACAGCACCGGCGAGTACGACGTGGACGGTCACTTCGAGCGCCGGATGTGGATGTTCGCCAGCCTGCTGCTGGTGGTCGCCCTGGTCAGCGTCGGCCTCAACGTGCGCCCCGGCCCGGCCTGGGCGGAGATGCCCGCCGAACGGGTGCTGCTCAGTGTGCAGCGCGGACCGGCCACCACGACCGTCGGCACCGGCTCCGAGCAGCTGGCCGCCGACGCGAAGCGCTATCTGAGTGCCGGCGCGCGCGTCGAGGTGCCCGGCAGCGCCCAGGCCCGGCTGACCTTCCCCGGCGGCGCGAGTGTGGTGCTCTGCCCCGGCTCGCGGACCGCGATCGATCAGGTCGGCGTGCGGAGCGGGCGGAAATCCGCACCGGCCGCCCGGCTCACCCTGGAGAACGGCCGCCTGCTCGCCGCCACGACCAGCTCCAGCGGCGCGTTCTCGCCGCTCGGCCTGACCGTCCTGCGCGCCCAGGGCGAGGTCACCAGCTCCGGCAACGCCTGGTTCGCCGTCGACGCGGCCACGGTCACCGTCTCCGCCGGCCGGGTCACCGCCGGCGGCGCGCCCAGCCCGGCCACCGGCGCCGGCCTGAGCTGCGGCGACGGCGTCACGGTCACCCCGCCGGCCGGCCCGAGCGAGGACCCGGACGGGGCCGCCGAGGAGTCCTGGCCGGCCGAGTCGGCCACCACCGAGCCCTCCGAGGTGCCGACCACCCAGCCGACGGAGACGCCGGCCACCACCGCGCCGACCACCGAGCCCGACGACGACCCGACGCCCACGACGGCGCCGACCACCACCCGGCCGACCTCCCCGGCGCCCACCATCACGGTGCCATCCATCCGGCCCACCCGCACCAGCACCCGGCCGAGCACCGTGCCGACGACCACCACGCCCACGCAGGACCCGGACCCGACCGGGACCACGAACCCGCCGACGACCGAACCCACCGAAGATCCGACGGCGTCGACCGCCAGCGCGGCCCGACCGGGCGAGCCCTCGTCCGCCGGCTAGCGGCCGCCGCCTGCCACCGAGGGAGGCCGCTATGTTGTGCTGGTTCTGTGCCGAGGGGGCACGCGCCACGTGCCGGTTCTGCGGCCGCGGGGTGTGCCCGGAGCATGCCCGCTTCGGGCCGTACCTGCTCGAGGTCACCCGGTCGGTCCAGCGTGACCGCAGCGAGGCGCTGGTGGTGGAGGACGCGGTGCAGTGCGGCACCTGCCGTCCCCGACCACAACCCGTGGCCATGCCCGAACTCGACTGACCCCGCCGCCCGCCCGCGGCTCACGCCGTCGCCTGGCGCCGCCCGCGGCTCGCGTCGCCACCCGGCGCCCGCCGTGTCCACGTCGCCACCCGCGCCCACGTCGCCACTCGGCGCCCCGTCATCGCCCGCAGCTCACCGCCCGTCGAACGGCGGTCTGGTCGCCCGCGGACTCGCCGACCGCTGACCCGCCGCCCGGCGGCGCAGGCCCGGCCGGTCTCTGCCGGGTGGCAATGGCGCATGATCCTTGGCCGTTTGGCTGCGTGGTTGCCAGCCGGGCCGTGCGGGCCGGCGGTGGCGCATGATCCTTGGCCGTCTTGGCTGCCTGGATGCCGGCCGGACGTGCGGGCCGGCGCGGGTCAGACGTTGGCGTAAGGCGTCAGCGCGTTGGTGAGAGCCTGCCGGAGCAGCGACTTCGGGCGGGCGCCGACCAGGGACGTGGTCACCTGGCCACCGGAGAAGAACAGCAGCGTGGGCATCGAGACCACGCGGTAGGCGCGGGTGGTCTCCGGGTTGGCGTCCACGTCGAGCGAGGCGATCAGGATCCGGCCGTGGAACTCGTCGGCGAGTTCGGCCAGGACCCGGGCCATCGGGCGGCACGGCGGGCACCACTCGGCCCAGAAGTCGACGAGCACGGGGGTGCGGGCGGCGAGCACGACCTCGGCGAAGTCGTCGTCGGTGACGGTGACGAGGGAGGTCAGGGGTTCAGCAGGCATCGGATCTCCCGGTGTTCGATCGCCTGGCTCAGCTGCTCCTGCAGCCGGTGCCGGACGTCGGTGAGCTGGGTGAGGTAACCGTCCACCTCGGCCAGTCGGCGGCGCAGCACCGCGACCGAGTCGGGGCAGACGTGGCCGGCGCTGTTGCCGGCGCGCAGGCAGTCGACGAACGGTTTGATGTCGTCGACGCCGAATCCGTCGGCCAGCAGCGCGCGGATCTCGTGGACGACGCGCAGCTCGGCGTCGTCGTACTGGCGGTAGCCGTTCGCGTCGCGGCGCGGGCGGATCAGCCCGTGCTCCTCGTAGTAGCGCAGCGTGCGCGGGCTGGTGCCGGCCCGCTCGGCCAGCTCTCCGATAAGCATGAGCCGACGGTAGGCCTTGACACCGGCGTCAGGGCAAGAGCAGGTGAGCCGGAACGCAGGCGCAACGCGGGTGCGGGTGGCGGCGGGACGCAGGCGCCGCCCGTCAAGATCGTGGGAGGATGGGCCGATGGTCGACGGTCCGGTGGCGTTCGTGCTGGGTGGCGGCGGCGTCCTCGGCGCCGTCGAGGTCGGCATGCTGCGGGCGCTGTTCCGGGCCGGATTCCGCCCGGACGTGGTCGTCGGCACCTCGATCGGCGCGGTGAACGGCGCCCTGGTCGCCTCGGACCCGTCGGAGGCGGTGACCGATCGGCTCGTCCGGCTCTGGACGTCGCCGGAGGCGGCGGCGGTCTACGGTGACTCGCTCGGCCGGCAGATGCGCCGGTTCGCCGCCCGCACCCATCTGCATTCTCCGCGCCCGCTGCGCCGGCTGCTGGAGAGCGAGCTGGGTGAGGGCGCGTCGTTCGCCGGCCTGCGGGTGCCGTTCCGGTGCTGTGCGGCCAGCATCGAGCGTGCCGCCGAGCACTGGTTCGACAGTGGACCGCTGGTCCAGGCGGTGCTCGCCTCGTCGGCCGTGCCCGGTCTGCTGCCGCCGATCGAGATCGACGGCGAGCATTACGTGGACGGTGGGATCGTCAACTCGATCCCGATCGGCGAGGCGGTCCGGGTCGGCGCGAAGCTCATCTTCGTGCTGCAGGTGGGCCGGGTGGAGCGCCAGTTGAGTGTGCCCCGGCGCCCGTGGGAGGTGGCGCAGGTGGCTTTCGAGATCGCCCGGCGGCACCGGTTCGCCCGGGAGCTTGCCTCGCTGCCCGACGATGTACGGGTGCATGTGCTTCCGAGTGGCGGCGGCGAGGGCCGGGACGACTCGCCCTGGGCCTACCGTGACATGGCGGCGGTGGGCCGCCGGATCAGCCGGGCCTACACCGTCTCCCGCCGTTACCTGGCGGCCAACGTCAATCCGTTGCCGGGCCCGGGTGGCCGTTGATGGCGTTGCCGCCGATCTGGGTCCGCCGCCTGGTGATCGCCCCCACTGTCGTCGTGCTCGCGTTCGTGCTGCTCACCACCCTGCCGATCTGGCTGTTGCTGGCGCTCGCGGTCTCGCCGCTGGTGCCGGGCCGGCTGCGGGTGCCGCGGGTGGTCTTCCTGCTGATCGTCTATCTGGTCTGGGACGCCGTCGCGCTGGTCGGCCTGGCCGCCATGTGGGTGGCGTCCGGGTTCGGATGGCGGATCCGCGGGCCGTGGTTCCAGCGGGCGCACTACGTGATGACGGGGCGGATGCTGAGCGTCCTGTTCTGGTTCGCGCGCTGGTCGCTCCATCTGGAGATCGACGTGGTCGGCACCGACCCGGACACCGCGCAGCCGGGCCGTCCGGAGATCGTGGTCAGCCGGCACGCCGGGCCCGGCGACTCGTTCACGTTGATCCACGGTCTGGTCAACTGGTTCGCCCGGGAGCCGCGCATCGTGCTGAAGGCTGCCCTGCAGTGGGACCCCGCGGTGGACGTGCTGCTCAACCGGCTGCCCAACCGGTTCATCTCGCCGGGGCGGACCCGGACGGCGACGCTGGAGGAGCAGATCGGCCAGCTGGCCACCGGGCTGGACCACAACGACGCCTTTGTGATCTTCCCGGAGGGTGGCAACTTCACGCCGCGCCGGCGGACCAGCGCCATCGCCCGGCTGCGGGCGCGCGGCCTGCACGACATGGCGCTTCGTGCCGAGGGTCTGCGTAATCTGCTGCCGCCGAAGCCGGGCGGGTTGCTCGCCGCGATCGACGCCGCGCCGGACGCCGGAGTGATCTTCGTGGCGCACACCGGTCTGGACCGGATGGTGACCGTCTCCGACGTCTGGCGCGAGCTGCCGATGGACAAGCGGCTGGTGATGCGGTTCTGGAGTGTGCCTCCGGAGGAGGTACCGGCCGGCGAGCAGGAGCGGATCGACTGGCTCTACGAGTGGTGGGCCCGCATCGACGCCTGGATCGACGAGCACCAGCCGGCGCCGCAACCACTGTGGACGTCGCGGCGTCAGCCGCCCAGCGCGCGGTAGACGTCCTCCGGGGCCTCGATGACCTGAGCGGCCGGCGGCTGCTCGGCGGTCACGGTGGCGCCGTAATCGGTGTAGAGCGCCTCGAGCGTCGCGGCCTGTGGCAGCTGCAGCGTGAGCACCGAGAGGCGGCCCTGCTCGTCCAGGCCGGCGGTGAACGGCACCCGCTGCGCCGCCGCGCCGTAGCCTTCGATGGTCACCTGGTCGAGACCGGCGATGCCGGTGGCCTTGGTCAGGTCGACCGTCCCGGCGTAACTGCGGGCGCCGGTGGACCGCACGTCGGTGGTCGAGGAGATCAGCTGCGCGGTGCCGACCGGGTCGATCCGGCCGGGTCGCAGGCCGACGTTCGCGCCGTCCGGCAGCCGGCTCATGTCCAGGTGCGTCCACGTGCCGGCCTTGGTGATGCCCGGGATCTGGGCGTAGAGGTCCTCACCCAGCAGCAGGGACCTCACCGTGAGCTCGGTGTTCGGGCCGCTGGCGGTCAGCTCGGCGGTGCCCTTGCTGTTCGGCGCGTCGATCTGCGCGGTCATGGTGAAGCCGGTGCCGCCGGAGACGGTCATCTTGAAGCTCGTCGTGCCGAGCGCGGCCGTGGCGTCGGCCAGTTCGGCGGCCGCGGCCGGGTCGGCGGCGGCACCCGACGGCACGGGTGTGCTCGGCCACGCCGAGGCGGTGGGTGCGCTCGCCGAGGGTTCCGGGGCGCCGTTGTCGGCGCAGCCCGTCACCGCGAGGGCGGCGGTGGCGGCCGCGAGTCCGAGCCCGGCCAGCCGTCGTGTGCGCATGTCAGTGCCTCCCTTTGTGCCGGCTTCCGGCGTTTCGACGCCGATGTCGTTCGACGCCGGTCCATGCCCGATTTCCCGGTGGCGGCGCGCGGCAAACGAGCCCGGCTTTTTCCGCGGATCATGGCCGGGGCATGATTAGTGGACGCGCAGCTGAAGGGGAGGACCCGTGAGATTCGAGGTCAGCAAGGTCCTCGACGCCATCGAGGCCCGGCTCACCACCGACCCGGCTCTGGCCCGGGGCGTGGTTGATCTTTCCGAGGTCGTTCGTTACGCCGACCTCGACGGCGGCCGTCCGGCCAGCCTCGTCCGGCTCGGACTGCTGGTGGACGCGCTCTGCCGGTACCTGGCGGAGGAGAACGTCCCGGTCTACGCGGTCGCTCCGCGCGGCCTCATCTCGGACACCGATCTCACCTCGAACGAGCGCATGGTGGTCCGGCGCTGGGCCGACGACGGCAAGATCGAGGTGGTGCCGCAGCTCGACGACCGGGTGCTGGAGGTGGCCGAGCTGCTCGGCCTGCCGGTGCTCACCCGGGACCGGGAGGACCGCTTCCGGGATCGCCGTCCGTGGGTGGCCGAGCCGGGACGCCTGCTCGCCCTGGTGTCGAACCAGGGCGGCCCGGCGCTGGTGCCCCGGGTGGGCCGTGGCGAGGCGACCCCGCCGGCTGCCCGGTCACCGCTCGGTGAGCGGTTGCTCGCCCGGGTGTGGAGTTGTCCCGCACCGAACTGCACCAGTTACGGCAGCGGTGGCGACGCGGACAGCCCGTTCGCCGACATGCGGGTCTACACCAGCCCGGTCGCTCAGCCGCCGCCCATGCTGCGTGCCGGCGCGCCGACCTGCCCGCGGCACGGGGAACGTCTGCGGGACGTGGGTGCGCGCCCGGCGGCCGAGGTCTTCTCGGTGCGCATCGACGGTGTGGTCCGCCAGCGGTTCGTGGTCTCCGAGGAGAAGCCGGTGGTGATCGGCCGGGCGCCGGAGGGTGGTTCGGGGATCATGCTCGGGCAGTGGCTCACCGACGACGCCCGCAAGTGGATCAGCCGCGGCCACGTGCAGCTGTCGCTGCGTGGCGACGAGGTGACCGTTCAGGACATCAGCACGAACGGCAGCGGCATCCGTCCCGGCGGTTCGCTCGACGACGACGCGCGGATGCCGCTGAATCGGCAGGAGAGCCGGCGACTCGGGCCGGACGACGTGGTGGAGCTTTACGGCGGAGTGCTGGTCGGCCGGTCGTCGCTGTGGGCGAGCGGCGGGGTGGTGCAGCCGGAGTCGGTGATGGGTGAGGCTCCGACGATGGCCTTCCGGCCGGTCGGCCGATAAGAACACCTTCATCTGGTACGTGTGAAGCGCCGCCGCCGATCCTGGCGGCGGCGCTCTCGTCACGTCAGCCGGCCAGCACCCGGGCGAGCTGCTCAAGCGCGTGATCCAGGTCCGCCTCGGTGACGACCAGCGGCGGGGCCAGGCGGATCGTCGAGCCGTGGGTGTCCTTCGCCAGCACACCCCGTTCGGCGAGGCGCTCGCACGCCTGCCGTCCGGTCATCAGCGCCGGGTCGATGTCCACCCCGGCCCAGAGCCCGCGACCGCGTACCGCCACCACGCCCTTGCCGATCAGCGCCTCCAGGCCCGCGTGCAGCCGGGCGCCGAGCCGAGCCGAGCGTTCCTGGAACTCGCCGGTGGCCAGCAGCCGCACCACCTCGGCGCCGACCGCGCAGGCCAGCGGGTTGCCGCCGAACGTGGAGCCGTGCTCGCCGGGCCGCAGCACGCCGAGCACGTCGGAGTTCGCGGCGACCGCCGAGACCGGGACGATGCCGCCGCCGAGCGCCTTGCCCAGCACGTACATGTCGGGGACGACGCCCTCGTGCTCGATGGCGAACGTCTTCCCGGTCCGGCCCAGCCCGGACTGGATCTCGTCGGCGATCATCAGCACGTTGTTCGCCGAGCAGAGCTCGCGGACGCCGGCGAGGAACCCGGCGGGCGGGACCAGCACGCCCGCCTCGCCCTGGATCGGCTCCATCAGCACCGCCACCGTGTTCGGGGTGACGGCGGCGGCCACCGCGTCCAGGTCGCCGTAGGGCACCACCACGAAGCCCGGCGTGTACGGCCCGAAGTCGGCCCGCGCCTCCAGGTCGGTGGAGAAGCTGACGATCGTGGTCGTACGCCCGTGGAAGTTGCCGTCCGCCACGATGATCTCGGCCTGCTCGTCGGCGACGCCCTTGACCCGGTAACCCCACTTGCGGGCCACCTTGATCGCGGTCTCCACCGCCTCCGCGCCGGTGTTCATCGGCAGCACCAGGTCCTTGCCGCACAGCTCGGCCAGGCCCCGGCAGAACGTGGCGAACTGGTCGTGCACGAACGCGCGGCTGGTCAGCGTGACGCGGTCCAGCTGGGCGTGCGCCGCGGCGATGAGGCCGGGGTGCCGGTGCCCGAAGTTGAGGGCGGAATATCCGGCCAGGAAATCCAGGTAGCGCCGGCCGTCGACGTCGGTGACCCAGGCGCCGTCGGCCTCGGCCACGACCACCGGCAGCGGGTGGTAGTTGTGCGCGGTCCAGCGCTCGGCCTCGGCCAGCGCCCCCGGCGTGCGGAACTCAACAGTCGTCATGACTGAGCCTCCATTGCCATGCTCTTCCGGCCCTCGCCTGCGAGGCCGTTGTCCGGTGCGACCGGGTGCCGCTCGGTGCAGGCGATCATGGCCGTACCTCCAACGTGCAGCACTTCGGTCCGCCGCCGGCCTTGCGCAGCTCGGACAGGTCGACGCCGACGGTCTGGTAACCGGCCGTCCGCAGGGCGGCGGCCAGCTGGACGGCCTGCTCCGGGAGAACCACGGTCCGCCCGTCGCTGACCGCGTTGAGGCCGAGCACGGCCGCATCCTCCGGCGTTGCGATGATCGCATTCGGGAAGAGCTGCCGGAGCACGGATTGCGAACCCGGCGAGAACGCCTGCGGCAGGTACGCGATGTTGACGTCGTCCAGCACGCACAGCGCGGTGTCCAGGTGGTAGTACGCCGGGTCCACCAGCTGCAGCGTGATCACCGGGCGGCGCAGGAACTCCTGGGTCTCGGCGTGTGACGCGTGCGCGGTGCGGAACCCGGTGCCGGCCAGCAGGATGTCGCCGGCCAGCAGGATGTCGCCCTCGCCCTCGTTGGTGTGCTTGGGCTCGTGCACGTCGAAGCCGTGCTCACGGAACCAGGCCGCGTATGCCGGCGCCTCGTCGGCCCGTTCCGCGTCGCGGAACTGCACACCGAGCGCCCGGCCGTCGACCACTGTCCCGCCGTTGGCGGCGAAGACCATGTCGGGCAGCCCGGGCAGCGGGTCGATCAGCTCGACCGTGTGACCCAGGCCCAGGAACGTCTGCCGCAGGTTCTCCCATTGGCTGATCGCGAGCGCGTTGTCGTACGGCGCCGTGGGATCCATCCACGGGTTGATCCGGTACGTGACGGCGAAATGGGTGGGCCGGCACATGAGGTATCGGCGCGGCGTTGCGGTGGACGTCATGGAAGAAAACGCTAGGCGGCATCGGCCTTCGCACGCCCTGGATCATCCATGCGTCCCGCGACGGATCGTTGCGTGATCCTCAGGCCTCGCGGCGATTCATTGCAGCAGCGGCGCGGGAGAGGCGAACCGCCACTTCCGCGCCGCTGCTGCGAGTACCGGCGAACCGCCGGTGTCATTCGGGGCGGGCCGACCACCGTGTCGTCCCGGTTCCGAGGGGTAGGACCGTCGGCGCATCGCCTTCGGTAGATGTCAGATACCCGTCAGAAGCGGGTCGTAAACTGTGCGTCGAGCCACTCCCGCAGATTGGTCACCGGCTGCATGTCGGTGCCGAGCCAGCTGAGCTGCCCGGTCAGCGCCAGCACGCCGACGACCAGGGCGGCGATCGACAGGGCCAGGCCGATCAGCGCGTGGGCCTTGCCGGCGACGTGGCGCTTGCGGGTGGCGAACACCCCGGCCAGGGAGAGGATCAGCGCCAGCCCGGCGACGCCCATGCCGTAACCCAGCAGGGGACCGGAGAGCACCAGCAGGGCGCCGGTCACGCCGAGGATCAGGCCGAGGGTGGCGATGAAGCTGGTCCTTGCCTTCGGGCCGGTGACGGTGGGCTCGGGCACAGCGGCGCGGCCGCCGTGCCGCTCCATGACCGGCCGGTCGGCGGTCACCGCGGCGGCGCGCTCGGTCTCGGTCCGCGGGAAGTCGGTACGCGCGGTCTCGGCACGAGGAAGCGTCGCGGTCGTGTCGTCGCGGCGCGTGCTGATCGGCGGCCGTTCGTCCCGGCGGGACGCCACCGTCGTGGTGGTGCGGTCGTCAGCAGTGTTATCGACCGTGGTCTGGCGGGAGAACGTCGGGATCCTCACGTCAGCACCTCCTTGACAGATACGGGGTTGACGGCTCTATACCCGTACTGTCCGGAAACGACACGGAGGAGCACGCGAACGCGTACTCCTCCGGTGGTCCCGGGTGCACCGTGATCAGCGCAGCGGCGCTCCGGTGTGCACGTCGGCCGCCTGCCGGATCACGTGGTCGACCAGGCCGTACTCCTTGGCCTGCTCGGCGGTGAACCAGCGGTCCCGGTCCGAGTCGCGCTCGATCTCCTCGGGGGTGTGCCCGGAGTGGAACGCGATCCGCTCGTTCATCACCTGCTTGATGTGCAGCATGCTCTCGGCCTGGATGGCGATGTCCGCGGCGGTGCCGCCGATGCCGCCGGAGAGCTGGTGCATCATGACCCGGGCGTGGGGCAGCGCGTACCGCTTGCCGGGGGTGCCGGCGCAGAGCAGGAACTGGCCCATCGAGGCGGCCATGCCCATCGCGATCGTGGCCACGTCGTTCTTGATGTACTGCATGGTGTCGTAGACCGCCATGCCGGCGCTGATCGAGCCGCCCGGCGAGTTGATGTACAGAGCGATGTCCCGCTCGGAGTCCTCGGAGGCGAGCAGCAGCATCTGCGCGCAGATCCGGTTCGTCACCTCGTCGTTGACCTCGCTGCCGAGGAAGATGATCCGTTCCCGGAGCAGCCGCTCGAACACCTGGTCGTCGAAGGATCCGCCGCCACCGCGCATGGTCGTGTCAATGCTCATGTGCTCACCTTCTCGCATCCGCTCTTCTACGTCTCACACCCTCTCCCAGCCATGCCGTCCGATCCCAGTGATTCCCCTCAGGGCGAATCCGCTGTCGGCAGAATGAGCGTCTGCCGAGGTCGCGAGATGCAGGTTCGGACCGCGTCAGTGGCATCGCTCACGCCCGGGACGGAGCACCGGTTCACGGCGGATACGTTGGTCGCGTGCCGGAGGGACATACGATTCACCGCCTCGCGATCCGCCACCGCGAGCTTTTCGCCGGGGGCCCCGTCGAGGCGAGCAGTCCGCAGGGCCGCTTCACCGCCGGGGCCGCGCTGATCGACGGGCGGGTGCTGCGCGACACCGAGGCGTACGGCAAGCATCTGCTGCACCACTACGAGGACGACCGGGTCGTGCACGTCCATCTCGGGCTGTACGGCAAGTTCACCGACGGGAGGCTGCCGGTGCCCGCGCCAGTGGGGCAGATCCGGATGCGCATGACCGGTTCTGGTCACTGGCTGGACCTGCGCGGGCCGACCGCGTGCGAGGTGCTGGATCCCGCCCGGGTGGACCTGCTGCGGTCCCGGCTCGGCGCCGACCCGCTCCGCGACGACGCGGATCCGGCCGGCGCGTACGCCCGGGTCCGCGCCAGCACCAAGCCGCTCTTCGCGTTGCTGCTGGACCAGTCCGTGGTGGCCGGCTGCGGCCTGATCTACGCCAACGAGGTGCTGTTCCGGGCCGGCCTGTCGCCGGAGACACCGGGCAGCACCGTCGACCCGGCCCGCTGGACGGCGATCTGGGACGACCTGCGGGCGCTGATGAAGGAGGGTGTCGCGCGCGGCCGGATCGACACCGTGCACACCGAGCACACGCCCGAGGCGATGCGGCGTGCGCCGCGGGTGGACCGGCACGGGGGCGAGGTCTACGTCTATCGCCGTCCCGGGCAGCCGTGCCTGATCTGCGGCACGGAGATCGCCCGGGGGCCGATGGCCGGGCGCAACCTGTACTGGTGCCCGACCTGTCAGCCGCCCACCGGCCGGCCGCAGGTCAAGCGGCCGGCCGCCCGGAGGCCGAAGCTCAGGGAGCCGCGGGAGGCGTGACGCCCGGTGCCGGCACGCCGGCGGCGGCGGCGTCGTCGTCCGGCGTGGCCGACGGGTCCGGTGCCGGCGTCGTCGGCGTGGTGCTCGGCGACGGCGCGGGCTTCGTGGGCGTCGGCGCTTCGGGTGCCGGCTCGCCGGGGAGGCCGATCGTGAAGTTCTCCACCAGCCAGGGCAGCAACTTCTCGTACGCCTCGATCGTGGTGGGCTGGTTGAAGTCGTGCGAGAGCACGATCGCGCCCGGCCGGGTCTGCTTCCGGACGTCCGCGATGATCCGCTGGACGTGCTGCGCCGGGGTCTCGTCCTCGGCGTGCTCCCAGTCGCGCGGGTCGACCTCCCAGTAGAGCGAGCTCATCTGCTCCGCGTAGGCCACCCGCACCAGCCGGTCGGTGAAGTTGCCGCCGGGTGCCCGGAAATAGGGGATCGGGGCGTCCGGGACAGCCGCCCGGATCGCCGCATCTGTCCGGTCCAGATCATCCCGAATCTGGTTGGCCTTCTTCTTGCCGATGGCCAGGTCGTGGCTCCACGTGTGGTTGCAGAGCGCGTGCCCGGAGTCGACGATCCGGCGGACCAGGTCCGGGTGCGCCTGCGCCTGCGTGCCGACCAGGCAGAAGACGGCCTTCACCTGGTATTTGTCGAGGAGGTCCAGGATTCGCGGGGTCTGCACCGGGTCCGGGCCGTCGTCGAAGGTCAGTGCCACCGCCCGGGAGCCGGTGGTGCGCAGCGAGTTGAACGGGCCGTCGCCCTTCGGCACCCGCACCTGCTCGACCTCGCCGCCGTCCTTCTCCGCCGGCCGGGTGGCCTCCGGCGCGGGTGGCTTCAGGGTCGGCCTGCCTGCCGGGCGCGCCGTGACCGGCGGCGCCTCCTCGACCGGCTTCTCCTTCTTCTTCACCGGGGCCTGCTCGGTGGTGCTGCTGCTGATCCGGGAGGCGACGGCCTCGGCCGCGGCGGTCATCACGCTGGTGTTCTCGCCGCCGGACTGGGGGATCGGCACCGCGGTCAGCAGCAGCCCGGCGGCGACCAGCGTGCCCAGCAGGATCTGGGGCCGGTTCTTCGCGGCGTCCAGCCAGGTTTCCAGGGGGAGGGTGCCGGGCGCGCGATGTGCGCCGGTGGTGACGCGGTCCTTCGCGGACCGGCCGGCCGGCTGCCGGGAGTGCCTGGCCCGGCGGCCGCCCGCCGCGCGCGAGGTCGTCCGGGAAGAGCTGACCGTCTGGTACGCCCCGGCGCGGTGCCGAGCGGAGCCGGGCGACTCCGGGGTCGCGTGGTGCCGGCCCGCCGTGACGTCGGTGAAGGCCACCCGAGGCCGGTACTGACGGGGGGTGAGGGGCTGTTCCCGCACCGTGTCGGCCAGTGACTCCGGCCGCCGGTGCCGCCCGGCCGCCGTCGTCTGCGCGCCGGAGGTCGGCGCTGTGCTGCTGGTGGTCTGCGGCGGCATCCGTCATGAGTACCGTGTTGCAAGATCGAGCGCGATACCGGATTGGTCACCGGAATATCACTGAGAGATATGTTCGCTGCTCACTACGGGTGAGAAAGCTGAGTGCTTTCTGTGATTCCGCCTACCGAATTATGAGAGGCATTGACATGCGTCTGTGGGCGCTGAACGATAGCGCGTTCTGGAATCGCTCCCACGGCCGAACGGAAGGTTCCGCCGGCCGTGGGACTCGCTTTCAAGGGTCGCGGTCGCCGCTCATTCCTCGCCGCGGGTGGTCCGGGCCAGCCAGTCGACGACCTCCGCGACCGACCCGCCGGCGGCCAGGATCGCGCGCTGGCGAGCCGCGCCGGTGCCCCGGGACCGCAGCCGCCCCATCAGGACCGTGGCCGTCTCCAGATCGCCGTGCCGTTCCAGCTCGGGCCGCGCGTAGTCGAAGAGCTGCCGCATCAGGCGCCAGGCCGGGCGCGGCTCCCGGGTGGCCATGTCGATGTTGAGGCCTTCGAGCCCGTCGTGGGCCGCCCGCCAGTGTGCGGCCATCAGCAGCGGGTGCGGGACGTCGGGCCCCTCGGCCCCGTCCCGGACGTCGCGCAGGATCGTGGCGACCAGCGCCCGGGTCAGCGCGGCGAGCAGCATCGCGTCGTCCAGGGTCGGCGTGACGTCGCCCATCCGGATCTCGACCGTGGGGTACCGGGCGGAGAGCCGGGCGTACCAGTAGAGCATCCCCTCGTCGAGCATCGCGCCGCTCGCCTCCAGGTCGGAGATGAGCTGCAGGTAGTGCTCGTACGAGTGCAGGTACGGCGTGGGGCCGACCGTCGGCCAGCGCTCCCACATCATCGAGCGCCAGCTGGCATATCCGGTCTCCCGGCCGGAGAACAGCGGCGAGTTGGCGGTCGCCGCCTGCAGCACCGGCAGCCACGGCCGCAGGTGGTTGAGAACGCGCACGCCGGTCTCCGGGTCCGGGACGCTGACGTGCACGTGGGTGCCGCACATGCCCTGGCCGGGGGAGAGGTCGCCGAAGTGCTCCCGCATCTGGTGGTACCGAGGCTTGTCGACGACCCGCATGTTGGGGCCGGGCGCCGGCCCGGTGCCGACCGCGACCAGCCGGGCGCCGGCTCGTCCGGTGGCCGCCGCCAGTCCGGAGCGCAGCTGGGACATCGCGTCCCGCAGGTCTCCCAGGTGCAGCCGGGGTGGGCTGGCCACCTCGATCTGGCTGCGGTAGTACTCGTGCTGCACGCTCGCCCGCAGCTCGTCGGGGATCTCGGCGAACACCTCCTCGACGGCCTCGACGGCACGCGGCTCGACCGCGTCGACGAGCAGGTATTCCTCCTCGATGCCGAGGGTCAGCAGATCTTTTCGCTCGGCCTCGGCGGCGATGTCGTCGGGAAGTTCGGCACCCTCGATCGCGGTCTCCATGGGCGCCGAAGTACCCGAGGAGTTTTCCGCGGAAACCGGCGCCGAACTTATCGGCGGCCGTCCATATTGACAGGTTTACGAAACAAGCGGGAAACTTTGTGAGAGCGCTCTCACGGATGTCTGCCGCTCGTGCCTCCCTCCCCCAGGAAAGGCGATCCCCATGACGAAGCTCTCCCGACGAGTGCGGCGACGGCTGATCACCGTCGCCGCCGCGATGCTCACGGCCGGCGCGTCCATGACGTTCGTGGCCACCGCCGACGCGGCCGTCCCGCCGCCGCCGTCCGGCATGACCCTGGTGTTCAGCGACGACTTCACCGGTGCGGCGGGCACCGGGGTGAACCGCGCGAACTGGCTCTACTCCACCGGCACCGGCTATCCCGGCGGGGCGCCGAACTGGGGCACCGGCGAGATCGAGACGATGACCGACTCGACCGCGAACGTCTATCACGACGGCGGCGGCAACCTGGCGATCCGGCCGCTGCGTGACTCCGCCGGCCGCTGGACCTCCGGCCGGATCGAGACCCAGCGCACCGACTTCGCCGCACCGGTCGGCGGCAAGGTGCGGATGGAGGCCCGGATCCAGCAGCCCAACGTCACCGGGGCGGCGGCCGCGGGTTACTGGCCCGCCTTCTGGGCGCTCGGCGCGGCGGCCCGCCCGGTCGGCGCGACGAACTGGCCGAGCATCGGCGAGTGGGACATCCTGGAGAACATCAACGGGCGCCCCAGCGTCTTCGCCGCGCTGCACTGCGGCAGCAACCCGGGTGGCCCGTGCAACGAGTCGACCGGCCTGGGCAGTGGCGAGCGCCCGTGCAACGGTTGTCTCAGCAGCTTCCACACCTATGCCGTGGAGTACGACCGCAGCACCTCCCCCGAGCAGATGCGCTGGTACCTCGACGGCGTCAACTACTTCACGCTGAACTCCACCGTGGTTGACGCGACGACCTGGAACAACGCCACCCACCACGGGATGTTCATGATCCTCAACGTGGCGATCGGCGGCGGCTTCCCGGCCGCGTTCGGCGGCGGGCCGACCGCGCAGACCCAGCCGGGCGTCCCGATGCTGATCGATTACGTGGCCGTCTGGCAGTCGTCCGGCGGTGGCAGCCCCACCACGCCCCCGCCGACCGGCGGCACCGGCCGGGACGCGTTCGCGCGGATCGAGGCGGAGTCGTACAACGCCGCCTCCGCGGTGCAGGTCGAGGCGTGCGCCGAGGGTGGTCAGAATGTCGGCTGGATCGGCAACGGCGACTGGCTCCAGTTCTCCGATGTGGACTTCGGCAACGGCGGGGTGCGGGACTTCGTGGCCCGGGTCGCGTCCGGGGCGGGCGGTGGTGTCAGTGGTCTGGTCGAGGTGCGTCTGGACAGTCGGAGCAACCCGCCGATCGGCAGCTTCGCCCTTGGCGGCACCGGTGGCTGGCAGACCTGGCGGTCGATCCCCGGCAACGTCTCCGGGGTCACCGGCCGGCACACCGTCTATCTGACGTTCACCAGTGGCCAGCCGTCCGACTTCGCCAACGTGAACTGGATCCAGTTCCGCCGGTAACAATTTTTATCGACCGATGGTGATGGGTCGTGGCCGCTGACCAGCGGCTGCGGCCCATCAGCCAATTTAAGGAAGTTTAAGGTCAACCCTCTTTACATCTTCTGTTAACAGTCCTAAAGATTAAGGCATCTCACTGGGTGTGCATGGAGGGACGGCGATGAAGCGCTCCAGATCAGTCATCCTCGCAACGGTCACGGCGCTGGTCGCCGGTGGCGCGGCGACGTACTTCGCGGGGAACGCGTCGGCGGCGGTGGCCTGCGCCCCCGCGTGGAGCGCGTCGGCCGTCTACGTCAAGGACAACGTGGCCTCGCAGAACGGCCGCAACTACACCGCCAAGTGGTGGACGCAGAACGAGTCGCCGGCCGTCCGCAGCGGACAGTGGGACGTGTGGGCCGACAACGGCGTCTGTGGCAGCGGGCCGACCACCCCGCCCACCACGCCGCCGACGACCCCGCCGACCACGCCGCCGACGACCCCGCCGACGACTCCGCCGACGACTCCGCCGACGACGCCGCCCAGCAACGGGCAGCTGCCGAAGCACTTCCTCACCGGGTACTGGCAGAACTTCGACAACGGCGCCGCCGCGCTCAAGCTCGCCCAGGTGCCGGCCACTTACGACCTGATCGCGGTCGCCTTCGCGGACGCCACGGCGACCCCCGGCGCGGTCACCTTCAACCTCGACCCGGGCCTGGCCACCGCGGTCGGCGGATATACCGACGCGCAGTTCAAGGCGGACATCGCCACGCTGCACTCGCGCGGCAAGAAGGTGATCATCTCGGTCGGCGGCGAGAAGGGCACGGTCGCCGTCAACAGCACGGCCGCCGCCACCGCCTTCGCCGACTCGGTCCACCGGCTGATCCAGACCTACGGCTTCGACGGCGTCGACATCGACCTGGAGAACGGGCTCAACCCGACGTACATGGCGAGCGCGCTGCGCAGCCTGCGGGCCAAGGTCGGCAGCAGCCTGATCATCACGATGGCCCCGCAGACCATCGACATGCAGAACCCGCAGTCCTCGTACTTCAAGCTCGCGCTCGACATCAAGGACATCCTGACCGTCGTCTTCACCCAGTACTACAACTCCGGCGCGATGCTGGGCTGCGACAACAACGCCGCGTACGGCCAGGGCAGCATCAACTTCCTGACCGCGCTCGCGTGCATCCCGCTGCAGGCCGGACTGCGCCCCGACCAGGTCGCCCTCGGCCTGCCGTCGAGCACCCGCGCGGCCGGTGGCGGTTACGTCGCGCCGTCGGTGGTCAACGCCGCGCTCGACTGCCTGGCCAAGGGCACCAACTGCGGCACCTTCAAGCCGCCGGCCACGTACCCCGGCATCCGCGGCGCGATGACCTGGTCGATCAACTGGGACGTGACGAACGGCAACCAGTGGGCCAACACGGTCGACCCGCACCTGGCGACCCTCCCGTGAAGCCGATCAGGAAGCTCGCCCTGGTAGCGGCGGTCGCGACGGCCGCCACCGCGGCCGCGGTCCTGCCGATGGCCACCTCGAACGCGGCCGTGGCCTGCGCGCCCGCCTGGAGCGCGTCGGCCGTCTACGTCAAGGACAACGTGGCCTCGCAGAACGGCCGCAACTACACCGCCAGGTGGTGGACGCAGAACGAGTCGCCGGCCACCAACAGCAGCCAGTGGGCCGTCTGGGCGGACAACGGCACCTGTGGCACCATGACGCCCACCACGCCGCCCACGGCACCGCCCACCACCGGCCCGACCCCGCCGCCGACCGGGACCAAGATGGCGGCCGCGCCGTACATCTACCCCGGCTGGGGCAACCCGCCCGCACCGTCGACTGTGGTCGGCGCGACCGGGATCAAGGCCTTCACCGTCGCGTTCGTGCTGGCGAGCAACGGCTGCAACCCGGCCTGGGACGGCTCACCCGGACTGACCGGAGGCGCGCACGCCGGCACCATCGCGGCGATCCGGGCGGCCGGCGCCGACGTGGTGCCGTCGATCGGTGGCTGGAGCGGCAACAAGCTCGGCCCGAACTGCTCGACGCCCGAGGCGCTCGCCGGCGCGTACCAGAAGGTGATCGACACCTTCCAGCTCAAGGCGATCGACATCGACATCGAGAACACCGACGAGTTCGAGAACTACGTGGTGGCGGACCGGATCGTCGACGCGCTGCGGATCGTCAAGCAGCGCAACCCGGGCGTGAAGACGATCCTCACCTTCGGCACCACGCCGAACGGCCCGAACGCGCACGGTGTCCGGCTGATCCAGCAGGCCAGGGCCAAGAACGCGAACATCGACATCTTCACGCAGATGCCGTTCGACTTCAGCGGCCACGCCGACATGTACGCGGCCACCGTGGGCGCCACCGAGGGCCTGAAGAACCAGCTGAAGAGCGTGTTCGGCTACACCGACGCGCAGGCGTACTCGCGGATCGGCATCTCCGGGATGAACGGCCTCTCCGACCAGCAGGAGCTGACCTCGGTGGAGACCTGGACCCGGATCCGGGACTACGCCAGGAGCAAGAACCTGGCCCGGTTCTCGTTCTGGGCGGTCAACCGCGACCGCGGCTGCGCCGGCGGCGGTGTGGTCAGCAACTGCTCCGGCATCGCGCAGGCCGACTGGGAGTTCACCAGGGTGAGCGCCGGCTTCTAGAAGTCACCGCTGCGCGCGGTCGTCCTCCCGGGCGGCCGCGCGCCGCCGTTTGCGGGCCTTCTTGACCACCCAGGAGGCGATCATGACGGCGAAGAAGGCCCAGATCGCGTAGTCGAACCACTGGCTGTACTTCTCCAGGTCCTGCCAGCGGGACCCGAGCGCATAGCCACCACCCACGAAGATCGCGTTCCACACTCCACTGCCGAGGGTCGTGAAGAGCACGAACAGGCCCAGCGGCATGCGGTTGGCGCCGGCCGGGACGGAGACCAGGCTGCGCACCACCGGCATGCACCGCCCGAACAGCACCGCGCTCTTCGCGTGTTTCTCGAACCACCGGTCGGCCTTGTCGAGGTCGTCCAGGTCGACCAGCGGAATATTGTCCAGCCAGCGGCGCAGCCGCTCCTCACCGAGCCCGCGGCCCAGCCAGTAGAGCAGCAGCGCACCGCCGAGGGCGCCCAGGGTCGCCGCGAGCCAGACCAGCACCAGGTTGACCCGGCCCTGACTGGCCAGATATCCGGCCATCGAGAGGACGATCTCGCTCGGGATCGGTGGGACGATGTTCTCCAGCGCGACCAGCAGGCCGACGCCGATCTCGCCCATCGACTCGATCACCGAGGCGACCCAGCCGGTGAGCCCGCCGACGTTGCTGAGATCGCCTTCAGCCATGAGCGTTCCTCCTCGAAAGCTCGGTGATGAAGTCCCTTACCCGGGCAGGACCGCTTGAACCGGTGTGCGTATATACCGCTGATCGGCATATGCTGCGGACATGACCGACGTACCGATGCGGGAGCCGACCTTCCTCGTGCTGACCGCGCTGGCCGAGGAGCCGCGGCACGGCTATGCCGTGATCGAGGACGTGGCCACCATGACCGGGGGACGTGTCCGGCTGCGGGCCGGCACGCTTTACGCCGCGCTCGACCGGCTGCGCGCCGAGGGCCTGATCGAGGTCGACCGCGAGGAGATCGTCCAGTCCCGGCTGCGCCGCTACTACCGCCTCACCGGCGCCGGCGAGCGGAGCCTGGCCGCCGAGACCGCCCGCCTGCGTCAGCAGGCCACCATCGCCGAGCGTCGCCTGCGGGCGCGCACCCGGCTGGGAGGAGCGACCACATGACCGCGCTGGAGATGCGCTATCGCCGGCTGTTGCGGGTCTATCCGGCCGGCCACCGCGACGCCTACGAGGAGGAGATGATCGGCGTGCTGATGGCGGATGCCGAGCCCGGCCGGCGGTTCCCGGCCCCGGCCGACGTGCTGGACCTGCTGCGTGCGGGCCTCACGGCCCGTCTTGGTCGATCTCGGCAGGCCCAGCGGGGTACGGGCTGGCGCGACGCCGCCGCGGTGACCGGTCTGCTCGTCGCTCTTGCCATGGCCGGCGTCACCGCCGGACGGCTAGCCACCGGCCTCCGGATGTTCACCGTCGACGACGACCCGATGCATGCCTACGGTCTGGACGGCGCCCTGCTGCTCGACCCGGCGATCCGGACGCTCGCCTGGCTCCTCGTCTCCGTCGCCGCCCTGGCCGGACTGCGCCGCACCGCCGTCGGGCTGGCCGGGTTCGGGGTGCTCGTCGAGCTCGGCGCGGTGGCCTGGTGGGCCGGCCTCGCCCCGTGGCAGTCCCTCCGCCTGGCCTGGGCGCCCACCCTGGCAATGCTGGTGCTCGCGGTCCTGGTGGTGGCCCGGCCGGCCCGACCGGCGCGCGCGATTCTCGGTTCTCGGGGCGCCCGGCCGGCGATCGCCCGCCGGGCCGCCGCGCTGACCCTGGCTCTGCTCGCCGTTCCGGTTCTCTTCCTCGAGTCATGGGAATGGACGGGCCTGTCCTCGGCCGTACACCTCAGTGCCGGCATCGTCGCGCAGCGGGTGCTCCTCCTGGTACTGACCCCGGTCGTGGTCTTCGCCGTCGCCCTGGTGGCCCTGGAGACGGGCGAACGTTTCGCCGTTCGCGGGCGCGGACATGTAAGGGCGCATGAGTGACCGGTGGTACTCGAAAGCGGTCGTCTACTGCTTGGACATCGACTCCTTCGCCGACTCGAACGGTGACGGCGTCGGGGACCTCCAGGGACTGATCGGAAGGCTGGACTATCTGTCCCGGCTCGGCGTCAACTGCCTGTGGCTGAACCCGATCCATCCGTCGCCGGGCCGGGACGACGGTTACGACGTGTCGGACTTCTACAACGTGGACCCTCGCTTCGGCAATCTCGGTGACTTCGCCGAACTGCTGCACCAGGCGTCCAACCGGGGCATCAAGGTGATCATCGACCTGGTGGTCAACCACACCTCCGACCAGCACCCCTGGTTCCAGTCCGCCAGGTCGTCACCCGACTCGCCGTACCGCGACTGGTTCGTCTGGAGCGAAACCGAACCGGCCGACCGCAACCAGGGCATGGTCTTCCCGGGTGAGCAGGCGGAGACCTGGACGTACGACCGGACCGCGAAACTCTGGTACTACCACCGGTTCTACAAGTTCCAGCCGGACCTCAACATCAACAATCCGCTGGTCCGCGAGGAGATCAAGAAGATCTGCTCGTTCTGGCTCCAGCTCGGCGTCGCCGGTTTCCGGATGGACGCGGTGCCGTTCATCATCGAGCAGACCGAGCCGGGCAACCCGAACTCGCCGAAGGACCTCGACTTCCTCACCGAGCTGCGGCAGCACGTCCAGTGGCGTCGCGGTGACGCGGTCCTGCTGGCCGAGGCCAATGTGGAGCCCGAGGAACTGCTCAAGTTCTTCGGCGACGAGGGCGGTTCCAGCAACCGCATCCACATGCTCTTCGATTTCATGCTCAACGCGCGGGTGATCCTCGGCCTGGCCCGGGAGGATCCGGAGCCGATCATCGACGCGCTGCGCGACTCGCCGAAGCTGCCCTCCGGCGGCCAGTGGGCCACGTTCCTGCGCAACCACGACGAGATCGACCTCTCCCGGCTCACCGCGGAGCAGCGCAAGGACGTCTTCGACCGGTTCGGGCCGGACGAGGACATGCAGCTCTACGGCCGTGGCATCCGGCGCCGGCTGGCACCCATGCTGGACAACGACCGGCGGCGGATCGAGCTGGCGTACTCGCTGCAGTTCAGCCTGCGCGGTACCCCCGTGCTGCGGTACGGCGAGGAGCTCGGGATGGGCGACGACCTCTCGCTGAAGGGCCGGGACGCGATCCGGACGCCGATGCAGTGGTCGCTGCAGCCCAACGGCGGTTTCTCCGCCGCCCGACCGGGCTCGCTGGGCCGTCCGGTGATCTCCGGCGGGGAGTACGGGTACGAGACGATCAACGCGACCCTCCAGCGGCACGACCCGGACTCGCTGCTCTCCTGGTTCGAGCGGATGATCCGGACGCTGAAGGAGGCGCCGGAGATCGGCAGCGGAAGCTGCACCCACGTCGACGTGCCCGCGCCGCGCACGATCCTGGTCCACCGGGCGGACGACACCACCGGCACGATGCTCTTCGTGCACAACCTGGGCCCCGAGGCGGGCGTGGTCGACCTGAGCAGCCTGGCCGGCGAGGCCGACTTCCCCAACGACGTGCTGGCGGACCAGAAGTACCCGGAACCCGGCAAGTTCGACGCGATCAAGGTCGAGGGATACGGCTATCGCTGGATCCGGATGCGCAGAGGGGCATAGTCGGAGCTAGCATCGCCGGAGTAACGGAGATCACCGGAGGCCGTGATGTCGCAGTCCGCAACAAGCCGGGTGGCCGTCGTAACCGGTGCCGCCCGCGGCATCGGTGAGGCGATCGCCCTCAAGCTCGCCGCCGACGGGATGGCCGTCGCGGTCGTCGACCTGGACGAGGGCGCCTGCGCGAACACGGTCACCGCGATCCACGACGCCGGTGGCACGGCGGCCGCGATCGGCGCCGACGTCTCCGACCCGGCTCAGGTGACCGCGGCCGTCGAGCGGATCGTGACCGAACTCGGTCCGCCGACGGTGCTGGTCAACAACGCCGGTGTGCTTCGGGACAACCTGCTGTTCCGGATGACCGAGGACGACTGGGACACCGTGATGGCGGTGCACCTGCGCGGCGCCTTCCTGTTCACCCGGGCACTGCAGAAACACATGGTCGACGCCGGTTTCGGCCGCATCGTGAGCCTGTCCAGCACGTCGGCGCTGGGCAACCGGGGGCAGGCCAACTACGCGGCGGCCAAGGCCGGCATCCAGGGCTTCACCAAGACCCTCGCGATCGAGCTGGGCAAGTTCGGCATCACCGCGAACGCGGTGGCGCCCGGTTTCATCGTGACCGATATGACACGTGCCACGGCCGCCCGGGTCGGGGTGGATTTCGACGATTTCTCCAAGGCCGCGGTGAGCCAGATCCCGGTCGGGCGGGCCGGCCGTCCCGAAGACGTCGCGAACACCGTATCCTTCCTGGTCAGTGACGGTGCGGGCTTCGTCTCGGGACAGGTCGTCTACGTCGCCGGCGGACCCAGGGACTGAGGCTGGCAACTTGCTGAGAAGAGTTACAAAGAAATCATGAACCGACGCATGAGTTCCCGCAGCGTGTCGCTCACCAGCACGTTCCTCTTGCTGGCGGCGGGTGGTGTGGCGGCCTGTGACAACGATGAATACGTGGACGAGGGCTTCTACTGCGCCGACGAGAACGGCGTCGTCGTCGACGAGGACTACTGCGACGACGACAACGGTGGCGGTGGGGTCGGCGGCTTCTTCATCTGGCACTCGTCGGGATACCGGTCCGGTTACCCGGTGGGCTACCGGCTGCCGGCCGGCGGGAGCAGGTTCGCGTACAACGACGCGGCCGCCCGCTCCCGGTTCGGCCTGCCGACCAGCGGCAAGATCAGCAACGGCACCGTGAAGACCAGCGTCGTCGGCAAGGGTGGCGGCGGCTCGGGCAGCAAGTCCGGCTCGTCCGGGGGCTGACGATGCGGCGTGTGGCGTACGGGCCGGTCCGTGACGGCTGGCAGCTCACCAACTTCAGCCTCGGCCTGACGTACAACGACACCGAGCTGCCGGACGGCACGATGACGTCGTACTGGCGGGAGGGGCCGTACTACGACTTCACCCAGGCCGAGATCGAGGAGCTGGAGACCGCCACGGCGACCCTGCACGCGATGTGCCTGGAAGCCGGCGACTGGATGGTCGAGCAGTGCCCACGGCGTACCGTCGAAGGTCGTAAACAGGGCTTCTTCTCGTCGATCTGCACCGACGAGACGTGCTTCCTGGCCCGGATCGGCATCCCGGAGTACACCCACGAGCAGATCATCCGGACCTGGTTCGACGGCGACGCGGAGACGTGGACGCACTACGACAAGGACCCGGACATGCGGCTGCCGATGCAGACGCCGGACTACTCGCCGAGCGTCTACGGCCGCTTCGACCTGTGGTACGACGGCGCCGGCAGCACCCCGCGCCTGCTGGAGTTCAACGCGCAGACCCCGACGTCGCTGGTCGAGGCCGCGGTCATCCAGTGGCACTGGATGGACCAGACCGGCGTAACCCAGCACCCCTGGCGGCAGTGGAACTCGATCCACGAGCGGCTCGTCGGCTGGGAGGCGACACCCGGCGAACCGGGCGATCCGGGCGCGTGGCGGCGCAACATCAACAAGCTGCGCGAGGCCCGGACCTGGCTGCCGGAGAAGCCCAAGATCTTCTTCGCGTACGAGACGTCGGAGACCTCGGGCGAGGACCGGATGAACGTCGCGTACCTGATGGCCACCGCGGAGGAGGCCGGGTACCCGGTCGAGCTGATCGCGATGAGCCAGATCGGCTGGGACGTGGCCGGCGACCGGGTGGTGTTCGTCCCGGCGCCCGGCCAGGAGCACAAGGCCGAGCCGATCGACGTGATCTTCATGCTCTATCCGTGGGAGTGGTTCTGGCACGAGGAGGGCGGCAAGGCGTTCTTCCGGAACATGGCCGACCCGGAGAAGCGCGGCACCGTCTGGATCGAGCCGCCGTACAAGGCCGCCCTGCTCGGCAACAAGGCGCTGCTCCCGGTGCTGTGGAAGCTGTTCGGTGACGACCCGGAGCGCGGGAAATACCTGCTGCCCGCCTACTTCGCCGACTCCTCCGGCGCGGCGACCCTGAAGTCGTACGCCAAGAAGCCGGTCTGGGGCCGCGAAGGCGGGTCGGTCACCCTCGTCCGCGACGGCGTCCCGATCACCACCAACCCCTCGGAGTACGGGTCGGACGGCCGCTACGTCGTGCAGGAGCTCTGCGAGCTGCCGTCCTTCGAAGGGCTGGAGGGCACGTTGCACCCGGTGATCGGATCCTGGCTGATCGACGGGGAGCCGGCCGGGATGGGCATCCGCGAGGGCGTCGGCACCGAGGGCCTGGTCACCGGCAACACGTGTAACTTCGTCCCGCACGTGATCGAAGCCACCCGCTGACCCACCCCCTCCCGCGTGTGAAGTTCGGGTCAGTTCCGCGCCGCAACTTCACACGCTGGTTGCAGCGGCGGGTTGTGTGTGAAGTCCGGGTCGGATTCGCGCCGTAACTTCACACGCTGGTTGCAGCGGCGGGTTGTGTGTGAAGTCCGGGTCGGATTCGCGCCGCAACTTCACACGGTGGGGTTCGGGGTGGGGCGGTGGCGGTAGATCCACCAGAGGCCGATGAAGGGCAGGACGAGCGGGACGTAGCCGTACCCGCTGCCGAAGCGTGACCAGACGGTGTCGTCCGGGAAGGCGACCGCGTCGACGACGCTGAGCGTCCCGATGATCAGCACGCCGGCGAGCTCGACGCTGCAGCTGACCAACGCGATCATCCGCCCGCGGGGGCCGCCCCGGGCCAGGCCCACGGTTGCGGCGAGATAGACCAGGCCGGCGAGCGCGGAGAGCAGATAGGCGACCGGCGCCTCGGCGAAGTGGGTGCTGATCTGGACCAGGGCCCGCGCGCTCGCGGAGAGTGCGAAGATGCCGTAGACCAGCAGCAGGACCCGGCCGATCCCGGTGTTGAGCGCGGCGTCGGCGGGCCGGGCGGTGGTGGGCGAGGACTCAGGCACCGGTCACCGACGCGATCTGCTGCAGCCGCAGCACGAGGACGGGCAGGATCAGACAGCCGATCCCGAGGATCACGCTGCCCCAGCGGGTCGGCTCCATCTTGGCCAGGACCAGCGCGGTCGGCACGAAGCCGAGCGTGGTGATCAGATAGCCGGCGAAGGTGGCCACGTCCACCGGCCGGTCGCCGTCGAAGAGACCCACCACCGCGATCGCGACCAGGACCAGGACCAGGGCGCTCAGCGCTCCGGCGGCCAGCAGGTCGAAGCGGCTCGGGGCGCGGTCGAGCGCCGCGCGCAGCAGGAACCACGCCGCCAGCACGAGCGCGACGACGATCGTCGTCACTGACAGGGGACCGTTCACCCGGCCAGGTTACTGATGTGCCGGCGGGCTGGTAACTTCCGGCCTGGCGATCTTCATGACAACGGATGGGCTGGCACAGTGCGCTTCGGACTTTTCGGTACGGGACCCTGGGCGCACCTCGCCCACGCGCCGGCTCTGTCGGCTCACGCCGGAGTGGAGTTCGCCGGGGTGTGGGGCCGTGACCCCGCCAAGGCGGCGGCCCTCGCCGATCAGTACGAGGTCCGGGCGTACGACGACGCCGACGAGTTGATCGCCGAGGTGGACGCGGTCGCGATCGCGCTCCCGCCGGACGTGCAGGCGCCGCTCGCCCTGCGCGCGGCGGAGGCCGGCCGGCACCTGCTCCTGGACAAGCCGGTCGCGCTGCGTCCCGAGCAGGCCGAGGCGATCGCCGCCGCGGTCGAGTCCCGCGATCTGGCCTCGGTGGTGTTCTTCACCCGCCGCTTCACGCCGGAGACCGAGACGTTCCTGGCCGAGGCCGTGGCCGCCGGCGGCTGGACCGAGGCCCGGGTCGACCACCTCGGCTCGATCTTCACCGACGGCAACCCGTTCGGCGCCTCGCCGTGGCGCCGCGAGCGCGGCGGGCTCTGGGACGTCGGCCCGCACGCGCTGGCGCTCGTGCTGCCGGTGCTCGGCCCGGTCACCGCGGTGACCGGGATGGCCGGCGAGCGGGACATGACGCACCTGCTGCTCCGGCACGAGGGTGGCGCGGTCAGCCGGCTCACCCTTTCGGTGGACGCTCCGGCGGCTGCGGCCCGTGAGGAGGCGGTCTTCGCCGGCGAGGCCGGGCTGCTTTCCCCGCCCCGGGCGCAGTGGCGTCCGGAGGTCGCCCTGGGCCGTGCCCTGGACCAGTTGATCACGGCCGCCGAGGGCGGTGCCAGGCCGGAACTGGACGTGCGTTTCGGTGCCCGGGTGACCGCGATCCTGGATGCCGCGGACCGGGCCGTACGCGACGGTGTGACGGTTTCCCTGGCCGGCTGACGGCCCTCAGGGAACCGTCCGCTCGATCGCTGCGGCGCCGTCCCGTTCCAGCTCAGCGCGGGTTCGGGCGATGTTCTCGGGTGTCCGGTCCTGGCTCCGGGCGGCGGCCGGGTCCACCTGATTCCACGCCTGTTCCGCGCCCGTCCGCCACACCGGCGGTGCGGCGTCCCCGGACGGAGTCGTCTCGTTCTGGTCGGTCATGGTCCTGCCATGTCTGGAGTCATTGCGCCCGGTTGCCCGGTCCCCACCGCTGCGTTCGAGGACGTCGCGATCGGTGTCCGGCAGGACACGGCTCGATGAAAGATCCGATCTCGGTTGTCCGAACTGAGCGCTAACTGGACAGAACCTGCGCGTTACGGATGGACGCAAAGTAGCGAGCCGAATACATTTTCGGCTTGTCACGCACACCGGGTCGGGCGTCCGGGCGGGGCCCGGCAGCCTCGCGACGTAACCCCGGGGGTGGGTGTGGGGGGTGAGGGGATGCACCGTATGACCGACTGCATCGCGGCGGATCTCGGGCCGCAAGGACGATACGGGACCACGCGCGGGGGAGCACAGGCGTGACGGGCTCGTGGGAAGCCGAGCGGGATGCGCACGAGGCGGCGCAGGCCCTGGCCGGCCTGGCCGCACTGCTGCGCGCGGCGAACCAGCCGGCCGGCGACGATTCCGATCACCGGATGCTGTTGAGCCTCGCGCAGAACGGCGAGCTCGCGGCCCGGCGTGTCGTCGCTCATCTGCGCGACCAGCGCGGCGCCGGCGACGGAGAGCTGGCGTCGGTGCCGCCGCGGCTGGCGCCGTGGCGGGACTGGGTGCCGACCCGGGGGCATCTGTTCGGTGCGGCCACGTCACCCCGCCGGGCGAACGAGGTGCCCCAGCCCCGGCGATGCGATCCGGGCGAATAGGAGCCCGCCGGCGGCGAAAAGTCGGACTTCAGTGGTTGGCAGGGAAAGCCGCAATCCACCGGCGCCGTGAACAGTCGCAGTCGGGATCAACGCGGCCGGATCAGGACGTTGTCCGCAGCGTCTCCGACGGCGACTCCCCGAAGCGCTTCCGATAGGCCGACGCGAACCGGCCCAGGTGCGCGAACCCCCACCGGTGCGCCACGGTGGCGACCGTGATCCGGGCCGGATCACCCCGGAGCAGAGTCTCCCGGGCACGCGTCAGGCGTACCCGCTGGAGGTAGGCCATCGGTGCGGACCCGAGATGCCGGCGGAATCCCTCCTGCAGCGACCGGACGCTCATCCCGGCGACCACCGCCAGGTCAGCGACGGTGAAGGCGCGCTCCGGCTCCTCGTTGATCACTTCCACCGCGCGCCGGATGGCCCGTGGGGGCCCCGGCGTGACCGGGCCGGTCAGCTCCTCCAGATAGCGGTGCGGAACGCTCAGCAGCAGGCCGCTCAGCACACTGCTGCACAACTGCTCGGCGATCAGCGGCTGGTAGATCAGGCTGCTCTCGTGATCGAGCTCGTCGCGGAGCAGACGGATCAGCCGGCTCCAGCTCTGCGCCGGGCCCTCGGTGAGATCGAAGGTGGCCGGCAGATCGATCGGTCCCTCGACCGGGTGACCCAGCAGCGCGGCCAGTTCCGACTCCAGCGCCCACCGCTCGATGCGCACCTCGACCTCGGTGGTGTTCGCCTCGTGCCGCAGGTGAACCGGGTCGCCGGGGCGGAACGCGAGCGCGGTGTCGGGCGTGGCGGTGACCTCCCGGCCGTCCTGCCGGGCACGCACCCGCCCCGCCGTCGGCAGGGTCACGTGGTACGCGTCCACCTCCGGGGCGATGAGCGTGGCCCGGGCGCCGAACGTGAGATGGCCGACGGTGAGCGGTCCGAGTTGGATCATCTCGACGTCCACCGAGAGGGCGCCGCCGTCCGGTGCGCCGAGCGAGACCGGGTGGTAAAAACGATTCAGAGCGTCTCGGGCCTGTTCTGCATCGATGCTGTCGAAGTAGACGGTTCCGAGCGCCGGTGCGGCGCGCGGTAAGGCGTCAACCATTGCGGGCAGCGCTCCATCGCATACGGTGAGTATTCGGTCCAAGTCAGTGGACAGTCAACGTCGGCGCCACGCAGTGACCGTTCCAGCACATTCCGGCCATATGAACTACTCTGGCGTTCCGCGCCTACGTGGCGTAACTTGCAGACCAGCGGATTGTTGTAGGAACCCGGGTTCCGGTCGGTGTCCGGTTGGACGCCGCATCGCGCACGGCCTCTTCCGGCCGGCGCTCGTGTCCCGCGGAAAGTCGGCGTCAGCCCCGGCTCGATGCCAGGAAGAGGGCAGCTGTGTATCTGCCGATCACGACCCGCCAGCTGGCCGACGGCACCGTCGAGATCGCACCCAGCGGTGAGATCGATCTGGACAACGCTCACGTCATGCGGGACGCCGTGAACGACGTCCTGACCAGCATGACGCCGAGCAAGATCTGCCTGGACCTGCAACGGGTCATGCTGATCGACAGCATCGGGATCGGCATCCTGGTGGCCTGCTTCCACACCGCCGCGGCGAGCGGCGTCAAGCTTGTGGTGAGCCACCCCAGCGCCACCGTCTACCGGCAGCTCTGGGTGTCCGGGCTGGTCGGCCTCCTCGGCTGCGCCGAGCCCCCGTCACCGCGGACCTCGGTGGGGCTGCGGCCGTCCTGAGGCCTCGCGGCAACGCTCCCGCGGCGCTCGTGGAGCTGGCCTTGCCGGGCCGAATTCACGCTTCAGGGGTGTGCCGGACGACCGATTCCGACCGTCCGGCACCAGAGTCGTCCGAATGTTCGGCACCTTGGCCGGCCCATCCGCCGGCCTATCGGCCGGCACCTTGGCCGACCGATGGGCCGAGCTCGACGCCGTCAGTGCATCGCCGCGGCGGCCGCCTCTTCCCGGGCCAGGCGCTCGTCGCCGGTGAGGGTGGAGAGCGGCTTCTCCTTGATGAAGACCACCGCCAGGATCGCCAGGAACGCGATCGGCGCGCCGATCAGGAACAGGTCGGCGGTGGCCGTTCCGTACACGTCCTTGATCACTGCCAGCGCCTCCGGCGGCAGCGTCTCCAGGTCGGGAACCTGGGCCGGGCCGTCGCCGGCCGCGGCGCCGAGCCGCTCGCTGAAGAGCGAGGTGACCCGGTTGGCCAGGACCGCGCCCAGGACGCTCACCCCGATCGAGCCGCCCATGCTGCGGAAGAAGGTCAGCGCCGAGGTGGTGGCGCCCAGCTCCGCGGCCGGCACGTCGTTCTGCGCGGCCAGCACCAGGTTCTGCATGAGCAGGCCGACGCCGATGCCGAGCACCGCCATGTAGGCGGAGAGCTCCGGCACGCCGGTGTCCGCGCCGATGGTGCTCAGCAGCAGCATCCCGGCGGTCATCACGACCGCCCCGGCGACCAGGTACGCCTTCCACCTGCCGTACTTCGTGATGAGCGCGCCGGCGACGGTGGAGGAGATCAGCAGGCCGAAGACCATCGGCAGGCCCATCAGGCCGGCCACGGTCGGTGACTTGCCGAGCGACACCTGGAAGTACTGGGACAGGAAGACCGTGCCACCGAACATCGCGATGCCGACCAGCACGCTGGCGATGATCGTCAGGGTGACGGTGCGGTGCCGGAAGATGCCGAGCGGGATGATCGGCTCCTTGGCCCTGCCCTCCACCAGCACCGCCAGCGCCAGCAGCACCAGGCCGCCGGACACCATCGCCCCGGTCTGCCAGGAAGCCCAGTCGAAGTGCTCGCCGGCCAGCGTGGACCAGATCAACAGGGTGCTGACACCGGCGGTGATCAGCACGGCGCCCAGCCAGTCGATGCTCACCTCGCGGCGTACCACCGGCAGGTGAAGTGTCCTCTGCAGCAGCACGATGGCGATCAGCGTGAACGGCACACCGATCAGGAAGCACCAGCGCCAGCCCAGCCAGGACGTGTCGACCAGGACGCCGCCGATCAGCGGGCCGGCGATGGTCGCGACGCCGAAGATCGCGCCGAAGATGCCGGAGTACCGGCCCAGCTCGCGGGGCGGGATCATCGCGGCCATCACGATCAGGGCGAGCGCGGTCATGCCGCCCGCGCCGATGCCCTGGACGACCCGGCTGATCAGCAGCACCTCGACGTTGGGGGTGACGCCGGCGATCAGCGAGCCGGCGAAGAACAGGCCGAGCGAGAGCTGGATCAGCAGCTTCTTGCTCCAGAGGTCGGCCATCTTGCCCCAGAGCGGGACGGTGACGGTCATCGCGAGCAGCTCGGCGGTGACGATCCAGGTGTAGACGGACTGGCTGCCGCCGAGGTCGGCGATGATCCGGGGGAGGGCGTTGGCCACGATCGTGGACGCCAGGATGCTCACGAACATGCCGAGCATCAGGCCGGAAAGGGCCTGGATCACCTCGCGTTGCGTCATCCGCCCGGATTCCTGGGCGGACGTGTCTTCAGGGGTCGTTGTGGTCATCCGTGGGCTTCCTCGCTGGGCGTGACTTGGGTGGTGGGTGCGGCGAGGCCCGCGGCGACCGTGCCGAAGGCCTCCCGGGCGTGGTCGGAGAGCGGGCGGGTGGCGGGGCCGGCGGCCCAGCGCATCACCGCCACCCGCAGGGCGGCGCTGACGACCGCGGCGGCGATCGGCGGGTACGGGTGATCCGCGGGCAGCCCGGTGCGCTCGGCGATGGCATCGGTCAGCTCCTGTTCGGCGCAGACGGCCGCGGCGACGAGCTGGGTCAGCAGCTGTGGGTGCGCCTCGATCACCCGCATCCGCAGCAGCCAGAGGGCCCGGTCCTCCTGGACGTGGCGAACGGCGGGGGCGAGCGCCTCCAGCAGGGCGTCGAGCAGGTGCGTGCCGGGCGTGACGGCCAGCAGGCCCGCCCGCACGTCGGCGCGGCCCTCGAGCGGATCGGCGACGAGGGCGTCCTCCTTGGTCGGGAAGTAGTTGAAGAACGTGCGCGGTGACACCTCGGCCGCCGCGCTGATCTCGTCGACGGTCACCCGGTCCAGGCCGCGCTCGTCCACCAGGCGCAGCGCGGCGGTGATCAGCGCGAGGCGGGTCTGCTGCCGCTTGCTCTCCCGGCGCCCGGGCGCCGGACGATCGCCGGGCAAGGGTCGATCGCCGGGCAAGAGGTGATCACTGGACGCGGGAGAGGAGGGCACCAGCGCAGGCTACGCGCGAAATTGCAGAAACTGCAAAGTTTTGAGACTCAGTCGTTGAGCTGCGACTGCTCGATCTCGGTGAGGGCGGCGGTCAGCCAGGGCTCCACCGGCCGCCCGGCTAACAGGTCGGCGAGCAGCACCGCCGCGTGCCGGGCCAGTTCGTCGGGTTTCGGCGCCGGCGAGCCGTCCTCGTCGAGCACGCCCAGCGCGCCGGCCAGCAGCCAGAGCACCACCTGCGGGTCGGCGGCGGGCCAGGAACGGACGGAGCTGGCCAGCGCGGCCCGCACGTCGTCGGCGGTCAGGCCGTCGGGATGGCCGTCCTCCAGCAGCAGCCGCACCGCGGTGCCCAGGATCAGGCCGGTCTGCGCCGCGTCGAGCCCGGCCAGGACGGCGGTCGCGTCGTCGAGCGCGGACTCGTCACCGGCCCGCACCGCCTCGACGGCGGTGACCGTTGCGGCCGCGATCGGGCGTGCCGGAGGAGGCAGGTGCCGCCAGCTCTGCGTCATAGGGGCGACCCTACGACGCAGAGCTGGCAGGGTGTGCGGAGGGCGCTGTCGCAGGGCGCGGAGAGGAGCTGACGTCATGACGAACCTGGACGCGGTCACCGCGTGGGTGGACGGTTACCGGAGAGCCTGGGAGTCCAACGCCCCCGACGACATCCGGCGCCTCTTCGCCGACGACGCCGCGTATTTCACCGAGCCGTACGCGACGCCTTGGGTCGGCCGGGAGGCCATCGTGGCCGGCTGGCTGGCCGATCCCGACGAGCCCGGCACCACCGCCTTCAGCTGGCATCCGCTGATCGTCACCGACGAGCTCGCGGTGATCGAGGCCACCACCACCTATCCGGACCGGGTCTTCCGGAACCTGTGGGTGCTCCGCCTCGACCACACCGGAAAGGCCCGCCAGTTCACCGAGTGGTACATGCAGCAACCGTCTGACTAGGGACAGACCCTAGTCCGCCCCCGGAAGCACCAGTCGTGATCCGCTCAGGTGCAGCGTGTGCAGCGACGGGGCGAGATGGCGGTCACCCGGCGTGCCCAGGTTGCGGGCGAACCGCGGGAACGCCCCGCCGGAGATCTGCAACCGCAGCCGGTGCCCGGCGAGCAGCCGGTGGAAGCACTGGTCCAGGGTGATCGTCAGTCGCTGCACCTGACCGGCCGGGACCGCGGGGTCGAGCCGCAGATGCCGGTCGGTGAAGTTGCGGGACCGGCCCCGCGGGTCGACGTCGCAGAGCCGGGCGAAGACGTCGGCGTACGGGTTGTCGACCTCCAGCGCCAGCTCCAGGACCGGCGCGCCGATCACGTCGACCGCGGTGGGCAGCGGGTCGGTGGTGAAGGTGACCACGTCCGGGCGGGCCTCCAGGCGACGGTTGTCGCGGACGCCCGCCGAGCCGGTCAGCGTGCGGCCGCCCACCGACGGTGTCGGGTCGGCGGGGTCGTACCGGAAGGCGGTGTGCCCCTCCGGCCGGGCCGGCGCGGCGATGGTCAGCGTGCGGTCGGAGCGCGGGTGGAAGGTGACCGGCTCGGCCGGTGGCGGCCAGGCCGGCATCTCGTGCCAGGCGCCCTCGCCGGTGCGGTGCACCCGGACCGGGGCCTTGCGGGCCGACGGGCCGCCGGCGAGGTGCTGGTCCAGCCAGGCGACGCTCTCCCGGGCGACCAGGCCGGCGGCCTTGCCGGCGACCTCGAAGTGGGTCCATGGGCCGACGGTCAGCCCGACCTCGACGCCGCGGTCGCTGAGCGCCGCGTACTGCTCGAGGGTCTGGTCCAGGAAGAGGTCCTGCCAGCCGCTGATCAGCAGGGTCGGCACGGTGGAGCGCTGCAGGGCGGCGCCGGCCCGGTACGGCTCCCACCAGGGGTCGTCGCCGTCCGGGTGGGCCAGCCACTCCCGGTACCACGGTGCGCGGCCGCGCAGCACCGGCACGGCGGCGGCGGGCAGCGGGAGCCCGTTCAGCCCCGGCCGGATCCGGCGCTGCGCGGTGGCCATGCTGAGCAGCCGGCGTGCGCTGCCGCCGTCCTCCTGGTGGGCGATCTGGTCGGACCAGCCGAGGAAGTCGCCGAGGGTGAACGCGCCGGTGCCGTAGACCGCGCGGCGGAAGTCGTGCGGCCCCACGTAGATCACCGCCGCGCGCAGCTCGGGCGGTGGATCCTGCATCAGCGTCCACTGTGCCCAGCCCAGGTAGGACGCGCCGAGGGTGGCGAGCCGTCCGTCGAACCAGGGTTGGTCCCGCAGCCAGGCGACGGTGTCCAGGCCGTCGTCGGTCTCCTGGGCCATCGGGCGGAAGTGGCCGCCCGAGCCGAAGGTGCCGCGCACGCTCTGCAGCAGCACGTGATAACCGCGTGCGGCGAGCAGCCGGCCGTTGATCGCCGAGGTCGGGAAGCCGCGGCCGTACGGCGTCCGGATCAGCACGGTGCCGCGCTGCTCGTCGCTCTCCGGGATGAAATGGTCGCCGGCCAGCTCGACACCGTCCCGCAGTAGGGTTCGCACCGATTCGACCGAGTACGGGGTCAATGCCGGAGCTTGCCCGAGGATTCGGCTCAGCATCGCGTCGGCGACCCGTTGCGGTCCGGAGATCGGCATGTGTTCGCCCCCCTTTGCCCCGGGAACCCCCGGAGAATGGCAGATCCCCGACGATATCCGGCACCCGTGGAATGTGAAAGATGAATGCCATTCGAGGTTTCTCGGATGTGCGATTTCCCGAGCATTTCGGCAAACTGCGACGGGTGGACGAGGACCGAAAGCTCGGCGGCCGGTACCGGCTGGAGAACGAACTGGGCCGTGGCGGGATGGCCGTGGTCTGGCGTGCCCTCGACGAGGTGCTGAACCGGCCGGTGGCGGTGAAGGTGCTGGCCGGCCGCTATGCCGGTGAGGCACGCTTCCGGGCCCGCATCCTGCACGAGGCCCGGGCCGCGGCGACCCTCTCGCATCCCAACATCGCGCAGATCTACGACTTCGGCGAATCCGAGGAGAACGGTCGCCCGGTTCCGTACGTGGTCATGGAATTGATCAATGGCCCCACGTTGCAGCAGCGCGTGGCGCGTGGCCGGATTCCGCCGCGCCGGGTGTTCCGGATCGGCGGGGAGATCGCGTCCGCGCTCGCCGTCGCGCACGAGGACGGTCTGGTGCACCGCGACATCAAACTCGCCAACGTCATGGTCACCCCGGCCGGCGCCAAGGTGGTGGACTTCGGCATCGCCGCGGTGGCCGGTCCGGCCAAACCCGAGGACGCGCTGCTCGGTACCCCGGCCTACCTGGCGCCGGAACGGCTCACCGGCAACGCGATCGAGCCGGCCTCCGACGTCTACGCGCTCGGTGTGCTGCTCTACCGGCTGCTCGCCGGGGTGTCGCCGTGGAGTGTGGAGACCACCACGCAGATGATCAACGCGCACGTCTATCTGGAGCCGGCGCCGCTGCCGCCGCTGCCGGGCGTGCCGGACGAGATCGCCGATCTGGTGGCGCGCTGCCTGGCCAAGGATCCGGCGCACCGTCCGGACGCGGCCGAGGTGGCGGGCATCCTGGGCGACGCGGCGGAGGCCGCGAGCGTGCACGACCCGGATGGTGTACGGCCGGAGCACCGCGATCGCCGGCACTCCGCCGGGACGCCGCTCTCCGGGTCCACGGACCCGTCACCGGCCGAGGACGCCGCCGGCGGCACGGCACTGCAGGACCGCACCGTGCGGATGCCCGCGGTGACCCGACCCGGCCGGGCCGGGCGGGCGTCGGTTGAGATGGGGCACGCGCAGCGCGTACCCCCGTGGTGGAAACGTCGGAAAGTCCTGGCCGGCGGCGGGATCGTGGCCGTGCTCGTCGCCCTGCCGTTCTTCTGGCCCGGCCCCGAGAAGGAGCGCGGCGCCTCGTCCGGCCTGGCCGCGCCGCCCGCCGCGTCCCCCTCGATGACCCGCGCCGCCCCCGCCGGCAATCCCGCCGCCGCGACCCGCCCCGTGCCCGGCGCCGTCCGCCCGGACCGCTCGCCCGCCGCCGGCGGCAGCGCCTCCGCCGCGCCCGCCACCGCCCCGTCGCTGTCGCCGCCGTCGTCCCCGCCGGAGCCGGCGCCCCGGCCCAGCGACACCAGCGGTGCGCCGTCCGTCCCGGCGCCGCCGGCGGGCACCCGCCTCGAGTCGCCGGGCGGCTCGGTGCTGGCCCGATGCGCCGAGGGCAAGGCGGAGCTGCTGGCCGCGGAGCCACGCGACGGGTTCACTGTGGAGCGGATCGACCGGGATCCGGCACTGGCCCCGGTGGCCGTCTTCCGCACGGACCTGTCGCGCTATCGCATGACCGTGACCTGCGTCGGCACCCGTCCGTCCGCCGTGGTGCTGCCCCTGTAGCCGGCCACCACCCGCCGGCTGCGTCGTTAGACTGCATCGGCGACGCGGTGGAGAGGGACATTTCGATGACGACGGCGACCAGCATCCGGACTCGACTGGCCCGGCTCCGGGCCGCGGCGACCCGGAACGACGAGGTCCCGCCGCCCTCCGCCCCGAACGCGCGCGCCGTGGTCAACCTGGTGCCCGACCCGGGTTTCCGTGGGCCGCTGGACCGGCCGTTCGAGGCCGGCGGGGTCCACGTGCACGCGCACAACTCCGGTGAGCTCACCGAGATCCCCGGCCGCCCCGGCGTGACCGGCGTGCGGGTCGAGGCCGTCGGCCGCACCAACGACACGTTCGTCTCGCCCGGCGGGCACGAGGCGCCCGGTGAGATGCGTCTCGGGATGCGGGCGGGCGCCACCTACACCGCGAGCGTCTCGGTCTTCCTGTCCGCCCCGCTGACCGGCGCGCTGCACCCGTCCGCCCTGCGCCTGGTGCCCGGCTGCGTGATCGGCGGCACCCGCCGGGCGCTGACCGTGTCGCCGCCGGCCCGCAACGAGTTCGGCCACCACCGGATCAGCGTGACGTTCACCGTCCCGGTCGACACCACCAGCGCCTGGATCAGCCTGCACAGCGGCATGGCCAAGGGCGGCGGCGCCGTCCACTGGTACGACCTCTCGCTCACCGCGACCACCGCGCCGGTGGAGCACTTCGACGGCTCCACCCCCGACGACGGGTTCCACTGCTACGAGTGGACCGGCGAGCCGAACGCGTCGCCGTCGCGCCGGGTGTCGCGGCTCGCCGCCGGGGTGACGCCCGCGGAGATCGCCGCGGAGGCGGTCCGCCTGGCTCGCGCCGGCGCCCATGCGGAGGCCCGCGAGCTGCGCAGACATGTAGCCGGCGACCCGTTGACGGCGGCCCGGATCGCGCTCGCCGAAGGGCCGGACGACGCCGCCGTGACGGCTCTGCACCAGGTGGTCCGGGCCGGCGATCCGGACGGCGACGCGGCGCACGAGCTGGGCCGGCTCGCCCTCGCCGACCAGCAGTGGACCACCGCCGAGCAGCTGCTGCGGGAAGCGGTGGCGAAGAAGCCGGAGGCGTACGAGCGGGGGTACGCGCTGGCCTCCGCCTACGACCGGCTGAAGCGTCCCGAGGACAGCAAACGTGTCTCGGCCGCCGCGCTGGAGCACGACAACAAGCTGCCGTTCGACGGCATGGCCGTGCTGGACCTCGACGCCAAGAACTTCGGCGCCCGCCGCACCCTGGGCGTCTTCGTCGCCGAGCACCTGGAGCAGATCCGCACGCAGGCCCGGCAGCGGCTGGCTGCGCCGGTGACGAGCACCTTCGACCAGCCCGTCTTCATGTACTGGGCGCAGGGCTTCGACGCCGCGCCGCCGGTCGTCCAGGCCTGCCTGGCCGCGCTGAAGGCCACCAACCCGGACAGCCGGGTGCACGAGCTCACCGACGCCAACGTGCGGGCTTATGTGGACGTCCCGGAGGACCTGGCCGTCGACCGGCGGCACTTCTCCGACCTGCTGCGCCTGCTGCTGCTGGAGAAGTTCGGCGGGATCTGGGTGGACGCCACCTGTTACATCACCGAGCCGCTGCGCCCCCGGGTGGACGCCGCCCTGACGAGAAGCGGCGTGTTCGCCTTCAACTACACCGGCCCGTTCATCTCGAACTGGTTCCTGGCCGCCCGCCCGGACAGTTGGGTGCTGCACCTGTGGCGGGCCGCGGCGCTGCTCTGGTGGGAGCTGCAGGGCAAGCCCACCGACCACTTCCTCTACCACCACATCTTCGAGATGCTGCACCACCTCGACGAGCGTTTCCGCGCCGAGTGGGACGAGGGGACCCGACTCAACTCGAAGCCGCCGCACGCGCTGCAGGCCGTGATGCTCCAGCCGTACGACCCGGACGAGTACCAGATGATCGTCGAGGGCGCGTTCGCGCACAAACTCCAGTACAAATACGCGGACCGTGACCTGCGCAGCGAGTCGTACCTGGCCCGCATCATCCGCGGCGACCTGCCGTGACGGCGGCCGTCCCGGACGTGGTCCTGTTGCGGACCGGCGAGCAGCTGGAGGCCGCGGCGCGACTTCTCTGGACGGTCTGGGAGGCCGGCACGGAGGCCGAGCGCAGCGCCGTGATCAGCACCGGCACGCTTCGCGCGCTCGCGCACGCCGGGAACTACGTGGCCGGCGCCTACGACGAAGGTGTCCTGATCGGCTGCACGGTCGCGTTCTTCGGGGCCCGGTCCGGGCGGGTCGACCACCTGCACTCGGACGTCACCGGCGTGCTGAGTTCCGGCCGCGACCGGGGCGTCGGCCTCCTGCTGAAACGCCACCAGCGGCAGTGGGCGCTGAACCACGGCCTGCACACGATCACCTGGACGTTCGACCCGCTGATGGCCCGCAACGCCTACTTCAACCTGTGCAAGCTGGGCGCCACCGTGACCGGGTACAGGCCGGACTTCTACGGCCGGCTGGACGACGGGACCAACACCGGCGACCACACCGACCGCCTGCTGGTCGAGTGGCCGCTGGACGCGGAGTGGGTGATCGCCGCCACGGCCGGCGGCCCGGGTCCGCGCCGGCATGCCACGGCCGGTCCCGGCGCCGAGCTGATCACCGTCGGCGAGCAGCCCCGGCGCGCCGACCGGCTGGCCGTCCGCGAGCGGTTCCGCGCCCTGCTCGACGCCGGCTACCAGGTCGCCGGCATGAGCCGCAACCGCGAGTACGTCCTCCTGCCCGCCGGCGCCACCCCGAGCTACCAGCCATGAGGATCGAGTCGGTCGAGTTCCGCATCGTGCGGCTGCCGCTGGTCACCCCGTTCCGCACTTCCCTGATGACCGAGTACCACCGCGACGCCCTGCTGGTCCGGGTCCGCACCACCGACGGCACCGAAGGCTGGGGCGAATGCGTCGCCACCGACGAGCCCCGCTTCTCCGCCGAATACCTCACCGGCGCCCTCGACGTCATGCGGCGCTTCCTGATCCCGCTGCTCGAAGACCTGCCCGACGTCACCGCCGCGTCGGCCTCCGCCGCCTTCACCGTCGTCAAGGGCCACCTGATGGCCAAGGCCGCCCTGGAGACCGCCGTCCTCGACGCCGAGCTGCGCTCCGCCGGTCGCTCCCTGGCCGACCTCCTCGGCGCCACCCGCACCACCGTCCCCGCGGGCGTCTCGGTCGGCATCATGGACTCCGTCCCCGAACTCCTGGACGCCGTCACGGGTTACCTGGAAGCCGGCTACCAGCGCATCAAACTGAAGATCGAGCCCGGGTGGGACGAGGCTCCGGTCCGCGCCGTCCGCGAACACTTCGCCACCCCGGTCCAGGTGGACGCCAACTGCGCCTACACCCCCGCCGACATGGCCCCGCTGCTCCGCCTCGACGACTACGGCCTGCTGCTGATCGAGCAGCCGTTCCCCGCCGACGACCTGTGGGGCCACATCGAACTCAGCCGTCGCCTGAACGGCACCCCGATCTGCCTGGACGAGTCGATCACCTCGCCCGCCGACACGATCACGGCCCTCCGCACCGGCGCCGCCACCATCATCAACATCAAACCCGGCCGGGTCGGCGGTTACCTGACCGCCAAGAAGATCTACGACGTCTGCACCGGCCTGGGCGCTCGCGCCTGGGTCGGCGGCATGCTCGAGACCGCCGTCGGGCGGGCCGCCAATCTCGCTCTGGCCGCACTCCCCGACCTCATGGTCGGCGACGTGTCCGCCTCCGATCGCTACTTCACCCAGGACCTGACCACCGACCCGATAACCATGACCAACGGCCACATCCCCGTCCCCACCACCCCGGGTACAGGCCCACCCCCCGACCCGAAGCTCCTCAAGGCCGCAACGACGACAGCGCCCACAATGCATCGCTGGGAACAAGCGCTGTAGCCCCTGCCGCCGGCCATGGCCCCATCGCCCGCTTGAAGTAGGCGCCGGAGTGTGGTCGGTCCGCCGGCCGGCTGAGTGCTGTCGCGCCGGGGCGGTCTCAAGGGGTCGCCGCAACGGGGCCCTTCAAGCCTCTGGGATGGATCAGGGCAGTGACCGACACCGGTCGCGCTCATCCAGGAACGAGCGCACAAAGCCCGTACAAAAAGAATGTCGACCAAAGGTTGAAGCGACCCCCGAACCGCAACCACCCGCGGGTCCATGGGGGTCTGGGGGCGAAGCCCACAGCGTGGGGTCTGGGGCTCGGGCCCCAGGAAAAGAATGCACAATTAACACGGTCTGCGATCTCCGCAGACACGGATAACCTTTAATTGTGCCCCCGGCAGGATTCGAACCTGCGCTTTCGCCTCCGGAGGGCGACGCTCTATCCCCTGAGCTACGGGGGCCCAGTGGTTCAGAAGCCTAGCAGGCCCGCCGGAGCCGATGCCAATCGGTTCCGGCGGTGTCGCCCGTCAGCTTGCTTGAACCTTCTTGAGCAGGGAGTCGATGAGTTGGATCTCGCCTTGTTGGGCGCTCACCATGCTCTGCGCGATCCAGTCGATGTTCTCGTTGTCGGACAGTTCCACGGCTTCCTGGGCCATGTGCACGCCGCCGAGGTGGTGGGCGCGCATCAGGGTCAGGAATTGGGTGTCCAGTTCCTTGCCGGTGGCTTTGCGCAGGGCCGCCATCTGGTCGGGAGTGGCCATGCCGGGCATCAGCCCGTTGACGACTGAGCCTTGCGCGTCGGGCATCCAAGCCATCGGCTCGGTGCTGCCGGTGGGGTCGAGGTTCCAGTCGCGCAGCCAGCCCTGCATGTAGCCGATCTGGCCCTGCTGGGTGAGGGAGATGTCGTTGGACAGCGTCTTGATCTGCGGCGTGTCCGAGGCGCCGTGGGCGATCATCGCCATCTCGACGGCCTGGGCGTGGTGGGTGGACATGTCGCGCAGGAAGCCGGCTTCCACCGAGTCGTCGCCGGGCGCGCCGAGCCGGGGGATGAGCAGGCCGCCGGCGACGCCGAGGAGCAGGCCGAGCAGGAGCAGGCCGACGCTGAGGTAGCCGATGCGGCTGCTCCGGGGTGCGTCCTCCCCGGGCGCCTGCGCGCCCGGGGAGGTTGCTGGTGCGGTCATCGAGATCAGGAGCCGGACGCGGCGGGGGCCGGGGCGGCGGGAGCGACCGGGTCGCTCGTGGTGTTGCCGCCGGAGCAGGGCGCGCCGGGTTCGACGCCGGCCTTGACGCGGGTCGCCTTGATGAAGGCGTCGATGCGCGAGTCGTTCGCGTCGTCGACCTTCAGCTGGTAGCCCCAGGCCTGCACGGAGACGTTCTTGTCCAGGTTGGCGACCGGAGACATGAACAGGAAGTCCTTGCCCTCGACCTTGCCCTGCAGCGCCTGCACCTGCTCGGCGCCGAGGCCCTGCTTGTAGGTCACCCAGACGGCGCCGTGCTCGAGGCTGTGCACCGCGTGCTCGTTGGCGATCGGCTCGCTGTAGATGTCGCCCATGCAGTTCTGCCAGGCCTGGTTGTGCGCGCCACCGACCGGCGGGTTGGTCACGTAGGTCTGCGGACCCTCTTTGTGGGTCCGGTCGTCGATCGCCGGGTTCTTCTGGGCGCGGTAGTCCACGACGCCCTCGACCGCGGCGAGCTGCTCCTCCCAGGGGCGGGAACTCTGGACCGAGGCGAAGACGCCGTAGCCGATGATGCCCGCGGCGATGGCCACGACGACGGCGACGACGGCGATGGGCCCCCAGTTGCGCCCGCCGGACACCTTCACCGGGGTGACCGGCTTGCGGCCCTTGCCGCCGCCCTTGCCGCCCGGCCGGTTGCCGCCGGGCTTGTTACCTCCGGCCTTGCCTGTCGGCGGTTTACCCTGTCCGGTCGTCTTACCGACCTTGACCGTGGACGGGACCCGCTCGGGACCCGGCGTGCTCATACTCATCGCGCCTCGTCGATCTGTCAGAAAAGGGAAGGGCGGGGCTCGGGTGGCCGCCGAACGCAGAAGTCTACCCCCGATAGCATGGCCGGGTGACTCCCGCCAACCTTGCTGACACCGTTCTCTCAGCTGCTCGTGCCGTTTTCGAGACGCGCGGCCTCGATGTCGCCGCGCTGCCCGCGACGACCGCGGTGGAGCGGCCCCGCAACCCCGAGCACGGCGATTACGCCTCCACCATCGCGTTGCAGATCGCCAAGAAGGTGGGCGTCGCGCCGCGTGAGCTGGCCGCCGCGCTCGCCGAGGAGCTGGGCCGTCGCGACGGGATCAAGTCGGTGGAGATCGCCGGGCCGGGCTTCTTGAACATTCGGCTCGACGCGGCCGCTGCCGGCCTGCTGGCCCGCGACATCGTGCTGGCCGGTTCAGCGTACGGGCGGACCGAGCGCCTCGCCGGGGAACGCATCAACCTGGAGTTCGTCTCCGCGAACCCGACCGGCCCGGTCCACATCGGCGGGGTCCGGTGGGCGGCCGTGGGCGACGCGCTGGCCCGGCTGCTGCGCACCGCCGGCGCGGACGTCGGCACGGAGTACTACTTCAACGACGCCGGCTCGCAGATCGACCGGTTCGCCCGGTCGCTGCTGGCCGCCGCGAAGGGTGAGCCGGCCCCCGAGGACGGGTACGGCGGGGCGTACATCGCCGAGATCGCTGCTGACGTCGTCAAGCAGGCGCCGGACGTGCTGACCGGGCCGGACGCCGAGGCGCAGGAGACGTTCCGCCGGGTCGGCGTGGAGCTGATGTTCGCCGAGATCCGGCAGTCGCTGGCTGATTTCGGCGTGCATTTCGACACGTACTTCAACGAGAAGGACCTGCACGACCGGGGCGAGCTGCAGGAGGCGCTGGACCGGCTGCGGGAGCAGGGACATGTTTTCGAATCGGACGGCGCCACCTGGTTGCGCACCACCGACTTCGGCGACGACAAGGACCGGGTGCTGCGCAAGTCCGACGGTGACTGGACCTATTTCGCCGCCGACTGCGCGTACTACCTGGACAAACGCAAGCGTGGCTTCGACCGCGTGGTGATCATGCTGGGCGCCGACCACCACGGCTACATCGGCCGGATGAAGGCGATGTCCGCGTGTTTCGGCGACGACCCGGCGGCGAACCTGGAGATCCTGATCGGCCAGCTGGTGAACCTGGTCCGGGACGGCGAGCCGGTGCGGATGAGCAAGCGCGCCGGGACCGTGGTGACCCTGGAGGACTTCGTCGAGGCGCTCGGCGTGGACGCCACCCGGTACGCGCTGGCCCGCTATTCGAGTGACTCGCCGATCGACATCGACATCGAGTTGTGGACGAGCGCGAGCCGCGAGAACCCGGTCTACTACGTGCAGTACGTGGCGGCCCGCACCGCGAACGTGGCGATCAACGCCCGGGACAGCGGCGTCACCCGCGGCGAGCCGGACGAGTTCCGCCCCGAGCTGCTCAGCGGTGAGAAGGAGAACGAGCTGCTCAAGGCGCTCGGCGAATATCCGGAGACGGTGGCGTTCGCCGCGCAGCACCGGGAGCCGCACCACGTCGCCCGGCTGCTCGAGAAGATCTCCGGCGCATACCACCGGTTCTACGACGATCCGGCCTGCCGTGTCTCGCCGAAGGGCGACGAGCCGGTCACCGAGGGGCACCGCGCGCGGCTGTGGCTGAACGACGCCACCCGTACGGTGATCGCCAACGGTTTGGGCCTGCTCGGCGTCTCTGCCCCGGAAAGGATGTAAGCATGCGCGCACACGAGGCCGGGGCCCTGCACGGCGACCTCGGCACCCGCGGGCCGGCCTGGTTGCGGTCCCCGGAGGACGTGAACGCCCTGGTGCCGCAGCTCTGGCCGCGCACCGTGACCCGCACCGGCGCCGGCTCCCTGGAGATCGGCGGCGTCGGCGTGGCCGAGCTGGCGGCCGAGTTCGGCACGCCCGCCTATCTGCTCGACGAGGACGACCTGCGGGCGAGATGCCGGGATTTCGCGGCGGCGTTCGCCGGTGCCGACGTCTATTACGCGGGCAAGTCGTTCCTCTGCAAGGCCGTGGTGCGGGTCGTCGAGGAGGAGGGTCTCTTCCTGGACGTCTGCTCCGGCGGCGAGCTCGCGGTGGCGCTGGCGGCCGGCTTCCCGCCCGAGCGGATCGGCTTCCACGGCAACAACAAGTCGTTGTCGGAGTTGTCGCGGGCGCTGGAGGCGGGCGTCGGCCGGATCATCGTCGACTCGTTCCAGGAGATCGACCGCCTGACCGCGCTGGCCCGGCGGGCCGGTAAGCGGCCGGGGGTGCTGGTCCGGGTCACGGTCGGCGTGGAGGCGCACACCCACGAGTTCATCGCGACCGCGCACGAGGACCAGAAGTTCGGCTTCTCGCTGGCCGGCGGCGCCGCTTTCACCGCGGCGGCGAAGATCCTCGACGAGGGTGTCCTGGACCTGCGCGGCCTGCACTCGCACATCGGCTCGCAGATCTTCGACACCAGCGGGTTCGAGGTGGCCGCGCGGCGGATCCTGGAGCTGCAGGCACAGATCCGGGACGCGCGCGGGGTGGAGCTTCCGGAGCTGGACCTGGGCGGCGGCTTCGGCATCGCGTACACGACACAGGACGACCCGTCGACGCCCGGCGACCTGGCGAAGCGGATCAACAAGATCGTCGAGTCGGAGTGCGACCTGGCGTCGCTGCGGGTGCCGCACCTGTCCATCGAGCCGGGCCGGGCGATCGTCGGCCCGGCCGTTCTCACCCTTTACGAGGTGGGGACGGTCAAGGACGTCGACGGCATCCGGACGTACGTCAGTGTGGACGGCGGGATGAGCGACAACATCCGGACCGCGCTGTACGACGCGTCGTACTCGGCCACGGTGGCGAACCGGCGCAGCGAGGCGGAGCCGATGCTCGCCCGCGTTGTGGGAAAACATTGTGAGTCGGGGGACATCGTCGTGAAGGATGAATTCCTGCCCGCCGACGTGCAGCCCGGAGATCTTATCGCCGTGCCGGGTACCGGTGCCTATTGCCGGAGCATGGCCAGCAACTACAACCACGTTCCTCGCCCGCCCGTGGTGGCGGTGCGCGACGGCGCCGCCCGCGTCATCGTTCGCCGGGAGACCGAGGACGACCTGCTTGCATTGGATGTGGGATGAGCCCGACCAGATCAGTTCGTCTCGCCCTGCTCGGCTGCGGCACCGTCGGCAGTGAGGTGATCCGCCTCCTGCACGAGCAGGCCGACGACCTGACCGCCCGGATCGGCGCCCCGCTGGAGCTGGCCGGGATCGCGGTGCGCCGCCCCGGCCGCGAGCGCGGCGACCTGCCGGTCGACGACTCGCTGTTCACCACCGACGCGCTGGGCCTGGTCAAGCGGGACGACGTGGACGTGGTGATCGAGGTCGTCGGCGGCATCGAGCCGGCCCGCAGCTGGCTGGTCGAGGCGCTGCGCGCGGGCAAGAGCGTGGTCACCGCCAACAAGGCGCTGCTGGCCGAGGACGGCGGCGCGCTGCACGACGCCGCCGCCGAGGGCGGCGCCGACCTCTATTACGAGGCGTCGGTGGCGGGCGCGATCCCGCTGCTGCGCCCGCTGCGCGAGTCGCTGCACGGCGACCGGGTCACCGCGGTGACCGGCATCGTGAACGGCACCACCAACTTCATCCTCTCCTCGATGGCGTCCACCGGGGCCGGCTTCAACGAGGCCCTGGAGGAGGCCACCGAGCTGGGGTACGCGGAGGCCGACCCGACCGCCGACGTCGAGGGCTTCGACGCCGCCGCCAAGGCCGCCATCCTCGCCTCGCTGGCGTTCCACACCCGGGTCACCGCCGCCGACGTGTTCCGCGAGGGCATGACCGGGGTGACCGCGGGCGACATGGCCAGCGCCAAGGAGATGGGCTGCACGATCAAGCTGCTGTGCCTGGCGCAGCGCAACTCCGACCCCCAGGGTGGTGACACAGTCTCGGTGCGGGTCCATCCGGCGATGATTCCGCTCAGCCACCCGCTGGCCGGTGTCGGTGACGCCTTCAACGCGGTGTTCGTGGAGGCCGAGGCGGCCGGTCCGCTGATGTTCTACGGCCGGGGCGCGGGCGGGCGGCCGACTGCGAGCGCGGTCCTCGGCGACATCGTGGCGGCGGCGCGCAACAAGCTCACCGGCACCCGGGCCCCCAGCGAGAGCAACTACGCCAAGCTGCGGGTACGACCCATCGGCGAGTCCCTGACGCGGTACCACATCAGCCTCGACGTGGCCGAGCGCCCGGGTGTCCTGGCCACCGTGGCCGGTGTCTTCGCCCAGCACGAGGTGTCCATCGCGACGGTGCGCCAGTCCGGCCGTGCGGACGACGCCAAGCTCGTGATCGTCACGCACAGCGCGCCCGACGCGGCTCTGGCGGCTACCGTCGAAGCATTGTCGCGACTGGACATCGTCCGGTCGATCGCGAGCGTGCTGCGCGTCGAGGGACTTTCTTCGTCCTGAATACTGGACATCCGGTCCCAAAGATCGGGTGACTGCGGCACGCTGTCCGCGTCCGCGCAGCCTGGAGTGAGGAGACGGCCATGTGGCGGGGCTTGATCGAGGCGTACCGGGACCGACTGCCCGTCACCGACGCCACCCCGGTGGTGTCGCTGCACGAGGGCAACACGCCGTTGGTGCCGGCCCCGGTGCTCTCCCAGCGGGTCGGCGGCGACGTCTACCTGAAGGTGGAGGGCGCCAACCCGACTGGGTCCTTCAAGGACCGGGGCATGACGATGGCCGTGTCCAAGGCGGTCGAGGAAGGCGCCAAGGCGATCATCTGCGCGTCCACCGGCAACACCAGCGCCTCGGCAGCGGCCTATGCCGCCCGGGCCGGGATCACCTGTGCTGTGCTGGTGCCCCAAGGCAAGATCGCCCTCGGCAAGCTGGCCCAGGCGCTCGTGCACGGCGCTCGCCTGCTCCAGGTCGACGGCAACTTCGACGACTGCCTGGCGCTGGCCTCCAAGCTCTCCCAGGACTACCCGGTGTCGCTGGTCAACTCGGTGAACATCTTCCGCCTGCACGGGCAGAAGACGGCCTCCTTCGAGATCGTCGAGGCGCTCGGCGACGCGCCCGACATCCACTGCCTGCCGGTCGGCAACGCCGGCAACATCTCCGCGTACTGGATGGGATATCTGGAGGACAAGGCCGACGGCAACTCCACCGGACTTCCCAAGATGTACGGCTTCCAGGCCTCCGGCGCGGCCCCCATCGTCAACGGCAAGGTCGTCGAGAACCCGTCGACCATCGCCACCGCGATCCGGATCGGCAACCCGGCCAGCTGGACCAAGGCGCTGGACGCCCGGGACGCCTCGGACGGCCTGATCTCAGCGGTCACCGACCGGGACATCCTGAACGCGTACCGGCTGCTCGCTCGGGAGGTCGGGGTGTTCGTGGAACTGGGGAGTGCGGCCAGCGTCGCGGGGCTGCTCCAGCAGGCGGCAGCGGGCCGGATCCCGGCCGGGTCACGGGTGGTCTGCACGGTCACCGGGCACGGGTTGAAGGACCCGGAATGGGCGATCAGCACCGCGCCTTCCCCGACCGTGATCGCCAATGACGCGTTGCTCGCGGCCAAGGCGCTCGATCTGGCTTAGGCCTGGCCGGAAACAGCTTACCCGGAACCCGTAGCCGCGGCCGGCCCGTCTGACAGACTGGCTTCGGCCTCGGTGGCCGCCGGGCTGCCCGCCTCGCGCACCAGCAACTCCATCGCCTTGGCCACGATCGCGAGTTCCTCGGCTGAGAGCCGGCTGAGGAGTTCCCGTTGTTTGGCGACGCCTGCGGTGATGATGCCCTCGATGAGCTCGGTGCCCGCCTTCGTGAGTCCGATCCGGCGAACCCGCCGATCGTTCACATCCTCCGTGCGTGTCACCAGCTCCTGCACCACGAGCCGGTCGATCATGCCGCTGAGGGTGGCCGCGCCGACGCCGAGCAGCCGGGCCAGTTCGCCGCCGGGCAGGGTGCCGTGCCGGGACAGCAGCAGCATGACTTTGAGCTGCGACATCGTCAGGTGTGATGAGAAGAGCGGGTCCGACCGGTCGTCGGCGAACGCGTGCTCGAGCCGGATCTGCGCGCCCATGATCTCCGCGATGAGCTTTTCCTTCGCGCTCAGCGCCCGCTCCTTAGATTTCGTGCCGGTGGCGTGGTCGCTTCCACCTGATGACGGACGGTACCAGGGGACCCCCATCGAAAACCATTTGTTCGTGTCAGGCAAACTATCAGTATCGACCGAACTTTTCTCGGGGGAGTGCCCATGTCAGGTTTGACACGGCTGAGCCTTGCCAACCGAGGTCTGGTCGCCCTGATCGCCCTGGTGATCAGCGGCTTCGGCCTCTATGCGATCCCGTCTCTCAAGCAGCAGCTCTTTCCCTCGATCGAGCTGCCCGCCGCGTTCGTCAGCGCGGTGCTCCCCGGCGCCTCCCCGGAGGCCGTCGAGGAGCAGGTGACCAAGCCGATCGAGGACGCCGTCAAGGGGATCGACGGCATCGACACCGTCACCTCGACCTCCCGCGAGAACGCGTCCAGCGTCGTCGTGCTCTTCGAGTTCGGCACGGACATCGAGTCGGCGGTCAACCAGGTCACCACCTCGGTCAACCGGATCCAGTCCCAGCTGCCGGAGAACGTCGACCCGCAGGTCTTCGCCGGCGGCACCGACGACATCCCGGCGATCGTGCTCGCCGCCTCCGGCGGGGACGACGAGGCGGACCTGCTGAACCGGCTCAACGAGACCGTGATCCCCGAGCTCAACGGCATCGAGGGGGTCCGGGACACGCAGGTGACCGGCGCCCGCGCCGAACAGGTCGTGATCACCCCGGATCTGGCGAAGATGGGCGCTGCCGGCGTCAACCCCGCCTCGCTGACGACGGTGCTGCAGGCCAACGGCGTCTCCATCCCGGCCGGCGCGGTGACCGAGGGCGACAAGTCGCTGACCGTGCAGGTGGGCACCGCGCTGACCTCGGTGGAGCAACTGCGCGACGTCTATCTGACCGGCGCTCGCGGGCCGGTGCGGCTCGCAGACGTGGCCGCGGTCGACAGCAAGCTGCCGGCCGCCGAGTCGTTCACCCGGACCGACGGCGTCAACAGCCTGGGCATCGCGGTCACCGCGCGTCCCGACGGCAACCCGGTGACGATCTCCCATGAGGTCCGCGACATGATCGCCGACCTGGAGAAGGACTCCGGCGCCACGCTGACCGTGATCACCGACCAGGCGCCGTACGTCGAGCGGTCGATCGAAAGCCTGACCACCGAGGGTCTGCTGGGCCTGGTGATGGCCGTGGTGGTCATCCTGATCTTCCTGATGAGTGTCCGGTCGACGCTGGTCACCGCGGTCTCCATCCCGCTGTCGGTGCTGGTCGCCCTGATCGCGCTCTGGATCGGCGACTACACGCTCAACCTGCTCACCCTGGGCGCGCTGACCATCGCGGTGGGCCGGGTGGTGGACGACTCGATCGTGGTGCTGGAGAACATCAAACGACATCTGGAGTACGGCGAGGAGAAGCGGCACGCCATCCTCACCGCCGTGCGTGAGGTGGCCGGCGCGGTGGTCGCCTCGACGCTCACCACGGTCGCCGTGTTCGCCCCGATCGCCCTGGTCGGCGGCCTGGTCGGGCAGATCTTCTCCTCCTTCGCGATCACCGTGACGGTGGCCCTGCTGGCCTCGCTGTTCGTGGCGCTGACCATCGTGCCGGTGCTGGCGTACTGGTTCCTGAAGCCGCCGCCCGCCGGTGCCGACACCGAGGCGATCCGCCGGGCCGCCGAGGAGAAGGAGCTGCGCAGCCCGCTGCAGCGCGGGTACCTGCCGGTCATCCGGTTCGCCACCACCCGGCGGTGGACCACCGTGCTGATCGGCATCGCGGTGCTGCTCGGCACGTTCGCGCTCTCCACCCGGCTGGAGACGAACTTCCTGGACGAGTCGGGCCAGGACAGCGTCACGGTCAGCCAGGAGATGCCGGCCGGCACCAGCCTGGCGGCCACCGACGAGGCCGCCAAGAAGGTGGAGAGCATCCTCGCCGCGCGCGACGACATCACCACCTATCAGGTCACCGTCGGCGGCAGCTCGGCGAACCCGTTCGCCGGGGGCGGCGGCGCCGCCACCGCCACCTTCAACGTGGCGCTCGACGAGGACGCCGACGCCGAGAAGATCTCCGACGAGCTGCGCGCCGAGTTCGGCAAGCTCACCGGCGCCGGTGAGATCAGCATCGGCCAGGAGGGCTCCGGGCTGGGCAGCAGCGAGCTCTCGGTGGCGGTGAGCGCCGCCGACAACGAGGTGCTCAGGACCGCCACCGACCAGGTGCGCACGGCGATGAGCGAGATCGCCGGCGTCACCGAGGTGGACACCACGCTGGCCGCCGGCGTGCCGCGCCTGGAGATCGTGGTGGACCGCCGGGCCGCCGCGGAGGCCGGCCTCACCGAGGCGCAGATCGGGCAGAGCGTCGCGGGCCTGTTCCGCCCCGCCCCGGCCGGTCAGATGGCCGTCGACGGCACCACCCAGGACGTGGTCATCTCGTTCGGCAGCGCGCCGGCCGACCCGGCCGCACTCCGTGCCGTGCCGCTGACCACCGCCTCCGGCGTGGTCCCGCTGGACCAGGTCGCCGACGTCAAGGAGGTGGCCGGCCCGGAGCAGATCACCCGGACCGACGGCAACCGCACCGCCACCGTGACCGGCGTGGTGACCAGCTCCAACCTGTCCGAGGTCAACCAGAACCTGACCAAGAAGCTGGACGGGCTCGAGCTGCCGCCGGGCGCGGAATACACCATCGGCGGCGTAAGCGCCGACCAGGCGGAGGCGTTCGGTCAGCTCGGCCTCGCCGTGCTGGCGGCGATCGCGATCGTCTTCATCATCATGGTCGCCACCTTCCACAGCGTGCTGCAGCCGCTGATCCTGCTGGTGTCGATCCCGTTCGCGGCGACCGGCGCGATCGGCCTGCTGCTGGCGACCGGGACCCCGCTCGGCGTGCCGGCGCTGATCGGTGTGCTGATGCTGGTGGGCATCGTGGTGACCAACGCGATCGTGCTGATGGACCTGATCAACCACTATCGGGCCGCCGGACTCGGCGTCAAGGAAGCGGTGATCGAGGGTGGCCGGCACCGCCTGCGACCGATCCTGATGACCGCGATCGCGACCATCTTCGCGCTCATCCCGATGGCGCTCGGCCTCACCGGCGAGGGCGGCTTCATCTCGCAGCCGCTGGCCATCGTGGTGATCGGTGGCCTGATCAGCTCCACCCTGCTGACGTTGGTGCTGGTGCCGACGCTCTACACCATGGTGGAGAACCGCAAGGAGAAGTCGCGGGCCAAGCGGGCCGCCAAGCGGCGGGCCAAGGGCGAGGGCGCCGAGCCGGTGGACGTCACGCCGGACGACCACGCCCCGAAGCACGCGGCCGGCGAGCCGGCCGGTGACCCGGTCACCGTGCCGGAATCGGCCGGCGAGAAGTCCCCGGGCACGGCGCTGCGCGGGTACACGGATCAGTTCGAGGTGCTGAAGATGCCGCGGAAGCAGGAGCGACCGGCGGACTGAACACACTGAGACGATGCCCGGCCCCCGTGGCCGGGCATCGTCGTGTCCAGGACAGATCTAGACTGCGGTACGTGCCACCAAGTCTCTCGGTCCTTACCCGCAATCGCGACTTCCGGCGTCTGTTCGCGGCCGAGCTGGTGGTCTTCGGCGCCGACTGGTTCGTCATGGTCCCGCTGCTGGTGCTGTTGCCGGAGCTGACCGGGAGCGGGGCCTGGGGCGCGCTGGTGCTGGCCGCGGACACCGGGATCATCGCGCTGCTGCTGCCGTACACGGGGACGATCGCGGACCGGGTGGACCGGCGGAAGATCCTCATCCTGTCGAACATCGCGGCGTTCCTGTCGGTGCTCCTGCTGTTCTTCGTGCGGTCCGAGGCCACCGCGCCGCTGGCCCTCGTCGCGGTCGGCGCCATCGCGGTGGCAAAGGCGTTCTACTCGCCGGCCGCCTCGGCCGCGCTGCCGAACGTGGTCGACCCGGAGGACCTGGCCGCGGCGAACACCGTCGCCGGGTCCGCGTGGGGCACGATGACCGTGGTCGGCGCCTCCCTCGGCGGCGTCGTGAGCAGCGTCTTCGGGCCGTACGTGTGTTTCGCCGTGACCGCCGTCTGCCTGCTCACCGGCACCCTGCTGACCGTGCTGATCCGCCGGCCGTTGCAGGCTCCGCGCACCGGCGCGCCGCCCGAGCACCCGATGCGTGCCCTGGTCGAGGCGCTGCGCTACATCGGCGCCCGCCCGCGGATCCGGGCCCTGGTGACCGTCAAGTCGGCGGTCGGCCTCGGCAACGGCGTGCTGACCGTGTTCCCGTTGATCGCCGCCGCGCACGGGGCGGGCGCCGCCGGTGCCGGGTTGCTGTTCGCGCTGCGTGGCGCGGGCGCGCTGGTCGGCCCGCTGGTGATGCGCCCGGTGCTGAACCGGCCCGCCTGGCTGTTGCCCGGCCTGGCCATCTCGATGGGGCTCTACGGCGTCGGCTACCTCGGGGTGGCCTTCGCGCCGTGGTTCCCGCTGGTGCTCGCGCTGGTCTTCGTCGCGCACTTCGCCGGCGGCACCAACTGGGTGCTCTCCAACTTCGCCCTGCAGGCCGAGGTGCCGGACGAGCTGCGCGGCCGGATCTTCGCCACCGACATGATGCTGGCGACGCTGGCCATCGCGATCAGCCAGCTCGGCGCGGGCGCGGTGATCGACCAGGTGGAACCGCGGTACATCCTGGCGACCTGCGCGCTGATCACGCTCACCTACGCGATCGGCTGGCGGATCGCGACCCGGCGGCTGGCGCCGGTGGCCGCGGCGCGGGAAAGTCCATAGGCCGATTCGACATGCGGGACGGCGGGACCGGAGCACTCCGGTGTACTTGATCACGCCCTAGCATGTGGCGATGGGCCTGTCCTTCGTGACCGAACCGGTCTCCGTCAGCACGCCGGCGACCAGCGCCAATCTCGGCCCCGGCTTCGATTCGCTGGGCCTGGCGCTGACGCTCTACGACGATCTGACCGCGACCGTCACCGGCGGCGGGTTCACCGTCGCCGTGCACGGTGAGGGCGCCGGCGACCTGCCCGCCGACGAGGGCCATCTGGTCTTCCGGGCCATGCTGGCCACCTTCGACGAGCTGGGGGAGCGGCCGCCGGGCGTGGCCCTGGAGTGCGTCAACCGGATCCCGCAGGCGCGCGGCCTGGGCAGCTCCTCGGCGGCCATCGTCGGTGGGGTGCAGCTGGCTCGCGGCCTGGTCCGCGACGGGTTGCGGCTGCTCGACGACGCCGCCGCGCTGCGGATCGCCGCCCGGCTGGAGGGCCATCCGGACAACGTGGCACCCTGTCTCCTCGGTGGCTTCACCGTCGCCTGGACCGAGGCGTCGGGCGGGCGGGCGGTGCGGCTGACGCCGGCCGAGGGCGTCCGCCCCACGGTTTTCGTCCCCGCCGAGCGGGGGTACACAGCGACTGCCCGGGCGGCGTTGCCGTCCCACGTCCCGCACGCGGACGCGGCTTTCAACGCGGGACGGGCGGCGCTGCTGACGCATGCCCTCACCAGCGATCCGTCCCTGCTGCTGCCGGCCACGGAGGACCGGCTGCACCAGGGTTACCGTTCCGCCGGAATGCCGGGGACGGCGTCGCTGGTGGCGGCGTTGCGGTCGGCCGGGGTCGCCGCCGTGGTCAGCGGGGCCGGACCGACCGTGCTGGCGTTGACCGAGGTCCCGGCCGATTTCCGGCCGGGAGCGCACTGGCACAGCGAAGTGCTGGGCGTGGATGGCGCCGGTGCTCGTGTGAAAGGGGGTATGGTGGAACACGCCGAGCGGGGTCCTGTTGCCGCAGGTCGCACGAGTTGATTACGCTCTGACCTAGCACAGCCGCGAAGCAAGCGATCTCTGCGGTTCGGCGCACCCCGAGATTTCTGGGCCGTCCAGGCTCGTCTCAACTCTCATCAAGGCAAACGCCGGGCAGTAAGCGATGGGATCGCTGCACTCGCCGAGACCTACCCGTCAAGCCCTGGCGGGCAGGGATACCGGTCGAGCTGCCGTGCTGCACGAAACTCCCGCGCCGCTGTTGCGAAGCGGGCTCCGAGGGCACCCGGCCCTGGCTGCAAGTCTCGGGTGATCTCGGGTTTTTTCCGACGGAAGGAATCCATTGAGCGACACCACCGACGTGACGTCGGGTGTTTCTGACGTCGCTGACGGCGCCGGCACCACCGCGACCGCCACGAAGCGCCGCCGCGGCGGCACCGGGCTGTCCGCGATGCTGCTGCCCGAGTTGCAGAGCCTCGCCGCTTCCCTCGGCATCTCCGGCACCGCCCGGATGCGCAAGGGTGAGCTGATCGCCGCGATCACCGAGCGCCAAAGCGGCGGAGCTGCGGCCGAGCCGGCGCCGCGCCCGCGTACCAACGGCTCCGAGGCCGTCACCCCGGCCCCGTCCACCCCGTCCACCCCGGTCCAGTCCGCCCCGGTCGAGGCGGCTCCCGCGCCGCAGGCCGTCGCCGCGCCGGCCGAGACGACAGTGGCCGCCCCGGCCGAGCAGTCCGCCCCGGCCGAGCAGTCTGCCCCGGCCGCGCAGCCGGCTTCGGCCGAGCAGTCCGCCCAGGCCGAGCAGCCCGCGGCCGAGCGCCCGTCCCGCGGCCGCCGCGAGCGTGGCACCCGGGAGCGGGCGGCGACCATCGCCGCCCCGGCCGAGTCCGCGCCGCGGGAGACCGTGGAGACCGCGGCCGCGCCCGTCACCGAGACCGCCCCGGCGGCGGTCGAGCCCGCCGAGCAGCGCCCGGAGCGCGGCGATCGTCCCGAGCGGGGCGAGCGCAACCGCGACCGGCAGCGCAACCAGCGCGACGGTCAGCAGCGTGACGGTCAGCAGCGTGACGGCGAGCGGTCCAACGACCGGGACCGGTCCAACGACCGGGACCGCGACCGTTCCGCGCGCTCCGAGGGCCGCTCCGAGCAGGGCCGCTCCGAGCAGGGCCGCTCCGAGCAGGGCCGCTCCGAGCAGGGCCGCTCCGAGCAGGGCCGTTCCGAGCAGGGTCGCTCGGATCTGGGCCGCTCGGATCAGGGCCGCTCCGACCAGGGCCACGACGACGACGACAACGACTCGGGCGAGGGCGGTCGGCGCAGCCGGCGCAGCCGCTTCCGGGACCGCCGCCGTGGCCGTGACCGCGACGACGACGGTGGCGGCCGCCAGCGTGAGGGCGGCCGTGACGGTGGCCGTGAGGGCCGGGAGCCGCACGTCGCCGAGGACGAGGTTCTCGTCCCGGTGGCCGGCATCCTGGACGTGCTGGACAACTACGCGTTCGTCCGCACCACCGGTTACCTCTCCGGCCCCAACGATGTCTATGTCTCGATGTCGCAGGTCAAGAAGTACGGCCTGCGCCGCGGTGACGCGGTCACCGGCGCGGTGCGCTCCGCCCCGCGGGACAGCGGCGACTCGTCTCAGCGGCGGGACAAGTACAACCCGCTGGTCCGGCTGGACACCATCAACGGGATGGAGCCCGACGAGGCCCGCCGGCGTCCCGAGTTCTACAAGCTCACCCCGCTCTACCCGCAGGAGCGCCTGCGGCTGGAGACCGAGCCGCACATCCTGACCACCCGTGTGATCGACCTGGTCATGCCGATCGGCAAGGGCCAGCGGGCGCTGATCGTCTCCCCGCCGAAGGCCGGTAAGACGATGGTGCTCCAGGCCCTGGCGAACGCGATCACCCGCAACAACCCCGAGTGCCACCTGATGGTCGTGCTCGTGGACGAGCGGCCCGAAGAGGTCACCGACATGCAGCGGTCGGTCAAGGGCGAGGTCATCGCGGCCACGTTCGACCGTCCGCCGCAGGACCACACCACGGTCGCCGAGCTGGCGATCGAGCGGGCCAAGCGCCTCGTCGAGCTGGGTCACGACGTCGTCGTGCTGCTCGACTCGGTGACCCGGCTCGGCCGGTCGTACAACCTGGCGGCGCCGGCCTCCGGCCGGATCATGTCGGGTGGTATCGATTCGACAGCGCTCTACCCGCCGAAGCGGTTCCTCGGCGCGGCGCGCAACATCGAGAACGGTGGCTCGCTCACCATCCTCGCCACCGCGCTGGTCGAGACCGGCTCGATGATGGACACGGTCATCTTCGAGGAGTTCAAGGGCACGGGTAACGCCGAGCTCAAGCTCGACCGCAAGATCGCCGACAAGCGCGTCTTCCCGGCCGTGGACGTCTCCGCCTCCGGCACCCGTAAGGAAGAGATCCTGATGGGCAAGGAGGAGCTGGCGATCATCCACAAGCTCCGCAAGGTGCTCAGCTCGCTGGAGTCGGGCGCGGCTCTGGACCTCCTGCTGGACCGGCTCAAGCAGACCCGGACCAACATCGAGTTCCTGATGCAGATCGCCAAGTCCACGCCTGGCGAATAACCGCACCAAAGCGACGCACCCCACCCAATCGGGTGGGGTGCGTCGCTTTTGTCGCACAGCCTGTCTGATCGATCCCGGACAAAGTCGTGCGAACCTCCGGTATCCCCATCCCTCGATAACCGGAGGCGCTCGATGCTTGTGCCTGGCTACCGGGACCATCCCACCGAGCCGTGGGATCCGGATTCGCCGGTCGACCCCGGCGAGGCGGAGGACTTCCTGCGCCGGTGCTACACCGAGAATCCCCGTCTCGGCCCGGTCGAGCCCCGGCTCGCCATCGTCCGTGCCCAGATCGCCGCCACCGGGACCTACGCGCACACCACCGACGAGCTGGCCCACGGCGCGAAGATGGCCTGGCGCAACGCGAGCCGGTGCATCGGCCGGCTCTACTGGCGCAGCCTCGTGGTGCTGGACCGGCGGCGGGCCCGGACCGCCGACGAGATCTTCTCGCTGCTCGTCCAGCACCTGCAGACCGCCGGCACCGGCCAGATCCGCCCGGTGATCAGCGTCTTCGCCGCGGCGCAGCCCGGCCGGCCGCACGCGCGCATCTGGAACGAGCAGCTCATCCGTTACGCCGGCTATCGCACCGAGGCGGGCCGCACGGCCGGCGATCCCCGGACGGTCGCCTTCACCGAGGCCGTCCGCGGGTACGGCTGGCGGGGCAAAGGTGACGCGTTCGACGTGCTGCCGCTGGTCATCGAGACCCCGGGCGACGGCGTGCGTCTCTACGAACTGCCGGAACGCGCGATCCGGGAGGTGCCGCTCAGCCACCCGGAGCACAGCTGGTTCGCCGAGCTGGGCCTGCGCTGGCACGCCGTCCCGGCGATCTCCAACATGCGGCTGACCGTCGGCGGCGTCCACTACCCGACGGCGCCGTTCAACGGCTGGTACATGGGCACCGAGATCGGCGCCCGCAACCTCGCCGACGCCGACCGTTACGACATGCTCCCCGAGGTCGCCGCGCGGCTGGGACTCGACACGAGCCGCGAGTCGACGCTCTGGCGTGACCGCGCGCTGGTCGAGCTGAACCGCGCCGTCCTGCACAGCTTCGAACAGGCCGGCGTGAAGATGACCGACCATCACACCGAGTCGCAGCGGTTCCTCGCCCACATCCGCAACGAGGAGAAGGCCGGCCGCCCGGTCCCCGCCGACTGGACCTGGATCGTGCCGCCGATGTCCGGCGGCCTCACCCCGGTCTTCCATCGCTACTACGACGAACTCGACCTGCGGCCGGCCTTCTATCTCGACCAGGACGCGGCTGATCTGGCACGCACCGGTGCGCGCCGCTGCCCACACCGTCCTTGAAAGATCCTTTTTGGTACGCCTACCCCGGTCCCGGGGCCACACCGCGGCCCAGCCGCCGGTGCCGGGCCGCAGCGCGCCCGCCGGGCTGAAGCGCGACACACCCTCAACCCGGACCCCCACGCCACCACCTGCCCCGGAGCGTGGGGATTTCGGGTGCGGAGCGAACCGTAAGTTCCCACGCAGCGTTCTGCTCGCGGGTGTGTGGGGACTTTGGGTGCGGAGCGAACCGCAAGTTCCCACGCAGCGTTCTGCCGCCGGTGCGTGGGGATGTGGGGTGAGCTCGGGTGCCGCTTCAGCCCGGCGGCCGCGCTGCGGCCCGGCACCGGCAGCCAGGTCGCGGTGTGGCCCCGGGACCGGGGTAGGCGTACCAAATGATTCCGAAGAAGGACCCGGCACCTAGGGTGAGGGGATGACGTCGTTCATCTCGCACACGACTGTGGACGCCCATGACGCGTTCACGTTGAGCCGCTGGTGGCAGCAGGTCCTGGGGTACGGCGAGGAGCCGGAGGACCCGAACGAGCCCGGCCACGAGGAGTGCCTGATCGTCTCGCCGGACGGGCGGCACCGGGTGCTGTTCATCGAGGTGCCGGAGGCGAAGCAGGGGAAGAACCGGATCCATTTCGACCTGCGGCCGGTCGAGGGGACGCGCGACGAGGAGTACGAGCGGCTGATCGCGCTCGGGGCCAAGCCGGTCGACGATCTGCGGGTGGCGGACGGGACCGGCTGGGTGGTGTTCGAGGATCCCGAGGGCAACGAGTTCTGTCTGTTGCGCGGCGAGGAGGAGCTCAGGCGAACTCGTTGACGGCGAAGTCGTCGCGGTGCCGCCAGGAGGCGTCGGTGCGGACGTGCCCGGCGCGCACCCATTTGAGCAGCCTGCGGTCGAACTCGGCGGCCGGGATGCGGCCGGCGGCGCGCAGCACGAAGCCCTCCGACGTCTCCGGGTCGCGCTGGGCGGCCCAGGCGCCGCGGGCCTCGGAGAGGCTGCCGCCGCGATAGAGGACCGGGACCATCGGCAGTTCCAGGCGCCGGGCCCAGTCGACGGTGTCGTCCCAGCCCAGCAGCGTGTCCGTCTCGTCCCAGATGCCGAAGACCAGGAAGACGCCGGGCAGGTCGCGGTAGGCGACGCTGCGGCGGGCCCACATGGACTCGCCGCAGACCCGCCAGTCGTCCGGGATCTTCCAGGCGGTCATCGCCCACAGCGCCTTGGCCGGCTGGTCCCACGGGTGGGTGCCGGAGTCGAGCGAGCGGGCGAACATCGCGTCGCGGGTGAAGGTGAGGTTCCCGCCGTCCATCTTCTCGGTCACCACGAGCTCGCCGTCCAACCACGACAGATCGTGCTGGACGCGGTCGTCGTGGGTCGCTCCCGGCGAGTCGGGCAGATGGTACGTCCGCGGGTACTTCACCACCTAGAAGTCTCCCTCCGCCACCTGGAAAACCGTCAGCCCCAACTCGCGCCACATACGTACCACCTGCTGGCGGTCGTCGAAAACCCCGATGATCCGCCAGCGGTCCCGGATCTCCTGGTCGAAGATCTCCCGCTTGACGATCGAGTCCTTGCGGCTGTCCCCGGCGGGCCGCATGAAGAGCGCTTCGTACGGCACGCCGACGAACAGTTCCAGCCACGCCTCGGTCTCCGGCCGGCACTCCTCGTCCCGGCCGGAGCAGAAGACGATCGCGTGCCCGGCCGCGTGCATCGCCCGCACCGCTGCGATGACGGCCGGGTTGGGCGAGTCCTCGCCGACGCGGGACCAGTCGTAGGGACTCCGGTGGCCCATCAGCGCGACCGTGCCGTCGATGTCGACCAGGACCGCGGCGGGCAGTGCGGGATCGGCCTCGTAGACGACGCCCGGCCCGCCCCGTTCGACGAACGGCACCGGCAACGGCAGGTTCTTGCCGGCGAGATAGCGGTCGTGCATCCGGCGGATGGCGTCCTCGCCGACCCGCACGTCCCCGGGCCGGTCGGCGTCGCGCCGGACGCATTCGTTCACCGGCACGTCGGTGAAGTCGTGCACCTCGAACGACGCGCCGAAGCGCGCCGCCATCTCGGCCCACTCGCGGACCGTTTTGGCGCGCAGGTTGGTGTCGTCGACGATGACGCTGCCGCGCGCCCGCAGCAGCGCCTCCACCGCCGCCCGCTGGGCCTGCGTGACCTGTGCCTCGGCCCGCTGCGTCAACAGCCGGCGGCCGTGCAGCATCTGCCGCAGGTCGTCGCGGTTGACCCGGACGACGTCCGGCTGCAGCTTGCGGGCGAACGTGGTCTTGCCGGAGGCGGGCAGGCCCCGGGTGATCAACAGTCGTGTCATTCCTTCTCCCCCGAGGGCCGTACCCGCTGCCACAGGCCGGGACGGTAGTCCTTGCCGTCGAGCCGGCGGAACAGCTCGCCACGCAATTCCGAACGCATCGCCCGGGCCGCGAACTCCTTGCGGCCCCAGCCGGTCGGCAGCGCCGCGGTGATCCCGGCGAATTCCGCCTCGACGGCCGCGGCCCGCGCCTCGACCGCCGCGGTCAGCTCGGCGGCGATGCCGCCGACCCAGACGTGGAACTCGTCCGGGAGCGGCGCGGTGAGCTCGTCCAGATCGCCGCCGTTGGCGAGGACGTCCCATACGGTACGGGGAGTCAGCCCCGTGACCAGCCGGTGCAGCCGTACGTAATCGGCGTACTTGATCTTCACGCGAGTGTCGGCGTCGACGAAGTGCACGACCAGCCCCTCCCGTCCCTCCCGGGGCGGCGCGGCGAGCGCCTCGGCGAGCGTCGCGTACCCGAACGACTCCACCACCGGGCCCGGCCAGTCCGGCACCGCCTCCGGGCCGAACGTCCGGCCGGTGGCGATCTCCACCGCGCCGAGCAGGACCAGGTCGTCCAGGCCCCGGTAGTCGACCACGATCCGGTTGCCCGGGTAGATGATCTCGACCAGGACGGTCAGCCCGTCCGGCGGGACGAACCCGGCGTAGCGCGTGGTGAGCAGGCGGGTGGCGTGCTCGGCCTGGTTCGAGGCGAACGAGCCCCGGGTGGCGACCGCCCAGCCGTCGCCGTCGTGGTAGAGCACACCGAGGCTGCCGTCCAGTTTGTCGGTGACGGTCACCTTCGCGTCCGGCTCGAGCAGGGGCGCGTGGCTCTCCGAGTGGTTGAAGAACTTCGGCAGCGGCCGCGCCACGATCCGGCCGGCGCCGTCCACCACGAGACCCCGGCAGGCCAGCGTGACAGGCGTCCAGGACCCGCTGTACTGACAGGCCTCGGTGTAGTTGTGGATGACCAGGTCACGGCCGGGGTGCCGCTGGGTCCGAACGTGCCCGTCGCGGACCGCGGCGGCCAGCTCGGCCGGATCGAGGACGTCGGAGAGCAGGGTCATCGCCAGGCACCTCTCGTGCGGGAATTACCGAAGGGGCGCTCACGTTAACCAGGACGAATCCAGTTGCGCCGCCTGATTTCCGCGAGGTACGGAGGGCATGGCAGACTGGTACATCGGCCAGTAGGGGTTCCGGTTCACGTCTTTCTCACGCGGAGGGCGACCCGGCGACCCGATCATCGAGAGGGACCGAGAACAACATGAAGAGCGGCATCCACCCGGAGTACACGACCACCAACGTGATCTGCTCCTGCGGCAGCACCTTCACCACCCGGAGCACCGCCAAGGGCGGCGAGATCCGCGTCGAGACCTGCAGCGCCTGCCACCCGTTCTACACCGGCAAGCAGCGCGTCCTCGACACCGCGGGCCGGGTCGCGAAGTTCCAGGCGAAGTACGCGAAGGTCAACGCCGCCAAGAAGAAGTAACTGCTTCAACGGCGCCCGTCCCGGTTTCCCGGGGCGGGCGCCGTTCGCATGGTGGGTCCGCCTTGAGCTTGGAGAGTTCGATGAGCAACGACCGTTTGACCACGCTTCTCGACGAGTACGCGGACCTGGAGAAGCGGATGGAGGACCCGTCGATCCACGCCGACCAGGCGCTGGTACGCCGGGTCGGTCGACGTTTCGCCGAACTCGCCCCGGTCTACGCCGCGCACCAGGAGCTGGAGGCGGCCCGCGCCGACCTGGCCGCCGCGAAGGAGCTGGCCGCCGAGGACCCGGCGTTCGCCTCCGAGGTGGAAGCGGTCGCGGCCGTCCTGCCGGCGCTCGAGGAGAAGCTCGGCGAGATGCTGATCCCGCGCGACCCGAACGACGCCAAGGACGTGATCATCGAGATCAAGGCGGGGGAGGGCGGCCAGGAGTCCGCGCTCTTCGCCGGTGACCTGCTGCGCATGTACACCCGGTACGCGGAACGCCGCGGCTGGGTGGTCGAGGTGATCGACTCGCAGGAGTCGGACCTCGGCGGGGTGAAGGACATCTCGGTCGCGGTGAAGACGAAGGGCGTGCCGGAGGGCGGGCACGGCGTCTGGTCCCGGATGAAGTGGGAGGGCGGCGTGCACCGGGTGCAGCGGGTGCCCGTCACCGAGTCGCAGGGCCGGATCCACACCTCCGCGGCCGGCGTGCTGGTGCTGCCCGAGGCCGAGGACGTCGACGTCCAGATCGAGCCCGGCGACCTGCGGATCGACGTGTTCCGGTCGTCCGGTCCCGGCGGCCAGTCGGTCAACACCACCGACTCCGCGGTGCGCATCACCCACCTGCCCACCGGCACCGTGGTGAGCTGCCAGAACGAGAAGAGCCAGCTGCAGAACAAGGAGTCGGCGATGCGCATCCTGCGCTCCCGGCTGCTCGCGGCGGCCCAGGAGGCGGCGAACGCGGCCGCCTCGGACTCGCGCAAGGCCCAGGTCCGGACGGTGGACCGCTCGGAGCGGGTGCGGACCTACAACTACCCGCAGAACCGGATCACCGACCACCGGATCGGCTTCACCGCGTACAACCTCGACCTCGTGATCGGCGGCGAGCTGGACGCGGTGCTGGACGCGCTCGCCGACGCCGACCGCGCCGCCCGGCTGGCCGGCGACGACTCGGAGCTCAGCCGACGGCAGTGACGGACATGCCGTCGTCGTCCTCGCAGACCAGATGGCCGAGGGCGGCGATGCACCGGTCCGCCTCGGTGTCGGTCACCGCGCCGATCCGCAGGACCCGGCCGGTGGCGAGGTCGAGGCGGGTGACCGAGCTGGTCGACCGGCCCTCGGTGTAATACCGGTTGATCAGCACCAGATGGTCCTGGCCGGGTTCGGCCGGCAACGGCCAGCCGGGCGCGTTCGTCCCGATGCGCCGGCCGGTGTCCGCCTCGACCAGGATCTGCTCCGACCGGTTCGGCCCGATGGTTGTGGCGAGCAGCCGGTCGTCGGCCACCGGATAGGCGCTGCCGTAACCGGGAAGCCTCCAGAGGCGGCGGCCGGTGGCCGGGTCGATCCCGAACGAGTCGGTGGCCTCGCCGAGGCAGATCACCGGGCCGCAGTCGAACAACGCCGCGTACGCCGTGCTGTCGAGGCGCCACACCTGTTCCAGCGTGCCGATCCGGTAGGCGGTGGCCTCGGTGGCGGCGGGCTGCTGACGGATCACCAGCAGCAGGTCGCCGGCAAGCCCGAGATAGGTGGCGATCGCCCCGCCGAACTGCGACCGGCTCCACGGCACCCGCGCCTGCCGGAGCACAGCCCCGTCGGCGTAGCGCAGCGTGGTGAGCCGGCCGGTCGTGTCGGCGACGACGACCAGGTCCGATCCGGAGGCGATCACCTGGTCCGTGCCGGGCACGGCCCGCTCCCAGAGGATCGCCCCGTCCCCCGCCCGGACCAGCTTGAGCGCAGCGACCTGGCCGGTCCTGGTCCGGTCGGCCAGCAGCACGGACCCGGCCCGGTCGGTCTGCACCTCACCGGGGAGCCGCCAGCGCTGCTCGCCGGTCGCCGGGTCGAGAGCGACCGTGACGCCGCCGTAGACGAGCGTGCCCTCGCTGCCGTCGTCCAGCTCGTACTCGGCGTACTGCTCGTCGGTGGAGACCAGCAGCAGGCCGGCCTCACCGCCCATCGGCATGTACGACGGGGTCTCGCCGAACCCGCGGCGCCACCGCACGGTTCCGGTGGCCACGTCGTACGCGGTCAGCACGGGCGGGTCGATGCCGGAACGCTGGTGCACGTAGATCCCGTCGTCGCGGGCGGTCATCTGGTGCTCCTCGTCGAACCGGAGCTCCCACCTGCGCTGCACCAGCGGGGGTTCGGGCAGCCCGGAGGCGCTGAGCATCAGCGCGCAGAGCAGCACCACGAGGGCCGCGGCCCAGCGGCGTGCCGAGCGGGGATCGAACTCCGGCCCGGGCGGGGGCCGCTCCGGGCCGGTGCCGTCCGCGCCGATCTCACCGAGCTCGATGACGGTCACCGGGGCACCGCCGCCACGTGGAAGCGGTCCGCGCCGGGGCAGACGAGATGGCCCGGGACGGTCTGGCAGCTCTGCGGGTCCGGCACCGCCGGCAGCGCCCCCAGCAGGCCCGCCGCGCCGGTGGCCAGGTCGACCCGGCTGACCGCGGTCCGCCCGGCCGGGTCGGTCACCGGGCGCAGCAACAGGAAGGAGTCCGGCGCGAACCGGTCCAGGACCGCGACGCCGCGCAGCCTGGTGACCAGCGGCCGGCCGGTCCGGCTGTCCACCAGCACATGCAGGCGGCCGTCCGTCAGGTCGAGCAGCAACCGGTCGTCGGTCACCAGCGACAGCCCGACCACCTGGGTCTCCCGCCACAGCGGCCGGCCGGTCGCCGGGTCGACCGCGGTGAGCCCGTCCGCGCCGAACCGGCAATCCACCACACCGCAGCCGGAGACCGGGCCGGTCGTCGAGTCGGTCCGGTACAGCGGGCGCAGGGTGCTCCCGTCGAGCACGGTGCTCGAGGAGGCCTCGGGCTCGTTGGTGAACAGCACGACCCGGCCACCGGCCAGCCCGATCGAGACGCGCACGATACCGACCCGGTCGGGGGCGACGCCCTCGAACCGGCGGCCGGCCAGCCGCGTTCCGTCGGAGTACCGCAGGACGTTCACGTCGCCGCGCCCGGTGGTGACGACCAGCCGGTCCGCCCGGGCGTCGAGCACGGTCCCCTGCATGCCCGGGGCCGGGCTGGTCCACAGCGGCTGCCCGTCGGCGAGGCGGATGCGGGACAGCCGGGCGAAGGTGCCGTCGGTGTCCGAGCCGACCAGCAGCGCGCTCCCGTCCCCGGTCGTGTCCAGCCGGACGGCGCCCGGCTGCCGCCAGATCTCGGCGCCGGTGTCCGCGTGCAGCGCGACCGTGGTCTGGCTGGGCGGGTCCTCCCCGAGCCCCGGCAGGGCGACGGTGGCCAGCACCGGACCGCCGTCCCGGACCGGGGCGAACTCGGCCAGCTGGTCCGGGGTCCGCCAGGTCCAGCGGACCCGCCCGTCGGCCAGGTCGTAAGCCGTCAACGTGCCGGCCGCCTGCACGTAGACCGAGTCGGAGGACACGGCGAGCACGTGGTTCGGATCGAGCGCCCCGCTCCAGAGCGGGTGGACGCCCGGTTCCGTGGCCGGCGCGGCGGCGCCGCAGGCCAGCAGCGCGAGCGCGGCGAGGAGCAGCCCGGCCGGCCGGAGCCGGGCCCGGCCGAGCCACGACCGGCCGGTGGCCGGATCCGGTGGCCGGTCCGAGGTGACGTCGCCGAGCTCGATAGTGCCCATCGGCGCCGGCTTCCTACGTCGGTTTCCGGTTCGCCGCCGCGGCGGCCAGCGCGGCGCTCAGCCCCCGGCCGGTGGAACCCACCTCGGACCACCCGGCGGCCAGCCCGATCGGGCTGCCCGGGACCAGCGTCTGCCAGTTCTCCGCGTTCGCCGCGGCGGCTATCCGGCGGGACACCTCAGCCGCCTGGTTCGGCCCGGCGCCGGGCAGGATCAGCACGAACTCGTCGCCGGCGAAGCGGGCCACGAAGTCGCCACGGCGCATCACCCGGTGCAGCACACCGGCGATGCGCTGCAGGACCAGGTCGCCGGTGTGCCGGCCGTGCCGGCTGTTCACCGAGGTGAAGCCGACCACGTCGCAGACACCGACGGCGGCGCGTTCGCCGCGGGCCAGCAGGGTGTCGACGTATCGCTCCAGCTGACGGCGGTTGGGCAGGCCGGTGAGCGGGTCGACGAGGGTCTCGTCGCCGTACCGCGTCGGGTCACGGTGGGTCTCCTGCGCGTCCAGGCGGGCGGCGACCCCGTCCAGATAGCCGTCCCGGAGCTGATCGATGCGCTGGGCGGCGAGGCGGAACGCGTACCGATCGGCGGCGTGCGCGGCGGAGTGGTCGCCGGCGCTGGCGTGGCAGATGCTGCGCAGCCGGGCCGGCTCCGGGGCGCCGAGCACCTCCGCCGAGACCGGCACAGCCTCCAACATGGTCAGTGCCCGCTCCGGTTTGCCGGCCGCGATGGTGAGACAGACCGAGCCCAGGTGCTGCAGGTCGCGGGTACGCGCGCTGTCGCCGCCGCCGGTCAGCCACTGGGCCGCGTCGGCGCCGGTCGGCTCGCCGAGCGCGGCCCGGCGGGCCAGCGCATATCCGTAGACCGCGCGGCTGCCGGGCCGCAACTGGTCGGTGGCGAGGTAACGGGACAGCTCGGCGTCGATGTCACGCAGCACCCGCAGGCAGCCGTCGGTGTCGCCCTGGTGGTCGAGGGCGACCGCGTTGCGCAGCCGGATGCCCGGCGCCGCGAAGATCTCGGCGGCCAGCCCGGCCGCGGCGCCGACCTCGCGGGCCTGCTCGATGGCGGTCAGCGCCTGACCGTGGAAGCCCAGATAGGAGTACGCCATGGCGAGGTCGTGCCAGCCCCAGGCGGTCTCCGAGTCGCGGTCCGGCACCGCGGCCAGCGCCCGGGACGCCTGCACGAGGTGGGTGACACCACGGTCCAGATTGCTCTGCAGGTGCGCGCCGAGCGCCGCGAAAGCGTGCAGCTGCCCGCGCAGATAGGGGTCCGGGACCTCGCGCACCGCCTCGGTGGCGGCGGCCATCGCGGTGGCCAGCTCGGCGGCCCGGCCCAGGTTGATCAGGGCGCCGAAGCGTTGCACCAGCGCGTACGCCCGGGTGGTGGGGTCTTCGGCGGCGGACAGCACCGCGTCGAGGATCGGAAGGGCCTGGGCGGACCGCCCGTTCTGTTGCAGGTCTCCGGCCCGGCGCAGGTCCTCGACGTGTTCTGCGAGCTGGTCCAACCAACCCACCAGGCGCCTCCCACGGCCGACTGCGGCGCGCAGCCGGTGACCCGGCCGACCCTCGGCGTGCGCGACGTCTCATGATTATGCCGTGATGCCGGACCAGGAACACCCCCGCGGAACCGTGGATCGGACCCGTCTCGCGCCGGAACTGGCCGCCGCGGCCGCGGAGCTGGCCGCGGCCGGGGTCGCATCGCCGCGGGTCGATGCGGAGCTGCTGGCGGCGTACGTGCTGGATGTGCCACGTGGACGCCTGCTCCTGCTGGACACGATGCGCCTGGCCGAGAGGGACCGGTTCCGTTCGCTGGTGGCGCAACGGGCCCGCCGGATCCCGTTGCAGCATCTGCTCGGTTCCGCCGCGTTCCGGCATCTGGACCTCGCAGTCGGTGCCGGCGTCTTCGTGCCGCGGCCGGAGACCGAGCTGCTGGCCGGCTGGGGGATCGAGCGGACCGCCGACGGCGCGACCGTGGTCGACCTGTGCAGCGGCAGCGGCGCCATCGCGCTCGCCGTCGCCGACGAGACCCGGGCCGGGCGGGTGATCGCGGTGGAGCGCTCGCCGGGCGCGCTGGCCTGGCTACGGCGCAACGCGGCCGCGTACCCGGTGGTCGAGGTGGTGGCCGGCGACGTCACCGACCCCGGGTTGCTGTCCGGCCTGCACGGTGCGGTCGACGTGCTGCTGTGCAACCCGCCGTACGTTCCGGACGGCACCGCGGTCCCGCCGGAGGTGTCCGGGCACGACCCGGCCGAGGCGGTCTTCGGCGGCGGCGACGGGCTGGCGGTGATCCGGCCGGTGGTCGAGCTGGCCGCGAAGCTGGTGAAACCGGGTGGGTACGCCGGGATCGAGCACGACGACGTGCACGGCTCGGCGGTGCCGGAGCTGCTGCGCCGCGACGGACGGTTCACCGAGGTGACCGCGCACGACGACCTGACCGGCCGTCCCCGGTTCGCGACCGCCCGCCGCCGGTGGGACGGCGGCTAGTCGCATGGCACACTGCATCTCGTGATGCTCTACGACTGCGCCACCGTCGCCGACCGGGACCGAGGCATCGCTGCGGCGGTCGAAGCGGCCAAGAGCGGCGAGCTCGTGGTGATGCCGACCGACACCGTGTACGGCGTCGGCGCGGACGCCTTCACCCCGCACGCCATCACGCAGCTGCACCACGCCCGCGGCTCCGACCGCCGGGTGCCGCCACCGGTGCTGGTCGGCTCCCGGCACACGCTGGACGGGCTGGTCTACTCGCTGCCCCGGGCGGCCCGGGAGCTGGCCGACGCGTTCTGGCCCGGTCCGCTCACCATCATCGTCGAGCACTCGCCCAGCCTGCAGTGGGATCTCGGGGACACCGGCGGCTCGGTGGCGGTGCGGATGCCGCTGCACCCGGTCGCTCTGGAGGTTCTGCGCGAGGTCGGCCCGATGGCCGTCACCACCGCCAACAAGCTGGGCTCGCCGCCGCCGGTCACCGCCGAGGAGGCGCGCGACCAGCTGGAGTACGCGGTACGCGTCTACCTGGAGGCCGGACCGGCCGCCGATCCGGCGCCGAGCACGATCGTGGACGTGACCGGTGACGTACCCCGCGTGCTGCGGGCCGGTGCCCTGGCGTTCGAGAAGTTGCGGGACGTGGTTCCGGACATCATCGACGGGCAGGCCTGACGTGGCGCCGTTCACCGTTCTGCACGTCTGCATGGGCAACATCTGCCGCTCGCCGATGGCCGAGCGCCTGCTCGCCCGCGCGGTGCGCGACCGGTCCGGTGACGTCCCCGGCGACCAGCTGATCCGCAGTGTGAGCGCGGGTACCGGCGGCTGGCACGAGGGCGAGGAGATGAACCCGCCGGCCGCACGGCAGGTGCACGCCCGGCGCGGCAGCGCCGACGGCTTCCTCGCCCGCAAGCTGCGCGGCGACTTCATCGACGAGGCCGACCTGATCCTCACCGCCACCGTCGACCAGTACGACTACGTCGTCGCGCTGCGCCCGGACGCCGCCGGCCGCACGTTCGTGCTCGGCGAGTTCGGCCGGCTGCTCGGCGCGGTCGACACCGGCGCGCTGCCGCCGGCCGAGGCCAAGCCGGACGCGGTGCACGCCCGGGGCACCGCCATCGTCGAGGCGGCCGCCCGGCTGCGTGGCGACGACCCGCCGCAGGCCACGGACGACCTGGACGACCCGTGGGGCCGCGGCGACCAGACGTTCCAGCGGATCGGCGACGAGATCGAGGACGCCACGGTCCCGTTCGCCAAGCTCCTGCTGCCGTGAGCCCGGGGTCTGACGGGCGCTGCGCGCTGCCGGACGCCGAAGGGATCCGCCGGGCGGTGGAGATCCTGCACGCCCGCTCGGTGGTCGCGTTCCCCACCGAGACCGTCTACGGCCTCGGCGCCGACGCCTTCTCCGCGCAGGCGATCGCCGAGATCTACCGGCTGAAGAACCGGCCCAGCTGGAACCCGCTGATCGTGCACGTGGCGGATGTGGCGGCTGCGCGTGAGCTGGCCGAGGAGTGGCCGGCCGCGGCGGACGACCTGGCCGCCCGGTTCTGGCCCGGCCCGCTCACGCTCGTCGTGCGCCGGGCCCGGCACCTGCCCGGCATCGGCGCCGCGAACGACACCGTGGCGGTCCGGGTGCCCGCGCACGAGGTCGCGTTGCGGCTGCTGGAGGCGTCCGGCCTGCCCCTCGCGGCGCCCAGTGCGAACCGTTCGGAGAGCATCTCGCCGACCACCGCCGAGCATGTGCTGCGCAGCCTGCCGGACGTGCCGCTGGTGCTGGACGGCGGCGCCTGCTCCTGGGGCATCGAGTCCACCGTGCTGGACCTGACCACCGCGACGCCGACCCTGTTGCGGCCGGGCGCGCTCGGGCTGCGCGTGCTGCGCGAGGCGGCCGGTGCGATCGCCCTGCCGGACGCGGAGACCGCGGACGGCGCGGCCCGGCCGTCGCCGGGGATGAGCCGGCGGCACTACGCGCCGCGGGCCAGGGTGATCCTGGCCAAGGACGTGCGTGACGTCGACCGGGCCGGGCTGGCGGGGCCGGTCGGCACGCTGACCTACGAGGACGCCGGGCCGGAGGGCACCGAGATCCTGTCGGCCGACCCCCGGGAGTACGCGGCGGATCTGTACGCCGCGCTGCACCGCCTGGACGACGCGGGCGTCGCCACGATCCTGGTGCAGGAGCCGCCGCAGACCGAGGACTGGCTCGCCGTCCGCGACCGCCTCACCCGAGCCGCCGCCGGATAGACCCACCCCGGTGTGGGGACTTCGGGTGCGGAGCGAACCTCAAGTCCCCACGCTCGCGCGCGCCACCACCTGTGTGGGGACTTCGGGTGCGGAGCGAACCTCAAGTCCCCACGCTCGTGCGCCACCACCTCGCGCGCGCTGCTTCAGGTTGTCACGTGGGGGGTGGAGGCCTGTTCGGCGGTGCGGGTGATGTTGCGAGCCATGCCGCTGAAGACGATGCCGTGGAAGGGCACCACGGACGCCCAGTAGAGGTGCCCGACCAGGCCCCGCGGCAGGAACACGGCCCGCTGCCGGTACACGCTGCCGCCCGAGGAGTCCGGCTCGGCGCGCATCTCCAGCCAGGCCCGCCCCGGCACCCGCATCTCGGCCCGCAACCGGAGCAGCGAGCCGGGTTCGAGCTCCTCGACCCGCCACCAGTCCAGCGCCTCGCCGACCCGCAGCCGGTGCCGGTCCCGGCGTCCCCGGCGCAGGCCGACGCCGCCGGCCATCCGGTCCAGCCAGCCCCGCACCGACCAGGCGAGCGGGAACGAGTACCAGCCGTTCTCACCGCCGATGCCTTCGATCACCCGCCACAGCTGCTCGGCCGGCGCCTGCACGGGACGCGAGCGCTCGTCGATGTAGACGCTGCCGCCGGACCAGTCCGGGTCGCTGGGCAGCGGCTCGGCGGCGGCGTCCCGGCCGGAGGCGCTGGTCCATCGGGTCTCCACGTCGGCGTCCCGGATCTTGCCGAGGGCCAGGCGGACGGATTCGTCGAAGCCGAGCGGCGCGGGACCCGGGATCAGCGCCGCGATGTCGTTCTCGTGCGCGATCGCCTCGTGCACCAGGCTGGCGACGAGCGGCCGGGCGATGGCGTTCGGCACCGGTGTGACCACGCCGACCCAGTGCGCGGACAGCCAGGGGCTGAGCACGCGCACCGGCAGGATGACCCGGCGGGAGAGCCCGGCGACCCGGGCGTACCGGCGCATCATCTCGGCGAAGGTGAGCACGTCGGCGCCACCGATGTCGAAACCCCGGTTGACCGACGGCGGCAGCTCCGCCGCGCCGATCAGATAACGCAGCACGTCGCGGACCGCGATCGGCTGGATCCGGTTGCTGACCCAGCGGGGCGTCACCATGACCGGCAGGCGCTCGGTCAGATACCGCAGCATCTCGAACGAGGCGGACCCGGAACCGATGATCACGGGAGCCCGCAGCACCACGGTCGGCACGCCGCTCTCCAGCAGGATGCCGGCCACCTCGGCGCGGGAGCGCAGGTGTGCCGACGTCCGGTCGCCGGTCGGTGGCTCGGGACCGCCGAGGTAGATGATCCGGCGCACCCCGGCCGCCCGGGCCGCCGCCGCGAAATTGTGGGCCGCCTCCCGGTCGCGCTGCTCGAAGTCGTCGCGGCCGAGCGAGTGCACCAGGTAGTAGGCGACGTCGACGCCCTCGAACGCGGCCGCCAGCGAGGGGACTTCGTTGAGGTCTCCCTCGACGATGTCCACCTGCCCGGCCCACGGGACGTCGCGCAGGCGCACCGCGCTGCGGGACAGGCAGCGCACCGAGTGACCGGCCTCGAGCAGGCGGGGAACCAGGCGGCCCCCGATGTAACCGGTGGCGCCGGTGACCAGACATCGCATGACTCACCAGTGTTCCCCGGCGGGATGCCGTCGAAGCCTGAACGGCGAGAACCGCGGAGTCAGCCCTTGGCACCGGGTCCGCGCCTATGCTCGTGCTGGCGGGGGTTCTCGATCTCGGGAGGCCAGGTGGGCACCTTCTGGGGGCCGGACTTCGGGGCGCTGGAGCGCGACGACCCGGAGATCGCGGCCGTGCTCGTCGACGAGCTGGCCCGGCAACGGGAGACCCTGCAGCTGATCGCCAGTGAGAGCTTCACCTCGCCGGCGGTGCTCGCGGCGCTCGGTTCGACGCTGGCGAACAAGTACGCGGAGGGCTATCCCGGTCACCGGTACTACGGTGGCTGCGCGCTGGTCGACCGGGCCGAGGAGCTCGCCGTCGAGCGGGCCCGGGAGCTCTTCGGCGCCGAGCACGCCAACGTCCAGCCGCACTCCGGCGCGGCGGCGAACCTGGCGGCCTACGCGGCGCTGGCCGAGCCCGGCGACGCGGTGCTGGCCATGGGCCTGCCGTACGGCGGTCATCTCACTCACGGCAGCCGCGCCAACTTCTCCGGCAAGTGGTTCCATCCGATCGCCTACCGGGTGGCGGCGGACACCGAGGAGATCGACTACGACGAGGTACGGGACCTGGCGCTCGCCCACCGGCCGAAACTGATCATCTGCGGGGCGACCTCCTACCCGCGGCTGATCGACTTCGCCCGGTTCCGCGAGATCGCCGACGAGGTGGGTGCCTATCTGCTGGTCGACGCGGCGCACTTCATCGGCCTGGTGGCCGGGCGGGCGGTGCCGTCCCCGGTGCCGTACGCCGACGTGGTCACCTGCACCACCCACAAGGCACTGCGCGGACCGCGGGGCGGCATGATCCTGTGTCGTGCGGATCTGGCGCAGCGGGTGGACAAGGCGGTCTTCCCGTTCGCCCAGGGCGGGCCGATGATGCACGCCATCGCGGCGAAGGCGGTCGCCCTGCGCGAGGCGGGCACGCCGGCCTTCCGGGGGTACGCTCAGCAGACCGTCCGCAACGCGCGGGCGCTGACCGCGGGGCTCGTCGCCGAGGGGATGCGCCCGGTCACCGGCGGCACGGACACTCACCTGGCCGTGTTCGACCTGCGCGAGCTGAGCGTCTCCGGCCGGGACGCGGAGGCGCGCTGCGCCTCGGGGCGGATCGCGTTGAACAAGAACGCGATTCCGTACGACCCGGAGAAGCCGGCCGTGGCATCCGGCATCCGGGTCGGCACGGCGGGCGTCACCTCGCAGGGCATGCGGGAGGACGAGATGCGCCGGATCGCGGGCCTGATCGGGGCGGCGGTGCGCAGCGACCCGGCGACGGCCGGCGGTGCGAGCCGCCTGGCCGAGGCGGCCGAAGAGGCGTCCGCACTGGTGCGGCGCTTTCCGTTTTATGTGGAGCAGGAGGTCATGGCGTGAGTCGTGGAGGGCCGGCGGCAGCCGAGCGCAGCTCGGGGGACGGTCTGGAGTCCGACGGGGCGGACGCGTTCGTACCCGATGAGGATTTCGACGAGGACGACCGCCCCCTGCCGGACCTGCCCGCCCTGCCCGCCGACCCGCGCTGGCGGGTGGAGCATCTGCCGTTCCTCACCACGGTCTCGTTCGCGCTGCTGCTCTGCGCGGCCTCGGTGGGATTTTTCACGGCCGGCCCGGCCGCCGCGCTCGGCGCGGCCGCGGGCGTGCTGATCGTGACCATCAGCTATTCGATGTCCACGCTGGTCATCGCCTGGGCGGACACGGTTCGCCCGGCCCTGCTGATGCCGGCGGCTCTTTTGACCTATGTCCTGAAATACACGATCTTGGGCGTTATTCTGGCGTACGGCGTCGCCACCGACTGGCCCGGGCGCAGAGCGCTGGGTCTGGGCATTGTGGCCGGCGTGATGGTATGGACCGGTGTGCAGGCCTGGTGGCTCTACGGCCGAACTGTCAGAAAGTGATCTACGGCACCGCGTCTGCCCAGCTCAAGGGGGAACAAGTCGGTCAAGGGCCCACGATCCGGTGACCTCGTCCCTCGCGCCGTGTTCCGTTCTGGCGTGACAGGAGTACCGTGTCCTTCCAGTTGCGAGACTCCTGACGCCTGGACAACTGCGGTTGTGCGGGGGGTCCCGCTTAGCTTCGTGTTTCCTGCTGATATCGTTCGGGCCGTCATGACCGGCCAGAATCCTCCCGACAAATCCCGCGGTGACGACGGTCCCGACCTGCCTCCCGACACAGGGGCGGGCATGACCGCTCTGTCCTATCTCATCGCGGGCATCTTGGTCTGGGGTGGGATCGGCTGGCTGGTCGACCACTTCGTCGGGACCCGGGGCATCTTCGCCGGTATCGGCTCCGTCCTCGGAATCGGCGGCGCTGTGTACCTCATTGTGCGCCGACTCGGCGCCTGACAGGAAAGGGCCATGGTGATCGGTCAGTCGACGGTCCTCGCGGCGGCGTTCCCGCCCGATGTCGAGGACTTCTACCTGCCCAGCATCCTGCCGTGGGGCGCCCACGACACGTACTGGTTCACCAAGATCACGGTGCTGGTCTGGGTGGCGGTCGCGGCGATTATCGTCTTCTTCCTGGCGTCGTACCGGAAGCCGCAGCTCGTACCGACCAAGAAGCAGTGGATCGCGGAGAGCGTCTACGGCTTCGTGCGCAACAACATCGCGGTCGACATGATCGGCCCGCAGGGCGTCCGGTTCGCTCCCTACCTGACGTCGCTGTTCCTGTTCATCCTGGTGAACAACTTCTTCGGGATCGTGCCGCTGATCCAGATCTCGCCGATGTCGCACATCGCCTTCCCGGTGGTCCTCGCGGCGATCTCGTACATCCTGTTCATCTGGGTCGGCATCAAGAAGCACGGCATGAAGTACTTCGTGTTCGCGGTCAAGCCGAACGCGCCGATCTTCATCCTGCCGCTGCTCATCCCGATCGAGATCTTCTCGAACTTCCTGGTCCGGCCGTTCTCGCTGGCGGTTCGTCTGTTCGCCAACATGTTCGCCGGCCACATGCTGCTGCTGGTGTTCACGCTCGGCGGCTTCGCGATGATCAGCGCGAACGGCCTGCTCGCGCCGATCTCGGTGCTCTCCTGGGGGCTCACCATCGCGATCACCTTCCTCGAGTTCATGGTGATCTGCCTCCAGGCCTATGTCTTCACGGTGCTTACCGCGAGCTACGTGCAGGGCTCGCTCGCCGACGAGCACTGAGTCAGTACCCGAACCTAGTAACACCCCGTTGTCGTCCCGCGTGACACTCACGCGAGATTCCAGGAGGAACAGAGAATGCTTGTCGCCGAAGTTGTTGGTAGCACCGCCGCCATCGGTTACGGCCTCGCTGCCATCGGCCCGGGTATCGGTGTGGGCCTGGTCTTCTCGGCCTACATCCAGTCGACCGCCCGCCAGCCGGAGTCGTCCCGCCTGACCCTGCCGTTCGTCTGGATCGGCTTCGCCGTCATCGAGGCCCTGGCGCTGCTCGGTATCGCGTTCGGCTTCATCTGGCAGGGTCCGCTCTGATCCTCGCCCTCGACTAGGGAGTGCCCATGATCGACCTTTACCTGGCCGCGGCCACGGAAGAGGGTGCCACCGAGCACAACCCGATCCTGCCGATCTGGCAGGAGATCGTGGTGGGCTCGGTTGCCTTCGCGGTGCTCTGCTTCGTGCTCATCAAGTTCGTCTTCCCGCAGATGGAGAAGACGTTCCAGGCGCGGGTGGATGCGATCGAGGGCGGCATCAAGCGTGCCGAGGCCGCGCAGGCCGAGGCGAACGAGCTGCTCGAGCAGTACAAGGCGCAGCTCGCCGAGGCTCGGACCGAGGCCGCGCGCATCCGCGACGAGGCCCGGGCCGACGCCGAGGGCATCCGTCAGGACGTGCTGGCCAAGGCTCGCGAGGAGTCGGACCGCATCATCGCGGCCGGCAACGAGCAGCTCGCCACGCAGCGCGCGTCCATCGTCCGGGAGCTGCGCTCCGAGGTCGGCACGCTGGCCGTCGACCTGGCGAGCAAGATCGTGGGCGAGACGCTGGCCGACGAGGCCCGCACCCGCGGCACGGTCGAGCGGTTCATCAACGACCTCGACTCGGCCGGGCGGCGCTGATGGCGTCGGGCGTGAGCCGTGAGGCCTACGGCGACGCGTCGCAGCAGCTCGCGGCGAACACCGCGACGGCAACGGCCGCGCAGCTGGCCTCGGTCGCCGACGAGATCCTGTCGGTGGCCGGCCTGCTGCGGGCCCAGCCCCGGTTGCGCCGGCAGCTGACCAACCCGTCGCGGTCCGGCTCGGATCGGGCCGGCCTGATCAAGGGCCTGCTGTCCGGCAAGGTCTCCGAGGTGACGGTGAACGTGCTGGCCGCCCTGGCGTACGGCCGGTTCGCCAAGCCGAGCGAGCTGCTCGACGCGACCGAGCAGCTGGGTGTGGACGCCCTGCTGATGTCGGCCGCCAAGGACGACAAGCTGGCCGAGGTCGAGGACGAGCTGTTCCGGTTCAGCCAGATCGTGGCCGGCGATTCGACGCTCGCCGTCACGCTGGGTGACCACGGCGCTCCGCTGGAGCACCGCGTTAAGCTGGTTCAGGACCTGCTCAAGGGCAAGGTTCATGTGACGACGGGCCGTTTCGTCGAGTTGGCGCTCGAGGGTTTCGGCGGCCGCGGCTTCGAGAGCTCGCTGAACCGGCTGGTCGAGCTGACCGCGGCGAAGCGGGACCGCGACGTGGCGTACGTGACGGTGGCCAAGGTGCTCACCGACACCGAGGAGCAGGCTCTCGCCGCGAAGCTGTCCGCCATCTACGGCCGTGGGGTCTCGTTGAAGGTGGACGTGAACCCCGCGATCATCGGCGGTGTCAGCGTCCGCGTCGGCTCCGATCTCTACGACGGCACGATCCTGCGCCGGTTGAACGCAGCCAAGCAGGCGTTCGCTAAATAGTCCTTTCCCCTCGATATTCCATCGAGAAGCCCCCTCGGCGGCGGTGACGTCCCGAGCTAGACAGAGAAGGCAGAGGATGGCCGAGCTGACCATCTCCTCGGACGAGATCCGGGGGGCGCTAGAGCGCTACGTCTCGTCCTACACGCCCGACGTCTCCCGCGAGGAGGTCGGCATCGTCTCCGACGCGGGCGACGGCATCGCGCACGTCGAGGGTCTGCCCTCGGCGATGGCGAACGAGCTGCTGGAGTTCTCCGACGGTACCCTGGGCGTCGCCCTGAACCTCGACGTCCGCGACATCGGCGCCGTGATCCTGGGTGACTTCGCGAACATCGAGGAGGGCCAGCCGGTCAAGCGCACCGGCCGGGTCCTCTCGGTCCCGGTCGGCGACGCCTTCCTGGGCCGCGTGGTCGACGCCCTGGGCAACCCGATCGACGACCGTGGTGAGATCGCCAACGAAGGTTTCCGTGAGCTGGAGCTCCAGGCGCCGAACGTGATGGCGCGCCAGCCGGTGAAGCAGCCGCTGCAGACCGGCATCAAGGCGATCGACGCCATGACGCCGATCGGCCGCGGCCAGCGTCAGCTGATCATCGGCGACCGCAAGACCGGTAAGACCACGGTCGCGCTCGACACGATCATCAACCAGAAGGCGAACTGGGAGTCCGGCGACCCGGAGAAGCAGGTCCGCTGCATCTACGTGGCGATCGGCCAGAAGGCTTCCACCATCGCCAGCATCCGCGGTGTCCTGGAGGCCCAGGGCGCGCTGCAGTACACGACCATCGTGGCTGCCCCGGCGTCCGACCCGGCCGGCTTCAAGTACATCGCCCCGTACACCGGCTCGTCCATCGGACAGCACTGGATGTACAACGGCAAGCACGTCCTGATCGTCTTCGACGACCTGACCAAGCAGGCCGAGGCGTACCGCGCCGTGTCGCTGCTGCTGCGCCGCCCGCCGGGCCGTGAGGCGTACCCGGGTGACGTCTTCTACCTGCACTCCCGCCTGCTGGAGCGCTGCGCCAAGCTCTCCAACGAGCTGGGTGGCGGCTCGATGACCGGTCTGCCGATCATCGAGACGAAGGCCAACGACATCTCGGCCTACATCCCGACCAACGTGATCTCGATCACCGACGGGCAGATCTTCCTCGAGTCGGACCTGTTCGCCTCGGGTGTCCGCCCGGCCATCAACGTCGGCACCTCGGTCTCCCGGGTCGGTGGTTCGGCGCAGGTCAAGGCCATGCGCTCGGTCTCCGGCCGGCTCCGTCTCGACCTGGCCCAGTTCCGTGAGCTGGAGGCCTTCTCGGCCTTCGCCTCCGACCTGGACAAGGCGTCGCGGGCGCAGCTGGAGAAGGGCATCCGCCTGGTCGAGCTGCTCAAGCAGCCGCAGTACTCGCCGTACTCCACGGTCGACCAGGTCATCGTGATCTGGGCGGGCACGACCGGCCAGCTCGACGACATCCCGGTCAGTGACGTGCGCCGCTTCGAGGGCGAGTTCCTCGAGTGGGTCAGGCGCAACCGCAGCGACGTCTACACCTCGATCGAGTCGACGAACCTGCTGAGCGACGACAACATCGAGAGCCTGAAGTCGGGCGTCGTCGAGTTCAAGAAGGTCTTCCGGAGCGGCGCGACCGAGACCAGCGAAAGCGGTAGCTAGTCATGGCCGGTCAGGTACAGGCGCTGCGGCGGCGCATCCGCACCGTCAAGTCGACCAAGAAGATCGCCAAGGCGCAGGAGCTGGTCGCCACCAGCCGGATCGCCAAGGCGCAGGAGCGGGTGAACGCCTCCCGGCCGTACTCGGAGGCGATCGCCAAGGTCCTCGGCGCGCTGGCGGCCAACGCTTCGGTCGACAACCCGCTGCTGGTCGCGCGCGAGCGCGTCCAGCGGGCGGGTGTCCTGCTGATCACCAGTGACCGGGGCCTGGCCGGCGCCTACAACGCCAACGCCATCCGCACCGCCGAGCAGCTGATCGCTCGGCTGAAGTCGGAGGGCAAGGAAGTGGCGCTGTACGTGGTGGGCCGCAAGGGCGTCGGCTACTACAAGTTCCGGAACCGGGAGGTCGCGGCCAGCTGGACCGGCTTCTCGGAGCGCCCGACGTTCGACGACGCCAAGCGCATCGGCGACGCGCTGACGGAGGCGTTCGCGGTCGGTTCGGAGGCGGACGGAACCTTCGGCTCGGAGAACATCCGGGGCGTGGACGAGCTGCACATCGTGAGCACCGAGTTCAAGTCTCTGATGACGCAGAACGCCAACGCCAAGCCGCTGGCACCCGTACAGGTGGACGCGCAGGAGGACGGCGACAAGTCCGAGCTGCGCCCGGCGTACGAGTTCGAGCCGGACGCCGACGAGCTGCTCGACGCGCTGCTGCCGAAGTACGTCAACACCCGCCTCTACGCGGCGTTGCTGGACTCGGCGGCCAGTGAGTCGGCGTCGCGCCGGCGGGCGATGAAGAGCGCGTCGGACAACGCCGACGATCTGCTCAAGCGGTACACGCGCGAGATGAACTCCGCGCGGCAGGCTGCGATCACCCAGGAAATCAGTGAGATCGTCGGCGGCGCCAACGCGCTGGCCGAGGCGGGAAGTGATGTGTGATGACTGCTGTAGCTGAGCCCATTAAGGCGGAGACTGCTGTCGGCCGCGTCGTCCGGGTCATCGGCCCGGTCGTCGACGTCGAGTTTCCCCGTGACGCCATGCCCGCGATCTTCAACGCGCTGAAGGTCGAGGTCACCCTCTCCGGCGGCACCAAGACGCTGACCATGGAGGTCGCCCAGCACCTGGGTGACAACCTGCTCCGCACCATCTCGATGCAGCCGACCGACGGCCTGGTCCGCGGCGCCGAGGTCACCGACACCGGCGCGCCGATCTCGGTGCCCGTCGGCGACGTGACCAAGGGCCACGTGTTCAACGCCCTCGGCGAGGTGCTCAACGTCGACCCGTCGACGCTGGACATCCAGGAGCGCTGGTCGATCCACCGCAAGCCCCCGGCGTTCGCGGACCTCGAGCCGAAGACCGAGATGCTGGAGACCGGCATCAAGGTGCTCGACCTGCTCGCGCCGTACGTGCGTGGTGGCAAGATCGGCCTGTTCGGCGGCGCGGGCGTGGGCAAGACCGTGCTCATCCAGGAGATGATCATCCGGGTGGCCCGTAACTTCGGTGGCACCTCGGTGTTCGCCGGCGTCGGCGAGCGCACCCGTGAGGGCAACGACCTCATCCTGGAGATGGACGAGGGCGGCGTGCTGGACAAGACCGCGCTGGTCTTCGGCCAGATGGACGAGCCGCCGGGCACCCGCCTGCGGGTCGCCCTGACCGCCCTGACCATGGCGGAGTACTTCCGGGACGTCCAGAACCAGGAGGTGCTGCTCTTCATCGACAACATCTTCCGGTTCACCCAGGCCGGTTCCGAGGTCTCCACCCTGCTCGGCCGCATGCCGTCCGCCGTGGGCTACCAGCCCACGCTGGCCGACGAGATGGGCGAGCTGCAGGAGCGGATCACCTCGGTCCGGGGCAAGGCCATCACCTCGCTCCAGGCGATCTACGTGCCCGCCGACGACTACACCGACCCGGCGCCGGCCACCACGTTCGCCCACCTGGACGCGACCACCAACCTCGAGCGGTCGATCTCCGACAAGGGCATCTACCCGGCCGTGGACCCGCTGGCCTCCAGCTCGCGGATCCTAGCGCCCGAGTTCGTCGGGGCCGAGCACTACACGGTCGCCCGTGAGGTCCAGCGGATCCTGCAGAAGTACAAGGACCTGCAGGACATCATCGCCATCCTCGGTATGGACGAGCTGTCCGAGGAGGACAAGGTCACGGTCGCCCGGGCCCGCCGGATCGAGCGGTTCCTGTCGCAGAACACCTACGCGGCGGAGCAGTTCACCGGTGTCCCCGGCTCGACGGTCCCGCTGAAGGAGACCATCGAGGCCTTCAAGAAGATCTCCGAGGGTGAGTACGACAACTACCCGGAGCAGGCCTTCTTCATGTGCGGTGGCCTCGAGGACCTCGAGAAGAACGCGCACGAGCTGATGAAGGGCTGATCAGCCCGCACCAGAAAAGAGGGTCGCGCCCGGCGCGGCCCTCTTTTCCATAACCGGAGTTCACGGCGTCCTTGGGTATGCTTGGCGCCCGTTGGGCAGGGTCCGGCGGGAGGTCGAGGAACTGGTGGCCAAGTCTCTGAAGCGGCGCGCGCCGTGGTGGGCACGGATCAGCGCGGTGTTCGGCGCCGTCCTGTTGCTCACCAGTGGTGGCGTGCTGGTGACCGGTCAGGCCCTGATCGCGAAATACACCGGCGCGGTCGACGCGGGCGGCAGCATCCTCGGCGATCCGGCCGCGGGCGCCACCAGAGCCGCCGACATCAAGGGCCCGGTGAACATCCTGCTGGCCGGCATCGACCCGCGGGACACGAAGACCGCGCCGCTCTCCGACTCGATCATCGTGGCGCACGTCCCGGCCTCGATGGACCAGGTCTACCTCTTCTCCATCCCCCGCGACCTGTACGTGGAGATCCCGGCGTTCCCGAGGACCGGCTTCGGCGGCGGCAGTTCGAAGATCAACGCTGCGATGTCGTTCGGCAGCGCGGTCGGCGACGGCCGGCACGACGTCAAGCAGGGTTTCTCGCTGCTGGCCGCGACGGTCAGCGACCTCACCGGCATCACCGAGTTCGACGCCGGGGCGATCATCAACTTCGGCGGGTTCAAGAAGATCGTCGAGGCCATGGGCGGCGTCACCATGACGATCGACCAGAACGTGAAGTCGGAGCACCTGCAACCGGACGGCAAGCCCCGCCCGAAACGGCCGGAGTGCGCGGACAACGGCTGCGCCCACCCGTACGTCGGGCCGCAGAAGACGTACCGCAAGGGCACGTACCACCTGCAGGCCTGGGAGGCCCTGGACTACGTCCGCCAGCGCTACGGGCTGCCCAACGGCGACTACGACCGGCAGCGGCACCAGCAGCAGTTCGTCAAGGCGATGGCCGAGCAGGCGATGAGCAAGGACGTGGCGACCGACCCGGCCAAGCTGCTCAAGGTGCTGGACGCGGCCGGCGACTCGCTCACGTTCTTCGGCGAGGGCCACAGCGTCATCGACTGGGGCCTGGCGCTGCGCGGCGTCAGCACCGCCGACATGACGCTGATCAAGCTGCCCGGTGGCTCGCTCATGCAGAACGGCAGGTACATGGGGGAGCAGCTCGCCGCCGGCACGGACGAGTTCTTCCGGGCGGTGCGGGAGGACCGGATCGCGGCATTCCTGCTGGATCACCCCGAGTACGTGAGCAGGACCGGCTGACCCACCACCCAGTACCACGGTGAGCTGGGCCGCCGTTTAGACTTCACCCGTTCGGTTCCGCAGCGTAAAGGGAGACAGCGTGGCCAACCAGCTGCACGTCGAAGTCGTCGCCGTCGAGGAGAAGGTCTGGTCCGGCGAGGCGGAGATGCTCGTGGCGCGGACGACCGAGGGTGAGATCGGTGTCCTCCCCGGCCACTCGCCGCTGCTCGGCCTGCTGAAGGAGCCCTCCCAGGTCCGGGTCAAGCTCGCCGGTGGCGAGCAGCTGACCTACGACGTGGCCGGCGGCTTCCTGTCGATCGACGCGAACGGCGTCACGGTGCTCGCCGAGAGCGCCACGCCCGCCACGCCCGAGTCGCACTGACGCCGGCGATGCGGGTTCTGGAGATCGCCGGAATCTGCGTCGTCGCGCTGCTCGCGCTTCTCTTCGCCGTCTTCTTCCGCCGCCGTCTGCTGATGCAGGGCGGCGGAACCATCCGGGTCCAGGTCCGGCTCAGCACGATGGTCCCCGGCCGCGGCTGGTCGACCGGTCTCGGCCAGTTCGTCGGCGACGAGCTGCGCTTCCACCGCATGTTCAGCCTGGCCATCCGCCCCAAGCGGGTGCTCGACCGCCGGACGATGACGGTGCGGGAGCGCCGGATCCCGGCCGGCCCGGAGCGGCTCACCATGCCGGGGCACTGGATCGTGCTGCGATGCCGCACCGGGGACACCGACCTGGAGATCGCCATGGCGGAGACCACCGTCACCGGTTTCCTGTCGTGGCTGGAGGCAGGACCGCCGCGTGACCCGGGCGCCCTGCAGCGCCGGCCGGCCTTCGACTCCCGCCCGATCGAGCCGTAAGGGGCCGTGGTGCGGATCCGGGTCGTCGACGCCTTCACCGACCGGCCGTTCTCCGGCGCTCCGGCCGGTGTGGTGGTCCTGGAGAGCTTCCCCTCCGACGTCTGGATGCAGCGGGTGGCAGCCGAGGTGAACCACGCCGAGACCGCCTTCCTGCATCCCGTCTCCGAGGACACCTGGGCCCTTCGCTGGTTCACCCCGGCGGTCGAGGTGGACCTCTGCGGGCACGCCACGCTGGCCGCCGCGCACATCGTCGGCGGCCCGGCGCGGTTCGACACCCGCAGCGGTGTGCTGACCGCCCGGCCCGGGCCGGCCGGGATGATCACCCTCGACTTCCCGACGGCGCCGTTGTCGCCGGTCGAGGCGCCGCCCGGGTTGGCGGCCGCCCTGGGCGCCGAGATCCGGAGCGTGCACCACACCGGGCCGCACACCGACGACCTTCTGGTGGAGCTGGCCGACGAGGAGACGGTCCGGGGAGTGACCCCGGACCTGCGCGCGCTCGTGCCGCTGTCCCGGCGCGGCGTGGTCGTCACCGCGGCGGCCGGTGCGGACGCCTACGACTTCGTCTCCCGGTTCTTCGGGCCGGCCGTGGGTGTGGACGAGGACCCGGTCACCGGGAGCGCCCACACCGCGCTCGCGCCGTTCTGGGCGTCCCGGCTCGGCCGCGACGAGCTCGTCGGCTATCAGGCCTCGAAACGTGGCGGCTTCGTGCGGGTGGCCCTGCGCGGCGACCGCACCGAGTTGAGCGGCCACGCCGTCACCGTCATCGACGGCGAACTGCGCGCCTAGGCTCTGTCCCGCGCGCCGCCGGGCACCCATTTCACGTCGCCGTCCGGGTTCGCCACCCGGGACAGGATGAAGAGCAGGTCGGAGAGCCGGTTCAGATATTTGGCCGGCAGCACGCCGGTGCGGTCCGGCTCCTCGGCGTAGAGCGCCCACGCCGACCGCTCCGCCCGCCGCGCCACCGTGCGGGCCACGTGCAGCAGCGCCGCGCCCCGGGTGCCACCCGGGAGGACGAAGCTGTCCAGCGGCGCGAGCGTCTCGTTGAACTCGTCGCACCAGCCTTCGAGCCGTGTCACGTACTCCTCGGTGATGCGCAACGGCGGATGCTCCGGCGGCGTCGGCGAGACCGGGTTCCCCAGGTCGGCGCCGAGGTCGAAGAGATCGTTCTGGACGGACGCGAGCACAGCCCGTACCCGCTCAGAAAGATCACCCAGCGCGATCGCCGCACCCAGCGCGGCGTTGCACTCGTCGGCGTCGGCATAGGCGTTGATGCGTGGCGCCGTCTTGGGCGCCACCTCGTTGTTGACCAGCCGGGTCTGGCCGGCGTCGCCGGTCCGGGTGTAGATGCGGGTGAGATGCACAGCCATGCGGCCCACCCTACGGTCCGCCCGCGGTGTCCGGCCCATACGATGGCCCGCGTGGATGTGATCAGGGTGAAGGGCGGGGCTCGGCTCGCCGGTGACGTCATTGTCGGCGGGGCGAAGAACTCCGCGCTGAAGCTGATGGCGGTCGCGTTGCTCGCCGAGGGCCGCAGCGTGGTGTCGAACGTGCCACGCATCACCGACATCGCCATCATGGCCGAGGTGCTGCGCCGGCTCGGCTGCGACGTCAGCCTGTCGGGTGGCGAGGCGGTCATCGACGTGCCGCTCGAGCCCGGCGCGGAGGCGGACTACGACCTGGTGCGGCGGCTGCGCGCGTCGATCTGCGTGCTGGGCCCGCTGCTGGCCCGCCGCGGTTACGTGCGGGTCGCACTGCCGGGCGGCGACATGATCGGCTCGCGGGGCCTCGACATGCACGTGTCCGGGCTGGCCCGGATGGGTGCGGAGATCTCCAACGAGCACGGCTTCGTGATCGCCTCGGCGCCGGCCGGGCTGCGCGGCTCGAAGATCTGGCTGGACTTCCCGAGCGTCGGCGCCACCGAGAACCTGCTGATGGCGGCGGTCCTCGCCAAGGGCGTGACCGAGATCGACAACGCCGCGCGCGAGCCGGAGATCGTGGACATCTGCGAGATGCTCAACGCGATGGGCGCGCGGATCGAGGGGGCCGGCACGTCGACGCTCACGATCGAGGGGGTGGACGGGCCGCTCAAGCCGGTGCGCCACACCACGATCGGCGACCGGATCGTCGGCGGCACCTGGGCGTACGCCTCGGTGATGACCCGGGGCGACGTGACCGTGCGCGGGGTCCGCCCGGAGTTCCTCGACATCGCCCTGGACAAGCTGGTGACCGCGGGCGCGACCGTCGAGCCCGGCGACAACCAGTTCCGGGTCCGGATGACCGAGCGTCCCCGGCACGTCGACATCGTCACCCTGCCGTACCCGGGCTTCGCCACGGACCTGCTGCCGATGGCGATCGGGCTGGCCGCGGTCGCCGAGGGCTCGTCGCTGATCACCGAGAACATCTTCGACGGCCGGTTCATGTTCGTGAACGAGATGGTGCGGCTGGGCGCGGACATCCGCACCGACGGGCACCACGCCGTGGTGAACGGCCGGGAGCGGCTCTCCGGCGCCCCGGTCCGGGCGACCGACATCCGGGCCGGCGCGGGGCTGGTCATCGCCGGCCTCTGCGCGGACGGGGTCACCGAGGTCGGCGAGGTGCACCACATCGACCGCGGGTACCCGGACTTCGTCGAGGACCTGTCCCGTCTCGGCGTCGAGGTGGAACGCACCGACGTGCCCGAGCCCACGTTCGACTTCTAGCTGGACACCAGGCGCCTGGCCTCTTCCAGCTCCTCGGGGAAGACGAGCACGCTGACCCGGCCGTCCCGCCGGGGCGCCGTGGTCGCCCGGATGCCCGCGTCGCCGAGCAGCCGCCGGATCTCGTCGGCCACCTCGGTGTCACCGGTGACCGCGGCCGGTTGCAGCAGCCCGTAGTCGTCGTGATCGCCGAAGATGCTCAGACCGTCCCGTGCCGGTTCCCCGCCGGCCGGGCCGGTGGGCGAAAGGCCCATGCGCCAGAACACCGCGCCCAGGAAGCCGACCAGTCCGACGGCGATCAGCGGTCCGATGAGGTACCAGCCGTCGCTCGTGGCCATGGGCACAGTCTGGCACCGCAGGTCGCGGATTTCTCCGCATTTGCCCCGAAGGAATGCCGGGCTGAACCTCCGTTAAGTAGCCCCGCTAGACTGCAGCCCCCCGGACTAAGGAGTGGAGCATGGCGGGTCGTCTCGCGGTCATCGGATCCGGATTGATGGGCTCCGGCATCGCACAGGTCTCGGCGCAAGCCGGCTGGCAGGTCACCATGCGGGACGTCGACGACGCCTCGCTCGACCGCGGAATGACCGCGATCAAGGACTCGCTGGCCCGGTTCGCCGCCAAGGGCAAGATCAGCGAGGCCGACGTCGAAGCCGCCCTCGGCCGGATCACCCCCACCACCGACCTGGACGCCGCCGCCGACGCGGACATCGTCGTCGAGGCGATCTTCGAGAAGATCGAGGCCAAGCACGAGGTCTTCAAGGCGCTCGACAAGATCTGCAAGCCGGGCGCGATCCTCGGCACCAACACCTCGGCCATCCCGATCACCCAGATCGCCTCGGTCACCGCGCGGCCCGAGTCCGTCGTCGGGATCCACTTCTTCTCGCCGGTGCCGATGATGAAGCTGGTCGAGCTGGTCCGCGGATACCAGACCTCGGACGACACCCTGACCGTCGCCCGCACCTATGCCGAGGAGGTCGGCAAGACCTGCGTCGAGGTCAAGCGCGACGTCGCCGGCTTCGTCTCCAACCGGCTCTTCGCGGCGATCCTGGTCGAAGCGATCCAGCTGGTCGAGACCGGCGTGGTGAGCGCCGCCGACCTCGACACGGTCATGAAGCTCGGCTTCGGCCACACGATGGGCCCGCTGGCGACGGTCGACCTGACCGGCCTCGACGTCATGCTCAACGCGGCGAGCAACATCTACCGCGACACCGCGGACGAGAAGTTCTTCCCGCCGGAACTGCTCCAGCGGATGGTCCAGGCCGGCGACCTCGGCCGCAAGAGCGGCAAGGGCTTCTACAGCTACTGATCCGGGTGGGCCGGTGCGGCCTCGGTGCCGCACCGGCTTCTTTCCACCACGGATGTACGTTCCACAACGCCCCGACCGCAACGTCGGCGTCCCCCGCCTGCGGCGGCTACCGCACTCCCACCCCACCGTCCCGCCCTAGAGCGTATGAACTCGGGACGGTCCCTCGGTTGCGTGTGAAATTCGGGTGCGGAGCGCGCCTCAACTTCACACGCAGGGGTGGTCGCTTTGTTGTGTGTGAAGTTCGGGTGCGGAGCGCGCCTCAACTTCACACGCGGGGGTCAGCGGGAGGCGGCGAACGAGAGGGAGAGCAGCGTCGCGGCGACCATGCCGCCGAGCAGGGTGAGCCCGATGCCGCCGATGTCCAGGCGCGCCTGCATCCGTCGGTGCGCCAGCAGAGCCGCCACCGGCACCCCGGCCGACGGCGCGACCAGGAACGTCAGCCACCCCACACCGCGGATCACCACGCCGCCCCACACTCCCGTACCCCCGAAGGTCACCAGGCCCGCGGCCATCAGACCGGTGAGCGTCGCGGCCAGCGCGCCCAACAGCGGCAGCAGCGGGAGCGCCCACCGGGAGAGCGACCGCCGGCCGGCCGGGCGGACCGTCACGTCGATCCGGTCCGCCGCCCGCGACAGCAGCATCCGCGGCGACTGCCGGCCCGGCGCCGGCGCGTCCTCGGTCGACGGCCGCCGCTGGAGCGCGACCCGGGGGAGCGCCTCGACCGGCGCCGGCTCGGGCATCTCGCCGAGCGCCCGCACCCGCATCCCGCGCGCCCGGCGCAGCTGGTCCCAGAGCCGGGCGGCCTCCCGGTCGACGTCGAGCACCTGGGCCGCCGCCGCGCCGGCCCACCGGTCGGCGGCGAGCGCGTCGCTCTCCGCCCGGGCCAGCTCGCCGGCCGCCCGGGCGGCACTGTCCTGGTACGCCTGTTCCGCGTTGTCGAGCTCGGCGTCGCGGCGCCGGGTCACGTCCGCGAGGGCGCTCACCATCAGCTGGTAGTCGCGGCCGAGTGGCTGCCGATCACGTGTGGTCACTGTTCACCTCGTACGGGATGATCACTTCGGGTGTGCGGTGCACGGATCGGTCGAAGAACAGCGCGCGCCGGGTCCGCGGATACCAGACCGGCCCGCCGGGCTGGGGGTGCAGCGGGGCCAGTTCGGCCCCCTGCACGTCGAGTGCCACCCAGGCGCCGATGGTGTCGAAGCGCGCGCCCACCCCGCCCAGGTCGTCGCGCAGCCGGGCCACCGACCGCCACCAGCCCAGCACGTGTGTCCGCTGCTCGGGCCCGTCGGCCAGCAGCGCCCGCAGCCCGGCCCGGTGCTCCCGCCCGGCCGCGTCCAGCGCGTAACCGAGGACGTACCGGGGGACCTCCGAGGCCGGCAGGTCGAAGTGGACGTCGGAGGAGTCGTACCAGTCGGCGCTGGGCAGCTCGGCGACGAGCCGCGCCGCGGCCCGTTCGGCGTCGGCCGCCAGACAGATCACGCTGAAGTGCGCGGGCCCCTGCGCGGCCAGGCTGAGTGCCGCGGCGGCCAGCACGTCGCAGGCCTCGTCGGTACGCGTACCGAGCACCGCGAGATTGCGGCCCGGCATCCGTCCCAGCCGCAGCCGGGCCGGTTGCGCCGCCACGTCGATCCGCTCGCCGAGCACCGCGCCCGGCGACGACCCGACCGGGGCGTCGGCCGACGGCACCCGTCCGGACGGCCGGTACACCGACGGCAGGCGGGGCACCGCGTCGCCGTCGAAGAGCCGGGGCTCCTCACAGCCGATCGGGCGGGAGCGCCAGAGCTTGCGTTGCAGGGCCCGCCACGCGGCGCGGTCCCCGGCGTCCGGCAGCCGGACCACCCGGTTGGCGCCGGCAACGCCCGACTCGGTGTTCACCACCGCGTGGAAGCGGGGGATGACCGCGGCCGCCAGGTTGTCGTCGGCGAGGATGCGGCGGGCCTTGGGCAGCGCGATCCGGAGCGGGAACTGGCCGATCAGGCCGGGGCGGCCCCACAGCGCCTGGACGCCGGCCACCTCCGCCGACGCGAGGATCAGGTGGATGCCCTGCGAGCGGCCGCGCCGGGCCAGGTCGTCGAGCAGGGCGACCGCCTCATCGGCGACCGCGTCCCGTCCGTCGAGCAGCACCTGGAACTCGTCGATCACGGCGACGATCCGGGGCCAGTGCCCGTCCGGGTCCTGGGCGCGCAGTCGGGCGAGCCTGCCGGCGTCGTACCGTTTCGCGGCCTGCGCGCGGGTGCGCAGCTCCTCGCCGAGGTGGCGGAGCATGGCCAGGCCGAACTCCCGGTCGCCGTTGACGTTGATGCCGGCCAGCCGCACCTGGGGCAGCCAGCTGGGGTCGCGGGGGCCGGCGGCGTACCGGGCGAAGGATGCGCCCGCCTTGAAGTCGAGCAGGTAGAGGGCGAGTTCCTCGGGGCCGTACCGGGTGGCGAGCGAGCCGAGCCAGGCGTAGATCAGGTTGGTCTTGCCGGAGCCGGACGGCCCGCCGATCAGCGCGTGCGGCGTGTCGTCGTCGAGCGGCACCTCGATCAGCGTGCCGTCGGTGCTGTCCCCGATCGGTGCGACCAGGCCGTCGCGGGAGGACGCGGCCCACAGTGCGGCGGGTTCCAGGTCGGCGATCCGGGCCGGGGGCGGTGCCGACCGGATCCGGTCGGCGGTGTTCTGGCAGAACGCCGCGATCCGTTCGGCGGGTGGCGGCGGGTCCAGCCGGATCTCCAGCGGGCCCAGCGAGGCGCAGGTGGCGGTCTGGCCCCGGACGACGATCCGCTCCACCGTCGGGTCGTCCTCGACCTCCAGCCCGCGGATCACCAGGTGCACGCCGCAGGACACCCCGGTACGCACGATCCGGTCCAGCTGCGCCCGCTGCGAGGCGGTGAGCTCGGCCGCGGTCGCCCGGTCGGCGAGCAGCACCACGAGCCGCCACGGCTCGGTGCGTGGGCCGGGCGTGGCGGCCACCAGGTCGGCGAGGCAGGTGTGCCGGCCGGCGAGCACCGCCTCGTTCACCCGGCAGATGTGGTCGACCAGCTCGTCGAGCAGCGCGCCGAGCCCGCCCGGCCCGACGAAGCTCGGTCCGAGCGGGGCGAACGGGGCGAGGGTCCCGCCCAGGTGCTCGGGGTCGTAGACGGTGAGCCGCACGTCGCCCGGGCGGGTGCTGCCGAGCACCCGCAGCAGGACGCCGGTGATGACGTCGTCGAGCGTGCTGGTGGGGCCGCTCAGGTGCAGGTGCGCGGCGTCGAGCACCGGGACGAGGCCGGGCAGGGCGAGGCTGTCGTCGAAGGTGATGGCGCCGATGCGGACCAGTCCGGGCCGGCCGCCGGGTTCCGGCTCGCTCGGCGCCCACAGCCGCCACGGCACGCTGGCGGCGCCGGTCGCGCTGACGGTGGCCAGGCCGCGCAGGTGCCGGGCGAGGCGGTCGGCCTCGTCGCGGTACCGCTGGTGGATGTTGTCGCGGGCCGACTCGCGGGCCGACGCGAGCTGGGTCAGGCAGGTGGCGTACGCGTCGCGTACCACCTGCCGTCGCTGTTGTGCCTCGCCGCGCGCCGACTCCGCGGCGGCCAGCACGGCCCGGGCGGTCCCGCGCGCTTCGGCGAGTTCCTGCCGGACCGCGGCGACAAGCGCGTTGCGGTGACTACCCACGCCATCCCCCGGAGCCCATGGTGGGGGATTTTAGCCATTTCCGTCCCTTTTGGGAGTTTAGCTGCTGCGTGTCGTGATCTCGTTGACCGGCGTGGGCACAGGCGACGCCGGGTGCCGCTCCGCCACCTCCGACCAGAGCTGCTCCGCCACGACCATCGCGGCCTCCCGCTGCCACTGCCGGGTGACGTCGCGGGGCACGTACCGCCGGAACCAGTCCACCGCCTGCCGGGCCTCCCGGCTCATCTCGCTGCTCCGCGGCCGCCGCACGTAGGGGTTCAGGCCGAGCACACAGCAGAACTGGAGGACGTTGTAGTACCGCCAGTCCTCGGTCGTGCTGAACGGGCCGGGCGGGCGCAACGCGGACACGCTTTCCCGCAGCACTGCCCGCAACTCGCGGGCCCGCGCCCGCGGCTGGTCCTCCCGCCCGGCCAGCCGCCGCTCCACCGACGGCAGGTCGGTGAGCGGACTGCGGGCCAGCCGGTTCAGGTCGCCGAAATCGGTGAGCGCCCGCCGGGTCAGCCGCAGGAACTCCGGCTCGCCGATCGTGCCCAGCCGCCGCGGCTCCCGCCGGCGCAGCAACGCCTCCGCGTTCAGGAACAGCGCGCTCCGCTCGGACCGCATCAGCGCGTCGTCGTGCAGCGCCAACCGGTCCAGCAGGCGGCGCAGCTGACCGCCCAGACCGGCCACCGTCGACGCCACGGCGAGCACCGCGAACTGGAGCAGCACCACCCCGTCGTGACCGGAGACGATCAGCATGGTGGCGGTGACCGGCACCCCGGTCAGCACCACCGCCACGATCGCCCCGGCCAGCGAGCGGCGCAGGTCCGGCCGCAGCCGCTCACCCGCCTCGGCGGCGTGCGTCACCGCCATCAGATAGCCGACCACCAGCAGGTCCACCCCGATCGCCCCGATCACCACGGCGCCGCCACCCACGTCCGCCGGGGAGAGCAGCAGCGCCAGGCCGGCCGCGTACAGCACCGCCATCAGCGTCATCGACATCGGCAGCATCCGCGGCGTGACCTGCGCGCGCAGCCGCCACAGCAGGGTCAGCCCGCCGATCAGCGGGCTCAGCGCGACCAGCCGGCCCAGCCCCGGCAACCCGATCACCATGACCAGGAACAGCAGACCCAGCACCAGGGCGCCCCGGTCCACCGGCCGCCGTTCCGGCGGCGTCAGCGGCAGCATCGCCACCACCGCGCCGGCCCAGCCGAGCGCGGGCAGACAGAGCAGGATCTCGGCGATCATGCTGCCCGGCGCGACGCTCCAGACGGCCACCCCGATCGCGTACGCGCCGAGCGCGGCCGCCGACCAGCGGAGCACCCACCGCTGTGGATCACGTCCGATCAGGTAGCAGGCGAGCCACCAGGAGAGGGCGAAAGCGGGAACAGCGACAGCGGGCACCCGAGCAGTCAACCAAACAATCGCCGGGTCTCGACACCGGAGATCCGCTCGCGTCTGCGCCGCTGCCGGCGCCGGAACACCCAGAACCCGGCCCACACCATGATGACCAGGCCCAACAGCACGAGGATCGGCAACAGGATCGCCAGAACCGACATCACGACGCTGCCGACGTCCTCGGCCGTGCTCGCCACCGGGGCGCCGAGACCACCGGTGGAGGCGTTCACCACCGGGCGGGAGGCCGCCTTCACCCCGTGCACGCCGAGCGCGATCAGGCCGCCCATCAGGATCGGGACCCACTGGTGGCTGGTGAAGAACGAGCCCGGGTCCGAGACGGTCACCGTCTCCGAGGCGGAACCGGCGCCGAAGGCCAGGCCGCCGGCGGTCGGGCGGACGAAGGTCTGCACGATGTCGTTCACGTGATCGACCACCGGCACCTTGTCGGCGACGACCTCGATGGCCAGCAGAAGACCGAGAATGGTCAGCGTCCAGCCGTTGCCCAGCCAGGACCAGCCGGCCGGCAGGCTGATCGCCTCGGTGTACCGCGCGAGCAGACCCATGGTGAGCAGCGGAATATACGCATTAAGGCCGGCTGATGCGGCGAGACCGGTGCCGGTCAATGCTTCGAACACACCATCAGCATGGCACCGGCGTGCGAACGCCGCCCGGCAAGCGTCGGGTAGTGTCGCCCGGTGCGCCTGGTCATCGCGAAGTGCTCCGTGGACTATGTCGGCCGTCTCTCCGCCCACCTGCCACCGGCGGTCCGGTTGTTGATGGTGAAGGCCGACGGGTCGGTCTCCATCCACGCCGACGACCGTGCCTACAAGCCGCTGAACTGGATGAGCCCGCCCTGCAAGCTGAAAGAGGCGCCGGGCGTCTGGAAGGTGGTGAACAAGGCGGGCGAGGAGCTGCGGATCACCCTGGAGGAGATCTTCCAGGATTATTCGTACGACCTCGGCGTCGACCCCGGCCTGCAGAAGGACGGCGTCGAGGCGCACCTGCAGGAGTTGCTGGCCCAGCATCCGGAGACCTTCGGCGAGGGCTTCACCACGGTGCGCCGGGAGTTCATGACCGCGATCGGGCCGGTGGACCTGCTGTGCAAGGACGCCGAGGGTGGCTCGGTGGCCGTCGAGGTGAAGCGGCGCGGCGAGATCGACGGTGTCGAGCAGCTGACCCGTTACCTCGAACTGATGAACCGTGACCCGCTGCTGGCGCCGGTCAAGGGCGTGTTCGCGGCCCAGGAGATCAAACCCCAGGCGCGGGTGCTGGCCACCGACCGGGGCATCCGGTGCGTGGTCGTGGACTACGACAAGCTCCGTGGCATGGAGCGCGACGAGCTGACCCTCTTCTAGCCCGGCGCTGTCCCCGGAGGTCCGCTGGGCAGCCCGGGCGGTCGGCTCACGCGCGTCGGCTGGTCCCGGGTGCTCCGGGACAGCCCGTGCTCGGTGGCGGGCGTCCTCTCAGCGGCGGGTGAGCTCCACGCGGTCGTCCGACGTGGAGACGGTGAGGTAGAGGCGGAGCAGCAGCGCGGCCAGACCCGCCTGGACCACCACGAAGGTCCAGCTCAACGGCGTCGCGGTGGCCACCACCACGACGCTGGGCAGCGCCGCCAGGAGCATGTCCGGGCCGGCCACCGAGTTCACCAGCGGTCCGGTGGAGACGGTGCCCATCGGGGTGTCCAGCGGCAGCAGGTCGTTGCGGACGAAACCCACCCGGGCCCGGCGGATCGCCGCGGCGGCGCCGATCGGGCCGAGAGCCAGGCCCAGCGCGGGCCAGGGTCCGGCGGGGAGGTGGCCGGTCACCTGGAGCAGCGTCAGCGCCGTGACCGACCACGCGGCGGCCAGGACCGCCGGCAGGCAGAACCGCTGGGCCAGGACCCGACGGGACGTCAGGCCCAGGAGGCGCAGCAGGACCGGGTTGCCGGCGTCGGTCTTGACGGTGGCGGTGGTCGTCCCGGCCGCGAGCATCGCGCCGGCCGGCAGGGCCAGGCCGAGGAGCCAGCCGGGGCCGGCGGCCAGCAGCAGCGGCAGCGTGGTCGACGCGGCCAGCCAGAGCAGGTGCGGCACGCGGCGGCGGGCCAGCTGGTAGTCCTGACCCACCAGGACGGGCAGCCGGGCCGGCGGCCGGGCCGAGCGCAGGCGGCGGTGCGACCAGTACCGGCGCTCGATCATGTCGGTCACCCAGGACGGCTCCATGCCGAACGCGGCGTCGAAGAGGGTGCCGGCCGTCTTGGCGGACTCCAGGATGCGGTCGTTGGGTGTGTGCGCCAATGCTCGTACAGCCAGAAGGAGAGCTGTCGCGGCGATCAGCGTGAGCGCGCCCGCGACCGGGGTCACCCACCCGGTGTTCCGCCACCCGGGCAGCGTGGGTGGCGTCCAGCCGGCCGACTCGGCGACCAGCCCGGCCAGCGCCAGGGTGAGCGCGCCGGCGGTGAGACGATCGATCAGGGTGGCGCGGCGGGGCCGGGACTGGGCGGCCGCGGCGGCGACGAAGAGGAGCACGCCGGCCGGGGCCGCGGCGGCGATCAGCGTGAGCACCGGCGCGCCGGCGCGGGTGGCGGTGTGGCCGACCACGGCGAACGCGGCGGCCGAGGATGCCAGGGCGGCGGCCGCGGCGGTGAGGCGGACCGAGGGCAGCAGCAGGCGGCGACGGCTGACCGGGGCGGTGAGCAGAAAGTACGCGGCGGGGCGGCTGAGCGAGATCGGGCCCAGTCGCCGCAGGGCCATCACGAGCAGGGCGCCGCAGCCGACGGCGAGGGCGATCGCCGCGACGCCGGAGAGCGCCGGGGCGGTGGGCCAGAAGACGGCGGTCAGCTGCCGGTGCAGCATCGACCCGACCACCGCGAGGAACAGGACGGCGAAATAGATGCTGCCCAGCGTCTCGCCGCGATCACGGTGGGCGGACTGGGTGCGGTGGATCCAGCGGCGGACCGGGCGCAGCGGGACGGTGGTCATAGCGCGTCGGTGTCGCCGGCCGGGTGGGCGCTCAGCGACTCCATCGTGGTGATCTCGGCGCCGGACGCGACGGCGAACTTGTCGTCGTGGCTGGCCATCAGCAGGGAGCCGCCGGTGGCGACGTACTCGGTGAGCATCGCCGCGACGGCGGCCCGCCCGTCCGGGTCGAGGCGCTGCTCCGGCTCGTCGAGGATCAGCAGCGAGCTGGGCCGCAGCAGGGCCAGCACCAGGGTGAGGCGCTGCTTCTGGCCGGAGGAGAGCGACGGCGGGATGGCGTCGGCGTGCGCGGCCAGGCCGAAACGGTCCAGGGCCTCGTCGATGCCGGCGCCGTCCGGGTCCTGGCCGTGCGCCCGGCACACCAGCTCGGCGTGCTCGCGGACGGTGAGGCCGGGGTACCAGGTCGGCGGCTCCACCGTGGTCACCACGGCACGCCAGAACGCGGGGGTGTCGCCGGGCTCGGCGCCGAACACCCGGATCGTGCCGGAGTCCGGCTGCTGCAGGCTGCTGACACAGCGCAGCAGGGTGGACTTGCCGATGCCGTTCTCGCCGGTCACGCAGACCCCGCCGCCGGACGGCACGACCAGCCCCACGTCGATGAGCACCGGGGTGGAGCCGTAGCTCACGTGCAGGTTGCTGACCTCGACCGCGGGGTGATCGACCACTCGATCAGACTAGGGCTTGCGGCCGTAGAGCAGGCGCAGGGCCTTGACGATCTGCCCGAGTTGGGCGGGGGTGCGTTCGAAGGTCATCGCGGGTAGCAGGGATTTCGCCCGGCGCACGGTGATGGCCTTGGAGCGGGCGAACTCGCGCAGGCCGTCCTCGCCGTGGATGCGCCCGAATCCGGATTCGCCGACGCCGCCGAACGGCAGGTTCCCCATCCCGACGAAGGTCATCGTCCCGTTCACGGCGACCATGCCGGAACGCATCCGGCGGGCGATGCGGATCGCGTTGCGCTTGCCGAAGACGGCGCCGCCCAGCCCGTACGCCGTGTCGTTGGCCCTGCGCACCGCCTCGTCGGCGTCGCTGACCCGGGTGATCGTGAGGGTCGGGCCGAAGGTCTCCTCGCGCATCTCGGACGAATCCTCCGGTACGTCGACCAGAACCGTGGGTGAGACGTACGGCGCCTGCACCGACGCGGCGCCGCCGAGAACCGCACGGCCGCCCTTGGCCAGCGCGTCGTCGATGTGGTCGCGGATGATGTCGATCTGCTTCGGCATGGTGATCGGCCCGATCTCCTCGCCGGTCCGCAGCTTCCCCGCCTTCTCCACCACCGCCTCGACGAACCGGTCGTAGACCGGGGCCACCGCGTACACCCGCTCGATGCCGACGCACGTCTGCCCGGCGTTGGTCATCGCGCCCCAGACCGCTGCCTCGGCCGCCGCGGCCACATCGGCGTCCTCGTCCACGATCAGCGCGTCCTTGCCGCCGGCCTCGATCACCACGGGCACCAGGTTCTCCGCGCAGGCGGCCATCACCTTCCTGGCCGTGGCGGAGGAGCCGGTGAACGCGAGCTTGCCGACCCCGGCCCGGCAGAGCGCGCCGCCCACGTCGCCCAGTCCGTGCACCGTCTGCAGCACCGGCTGCTCCGGGACGATCTCGGCGAACGTGTCGGCCAGCCACTGCCCGACCACCGGCGTGTACTCGCTCGGCTTGAACACCACGGCGTTGCCGGCCGCGAGCGCGCCGCTGATCGGGCCGACCGGGGTGAAGATCGGGTAGTTCCACGGGCCGATCACGCCGACCACGCCGAACGGCTGGTACTCCAGGTGGCCGGAGTGCTCGGCGAGGAGCAGCCGGGTGCGGACCCGGCGGGGGCCGAGCACCCGTTTGGCGTTGCGGGCGGCCCAGTCCAGGTGCTCGACGGCGGCGGTGACTTCCATGATCCCGTCGGCGAGCGGCTTGCCGGCCTCCCGCTGGGTCAGCTCGGCCAGCTCGTGGATCCGTTCGACGAGCAGCGTGCGCCAGCGCAGCAGCCGGACCTTGCGGCCGTCGTAGCCGAGGCCCTGCCACCAGAGGGCGGCCTCGCGGGCGCGTTCCACAGCGGCGGTGACCGTTTTCTCGTCGGCGGCCGGCACCCGGCCGGCCTCCTCGCCGGTGGCCGGATTCGTGGAGATCAGCTGCCCGTTCTCGATCACGGGCAGGCCGGGAACGTGAGTCGCCGTCATGTCGCGAGTCTAGGTTGATGTTACTGAGGAGTCACTACGTACGCTTGACCTCGTGAGCCCCCGCCGTAACCATCCCCGCCGCCGTGACGCCGACGACGAGTCCCGCCTGGATCGTCCCGGCCTCACCGAGGACCGCGTCCAGCAGTGGCAGGACGGTGAGTGGATGGTGCGCAACGTCTTCGGGCAGGCCGGCAAGACGTACCGGTGCCCCGGATGCATGCAGGAGATCCGGCCCCGGGTGCCGCACGTGGTGGCCTGGCCGACCGACGGCTGGGGCGACGAGAGCGACCGGCGGCACTGGCACACCGGCTGCTGGCGGGCCCGGGACCGGCGCGCGCCGGTGGTGGAGCGGTCGCGTAACGCTCCGCGCTATGGGTGAAGATCTAGACATGAGCAACCAGATCCGTGCCAACTCGATCCTCCCCGCGCGCCGGGAGGACATCGAGCTGCACACCGCGGACGGCGTCACCCTCGTCGGTGAGCTGGCCCGCCCGCTCGACCGGGAGCCGGTGGCCACCATCGTCTGCCTGCACCCGCTGCCCACGCACGGCGGGATGATGGACAGCCACGTCTATCGCAAGGCGGCCTGGCGGCTGCCCGCGCTGGCCGGGATCGCAGTGCTGCGGTTCAACACCCGGGGGACCAGCAGCGTACGCGGTACGAGCGGCGGACAGTTCTCGGCGGCGGTGGACGAGAGGTTCGACGTGGCCGCCGCCATCGAGTACGCGGAGTTCGCCGACCTGCCCGACGTGTGGCTGGTCGGCTGGTCGTTCGGCACCGACCTGACCCTGATGTACGGCCTGGACCCGTCGGTCCGGGGCGCGATCCTGCTCTCCCCGCCGCTGCGCTTCTCCCGGCCGGAGCACCTGGACGCCTGGGCCGCCGACGGCAAGCCGGTGACCGCGCTGATCCCGGAGTTCGACGACTACCTGCGCCCGGCCGAGGCTCAGGAACGGTTCGCCGCGGTCCCGCAGGCCGAGGTGGTGCCGATGGCGGGCGCCAAGCACCTCTGGGTCGGTGACGCGGAGAAGGTGCTGGACGAGATCGTCCGCCGGATCGCGCCGGCGGTGCCGGTGCCGCTGCCCCGCACCTGGGACGGCCCGATGGAGACCGGGGACTCCAGCGCGTACTCGGACCGGACTGTCGCGGCGTTCGCCGACGTCGAGGTCCCGCGCCCGCTGCAGTGAGCCGTCAGCGCTGCGCCTGGGCCGGTTGCAGGACCTCGCGCATGATCAGCTGGACGGCGGCCACCATCGGGATCGCCACCAGCGCGCCCACCACGCCGAAGAGGCCGACGCCGACGAGAGCGGCCACCAGCGCCGCCACGTCGCTGACCTTCACCGACCGCCGCATCACGTTCGGATAGATCAGGTAGTTCTCCACCTGCTGGTAGACGATGAAGAACACGATGCACACCACGCCGTCGGTGACCGAGCCGGCCAGCCCGACCAGGCTGACGATCACGGCGCCCAGGGTGGCGCCGATCTGCGGGATCAGGTCGAGGACCGCGACGACCACGGCCAGTGCGAACGGGTACGCCAGGCCGAGTGCCAGGGCCAGCGCGAAGGTGCTGACGCCGGCCAGGATCGCGATGGCCAGGGCGCCCACCATGTACGCACCGACCTTGGTCAGGATCTCGTCGGTGAGCAGCCGCACCCGCTCCCGCCGCGACGCCGGGACCAGGGAATACCCGGTCTCCTTCATCCGGTCGAAGGCGGCCATGAAGTAGATCGTCAGGACCAGCACGGTCAGGATGTTGAAGATCGTGCCGAAGAGCAGCCGGGCTCCGCCGACCACCCCGCCCAGCGCGTTGCCGATGGTCCCGGCGTTGATCGCGTTCTGCACCTTGGTGGCGATGTCGTAGCGCTGGACCAGCTCGTTCACCGTCTCGCTGCGGCGCAGGCTCTCGATCGTCCCGGGCGCGTTGTTGATCAGCTCGGTGGTCTGCGTGACCAGCGGTGGGATCAGTGCGATCAGGCCGCCGGCGAGCAGGCCGACCACGGTGAGCCCGACGATCGCCACGGCCACCCCGCGGGGCACCCCCCACCGGCGCAGCCGGGACACCGCCGGGTTGAGGCCGATCGCCAGGAAGAGCGCGATGAGGACGAGGACGAGGATCGAGGCGGCGTTGCGGACACCCAAGAACAAGGTGTACGCCAGGAGCACGCCCAGCCCGAAGAGAAAGCCGAACAGAAACGGGCTGCGGCGGTTGAGCGGCACCCCCGGCTCGCCGAACTCGGCCTGCTCGACCGGCTCGGGGGCATCGTCGACAGCGGACTCGTCAGCCGGCGGCTCGGTGGACATCGGACCCCCTCCCTCCACGTCGGAGATTCCGGAGGTTAGTGCCGCGGTGCCTGGCGCGCCACCGCGGCCCGTGTCATTCCGCGTCCGCGGGCACCCGGCTCGCCTGCGGAACCGTCACCTTGGCCGAGGCGGTCACCTTGGCGGGCGGGCCCGCGGGCTTCTCGACCGCGTGCGCCCCGACCGCCCGCTCGGCGGTGTGGGCCCCGACCGGCTTGTCGGCGGCGTGGGCCCCGACCGGCTTGTCGGCGGCGTGCGCCCCGGCCGGCTTCTCGATCGCGTGGGCGGCGACCGGCGCGCTGGCGGTGGCGACCACCGGCTTGGCCTCCGGCTCCGGCTGCCCGTCCTCGTCATCCTCGGGGGAGGCGGCCGCCGCGAGCACCGCGGCAGCGGCCAGCTCAGCCACCCGCTTCGCCTCTTTTTGCACCTGGCGCCGGACTTCGGCGGCACGCCGCTCGGCGGCCTCCCCGGCCCGCTGGGCCTCGGCGACCCGCTTCAGCTCCGCCTCCAGCTGCTGCTGCACCTCGGCGAGGCGCTGCTGGACCAGCTCGGACTCCTTCTCGGCCTTGCCGGCGCGGTCCTCTGCGGCGGCCCGGCGCTGGTCGGCCTCGGCGATCTTGGCCATGGCGCCCTCGAGGTCACGGCCGGCCTGGGCGATCTTCTCCTGCTGGGCGGCGATCTCCTTGCGGACGGCGGTGGCCTGCTCGTCGGAGCGGCGGAGGACCTCTTCCGCGTATTTGTCGGCCTCGCTGCGCAGATCGGCGCACTGCTTCTCGACACCGGCCCGCATCTGACCGAGCTCCTCCAGCACCGAGGCGCGGCGCAGGGCCAGCTCGTGCTCGACGGAGGCCTTCAGCTCGGCGTGCTCCCGGTCGGCCTCGGCCCGCTTCGCGGTGATCTCCTGCTGCGTCTTGTCCCGCAGCGCCTTCAGCTCCTGCTCGGCCTGCACCCGGGTGGACTGCACGTAGCCGTCCACCTCGGCGCGGGTGCGCTGGGCCTCCTGGGCGGCCTTCTCGGTGAGCAACTTGGCGTCGTTGCGGGCCCGGACCAGCACCGCCTCGGCCTCGGAGCGCATCTGCTCGGCGCCGCGCCGTGCCTCCGCGACCGCCTTGTCGGTGGCGGCGCGCTTGGCGGCGTCGACCTTCTCCTCCTCGGCACGCCGGGCGGCGAGGGCGATCTCGAAGTCGCGGATGCCGTCGTGGGCGTGCGCCTCGGCCTCGGCGCGGATCCGCTCGGCCTCGGCGAGGCGGCTGGCGATGTCGTCGGTCGCGGACGCCTTGATCGCCTCGGCCTGCTCCTCGGCGAGCGTGAGGATCTGCTCGACACGCGGTCCGAGGTGCCGGAACGAGACCTCACCGCTGAGCCCGGAGTTGCGACGGGTCTCGGCGAGCTCCTGCTGGAGGCCCTTGACCTGGGCGGCCATCGCCTGGATCTGCGAGTAGGCCTGCTCGCGCTCGGCGCTCAGCGCGGCGATCTCGTTCTCCGCGCGAGCGACGTAGCGCTCGACCTGCCTCCGTTCGTATCCCCGCAGGGCGGTCTCGAAGTTGGGCTCGGTGGTCGCGTCTCCGCCGAGTCCGAGAATTTCTCCGCCGTGCGACATGCTGTCCATCCTCACATACGCATAGTCCCCAGCCGTGTCGGTACACACCGGGTTGGCAGGGACTGTGCGGGTAGTCACGTTTTTGTCTGGCCTCGCTTGTCGAGAACCAGGCTACGGCGCGAAAACGAGCAAGGCCGTGCCGGAGAAACTCCGATACGGCCTCGAATCACTCACGACCCCCGGCGAATTTCACCGTCGCGTACTCGCGCCGGCTTCGCAACTTCAGAGGTGGGTGTGCTCAGGAGTTGGTCTTGGCGGCCACCGGCTGCTCGTCGGAACCCGACTGGTCCTGCTGCTCAGCGGCCTGCGGAGGCGCCTGCTGCGTGCCCTGCTGGGCCGCCTGCTCGGGACCGCGCTGTGCGGGCGCCTCGGCCGGCTTGCTCGCCTCGGCGACCGCCTTGGCAGCCGGGCCGCCGACGCCGGGAACCAGTCCGGAGAGGCCGGAGAGCATCTGGCCGAGCTGGTTGGTGACCGCGTCCTTCTGGCGGGTGAGGTCCTCGACCTCGCGCCGCGCCGCCTGGGTGGTCAGCTCCGACTCGGTGCGCGCCTCGCTGAGCAGGCGGTTGGCCTCGGCGCGGGCCTCGGTGACCGTCTTGTCGGCCAGCGCGCGGGCCTTCTCGACGGCCTCGGAGGCGGTGCGCTCGGACTCGACCCGGCGGGTCTCGGCGCGCTGCTGGATCTCCTTGGCGCGGTCCTCGGCGGCGCGGGCGCGCTCCTCGGCCTCGGCCACCATCTTCTGGGTGGCGCTGACCTGGGCGGCGTGCCGCTGGGACTCCTCGCGCTCGGCCTTCTCCCGGCGCTCGGCGATCTCCAGGGCCAGGGCCTGGAGGTCCTTGTCGCGCTTGTCGCGGGCGTCGGTGAGCAGCTTGGTGGCCTCGGCGCGCTTCTCCTCGGCCTCCCGGGCCGCCTTGGCGCGGGCCTGGGTGATCTCCCGCTCGGCGGTGGCGCGCAGCGACGCCACCTCACGCTCCACGGTCGACTTCAGCTCGGCGACCTCGTGCGCGGTGACCGTGCGCAGCTGCTTGGTCTCGCGGTCGGCGTCGCCGCGCAGCGTGTCGGCCTCGCGACGGGCCTGCACCCGGGCCTCGGCCGCCTCGCGCTCGGCGTGCGTGCGGACCTGGCCGGCCTCACGCTCGGCGGTCGCCTTCATGGCCGCGGCCTCGGCGCGGGCCTTGTCGGTGATCTCGCGGGCCTCGAGGCGCGCGGCGGAGAGAATGCCCTCGGACTCCCGCTTGGCCTCGCTGCGGTGGTCGTTCGCCTGCTCCTCGGCGAGACGCAGGATCTGCTCGACCCGGGTGCCCAGACCGGAGAGCGTGGGACGGTTGTTCTCCTCCAGCAACTTGTTGCTGTCGGCAAGCTTCTGCTCCAGGGCGTTCAGCCGCTGCTCGGCCTGGCGCAACCGGCGCTGGGCGTCGTTCATCCGCTGCTCGGCCTCACCGCGGGCCTGCTCGGACTGGTTCAGAGCGGCGAGCAGACGGCCGATGTGTCCGTCCACCTGGTGACGGTCGTAACCGCGCAGGACGACGGTGAAGTCGTGCTGGGAGTTGGCGGTCTCGAAGAAGGCCAGGTTCTGATCCTGCTGCTGGGGCATTGCGCCATCCTGGCGAGAAGGGAACGGACATGCAAGAGCCGACGGGCATCCGAACCGCATCGTAGATCAGCTTTGACCTGGAGCGCAGTCGGGTCCCGGGCCGAACGGCCGGGCCCGGTCGGCCCACCGGTCGGCTCGCCGTCGTCCGTGGCCACCTGGACACTCGGGGCAGCGGATGACCCGGTCCCGGCCGCCGGCGTCGTCGGTCCTGCTCAATGGCCCCGATCCTGCCAGCTGACCGAGCCCGCGTCAGGATGATTCACCCGACCGGCGTACCCGTCAGGCGGGTTCCACCAGCTCGACCAGGACGCCGCCGGCGTCCTTCGGGTGCACGAAGTTGATCCGTGACCCGGCGGTGCCGCGACGCGGCTCGTCGTAGAGCAGCCGCAGCCCGCGGGCCCGCAACCGATCTGCCGCGACCTCGACGTCGGCCACCGTGTAGGCGAGCTGCTGGAGGCCGGGGCCGCTGCGGTCGAGGAACTTCGCGATCGCGGAATCGGGCCGGGCCGGGGCGAGCAGCTGCAGCCGGGGCCCGCTGCCGTCGCCGACCGCGAGCATCGCCTCGCGTACGCCCTGCTCGTCGTTCGTCTCCTGATGCACACAGCGCAGACCGAAGTTCTCGGCATAGAACCGAATTGCCTCATCGAGGTCCGGCACGGCGATCCCGACGTGATCGATGCGCAGCAGTTCGATATCGGAGAATGTGACATTCTCGGTGCCACTGCTGCTCGAAGAGTCCGCTGTCATGCGGTTAGTCTCGACCTTACCCATCGTTAAGGCCACCCCGGGTGCCCCCTTACCCGGTCAGCGAAGATCGGAACGAGACAGTGACCAGCTCCGTGATCGTCAGTGGCGCCCGGACCCCCATGGGCCGCCTGCTCGGCAACCTCAAGCACCTGCCCGCGACCGCGCTCGGCGGGCACGCCATCGCGGCCGCGCTCGAGCGGTCCGGCGTCGCGCCCGATCAGGTGCAGTACGTGATCATGGGGCAGGTCCTTCAGGCGGGCTGCGGGCAGATCACCGCGCGGCAGGCGGCCGTCGCCGCCGGCATTCCGATGACCACACCCGCGCTCACGGTGAACAAGGTCTGCCTCTCCGGCATGGACGCGATCGCGCTCGCCGACCAGCTGATCCGCGCCGGCGAGTTCGACATCGTGGTGGCCGGCGGGATGGAGTCCATGACCAACGCGCCGCACCTGCTTCCCGAGCAGCGACAGGGCCGCAAGTTCGGCGACGTGCTGGTGCGCGACCACACCGCCTTCGACGGGCTGATGGACCCGTGGGCCGGCATCTCGATGGGCGAGTCCACCGAGGCGAGCGGCGTCCGGCTCGGGATCACCCGGGCCGAGCAGGACGCCTTCGCCGCGCTGAGCCACCGGCGGGCGGCCGCGGCGCAGCGGGAGGGCCGGTTCGCCGAGGAGATCGTCCCGGTTCCCGGCGGCGGCCGCGGTGCGGTGCAGGCGGTGGGGACCGACGAGGGCGTACGCCCGGACACCACCGCGGAGTCGCTGGCCGGCCTGCGTCCCGCGTTCACGCCGGACGGCACGATCACCGCCGCGAGCTCCTCGCCGATCTCCGACGGCGCCGCCGCGGTCGTGGTGATGAGCCGCGCCAAGGCGGAGGAGCTCGGGCTGACCTGGCTCGCCGAGATCACCGCGCACGGTAACGTGGCCGGACCGGACAGCTCGCTCCAGTCGCAGCCGGCCAATGCCATCAGGCACGCGCTGGGCAAGGCCGGGCTGGCCGTGGAGGACCTCGACCTGGTCGAGATCAACGAGGCGTTCGCCCAGGTGGTGATCCAGTCGATGCGCGAGCTGAAAGTGGCGGAGGAGATCGTCAACGTGAACGGCGGAGCGATCGCTCTCGGACACCCGATCGGCATGTCCGGCGCCCGTCTGGTGCTCACCCTGGCGCTGGAGCTGAAGCGGCGCGGCGGCGGGCTCGGCGCGGCCGGCCTCTGCGGCGGCGGTGGCCAGGGCGACGCGCTGATCATCAAGGTGCCATCGGCGTGAGCCGGCGCAAGGCCGGTGCCCGGGGGGAGATTCAAAGGTGACCCGTTCCCGCGACGTGCCCACCCTCGTCGCACGGGCCCGGGAGGGCGACCCCCGCTCGGTGGCCCGGCTGATCAGCCTGGTGGAGAACGGTGACCCGGCGCTGCCGCAGGTCGCCGCCGCAATGGCGCCCTACGCGGGCCACGCCCAGGTGATCGGGCTGACCGGTGCCCCCGGGGTCGGCAAGTCGACCACCACGAACGAGCTGGTCCGGGCGCTGCGCCGGCAGGGCGCCCGGGTCGGCGTGCTGGCGGTGGACCCGTCCAGCCCGTTCAGCGGCGGCGCGATCCTCGGCGACCGGGTCCGGATGACCGACCACACCTCGGACAGCGGCGTCTACATCCGGTCGATGTCCAGCCGCGGCCAGCTCGGCGGGCTCTCCGCGGCCACGCCGCAGGCGGTCCGCGTCCTGGAGGGTGCCGGCTGCGACGTGATCCTGGTCGAGACGGTCGGTGTGGGCCAGGCGGAGGTGGAGATCGCCTCGCTGGCGGACACCACGCTGGTGCTGCTCGCGCCCGGCATGGGCGACGCCATCCAGGCGGTGAAGGCCGGCGTCCTGGAGATCGCCGACGTCTTCGTGATCAACAAGGCGGACCGGCCCGGCGCCGACGCCACCTACCGCGACATCCAGGGCATGCTGGCCCTCGGCGAGCGGGGCCCGGGTGAGTGGCGGCCGCAGGTCGTGCGCGCCGTCGCGGTCAAGGGCGACGGCGTCGACGACGTCGTGGCCGCGATCGGCAAGCACCGCGATTGGCTGGAGGGCAGCGGCAACCTGCGCGTCCGGCGCGAGCAGCGGGCCGCGGCCGAGGTGGCGGCCCTGGCGCTGGGCACACTGCGCGCCCGGATGGCCGACCTGCACGAGGGCACCGCGCTGAGCGATCTCGCGGCCCGGGTCGCGGCCGGTGAGACCGACCCGTACGCCGCCGCCGACGAGCTGCTCGCCGGCCTGCGCCAGACCTGATCGGGAACGGTCACCCGAACCGGCTCAGCGTCTCCTCGATCAGCGCCCGGTCCCACGCCAGGCTCCCGTCCGCCAGCTCGGCGATCAGGCCGCGCAGCCACTCCGCCTCGGCACGCAGCATGGCCGACCGGTATTCGTCCTCGACCAGGAAGAGCCGGGGCAGGCCGGGCGGCGCCTGCCCGTCGATCGCGGCCGACCGCTCGGTCAGCACCGCGAGCCGCCGCTCCAGCAGCTCCCGTGTCTCGGCCGGGGTGAGGATCGGCAGGAATGCCAGCGCGACCGGGAACTCGGGAAACTCCCGGGCCGGCTCCGGCAGCATCTCGAGGAGCCAGCGGCGCAATGTCGCCGTGCCCTCCTCGGTCACCTCGTAGACCGTCCGCTCCGGCCGGCCGGGCTCGCGGCTGGTGCCGGCCGGGCGGACCAGCCGCGCCCGGACCAGCCGTTCGAGAGTCTGATAGACGCTGTTGCGTTGCGCGACGTTGACCAGCTGGTCCTGACCGCGCTCCTTGATCACCTGCTGCATCCGGTACGGATGCATCGGTGCCTCCACCAGCAGGGCCAGCAGAACCATCGCCAGGGGGGAGCGCTTCATGGCGGCCAGCTTAGGCCTTGACGTTCCCTAGTCATTCCATCAATAGTCATTGTATGACTAAACCAAGAGGCGCCATCGTCGTCGGCGGAGGCATCGCCGGGACCGCCACCGCGGTCGCGTTGCAGCACGCCGGCTTCCAGCCGGTGATCTACGAAGCGAGGGATCGTGGCGCCGGCGAGCGCGGCGCCTTCCTGACCCTCGCGGTGAACGGCTCGAACGCCCTGCGCGCCCTCGGCGTTGACCCGGCCGCTGTGCTGGCGCGCGGGTTCGCCACCCCGGTCATGGCGTTGCGCGGGGCGTCCGGGCGGCTGCTCGCGGAGCTGCCGCTCGGCGGCCCGCTGCCGGACGGGACGGTCACCACCACGATCCGCCGCGCCGACCTCTACGCCGCCCTGCGGGCGCAGGTGACGGCCCGCGGCATCCCGATCGTGCACGGCGCCCGGCTGGCCTCGGTCGCCACCGGACCCGGGGAGGTGACCGCACGGTTCGAGGGCGGCCGGGTGGCGAGCGCGGAACTGCTGGTCGGTGCGGACGGGCTGCACTCCTGTACCCGGCAGGCTCTTGATCCGTCCGTGCCCGCACCGCACTATCTCGGTCTGCTGGACACCGGCGGCTTCACCGCCGGGCCGGTCGATCCTGCTCTCGCACCGCCGCCCGGGGTGATGCAGATGTCGTTCGGGCGCCGGGCGTTCGCCGGCTGGGTGACCGCGCCGGACGGCACCGTCTGGTGGTTCGCCAACCCGCCGCGGGACCGTCCCGCCGAGCCGGGGGAGTTCACCCCCGGGGCCTGGCGTGCGCATCTGGACGAGCTGTTCGCGGGGGAGCCGGTCGGTGCGCTGATCCGCGCCTCGGCCGAGGTGGCCGGCCCGTGGAGCACCCGGGACCTGCGGCGGGTCCGGGTCTGGCGCAACGAGCGGGTGGTGCTGGTGGGCGACGCCGCGCACGCCGTCGCCCCGTCGTCCGGGCAGGGCGCGTCGATGGCGATCGAGGACGCCGTGGTCCTCGGCCACAGCCTGCGGGAACGGCGCGATCTGCCGGCGGCGCTCGCGGCCTACGAGGCCACCCGCCGGCCGCGGGTGGAGAAGGTGGTGGCCCACGGCCGGCGGTCCAGCAACGCGAAGGTGCCGGGCCTGGTCGGTGCGGCGATCCGGGACGCGATGACGCCGGTGGTCATGCGGATCCTGCACCGCAGAGGCGACCCGCAGGCGTGGATCCTGGAGCACCGGCTCCCCACCCTCGTCACGTCCTGAGCGGCGTCGCGCCTTCTTTTCCGGCCGATCGAGATCGTGGCCTTAATGATCGTTCAGTTCTGCTCTACGATGGCGGGCATGGATGCTGCCGAGATCTCCGCCGGCCGGGAGCGCTGGCAACGGCGTTACGATGCGGCCCGCAAGCGGGACGCCGACTTCACCACGCTCTCCGGCACGACGGTGGACCCGGTCTACGGGCCACCCGAGGGCATCGCGTACCCGGGCTTCGACCGCATCGGCTGGCCCGGCGAATATCCGTACACCCGGGGTCTCTATCCCACCGGCTACCGCGGCCGGACCTGGACCATCCGCCAGTTCGCGGGGTTCGGCAACGCCCGGCAGACCAACGAGCGCTACAAGATGATCCTGGCCGCCGGAGGTGGCGGGCTGAGCGTCGCGTTCGACATGCCCACCTTGATGGGCCGAGACTCCGACGAGCCGCAGTCGCTCGGCGAGGTCGGCCACTGCGGCGTCGCCATCGACTCGGCCGCGGACATGGACGTGCTGTTCGACGGCATCCCGCTGCAGGACGTCACCACGAGCATGACCATCTCCGGTCCGGCGGTGCCGGTCTTCTGCATGTACCTGGTCGCCGCCGAACGGCAGGGCGCCGACCTGAGCAAACTCGACGGCACCCTGCAGACCGACATCTTCAAGGAGTACATCGCGCAGAAGGAATGGCTCTTCGAACCCGAGCCGCACCTGCGCCTCATCGGCGACCTGATGGAGTACTGCGCGCACGAGATCCCGAAGTACAAGCCGCTCTCGGTCAGCGGGTACCACATCCGGGAGGCCGGCTCGACCGCCGCGCAGGAACTCGCCTACACGCTGGCCGACGGCTTCGGCTACGTCGAGCTCGGCCTCTCCCGCGGCCTCGACGTCAACCAGTTCGCGCCCGGCCTGAGCTTCTTCTTCGACGCCCACGTCGACTTCTTCGAGGAGATCGCCAAGTTCCGCGCCGCCCGCCGGATCTGGGCCCGGCACCTGCGCGAGGACTACGGCGCCACCAGCGAGAAAGCACTGTGGCTGAAGTTCCACACGCAGACCGCCGGCGTCTCGCTGACCGCGCAGCAGCCGGTCAACAACGTGGTGCGCACCGCGGTCGAGGCGCTCGCCGCGGTGCTCGGCGGGACCAACTCGCTGCACACCAACGCCCTGGACGAGACCCTGGCGCTGCCCACCGACGAGTCCGCCGAGATCGCCCTGCGCACCCAGCAGGTGCTGATGGAGGAGACCGGGGTGGTCAACGTCGCCGACCCGCTCGGCGGGTCGTGGTACGTCGAGGCGCTCACCGACCGGATCGAGGCCGAGGCGGAGGAGATCTTCACCCGGATCCGTGAGTTGGGCCACGACGGCAGCGTCACGGCCGGCATCCTGCGCGGCATCGAGGACGGCTGGTTCACCGCCCACATCGCCGAGGCCGCCTTCGCGTACCAGCAGGCCGTGGAGAAGCGGGAGAAGCGGGTGGTCGGGGTCAACGTGCACACCGGCACCGTGGCCAAGGAACTGGAGATCATGCGGGTCTCCCACGAGGTCGAGCAGGTGCAGCGGCGCGAGCTGGCCGCCCGCAAGGAGAATCGGGATCAGGTACGGGTGAAGGCGGCGCTCGAACAGCTGATCGCGGTGTCGCGAACCGGGGGGAACATGATTCCCGCGATGCTCGACGCGGCCCGGGCCGAGGCCACCCTCGGTGAGATCTGCGGGGTGCTGAAGGACGAGTGGGGCGTCTACCGCGAACCCGCCCGCTTCTAGCCCTTCCGGACGGATCGCCCTAGTCACGTGACCGGGCCGCCGGACGGGCGTTGTGACGTCCGATATCGGCGGCCTGGTGGCGGCGCGAACAGCCACGACTGCGTGCGAGACTAGGTAACCATGAGCGACCCACGGACCACTCCGTCGATCTTCACCCGCGGCGCGGTCGATCTCAGCGCGTTGCGGCCCACGGCGCCGGCCAAACCGGCTGCGCCGAGCACTCCCGCCCCGAGCACCGCCCCGGCAGCCGGCTCCCCGTCAGCCGCGATCCCGGCCACGGTTCCCGGGGTCAACCCCGACACCGTCATCGAGGTCACCGAGGCGAACTTCCAGTCCGTCCTGGAGCGGTCGCTGACCACGCCGATCCTGCTGGACTTCTGGGCCGACTGGTGCGAGCCGTGCAAGCAGCTCTCCCCGGTGCTCGAGAAGCTGGTGGCGGAAGGCGCGGGCACCTGGATCCTCGGCAAGGTCAACGTGGACACCAACCCGCGGCTCTCCCAGGTCTTCCGGGTGCAGGGCATCCCGCAGGTGACCGCGCTGATCGGCGGTCAGCCGGTCGAGGGCTTCGCCGGTGTGCCCGGCGAGGCCCAGATCCGGCAATACATCGGCGCCGTGCTCAAGGCCGCCGGTGTCGACGTCGAGACGCCGGCCGACCCGCGCCTGGACGCCGCCGACGACGCGCTGATGGTCGGCGACCTGGACGCCGCCGAGGCGGCGTACAAGAAGATCCTCGCCGAGTCCCCGGCCGACGCCGCCGCCGAATCCGGCCTGGCGCAGGTCGAGCTCTACCGCCGGATCGACGGCGCCGACCCGGCGACCGTGCTGGCCAAGGCCCAGGCCGACCCGGACGACGTCGAGGCGCAGCGGCTCGCCGCCGACATCGAGGTGCTCAGCGGTCAGGCCGAGGAGGCGTACGCGAGGCTGGTCGCCCTGATCAGGCGGACCACCGGCGACGACCGCGACGCCGTCCGCAAGCACCTGCTCTCGCTGTTCAGCGTGGCCGGCCCGGACGACCCCGCGGTGGCCGGCGCACGTCGCGCATTGGCCAGCGCGCTCTTCTGAGCCGCGTTTTCTTCGACCGAAGGAGGGCGTCGTGCGCCGCATCGCCGTTCTGGACGCTCCGTCCAATCTCGGCCTGCGCCCGCCGACCGCGACGTCGGTGCCGGGCTGCGCCAAGGCGCCCGGCGCCCTCCGCGACCAGGGCCTGCTGCCCCGGCTCGCCGCGCGCGACGCCGGCTGCCTCACCCCGCCCCGTTACGACCCGGGCGACTGGCGTCCCGGTGACGGGGTGGCGCACGCGGCGGAGATAGCCGCCTACTCCCGGGCCCTCGCCGACCGGATCGGCGTGATCATCGACGGGGGCGAGTTCCCCGTCGTGCTCGGCGGGGACTGCTCCATCCTGATCGGATCCGGCGTCGCGATGCACCGGCTCGGCGAGGCGGTCGGCGGCCGGATCGGCCTGGTCTTCGTGGACGGGCACTCCGACTTCCGGCACCCCGGCAACGCGTCCTACGTGGGCGCCGCGGCCGGCGAGGACCTCGCGCTGGTGACCGGGCGCGGTCAGTCCGACCTGGCCGCCATCGAGAGCCGCCGGCCGTACTTCCGGGACGTCGACGTGGTGGTCCTCGGCATCCGCGCCCAGGACGAGTACCGTCTCGACCTCCAGGCCGCCGGGATAGTGACCCGGCCGGTGCCGGCCCTGCGCGCCGAGGGCGCCGCCCGCAGCGCGCAGTGGGCCCGCGACCAGCTGGTCGACTGCGCGGGATATTGGGTGCACGTCGACGTGGACGTGCTCGACCCGGCGGTGATGCCGGCGGTGGACGCGCCGGACCCGGGTGGCATCGCGTTCCCCGAGCTGGAGCTGCTGCTCGCCGGGCTGGTGGAGTCGCCGCACTGCCTCGGCGTCGAGATCACCGTCTTCGACCCGGACTACGACCCGGACGGCAGGTACGCCGCGGAGATCACGTCCGCGGTGGTGGCCGGGCTGGCGCCGGTGAAGACCACGGCGCCGCGGCCGGACCTGGTGAAAGCGCATCGGGACATGGCGGGGCTCACCGAGCGGGAGGCGTCGGCCTCCGCTGCCGCATCGGTTCCCGCTCCGGCATGGGGTGCCGCTGCCGCGCCGGATCCCGCTGCCGCGCCGGATCCCGCTGCCGCGCCGGATCCCGCTTCGGCATCGGTTCCTGCTTCGGCACCGGATCCTGCTTCGGCACCGGATCCTGCTGCCGCACCGGATCCTGCTGCCGCACCGGATCCTGCTCCCGCACCGGATGCCGGCCCTGCACCGGGTTCCGCTTCCCCATCGGGCTCCGCCTTCCCCGAGGAGGCGGACTTCGCGGATTATGGACCTGTCGAGCCGGACGAATTCTCCCTCGACGAGTCGAACCCGGGCGAATCGACTGCTGAGGACGTGGGCTCGGACGAGGCTGTCCACATCGACGAATCGGCCGCGGAAGCGCCCGACTCCGAAGAGGGGCCGGAGCCGGTTGAAGCCTCCGAAACAGATCACGAGGAACCGGACCACGACGAGCTGGAACAGGCCGAGCTGGAACAGGCCGAGCTGGAGCAGGCTGAGCCCGAGCATGTCGAATCGGATCATGACGAGCCGTCGAACGGGCATCTCGACGAGGAGCCGGTCACGGTGCCGGCCGGCCCTGTGGCAGACCGTCCCGACATGCGGTTGCTGACCCGCCCGCTGGGCTCCGCGCCGCTGCTCGACTCGGAGCCCCTGCCGGCCACCCGGCCGGGCATGCTGCGCCCGCGCCCGCCGTTCGACCCGCCCGTGGCCAGGACGCTGCACCTTCCCGGCCCAGGGTTTCCCGGCGGCGCGGCCTGATCGGCGGCGCAGGGCGGCCGGCACGGAAAGCGGCGCCGCCCAACCGCAACGAACAGCGGCGCCGCCCAGCGACTTGTGGCGCCGCCCAACGACTTGTGGCGCCGCCCAACGACTTGTGGCGCCGCCCAACGACTTGTGGCGCCGCCTAGCGAACTGTGGCGCCGCGCAGCCGCAGCGAACAGTGGCGCCGCCGGGGCGGCGCCACTGCGGGGTCTTACTTGTTCAGGTTGGTCAGGAAACGCTTGACCGCCGGCACGGCCGCCTCCGAGCCCGCCCCCGCCTTCTGCACCATCACCGCGAACGCCACGTCACCCTGGTATCCGATGAACCAGGAGTGGGTCTCCTCGGATCCGGTCTGGAACTCGGCGGTGCCGGTCTTCCCGTGGACCGGCTTGCCGGGAACAGTGCTCAGCGCCGTGGCCGTCCCGCCGGTGACCACCTCGCGCATCATCTCGCGCAGCGCGGTGACCGCGCCCTGGTCGAGTTCCGGTCCAGGCTCGCCCGGCTGGGCCGGCGCCGGGTCGACGACGAGTTTCGGCGGCTGGAACCGGCCCTTGGCGATCGCCGCGGTCGCGGCGGCCATCGCCATCGGGCTGACGATCGTGCTGCCCTGGCCGAAGGTGGCCGCCGCCAGCTCGGTCGCGGTGCCGCCGTCGGAGACCTGGCCGGTGAACGCCTCGACGCCGAGGTCCCAGGTGGTGCCGATGCCGAGCGCCTTCGACGCGTCCTGGAGGCCGGCCGAGCCGAGTTTCGGGGCCAGCCCGGCGAACGCGGTGTTGCAGGACTTGGCGAAGTTCACGTGGAACGGCACCTTGCCGAGCGCCTGGTCGTGCGAGTTCTTGAACTCGCGTCCGTCCACGGCGAACGTCTTCGGGCAGTCGACCACCGTGCCGGCCTGCACCGCACCGCCGGCCAGCAGGCCGTACGTCGAGATCGCCTTGTAGGTGGAGCCGGGCGGCACCTGACCGGTCAGCGCGGTGTTCACTCCGCCCGCGTCGGGCCCGTTCGCCACCGCGAGGACCGAGCCGTCGCTGACCCGGATCGCGACCAGCGAGCTGGGCTTCTTCTCGGCGGCGAGCGCCTGGTCGGCCGCGTTCTGCGTGGCGGTGTCGATCGAGATCTTGACCGGTTTGCCGGCCACCGGGGCGGCGGTGAAGATCGGTGCGGCGTCCACCTCGCCGTCGGCCGCCTCCCGGGCGATCAGCACGGACATGCCGGAGGTGCCGCGCAGCACCTGGTCGTACTTCTGCTGGACGCCGCCGTGCCCGACCTGGTCGCCGGCGACCAGCGTGCCCGGGTTGTTCTCGATGTCCTCCTTGGTGGCCTCGTCCACCGTGCCGAGCAGCGCCCGGGCGAAGGTCCGGGTCGGGGCGAGCTGCCGCGTGCCCTCCCGGAAGCTCGCGCCCTTGAGCGGGCGGATGTCGCTGCGGATCCTGCTGTAGTCGGTCCACCGCAGGGTGACCAGGTCGAGGAAGTCGCCCGGGTCGGCCGCGGCGACGCGGTCCTTGAGCTTGCTCATGTCCACGTCGACGTTGATCTCCCGGAAGCCGTCGGCGAGTTTCTTCTGCAGGTCGGCGAGGTTCCGGACCTCTTGCGGGTGAACGCCGACGGTGACGACCCGGGTGGGTGAGACCAGCGGCTTGCCGGCGGCGTCCTGGACGGTGGCGCGCTCGGCGGCCTCCCGGCGGAGCCGCAGCTTGTCGCCCACTTCCAGCTGCGGGTGCAGCAGCGCCGGCTCCCAGACGACCTGCCAGCCGTCGCTGCGGGCCTTGGTGGCGCGGACGGTGCTCTGATAGGCCCAGCTGACGCCGCCGGGCAGCGTCCACTTCACGTCGATCGGGGTGCTGGCGTCGTCGCCCGTGGTCTTCGGGTCGCCGGCCCTGGTCACCTCGAGCGGCGCCTGGTCCAGATCGCCGTAGAGCTGGCGCAGGTTGCTCAGCACCTGGTCGGCGGCGACCCGGCTGCCGTCGGCGGCGACGAAGCCGACGTCGGTCAGCTTGCCCGTCCTCCAACCGGACAGGAAGGTCTCGACCGCGTCCTCCGGTGGGTCGCCGGAGCAGCCGGCCAGCCCGGTGGCGAACAGGAGCAGCACGGCGAGTCCCGTGGTGCGACGCATGACAGTTCCTTCCGTGGGTAGCAGATCGAACCGTAGTAGGCATACGCCCGTCCTGGGGGGCCGCGCTCCGGTGAGTATCCGCGAACCCGCACATCAGCGTGCTGGCACACCCGGGGTGTGCGGGGTGCCCCGCCTTTCGTTCTAGGCTGTGCTCGACACGTTGAGCCCACAGTGCCGTGGGTGAGGGGAGCGCCAGGCCATGGCTGTCGCCGACGAGGCAGCGACCGAATCTGATCAGACCGTGAGCGACGAGTTCGCCGCCGGTCCCGGGCTAGCCCTCACCGGGCGGCTCGGTGCGTCCATCGACTCAGGAGAACTCGACGAGCCCCTGCCGGACGCCGAGAGGCTTGTCGCGCAGGCGGTCCAGCGAGCGGGTGACGACCACACGACCGCGTCGCTGGTTGACCGGTTCTGGCGGTTCGCGCCGGACGAGGAGCTGGTCGGGTACACACCCGAGGAGATGTTCGCCGCCGCGCTGCAGCACCGTGAGCTGGCCCGCAACCGGCTGCCCGGCGAGCTGAAGCTGGCGATAACCGAGCCGTCCGGGTCGCAGGGCCACAGCGTGGTGCAGATCGTGACCGACGACATGCCGTTCCTGGTCGACTCGGTGATCGCCCTGCTGGCCGCGCACAACCTGCAGGTCTATCTGCTGGTGCACCCGTTGATCGTGGTGCGCCGTGAGCCGCTCGGCGCGCTCGCCCAGCTCGAGGCCGAGGTGGAGCCGGACGACGCCATCGAGGGCGACCTCGTGGAGAGCTGGATCCGGATCGAGATCGACCCGGTTCGCCGGGCGGAGGCGCGCGACCAGCTGCTCAACGAGGTGCGGCGGGTGCTCACCGACGTCCGGGAGGCCGTCGAGGACTGGCCGAGGATGCGGCAGCGCGCGCTGGTCATCTCGGACGAGCTGGCCGCCGCCCGCGGCTCCGAGCACCACCTGCCGGTGCCGGACAAGGACGTCACCGACTCGATCGAGCTGCTCAAGTGGCTGGCCCACGACCACTTCACCTTCCTCGGCTACCGGGAATACAAGCTGGACGGTGGCGTGCTGAGCGCGGTCCCGGGCAGTGGGCTGGGCATTCTGCGGGGCGAGGGCAAGCCGCGCAAACTCGCGTCCGAGATGGCGCCGGAGGCGTACGAGCGGGCCCTGGAGAAGCGGCTCCTCGTGATCACCAAGGCGAACTCGCGGGCCACCGTGCACCGCTCCGCCTACCTCGACTACATCGGCGTGAAGGTCTTCGACAGCGAGGGCAACGTCACCGGCGAGCGGCGGTTCCTGGGGCTCTTCTCCAGCTCGGCCTACCGGACCAGCGTCCGTGAGCTGCCGGTGGTCAAGCGCAAGGTGATGGAGGTGATGGACCGCTCCGGGCTGTCCCCGCGCGGGCACTCCGGCAAGGACCTGCTCCAGATCCTGGAGACCTATCCGCGCGACGAGCTGTTCCAGATCAAGACCGATGATCTGTACGAGGCGGTCATCGGTGTGCTGCGGATGGCCGGCCGGCGTCAGCTGCGCCTGTTCCTGCGCCGCGACGGGTACGGACGGTTCATCTCCTGCCTGATCTACCTCCCCCGGGACAGGTTCACCACCGGCAACCGGCTGCGCATGCAGGAGATCCTGCTGCGCGAGCTGAACGGCATCGGGGTGGACTACACCACCCGGGTGACCGAGCGGATGCTGGCGCGGGTGCACTTCATCGTGCGTACCGACCCGGTGGCGCCGCCCGGCCAGATCGACCCGAACGCGCTGGCCGAGCTGCTCGCCGACGCGACCCGGATGTGGGACGACGACTTCTCCCTGGTCCTGGAGCGCAAGCTGGGCGACGAGCCGGCGAAGGTGCTGTTCGGCCGCTACTCCACGGCGTACCCGGAGAGCTACAAGAACGGCCACACGCCGTACGAGGGCATGCAGGACCTGGCCAAGCTGGAGCTGCTCGAGGAGCCCGGCCAGCTCGCCATGCACCTGTTCCGGCGGCGCCGGCTCGGCCCGGGCGGCACCCCCGAGCCGGACGAGCGGGACGTCCGCTTCAAGGTCTACCGGTACGGCGAGCCGATGATGCTCTCCGCGGTGCTCCCGGTGCTGCACTCGCTCGGCGTCCGGGTCACCGACGAACGGCCGTACGAGATCCGCCGCGACGACGGCGTCATCTACCTCTACGACTTCGGCCTGCTGCCGCCCGAGGGGCACCGCGAACTGGCCGAGGTCCGGCCACAGGTGGAGAACGCGTTCGCGGCCGCCTGGCGGGGCGAGGCCGAGGTGGACGGGTTCAACGAGCTGGTGCTGCGGGCGGGCTTCACCTGGCGGCAGGTGGTCGTGCTGCGCGCGTACGCCAAATATCTGCGCCAGGCCGGCAACGTCTTCTCCCAGCGGTACCTGGAGTCGACGTTCACGGCGTACCCGGAGATCGCCGGTCTGCTCCTGCAGCTGTTCGAGACCCGTTTCTCGCCGGCCCTGCAGATCGACGCCGCCGAGCGGTCCCGCCGGTCCACCGAGGTCCGGGACCGGATCACCGAGCTGCTCGACCAGGTGGAGAGCCTCGACCAGGACCGGATCCTGCGGTCGTACCTCACGCTGATCGAGGCGACCCTGCGGACCAGCTTCTTCCAGCGCGGTCCCGACGGGCGGCCCAAGTCGTACGTCGCGTTCAAGCTGGACCCGCAGGCCATCCCGGACCTGCCGCAGCCCCGCCCCAAGTACGAGATCTTCGTCTACTCACCGCGGTTCGAGGGCGTGCACCTGCGCTTCGGCGCGGTCGCCCGCGGCGGCCTGCGCTGGTCGGACCGGCGCGAGGACTTCCGCACCGAGGTCCTCGGCCTGGTCAAGGCGCAGATGGTGAAGAACTCGGTGATCGTGCCGGTGGGCGCCAAGGGTGGCTTCGTGCTCAAGCAGAAGCCGGGCGACCGGGAGGAGGCGGTGGAGTGCTACCGGCGCTTCATCACCGCGCTGCTCGACGTCACCGACAACATCCAGGGCGACAAGATCGTGCCGCCGCGGGACGTGGTCCGGCACGACGGCGACGACCCCTACCTGGTGGTCGCGGCGGACAAGGGCACCGCCACGTTCAGCGACATCGCCAACGAGATCTCGGTCGGCAAGGGCTTCTGGATGGGCGACGCGTTCGCCAGCGGCGGCTCGGCCGGGTACGACCACAAGAAGATGGGCATCACCGCCCGCGGCGCCTGGGAATCGGTCAAGAAGCACTTCCGCGACCTCGGCACCGACACCCAGACCCAGGACTTCACCGTGGTCGGCGTCGGCGACATGTCCGGCGACGTCTTCGGCAACGGCATGCTGCTCTCGCAGCACATCCGGCTGGTGGCGGCCTTCGACCACCGCCACATCTTCCTGGACCCCGACCCCGACCCCCGGATCTCGTACGCCGAACGTCAGCGCCTGTTCGACCTGCCCCGCTCCTGTTGGGCGGACTACGACCAGTCCCTGATCAGTGACGGTGGCGGCGTCTATCCGCGCGGCGCCAAGTCCATCCCGGTCAGCCCGCAGGTGCGGGCCGCCCTGGACCTGGGCGAGGCCACCGCGGTCAGCCCGGCGGACCTGATGCGGGCCATCCTCAAGGCGCCGGTCGACCTGCTCTTCAACGGCGGCATCGGCACCTATGTGAAGGCCGCCTCCGAGTCGCACGCCGACGTCGGGGACAAGGGCAACGACGCCATCCGGGTGAACGGCTCGGAGCTACGGGTCAAGGTGGTCGGCGAGGGCGGCAACCTGGGGCTCACCCAGCGCGGGCGGATCGAGTTCGCCTTGGCCGGTGGTGTTCCCGGCCCTGATGGACAAGGCTCGGGGGGCCGAGTTTTTACCGACTTCATCGACAACTCGGCCGGGGTGGACTGTTCGGACCACGAGGTCAACATCAAGATCCTGCTCGGCGGCGCGGTGGCCGACGGCGAGATGACCGTGCCCGAGCGCGACGAGCTGCTCGCCGAGATGACCGACGAGGTCGGCGCCCTCGTGCTGCGCGACAACTACGAGCAGGCGACCGCCCTCGGCAACGCCCGGGCCCAGGCGCACTCGCTGCTCCCGGTGCACCGGCGGATGCTCACCACGCTGGAGAACCGGGGCGTGCTGAACCGGGAACTGGAGGCGCTCCCGACCGACAAGGAGCTGGCCGCCCGCTCGGAAGTGGGCGAGGGACTGACCCCACCGGAGTTCGCGGTGCTCCTGGCGTACGTCAAAATCAGTTTGGAGCGCGAGATCCTCGCCGATGAACTGGTCGACGAGAGCTGGACCACCGATGTGCTGACCCGGTATTTCCCCACCCCGCTGCGGGAGCGGTTCGCCGGGCGGATGGCCGGCCACCGGCTGCGGCGGGAGATCATCTCGACCTCGCTGGCGAACGAGGTGGTCAACCGCGGTGGTACGTCGTTCGTCTACCGTGCGATGGAGGAGAGCGGCGCGTCGGCGGCCGACGTGTGCCGGGCCTACGTCGTGATCCGCGACGTCTACGGCCTCGACGAGATCTGGGCGGCGGCCGAGTCGCTGGACAACCAGGTGCCGACGTCCGCGCAGACGCTGGTCTTCCTGGAGACCCGGCGGCTGCTGGACCGGGCGCTGCGGTGGCTGGTCAGCACCCGGCGGTCCCCGATCGACGTGGCCGGCGAGATCGCCAAGCTGCGGCCCGGCGTCGCCGCGCTGCTGCCCCAGCTGCCGAACCTGGTGGTGGGGGCCGAGCGCCGGGCGATGGACGAGCGGGTCACGTCCCTCGTGGAGCAGGGCGTCCCGAAAGACCTGTCCGAGTCGATCGCCCGGGTGTTCTACGGGTTCGGCCTGCTCGACATCCTGGAGACCGCGGCGGCCATCCAGCGGGATCCGGCCGAGGTCGCCCAGGTGTACTTCGTGCTCTCCGAGCGGTTCGGGGTGGACGCGCTGCTCTCGCACATCTCCCGTCTCCCGCGGGGTGACCGGTGGCAGACGCTGGCCCGGATGGCGCTGCGGTACGACCTCTACGCGGCTCTCGCGGCGCTGACCGCCGAGGTGCTGAACTCGACGCCGGAGACGGCCTCGCCCGAGGACCGGGTGTCGCAGTGGGAGCAGCTCAACGCGGCGTCGATCGCCCGGGCGTCGAACGCGATGGGGGACGTGGACGACTCGCCGGCGGATCTGGCGGCGTTGTCGGTTCTGCTGCGGCAGATCCGCACGCTGGTGAAGACCTCGTCCGCGGCTTGAGTGGGTGAGGGCGTCCGTCCAGCGGTTCCGCCGGCGGACGCCTCCACTGCCGGGGCTATCACGGCTGAAGGTGCCACACTTCGGCCGTCCACAGGGCCGCCGGCCGCCGCCGCACCATTCCGCCATCGTGTCCGGCACGGCGCGCATCGAAGACATCAGCCGGCAGCAGCGGGGCGCTGAAACGCGGCGAGTTGGGGATTTCATGACGGGCCATGGACCCGCATCCCGCGCGGGTGCGGAAGGTTGGTGAGCCGGGCACGGCAAGGCTGCTCCCGAAGCCTTGCCGTGCCCGGCTCACCGTCTGCGTCGCGGTTCGCACTGGTCCCGAGCCGAAGTCCGCGACGTCCCCAGACCCACCTGCGGACATGACGCTACGTGATTACGATCGACGGACGGAAGCGCTGCGTTATCTGATTGTCCGTTCGGATGGCCCGATTCAGGCGGAATATTCGCCCGTTACCGACAGGGAGGCCGATAACCCCGAAGACGCTTACGGAGGGTAATCTTGTCAGTCGTCACGGCGTACGGTGTCGAGCAACTCCAGCACCTGACGCAGAGCGGGCCGGAGAACCCGGAGCCGGGACAGGCTCACCAGCCGGTCGATCAACGGGACCATGCCGTCGATCAGGCGCCGGGTGCGCCGCTGGTCCGGTGAGTTGTCGTAGACCCAGAAGAGGGTGACGCCCATCCACGAGAGCCAGAGCAGTTCGGGCAGGTGTTCGCGCAGTTCGGGGTCGACCTTCGCGGTGGAGCCGTCGAGCACCGCGCGGAAGATCTCGATCGAGGCGTCCCGGGCCGGCGACGACTGCCGTGAGAACGGGCTCAGCGGCGAGGTCGGCTCGGCCGCCGTCTTGAAGAACGTGGCCGCGAACGAGTGGTAGGGCGCGTTCACGTCGACACCCGCGTGCAGCACGCCGCGCAGCCGGGCCGCGAAGTCGCGTTCGGCTTCCAGGATCGGTGCGGCGGCCGCCCGGTGTGCGCTCTGCATGTGGTCGTAGAACCCCTGGATCAGGTGTTCCTTGGAATCGAAGTAGTAGTACGCGTTCCCGACCGCGACCCCGGCCTCCTTGGCGATGGCGCGCATGGTCGTGTCCGCGTATCCCCGCTCCCGGAACAACCGCAGCGCCGTCTCCAGGATCACCTGCCGCGTCTGCTCACCCCGGGCCCGCCGCGGTCTGGCCGCACCCGCGGGACCCCCGGGATCATCGGAGCCGGAGCCGGAGCCGGAGCCGGAGCCGGACGGCCGGGACGCCCCGGCGGCATCGTCGGGACCGACCGGGTCAGCGGCAGCTTTCGTCACAGACGTCACCGTAGTCGGCATCCCGGGTCCTCCCGCGCACGGACGAAGCCGCGGCGATCACGCGCCGGGCCACCGGGAGCAGGGCGGGGGTGCTGAGCCGCTCGGCCAGACCGCGATGGTCCGCGAGCGCCCACAGGCAGGCCAGCCAGGCGCCGTCCCCCGTGTACACCGCACCGGTGTCCGCGATCAGGGTGAGATCGCGCAGCGTGGCCGCGTGGTCCAGGCCGGGGAAACGGGCCAGTGCCTCGGCGGACCCGGCCGGCACGAAGTGCAGCGGCACGAGTTGGGGCCGCCCCACCAACCAGCGGTGCGCGGTGCGGCAGAGCGGGCAGGCCGCGTCGTACAGAACGGTGAACGACCCGATCCGGCCGGCCCCGTGCCCGGCCGGATCGGTGGTCTCGGTCATCGCGTCTCCTACGCGCGAGCCGGCGGCGGCATCGAGGGCGGCATCGGCAGCCGCGCGGCCGGTGGCAGCGGCGGCGCCGGCTGGTTCTGGCGGAGCCGGCCACGCCGGTAGCGGCCCAGGAAGTAGACGTTGCAGAAGTGCAGGACTCCGAGGACGAGCAGCACCAGGCCGATCTTCATGGAGAGCGTCTCCAGCATTTCGCTGGCTGTCGTGACGATGCCGTCGGAGCGCAGCGCCACCGTCACATAACCCAGGTTCAGCAGGTAGAAGCCCATGGTCAGCAACTGGTTGACCGCTCGGGCGAGCTTCGTGTCGGCGAAGACCTCGGCCAGGAAGATCTGCCCGTTGCGCGAGAGTGTGGTCGCCACCCACACGGTCAGCCCGATGCTGACCGCCAGGTAGATCAGGTACATCACGGCCTTGTGATCCATGACGAGCCCTTCTTGAACGTGTTCAAATACCGTCCGCTTCACGGTAGAGCTTCGTTTGAACATGTTCAATAACAGATCCCAGCGATCCAGATCACCTACAGATCCTTGTTCGGTACGCGTGGCGGGGCGGGCGGAGCCGGGGCGAAGAAACGGCCGGGGAGGAGGCGGGCAGCCCCTCCCCGGAACCGGGATCAGTGCGCGGCGAGTCCCAGCGCCTCGGCCGCCGCCCGGCCGTTGGCCAGGCTCGCGCCGTGGGTGACCACGAACGCCCGCACGCCGGAGGGCCGCCACGACGACGGCCAGCCCATCTCCACCACCCCGACCGGCCGTTCGGCGGCCAGGCGCTCGACGATCTCGCGCGCCGCCGCCGAGTCGTGCAGCCGCCGCCCGACCACCACCACCGGCCGAGAGCCGGCCTGCGAGGCCAGCGCCGCCGACGACGCCTCCGCCGCCGCGATCTCCACGATCTCGGTGCCGTTCAGGTGCGGCCGCAGGCCCCACGGCACCCGCCCCTCGGCGATCGAGTGCCCGGCGGCGAACTGCACCACCAACGGTGACACCAGCTCGGCCGTCGACCCCTCGACGCGTACCGCCCGGCGGGCGGCCACGACGCCGAGTTCCACGTCCCGGACGGTCGCCGGGCGTGGGGAGGCGCTCCACGCGGCCAGCGCGGCGTTGCGCGCCGCCGCCTCCTCCAGCCGGGACAGCGGCAGCCGGCCGTCACCGGCCGCGGCCACGATCTCCGCCGCCACTGCCGTGACCAGCTCGCGGTCCACCTCCGCGCCGATGCACAGCAGGTCGGCGCCGGCCGACAGGGCGGCCACCGCGGCGAGCGGGATGCTGCCCGCCGCGCCGGCCGCGCCGCGCATCTCCAGCGCGTCGGTGACGATCACGCCGCGGAACCCGTACTCGCCGCGGAGCAGGCCCATCAGTGCGGGGCGGCTGAACGTCGCGGGGCTGTCGCCGGTGAGCGCGGGCACCCGGATGTGGGCGCTCATCACCGCCTGCGCGCCGGCCGCGACCGCGGCGGCGAACGGCGGAAGGTCGCGCTTGCGCAGGACAGACAGGGGCACGTCCACGGTGGGCAGTTCCAGGTGCGAGTCGCTCACCGTCGCGCCGTGGCCGGGGAAGTGCTTGGCGCAGGCGGCCACACCGGTCGACTCCAGGCCGGTGATCGCGGCGGCGGCGTGCCGGGCGACCAGCTCCGGGTCGGCGCCGAACGAGCGGGTGCCGATGATCGGGTTGTCGTCGGCGGTGTTGACGTCGACGGTCGGCGCCAGGTTCAGGTTCACCCCGGCAGCGACCAGGTCGGCGCCGATGGCGGCGTAGACCCGGCAGGTGAGCTCGGGGTCGTCGGCCGCGCCGAGCGCGGCGTTCCCGGGGTACGGGCTGCCGGTCCGGTGGCCGAGCCGGGTGACGTCGCCGCCCTCTTCGTCGATGGCCAGGATGGCGTCCCGGCGTGCGGAGCGCAGTGTCGCGGTGAGCGCGGCGAGCTGCGCCGGGTCGGCGACGTTGGTGCCGAAGAGTGTGTGCCCGGCCAGCCCTTCGGCCAGCAGCTCCTGCGCCCATTCCGGGGCGGTGTGTCCCGGGAACGCGGCGAGAAGGGTGTTCAGGGCGAGTCGGCGGAGGCCGGGGTCGGTCGACATCTTGTCCTTCCGGTGGCACAAATCTGGTCGGGGTGCCCTCCGAGCTGCCATGATCGCTCGAAGTCGATGAGCCACCCTCCGGCTCGGCGGCGTTGCCTACCGTTACGCTGCGGCTGCGAAATCACGCGTCGAACACTGTAACAGGAAAGTTTCTTTAGTATTAGGGGACGAACGTTATGGCGACCACCCGCCTTCCGGGCACGCCCCGGCTGCTGCGCGCACTCAACGATCGTGCGGCGCTGGACCTGCTGCTGACGCGTGGTCCGCTGACCCGGGCGCAGCTCGGCGAGATGACCGGCCTCAGCAAGGTCACCGCCTCCCAGCTGGTCGAGCGGCTCGAGGAGCGCGGCCTGGTCCGGCGGGTGGGTGAGCAGGCCGGCGGCCGTGGCCCCAACGCCCAGCTCTACGCGGTCACGCCGAGCAGCGCCCACGTGATCGGCGTCGAGGTCGGCCCGGACGCCGTGATCGCCGCGTGCGCGGACATCACCGGCGCGATCATCAGCCGGGTCGAGCAGAGCACGAAGGACACCGACGACCCGGTCGGCGTGGTGCACAACGCGGTGGTCCAGGCGGCGGGCGAGGCCGGCGCCGACATGTCCTCGGTGCGCCGGGTGGTGCTCGGCACCCCCGGTCTGGTGGACCCGGACTCCGGCGAGATCTCCTTCGCCCACGACCTGCCGCGCTGGCACCGCGGCCTGCTGGCCGAGCTGCGGCGGGACCTGAGCACGCCGGTCTTCTTCGGCAACGACGTGAACCTGGCCGCGGTCGCCGAGTCCGGCACCGGCGGCGCGGCGGCCGGGATCAGTGACTTCGCGTTGATCTGGATCGGCCGGGGCGTCGGCCTGGCCACGGTCATCAACGGCCGTCTGCACCAGGGCGCCACCGGCGCGGCCGGTGAGATCGGATATCTGCCGGTGGCGGGCGCCGAGGTCCCGCACAACGCGTCCCGCCGTGGGGTGAAAGGCGCCTTCCAGTCGATCGCCGGCGCGGACGCGGTCAAGGCGATCGGCCGGCAGTTCGGCTTCCGGGGCACCGAGGCCGCCGACGTGGTCCGCGCCGCCGTCGCCGCCGGACCGGCCGGCGAGCCGGTGCTCGACGAGCTGGCCCGCCGCCTGGCCCTCGGCGTCGCGGCCACCTGCGTGGTGCTCGACCCGCCGCTGGTGGTGCTGGCCGGCGAGGTGAGCCGGGCCGGCGGGCCGGCCCTGGCCGAGCGGGTGGAGCGGGAGGTGTCGGCGATAACGCTGGTCTCGCCGAAGGTCGTGGTGACCGGCGTGCCGGCCGAGCCGGTGCTGCACGGCGCGCTGCGCACGGCTCTGGACGCGGTCCGCGACGAGGTGTTCGGCTCCACTACCGACTGACGGCGGGCCACGGGTGTCCGCCGGCCGCATTCGGCACATGGTTGGATGGACGCGTGCTGGAGGCTGCCGTATCCATTCCGCCCGACGAGGACACCGTCATCGCCTTCGACCGCGTGAGCGTCGTCCGTGGCGGCAACTATCTGGTCCGTGATCTGTCCTGGCAGGTCGAGCTGGATGAGCGGTGGGTGGTGCTGGGCCCGAACGGAGCCGGCAAGACCACCCTGCTCAACCTCGCGTCGGCCCGGCTGCACCCGACCCGCGGCACGGCTTTCGTGCTGGCCGAGCGGCTCGGCCGCACCGACGTCAACGAGCTGCGCCTGCGGGTGGGCCTGACCACCGGGCGTTTCGCCGAGCAGGTCCCGCCGAACGAGCGCGTGCTCGACGTGGTGGTCACCGCGGCGTGGTCGGTGGTGGGCCGCTGGCGGGAGAGCTACGACCCGCAGGACGAGCAGCGCGCCCGTCAGCTGCTGGATCAGCTCGGCATGGCCGGCTTCGCGGACCGTGAGTTCGGCACCCTGTCCGAGGGCGAGCGCAAGCGCACCCAGATCGCCCGGGCGCTGATGACCGACCCCGAGCTGATGCTGCTCGACGAGCCGACCGCCGGGCTCGACCTGGGCGGCCGCGAGGTGCTGATCGGGCACCTCGCCGAGCTCGCGATGGACCCGGACGCGCCGGCCATGGTGCTGGTCACCCACCACGTCGAGGAGATCCCGCCGGGCTTCACCCATGGGCTGCTGCTGCGTGACGGCACGGTGGTCGCGGCCGGCCCGCTGGGCGAGGTGATGACCGCGGAGAACCTGACCAAGACGTTCGGCCTGCCGCTGGTGGTGGACCGGATCGGCGACCGTTACACCGCGCGGGCCGGCTAGATGCCCACCCGGGTGGTCGTCGCCGGCAGCGCGAACATGGACCTGGTCGGGCTGGCGCCGCGCCTGCCCCGGCCGGGGGAGACCGTGCTCGGCGACGACTTCGTGATGGCGCCCGGCGGCAAGGGGTCGAACCAGGCGATCGCGGCGGCCCGGGCGGGCGGCGCGACCACCTTCCTCGGCGCGATCGGGTCGGACGCGTTCGGGGTCACCCTGGGCGCCCGGCTCGCGGCCGCCGGTGTCGACACCTCGGGGGTACGAACCAGCTACGGCACCTCCGGGGTGGCCGTGATCATGGTGGACCGGGCCGGCGAGAACACGATCCTGGTCAGCCCCGGCGCCAACCGCACGTTCGTCGACCTGACCGACGGCGAGCGGGCCGCGATCGCTGCGGCCGACGTGCTGCTCTGCCAGCAGGAGATCCCGCTGGACACGGTGTTCGCGGCCCTGCGCACCGCCCGGGCCGGCGGCACCCGCACCATTCTGAACGCGGCGCCCGCCATGGACCCGCCGCCCGGGATGCTCGACGAGGTCGACCTGCTGGTGGTCAACGAGATCGAGGCCCGGGCCATCACCGGCGCCGCGGAGCCGGACATGTCGGCCCTGCTGGGCCTGGTCCCGCGGGTGGTGCTGACCCTCAGCGGCGCCGGCTCGCGATATGCGGATCGCGACGGCCGGGACGAGCGGGTCCCCGCGTTCGGGGTCGAGGTGGCCGACACCACGGCGGCCGGCGACGCCTTCACCGGCGCGCTGGCGGTCGCCTGGGGCGAGGGCCGGGATCTGGTCGACGCGGTCCGCTGGGCCAACGCGGCCGGCGCGGTGTGCGTGCAGAAGGTCGGCGCCAGCGGCGCGCTGCCCGAGCGTTCCGAGATCGAGGCGCTCTACCACAGCTGAGGCGCACCGGCGGCTCAGGACTCCCGGATCGTGGTCACGAAGCGGGAGACCTCCGACCGCAGCACCTCAGCCAGCTGGGACAGCCCGCCGCCGGCGTGCGCCCCGCCGTCGACAGCGACCGCGATGCCCTCCACCAGCCCGCTCATCTCCCGGATCCGGGCGGTGACCGCCTCCAGCACCGCGATCGCGTCGGCCGCGGCCTGCTGCACGGTGTTGACCTGGCCCATGATCTCCTCGCTGGACGAGCTGGTCTCGTTGGCGAGCGTCTTCACCTCGTTGGCGACCACTCCGAAACCGCGCCCCGCGCTGCCGGCCCGGGCCGCCTCGATGGTGGCGTTCAGCGCGAGCAGGCGGGTCTGTGCCGACACCTTGTTGATCAGGTCGACGGCGTGCCGGATCTGCTCGGAGGAGGTCCGCAGCGAGGCGACGGTGCCCAGGCCCTGCTCGGCGTTGGTGACCGCCTCCCGGGCGAAACCGGCCAGCCCGTTCGCCGACCGGCCCATCTCGGTGGCCGCGGTGGCCACCTGCTCGGAGACGGTGAGCACCGCCGACTCCAGCTCGTCGGCGAGCGCCAGCCGGTCCCGGGCGGCGTCCGCGAACTGCTCGGCGGTCCGGCTCATCACGTCGTTGGAGTGGGTGATCTGCCGCGCCGCCGCGCGGTAGGCGCCGTCCAGCCCCTGGGTCAGGAAACGCCGGTGGAAGCGGCCCTCCGCGGCGGCGGCCGAGGCGGCGCCGGACTCCCGGACGAAGGCGTCGACGTGGTCCAGCAGGTCGTTGAGCGCGATCCGCAGCCCGGTCGCCTGGTCCGAGTCGCCGAGCGGCGGTACCCGTGCCTCCAGGTCGCCGGCGCCGGCCCGGGCGCAGACCTCGGTGACGACGCGGACCGCCTCCGACAGCGAGGGGTCACCGGTGGGGCGTACCGGAGTGGCTCTCATGCCTCTGATCGTCGCCAACCGGCGACGCCCGCACCGGAAGATCGGCGAATCGGTGGACGACGCGGTCCCGGAGTGAATGGCAGCGTGCGGCCGGTCAGCGGGCGGCGCGCAGAGCCCAGGCGATCAGCGGAGCCTGCAGCGGGAGCCGGGCGTACGCGACGGCCCGGCGGGCCGGGGAGGCGTGCCGCCAGTCGGCCGCCATCCGGACGTTCGCCGGGAAGACCGCGACGAACAGGGCCCCGGCGGCCAGACCACCGGCCCGGCGGGTGCGCGGATGGGCGACGGCCGCGGCGACCGCCAGCTCGGCGGCGCCGCTGAGGTACGTCCAGGCGCGCGGCGAGCCCGGCAGCGACCGGGGGACGATGCTGTCGAACGGCCGGGGCGTGGTGAAGTGCAGCACACCGGTGGTGGCCAGCAGCGCCGCCAGACCGAGCGCCTCCGCCCGGGGTGTGACCGTCAACGCCGGACCGCCGGCTCCAGAGCCCGCTGGAGGGCACGGTAGATCTGGCCGAAGCGCTGGGCGTTGTCGGTCCGCAGCAGCAGCACGTCGCCGCCGTGCACCCGGCCCCAGATCTCCAGGCTGCGGCTGCCCCGGTCGTACGACAGGTCCATCCGCTCCAGCAGCAGGTCGGCCACCGGCACCACGGCCAGGCCGAGCAGGATGCCGCCGATCAGCCAGGCCACCACCGTGGTCACGGCGGCGTCCATGAGCAGCGCGACGCTGATCGCCAGCCCGCCGGCGAGCAGCGGCAGCAGGATGGTCAGGCCGAGCGCGCCGCGCCAGGCGATCACACCCCAGGAGCGGGCTCCACGCGTGTACCAGACCTGGATCAGTTCGGGAAGCCGGAAGTCCCGCCCGTTCATCCGCACGCCGGACGAGGTGATGAGTACTTCCGGATCCCGGTAATAGGTGGTCATCTTCGCCTCCCCTGGGGACCCAATGTAGTTCGTACCCGTCGTAGGCTGGCGGCGAAACGGCTCAATGCGAGGAGGCATGGGGTGGGCGAGTTCGTGCGGCTCGAGATTGCGGACGGAATCGGGACGATCCGGCTCGAACGGCCTCCGATGAACGCGTTGAACACCCAGGTCCAGGAGGAGCTGCGGGAGGCCGCGCAGGCCGCCTCGGCCGACCCCGCCGTGCGGGCCGTGGTCGTGTTCGGCGGCGAGAAGGTGTTCGCCGCGGGCGCCGACATCACCGAGTTCACCACGGTGACCTACCAGGACATGGTGGCCCGGGCCGCGGCGCTCTCCAGCGCCTTCGACGCGGTCGCCCGGATCCCGAAGCCGGTGGTGGCCGCCATCACGGGGTACGCACTGGGCGGCGGCTGCGAGCTGGCGCTGGCCTGCGACTGGCGGGTGGTGGCCGAGGACGCCAAGCTCGGCCAGCCGGAGATCCGGCTCGGGATCATCCCGGGCGCCGGCGGGACCCAGCGGCTGGCCCGGCTCGTCGGCCCGGCGCGGGCCAAGGACCTCATCTTCTCGGGTCGGATGGTCGACAGTGCCGAGGCGCTGCGGATCGGCCTCGCCGACCGGGTCGCCCCGGCCGACCAGGTGTACGCGACAGCGGTCGAGCTGGTCCGGCATTACACGACCGGCCCCGCTCTCGCGCTGCGTGCCGCCAAGCAGGCGATCGACGGGGGCCTGAACGTCGACCTGGCCTCCGGCCTCGCGCTCGAGTCGCATCTGTTCGCGGCCCTTTTCGCCACCGACGACCGGGTGGAGGGAACCACCGCTTTCGTGGAGAAGCGTAAGCCGAAATTCACCGGACGCTAGACCGACCGTGACAGGGCATCAGCGCAGGGTGTGCATCTGTTCCCCGCGGTCGTGAATATGCCTCACTGATCAACCGGTTGCTGCCGGTCATTGCCTAGACTGCGGTCATGTCCATCGACCAGGGTGGTCCGAAGCGGTACGCCCTCGGCATCGACTTCGGCACCTCGAACACCGTCGCCGTGGCGCGATGGCCGGACGGCCGGGCCCGGCCGATCCTGGTCGACGGCTCCCCGTTGCTGCCGTCCGCCGTCTACGCCGACTCCAGCGGTGACCTGCTGGTCGGCCGGGACGCGGTGCACAGCGCCCGGCTCGACCCGGCCCGCTTCGAGCCGAACCCGAAACGCCGCGTCGACGACGGCCTGGTGCTGCTCGGCGAGCGTGAGTTCGAGACGGTCGAGCTGATCGCGGCAGTGCTGGCCCGGGTCACCGAGGAGTGGCACCGCGCGGTGGGGCCGTACCGGCCGCAGACCACCCTCACCTGCCCCGCCTCGTGGGGTGCGGCCCGCCGCACGCTGCTCGCCGAGGCCGCGGCCCGGGCCGGCCTCGAAGGCGCCCGCCTGGTCGCCGAGCCGGTCGCCGCCGCCACCTACTTCGCCGAGGTGCTCGGGCGCGACGTGCCGATCGGCTCGGTGGTGGTGGTGCACGACTTCGGCGCCGGCACCTTCGACGCCAGCGTGGTCGCCCGCACCTCCACCGGCTTCGAGGTGCTGGCCGTGGACGGCCGGGACGACCTCGGCGGGCTGGACGTCGACGCGGCCGTCGTGGAGCACCTGCGCACCGACGAGTGGAGCCGGCTGATGGAGCCGGCCACCGTCGAGGAGCGCCGCGCGCGGCGGCAGCTCTGGGACGACGTGCGCATCGCGAAGGAACGGCTATCCCGGGCCCAGTCGGCGGACTTCATGGTGCCGCTGCTCGACGTCGAGGCGCACCTCACCCGCGAGGAGCTGGAGAAGGTCGCCCGGCCGGTGCTGGACCAGACCGTGCAGGTCACCAAGAACCTGCTGCGCTGGGCCGATCTGCCGGACGGCCGGCTGGCCGGGGTCTTCCTGGTCGGCGGCGCCAGCCGGATCCCGCTGGTCGCCACGCTGCTGCACCGCGAGCTGGGCGATCCGCCGGTGGTGATCGAGCAGCCGGAGCTGGTGGTCGCCGAGGGCAGCATCCTGGCCGGCGCCGCCCTGCTGTCCACCGAGCCGGCCGCGCCGGGACCCACCGAGGAACTGCGGCTGCCCTCGAAACATCTGCCGAGCGCCACCGGTCTGATCGCCGGGCTGGGGTCGCCGGCGACGGCCGTCACCACACCGGTGCGGCCGGCCGCGGAGCCGCAGGACACCGTCCTGGCCGCGGCGGGGCCGATCGACGCGCAGGACACCGTGCTGGCCGCGGCGATCGAGACGCAGGGCCCGACGGTGGAGACGTCCCAGTTGGGCGGCAACGGCACCGGGCCGCACGCCGTGGAGGCGGACCAGCAGACGGTGGTGGCACCCCGCCCGGCCGGTCCGCAGCGGGCCGGGAGCGACGTGCCGGAACCGGACGGGCCCGAGGATCCGGGCGGGCCGCTGAGGACCGAGCGGCTCGGCGGTGAGGCGCCACCGGGCCCCGATCCGGAGCCGGCCGGCGACGCGGCCGCCGGAGCGCTGCCGAAACGGACGAAACGGCCGGTGGTCACCGAGATCCAGGTCGCGGCGCCCGAGGTGCCGGACGACGACATGCCGCCGCATCTGCGGCCGCCGGTGGACCCGTGGCCGCACGCCGACCCGGCCACCTGGCGAACGGATCCGGACGCCACCGCCGCCGCCAGTGCCCCGCCGCGCAACGGCGGCTGGTCACCCGTACCGCAGCGGAAATCCGGACCGCCGCAGCGCGGCAACCGGCCGACGACGCCGGTGGTGGCACACGCCCGGCCGATCTCTCCGGTCTCGGGGCAGCCGTCGGCCGCTCCGGTGATGGGCTCGGCGCGGCCGATCCCGCCGGCCCGGGCGGTCGCGGCCGCACCCCGGACGTCCCCGCCGCAGAGCGGGCAGCCGGCACCCGCCGAGAACCGGCCGAAACGGCGCCGCGGCCGGTTCCTGCGATTCGTGCAGATCCTGCTGAGTCTGCTCACGATGATCGCGGTGCCGTTGGTCGCGCTGGTGCTGGCGTACGGCTATGCGAACGGCGACCCGTTGCAGCAGGATGCGATCAACGTCTTCAATGATCTGGCGGAGCTGCTGGGCCTGGGCTGACGGCTCCGAGTCGAGGCGAGGAGCACGCGCGTGACCGGAATGATCGAGGGACACGGTGGGGAGCTCGCGCTCGCCGCACTGCGGGCCTTCGGCGTGACCGAGATGTTCACCCTGTCCGGCGGGCACGTGTTCCCGCTCTACGCCGCCGCGCACGAGTCCGGCTTCGGCCTCTACGACGTGCGGCACGAGCAGTCCGCCGTGTTCGCCGCCGAGGCCGTGGCCAAGCTGCGCCGCCGGCCCGGTGTCGCGGTGCTCACCGCCGGTCCCGGCGTCACCAACGGCATCTCCGGGCTGACCAGCGCCCACTTCAACGCCTCACCGGTGCTGGTGCTCGGCGGCCGGGCGCCGGCGTTCCGCTGGGGCTCGGGCAGCCTCCAGGAGCTCGACCACGTGCCGCTGGTCGCCCCGATCACCAAGTACGCGGCCACCGTCGGCGCCACCGAGGCCATCCCCGGCGAGATCGGCGCCGCGCTCACCGCGGCCCTCACCCCGCACCGTGGCCCCGTCTTCCTGGACCTGCCGCTGGAGGTGATCTTCTCCACCGCCGAGGCGGCGCGGCCCGGCGAGCCCGCCGTCCCGGTGCTCGAGGCCGACCCCGACGAGGTGCGACGGGCCGCCGAGATGCTGGCCCGCGCCGAGCGCCCGGTGATCATGGCGGGTTCGGAGGTGTGGAGCGGCGACGCGGTGGCCGAGCTGCGGGCCGCCGCCGAGGCGCTGCGGATCCCGGTCTTCACCAACGGCATGGGCCGCGGCGCGCTCCCGCCGGAGCATCCGCTGGCCTTCGCCCGGGCCCGCCGGGTCGCCCTGAACGGAGCGGACGTGGTCGCCGTCGTCGGCACCCCGCTCGACTTCCGGCTCGGCTTCGGCGAGTTCGGCGAGGCGCGGGTGGTGCACATCGTGGACGCGCCCACCCAGCGGGCCGGCCACGTCACCCCGGCCGTCTCGCCCGCCGGTGACCTGCGGCGCGTCCTGGCGGCGATCGCCGACCACACCGGCGACCGGGCCGGCCACGAGGAGTGGGTCACCGGGCTGCGCGCCGCCGAGGACGCGGCGAAGGCCCGCGACGCCGAGGCGATGGCCGCCGAGACGGACCCGATCAAGCCGGCCCGGGTCTACGGTGAGCTGCGCCGGGTGCTCGCGCCGGACGCCATCACCATCGGGGACGGGGGCGACTTCGTCTCGTACGCCGGGCGTTTCCTGGAGCCGGCGCAGCCCGGGACCTGGCTGGACCCGGGGCCGTACGGATGTCTCGGCACCGGGATGGGTTACGCCATGGGCGCCCGGGTGACCTACCCGGACCGGCAGATCTGCGTGCTGATGGGCGACGGGGCGGCCGGCTTCTCGCTGATGGACGCCGAGTCGCTGGTCCGGCAGAACCTGCCCGTGGTCGTCGTCGTCGGCAACAACGGCATCTGGGGCCTGGAGAAACACCCGATGCGCGCCATGTACGGGTACGACGTCGCCGCGGACCTGCAGCCGGGCCTGCGGTACGACGACGTGGTGCGCGCGCTGGGCGGGGCGGGGGAGACCGTGGAGAAGCCCGGCGAGCTCGGGCCGGCCCTGCGCCGGGCGTTCGAGGCGGGAGTGCCGTACCTGGTCAACGTGCTGACCGACCCGGCCGACGCGTACCCCCGCAGCTCCAACCTCGCTTAGGGCTGCTGCTCGTCGTCCTTCTTCAACTCCCGCTCCCACCGGTCCAGGACCTCGCGGTCGCGGCGGGCCTGCTCACTGTCCATCGAGCGCAGGAAGTCGGCGTCGTCGTCCGGAGAGGCCGGCCGGGGAGGGGCCCGCTTCGGCGTGCGGGTGACCGGGCGGCCCCACAGGAAGTAGGCGAGCGGGCCGGCGACGGGGATGAGAAGGATCACCAGGATCCACAGCGGGCGCGGCATGTTTCGGACGCGGTCCGCCGCCAGGCCGCTGATGAGGGCCAGGATCAGCAGGACTAGCGCCACCGCTGCCGAGATGATGAGCAACCGGACCATGCCGCAATGATGCCCCGCATTCGCCATGTCGGCGACGATCAGAGCATGACAACCCATCCGCCGAGCAGAGCAAGGGCCGTGGTGATCAGCGCGTAGGCCCGGATCGAGCGGGGCACGGCCGCCGGAAAACGGGCGCGCAGGCCCCGCGCGCGGTGCAGGGCGAGAGCCACCATCGCGGCCCAGCCGGTCATCGCGGCGGCGGCGACCAGCCACTGGGCCGGGCCGGCGTCGGGCGCGAAGGAAGGCCGGGCGGCGAGCAGCGCCACCGCGGCGGCGGACAGACCGGTGCGCCGCCAGGCCAGCCGGGTCCGCTCGGGGGAGGCGCCCGGGTCGCGGGCCAGGCCGGCGCAGGCGCCGGGGTCCCCGGTGTGCCGCGCGCACGGCTCGGCGGGCATCAGAAGACCTGGATCAGCACCGCGACCACCAGAGCGGCCGCGCCGAGGGCGACCACGATGGCGAGCACCGCCGGGAAACGCGAGCGGGGCAGCGCGGTGCCCAGGCGCATGGCGCGCTCGGTGCGGGCCCAGTGGTCGACCGCGCGCAACGCGACCAGGCCGCCGAGCACCAGCAACAGGAGCGCGATGATCTCGCGCAGATGCGCCACCGGCAGCGGGGGCAGGAACTGGGCGCAGGCCAGGCCGCCGGCGATCAGGGCCAGGCCGGTGCGGATCCAGGCGAGGAAGGTCCGTTCGTTGGCGAGGGAGAACCGGTAGTCGACGGCGGCGCCCCGGTCCTCGTCGGGAACCGGGTCGAACCACTGCGCCAGGCCACCGAACACATGTCGATTATTGACCTGCCGGGTCAAGAAGGGGCCGCCAGAGAATGCGGACTTCGTCACTCACGCAGGCCTCGCGCGAGTGCCCGCACAGGCACCATGGTGAATCCGTGCCCGCGCGACCGTGGGACTGCGGCTGGACGGTCGCCGGGTGTGGGGGAATATGGGACACGGATGGGCCCGCGTGGTCCACCAGCGAAATGTTTTGACCGGACATGTCTGACACCTCCTGACCAGCACTGTAGCGATCGAGATCGCCGCAGGGGTGAGGTGTGTCACTCTGGGTGGCCGGCAACGCTGAAGCTACTGGCGGGTAACCTTGCGGACACATCCACCGCCAGGCACGCCCCCGGCCGGCAACCACGGTCGAGAACCAACGGTGCGTTCAAAACAGGAGGGTCGTAGGAGCGCGATGAACATCGTCGTACTGGTCAAGCAGGTACCCGACTCCGGTGCCGAGCGCACCCTGAGCGCTAGCGACAACACCGTCGAGCGGAGCTCGGCGAGCAACGTCATCAACGAGATGGACGAGTACGCCATCGAGGAAGCGCTGAAGATCAAGGAAGCGCACGGTGGCGAGGTGACCGTGCTGACGGTGGGCCCGGCGGGCGCGACCGAGTCGATCCGCAAGGCGCTGTCGATGGGCCCGGACAAGGCGGTGCACGTCCAGGACGACGCGCTGCACGGCTCGTGCGCCGTCGCCACCTCCAAGGTGATCGCTGCCGCTCTCGGCCAGCTGAACGCCGACCTGATCCTGTGCGGCGCCGAGTCCACCGACGGCCGGGTGCAGGTTCTGCCGCACATGCTGGCCGAGCGGCTCGGTGTGGCCGCGCTGACCGGGGCCCGCAAGCTGACCGTGGACGGTTCGCAGCTGACCGTCGAGCGGCAGACCGACGAGGGGTACGAGGTCGTCACGGCCGCCACCCCGGCGGTCGTCAGCGTCTGGGACACCATCAACGAGCCGCGGTACCCGTCGTTCAAGGGCATCATGGCCGCCAAGAAGAAGCCCGTGCAGAGCCTGTCCCTCGGTGACCTCGGTGTCGCCGCGGACGAGGTCGGCTTCGCCGGCGCCACCAGCCAGGTGCTGGAGTTCTCGAAGCGGCCGGCCCGCTCGGCCGGCACCAAGGTCACCGACGAGGGTGAGGGCGGCGCTCAGCTGGTCTCCTACCTCGCCTCCGAGAAGTTCGTCTGAGAGGGATATTCGTCATGGCTGAAGTACTGGTCGTCGTCGAGGCCTCGCAGGCTGCCGGCGTCAAGAAGGTCACGCTCGAGATGCTGACCATCGCCCGCGGGCTGGGCTCGCCGTCCGCGGTGGTGTTCGGTGACGTGGCCGCGGTGAGCGACAAGCTCGCCGAGTTCGGCGCCGAGAAGATTTACGCCGCGTCCGGCGATGACGTGGAGGGCTACCTGGTGGCGCCCAAGGCCACCGTGGTCGCCGAGCTGGTGAAGCGGGTGCAGCCGGCCGCGGTGCTGCTGGGCTCCACCCAGGAGGGCAAGGAGATCGCCGGCCGGCTGGCGGTCAAGCTGGACAACGGGCTGCTCACCGACGCGGTGGCGGTCGAGGCCGACGGCACCGCCACGCAGGTGGTCTTCGCCGGCTCCACGATCGTCAAGTCCAAGGTCACCCGCGGTCTGCCGATCGTCACCATCCGCCCGAACTCGGTCACCCCGGCGCCGGCGGCTGCCACGCCGGCCGTCGAGCAGCTGACCGTGGCGGTCAGCGACACCGACAAGCTCACCAAGGTGGTGGAGCGGGTCGCCGAGCAGAAGGGCTCGCGCCCGGAGCTCACCGAGGCGTCGATCGTCGTCTCCGGTGGCCGCGGCGTCGGCAACGCGGACAACTTCAAGCTGGTCGAGGAGCTCGCCGACCTGCTCGGCGGTGCGGTCGGCGCGTCCCGTGCGGCGGTCGACTCGGGGTACTACCCGCACCAGTTCCAGGTCGGCCAGACCGGTAAGACGGTGTCGCCGCAGCTGTACCTGGCGCTCGGCATCTCCGGCGCGATCCAGCACCGGGCCGGCATGCAGACCTCGAAGACGATCGTCGCGGTGAACAAGGACGCCGACGCTCCGATCTTCGAGCTCGCCGACTTCGGCGTGGTGGGCGACCTGTTCAAGATCGTCCCGCAGGCCGCCGACGAGATCCGCAAGCGCAAGTAGAGCCCGGCACCGAGCACGACCGAACGGCCCGGCGCCCCACCGCCGGGCCGTTCCCCGTGTGTGAACTTCAGGTGCGAATAGAGCCTCAACTTCACACGCGCAGGGTCGGACCGCGTGTGTGAAGTTCGGGTGCGGATCGCGCCCGAACTTCACACACGGGTTTGGGCGGGACCACTTACGCAGGTTGCCGGGTGGTGGGGAGTGGTTTGGACGCGTAGCGGCCAGCGAGCCGCCGCGCGGCCCTCGGCGGGAGCAGCGGTCTGTACCCACCACCCCGCTACGACAGCCTGTTCCTGATCTTGATTCTCCGGGTGCCGGAGGCCGCCGGAATCCGGCGCACGAAAGAACGGCCTAAGCTGAAAGACAATGGCCTACTTGGATCACGCGGCGACCACGCCGATGCTTCCCGCCGCGCTCGACGCCTACGTCGCCGCGGCGCGGGAGGTCGGCAATCCGTCGTCCCTGCATGCTGCGGGCCGGGGCGCCCGGCGCCTGGTGGAGGAGTCCCGGGAGCGGGTCGCCGCGGCGGTCGGCGCCCGGCCGTCTGAGGTGATCTTCACCAGCGGCGGCACCGAGAGCGACAACCTGGCGGTGAAGGGCATCTTCTGGGCGCGGCGCTCGGCGGAGTCCGCCCGCGTCCGCGTGGTGACCTCCGCGGTGGAGCATCACGCGGTGCTGGACGCGGCCGACTGGCTGGGCCACCAGGAGGGCGCGCGGGTGCACGCGCTGCCGGTGGACGGCGGCGGCCTGGTCCGCCCGGACGCGCTGGCCGAGCTGATCGCAGAGCACGGCGACGAGATCGCCGTGATCAGCGTGCAGTGGGCGAACAACGAGGTCGGCACGGTGCAGCCGATCGCTGAGCTGGCGCGGGTCGCGGCCGCGGCGGGCATCCCGTTCCACACCGACGCGGTGCAGGCGGTCGGGCAGATCCCGGTGGACTTCGCGGCGAGCGGGGCCGCGGCCCTGACGCTGACCGGGCACAAGCTGGGCGGCCCGGTCGGGGTGGGCGCGCTGCTGCTGGGCCGCGACGTGCCGTGCACGCCGCTGCTGCACGGTGGCGGCCAGGAGCGCGACGTGCGCTCCGGGACCCTGGACGCCCCGGGGGTGGCCGCTCTCGCCGCGGCGGTCGAGGCCGCGATCAAGGCCCGGGAGGAGTACGCGGCCCGCGTCGCCGCCCTGCGTGACGAGCTGGTGCGGCGGGTGCGTGCGGCGGTCCCCGAGGCGATCTTCAACGGAGCGGTGGAGGACCGGCTGCCGGGCAACGCCCACTTCTCCTTCCCCGGGTGTGAGGGTGACGCGTTGCTGCTGCTGCTGGACGCGCAGGGGGTCTACTGCTCGACCGGTTCGGCGTGCTCGGCCGGGGTGGCCCAGCCCAGTCACGTGCTGCTGGCGATGGGCGCCGACGACGCCCGGGCGCGGTCGTCGCTGCGTTTCACCCTCGGGCACGACAGCACGATGGCGGACGTCGACGCGCTGCTCGCGGCGTTGCCGGGCGCGGTGGAGCGGGCCCGCCGGGCGGGTGCCTGGAAGACGCCCAGATAGGCTGGCGTCATGCGAGTTCTTGCGGCCATGTCGGGCGGTGTCGATTCCGCCGTTGCTGCCGCCCGCGCCCGGGACGCCGGTCACGACGTCACCGGTGTGCACCTGGCGCTGGCCCGTAATCCTCAGACGTTCCGCACCGGGGCGCGCGGCTGCTGCACCCTGGAGGATTCCCGGGACGCGCGCCGGGCGGCCGATGTGATCGGCATCCCGTTCTATGTGTGGGACATGGCCGAGGAGTTCCACGAGAGCGTCGTCGACGACTTCGTGAACGAGTACGCGGCGGGGCGCACCCCCAATCCCTGCCTGCGCTGCAACGAGAAGATCAAGTTCGCGGCGGTGCTGGACCGGGCGGTGGCGCTGGGTTTCGACGCCGTGGTGACCGGTCATCACGCGCGCCTGGGGTCCGACGGGTTGTTGCGGCGCAGCGTGGACATCGCCAAGGATCAGTCCTATGTGCTGGCGGTCCTGACCCGGGCCCAGCTCGATCGTGCGGTGTTCCCGCTGGGGGACTCGACGAAGGAGCAGGTGCGGGCGGAGGCCGCCGCGCGCGGGCTGGCCGTCGCCGACAAGCCGGACTCGCACGACATCTGCTTCATCTCGGACGGGGACACCCGCGGGTTCCTGGAGCGGCGGCTCGGCAGCGCGCCCGGGGACATCGTCGACGGGCGGACCGGCGAGAAGCTGGGGACCCACAACGGGGCGTACGGCTACACGATCGGGCAGCGCAAGGGGCTGGACCTCCGGGTTCCGGCCGCTGACGGGCGGCCGCGCTACGTGCTGTCGATCACTCCGGTCTCCAACACGGTCACCGTCGGGCCCCGGGAGGATCTCGAGGTCGACGTGGTCACCGCAGCCCGCCCGATCTGGCACGACGCCGCCGCCGACGTCTCGTGCGAGGTGCAGCTGCGAGCGCACGGGGAAGTGGTGGCCGCCGACGTGTCGGTGACCGATGACGGCCTGACGGCCCGGCTGCACGCCCCGGCCCGCGGCGTGGCCGCCGGGCAGGCGATCGTGGCCTACCGGCCGGACCCGGAGGGTGACGTCGTGCTCGGTTCGGCGACCATCGCGGCCGGTTCGCGGGCGCCGGCGACCCATGTCTGACTTCCCGTGGCCGCCGGGGGCCGCCACCGGGATCGGGTCGTTGCCCGGCACCGACGTGGCCGAGGCCCAGCGGATCGTCTTCGGCGAGCTGCCGGAGCTGCCACACCTCGCCGAGCTGCCGGAGCGCGGTCCCGGCGCGGACATGCTCGGCCGGAGCGCGGGCTTTTTGGTGGAGCTGCCGGTGCAGCTCTACGCCGGGCGCTGGCAGATCGCCTCGCGGCCCGGCAAGGACCTGCGGCGAACTGCCGACCTGCTGGAACGTGACCTGGACCAGCTCACCGAGCAGGGCGGCGGTTTCACCGGGACGGTCAAGATCCAGGCGGCCGGGCCGTGGACGCTGGCGGCCGGGCTGAACCTGCCGATCGGCGGGCTGATGCTGCGGGACCCCGGCGCGGTCCGGGACCTGACCGACTCGCTCGCCGAGGGGCTGCGGCGGCACGTGGCGGACGTGCGCAAGCGGCTGCCCGGCGCCACGGTGCTGCTCCAGCTGGACGAGCCGTCGCTGCCGGCCGTGCTGGCCGGGCACGTGCCCACGGAGAGCGGGCTGGGCGCCTACCGCGAGGTGGACGGGCCGGACGCGGCGACCCGGCTGCGAACCGTGATCTCGTCGGTGGACGCCCCGGTGGTGGTGCACTGCTGCGCGCCGGACCTGCCGTTGCAGGTGTTCCGGGACGCGGGGGCGACCGCGGTGGCGCTGGACCTGTCGCTGGTCACGGACCTCGACCCGCTCGGTGAGGCGATCGAGGCCGGTCTGGGCCTCTTCGTGGGCGCCGCGCCGACCCGGCCGGCCGGCGGACGGCCGGAGGCCAAGGAGATCGCCGACCGGGTGCGCACCCTGTGGCAGCGGCTGGGCTTCCCGGCCGCACGGTTGCCCGAGCAAGTGGTGATCACCCCTGCGTGCGGGCTTGCGGGCGCGCCACACGGATACACCCGGGCGTTGCTCAAGGCGTGCACGGAAGCCGGCCGCCGCATCGCCGAGGTGTGACAGCACTTTTGTCGGGGGGTGGGACTAACGTGCCTCGTAGGTTCCCCTGACACGGAGGTTTGTTCGGTGGTCGAGTCGTCCACACCGCCGGAGGCCAGTTCCCGGCACGCCGAGCTGGCCGACGAGATCCGCAACCATCAGTACCGCTATTACGTGCTGGACTCGCCGACCATCTCCGACCATGACTTCGACGTGCTGCTGCGCGAGCTCGAGGCGCTGGAGGCCGAGTTCCCGGAGCTGCGCACCCCCGACTCGCCCACCCAGAACGTGGGTGGGACCTTCTCGACGCAGTTCACCGCGGTCGAGCACGCCGAGCGGATGATGTCGCTGGACAACGTCTTCGACGGCGACGAGCTCACCGCCTGGGCCGACCGCACGGTGCGGGACGCCGGTGGGCCGGTGCAGTTCATCTGCGAGCTCAAGGTCGACGGGCTCGCCATCAACCTGACCTATGAGAAGGGCCGCCTGGTCCGCGGCGCCACCCGGGGCGACGGATACACCGGCGAGGACGTGACGCCCAACGTGCGCACCATCCGGGAGATCCCGGAGCGGCTGGCCGGCGACGACGTGCCCGATCTGCTGGAGGTGCGCGGCGAGATCTATTTCCCGGCCGACGCCTTCGCCGAGCTCAACGCGAGCCTGGTCGAGCAGGGCAAGGACCCGTTCGCCAACCCGCGCAACGCGGCGGCCGGCAGCCTCCGCCAGAAGGACCCGCGGATCACCGCGTCCCGCGGCCTGCGGATGGTGGTGCACGGCATCGGGGCGCGGCAGGGGTTCACGCCCACCTCGCAGTCCCACGCCTACGAGGCGTTGCGGGCCTGGGGCCTGCCCACCAGCGAGCGGTGGAAGCTGTTCGGCGACATGGCCGGCGTGCGCGACTACATCGCCTATTACGCCGAGCACCGGCACGACGTCGAGCACGAGATCGACGGTGTGGTGATCAAGGTCGATCAGGTCGCCATCCAGGGCCGGCTGGGCTCGACCAGCCGGGCCCCGCGCTGGGCGATCGCCTACAAATATCCGCCCGAGGAGGTCAACACCAAGCTCCTCGACATCGCGGTGAACGTGGGGCGCACCGGCCGGGTCACCCCCTACGCGATCCTCGAGCCCGTGCTGGTGGCCGGGTCCACGGTCTCCCAGGCCACCCTGCACAACGCCCAGGAGGTCGTCCGCAAGGGTGTGCTGATCGGCGACACCGTGGTGCTGCGCAAAGCCGGTGACGTGATCCCGGAGGTCCTGGGCCCGGTCGTCGATCTGCGGCCGGACGACGCCCGCGCGTTCGTCATGCCGACCGAGTGCCCGTCCTGCGGCACCCCGCTGGCGCCGGCCAAGGAGAGCGACGTCGACATCCGGTGCCCCAACGCCGAGTCGTGCCCGGGGCAGCTGTGGGAGCGGCTCACCCACGTCGGCAGCCGGGACGTGTTCGACATCGAGGTGCTCGGCGCGAAAGCGGCCCGGGCGCTGCTCGAGTCGGGCGTGCTGCACAACGAGGGCGACCTGTTCTCGCTGACCGAGGAGGACCTGCTCCGGGTCCCGTTCTTCGTGAACCAGAACGGGAGCCTGGGCAGCAACGCGCGCAAGATGCTGCAGAGCCTGGCGGAGGCGAAGTCGCGCCCGCTGGCCCGGGTGCTGGTCGCGCTCTCGATCCGGCACGTCGGCCCGACCGCGGCCGGAGCCCTGGCTCTGGAGTACGGCTCGATGGCCGCGCTGGAGGAGGAGCTGGCGCGCACGGCGGCGTCACCGGAGATCGTGGCGGCCACCGCCGAGGCGGCGGAGGCCTCCGAGGCCGGCGCACCGGACGCCGAGGCCGCCAAGCGCAAGGCCAAGGCCGTCGACCCGCTGGCGGCGGTCGACGGGGTCGGGCCGATCATCGCGGACAGCCTCCGCGAGTGGTTCACCGTGCCGTGGCACCGCGAGATCGTCCGCAGGTGGCGGGACGCCGGCGTGAAGATGGCCGACGAGCGGGTCGAGAGCGGCCCGCGCCCGCTGGACGGGCTGACCGTGGTGGTCACCGGCACCCTGGCGAGTTACACCCGGGACAAGGCCGCCGAGGCGGTCACCGTCCGGGGCGGCAAGGTCAGCGGCTCGGTCTCGAAGAAGACCGGGTTCGTGGTGGTGGGGGAGAACCCCGGCAGCAAATATGACAAGGCCCTCGCCCTGAAGGTGCCGGTGCTGGACGAGGCGGGCTTCGGGGTGCTGCTGGCCGAGGGTCCGGAAGCAGCCCGCGCGGTGGCCGAGATGGCGCCGGAAGGATCACCCGAGAGAGGGAATTGAGCCGGTTCCCGCGTCTGGAGACATATGTCGGTTTAATAACGCATAGGTGCTTTGCGCCAAAAAACACCATACGGATCTATGGTGTAGGCGATCGGTGATCGAGGCCATCGTGGAGGTCGCATGGATGCCGCTCGCCCGCGCACGGCCGCGTCTCGCGCCATCTCAGAGGCTGCCGCGTGCGCGCCGCCCGGCCGGACCGAACCCCGGCATCGTCGCACCGTCATGCTCACCTCGATCTTCGCCGGTGTGGGCGCGCTGATCCTCTGGGCCGTCCATCCCGGGTCCTTCGCCGGTCTGCCTGCCGGCTTCTGGACGATGGCGGTGCTGGCCCTGGTGGTCGACGCCCGCCCCTACCTGCTGCCCGGCCGCCGGGCCAGCGCGGTCATCCTGCCCTCGATCTGCTTCACCTTCGCGATCCTGCTCGCCTGGGGCGGCGCGCCCGCCCTGGCCGTGCAGCTGCTGGCGGTGACCGTGGCCGGCGTGCGCATGCGTCACTCCGTGCGCCGCACCCTGCACCTGGCCCTGCAGCACGCCGTCGCGCTCGGCGCCGCGGCGCTGGTGGCGGCCGGCACCGGCCTGCGGATCGGCACCCATCCCGGCTGGCTGGACGCCGCACTGGCCTGCGCTGCCGCGGCCGCCTGGATCGCCGCCCGGTACGCGATCGCCGCCCTGGTGCGCAGCTGGACCAGCGACGGCCGGCCGCGGCGGCGCCGCGGTCACGCCGACCTGCTCGCCACCGCCGCCCTGCTGCTGCTCAGCCCGGTGGTGCTGGTCGCCGCCCAGGTCAGCCCGGCTCTGCTCCCGCTGGCGCTGCTCGCCCTGCACGCGGTGCACCGAATGGTCCGGTGGGCCGGCGAGTCCGAGCGGGCCGCCCGCTTCGACCCGCTCACCGGCCTGCCGAACCGCAAGTCGCTGCAGGCCGCGACGGCCGAGCGGGCCACCGATCGGCGCCGGGCCCTGCTGCTGCTCGACCTGGACCGGTTCCGCACCGTGAACGACGCGCTCGGCCACGGCGCCGGCGACCGTCTGCTGGCCCGGGTGGCGGACCGGCTCACCGCCGCGGTTCCGGGGCACGACCTGGTCGTTCGCCTCGGTGGCGACGAGTTCGCCGTGCTCGCCACCCGGGTCGACGGCCCCGCCGCGGCCCGCCGCATCGCGCAGCACCTGGCCGAGTCGCTGAGCCGCCCGTTCCTGATGGACGGCACCCCGGTCGAGCTGAGCGCCTCGATCGGGATCGCCCTGCAGTCCGGCCGGCGCGACGGCGGCACCCTACTGCGCGAGGCCGAGGCCGCGATGTACGAGGCCAAGCAGCGCGGCGACCAGGTCGCGATGCACGGGCCGGACGCCGCCCACCACTCGCCGGAACGGCTGGCCCTGCTCGCCGACCTGCGCACCGCGCTGCGCGAGAACGACGACGGGATCGTCCTCTACTACCAACCGCAGATCGCGATCGCGACCGGCGAGGTGGTCGGCGTGGAGGCGCTGCTGCGCTGGCGTCACCCGGAGCGCGGCCTGGTCGGCCCCGAGGAACTGCTGCGGGCCGCCGAGCCGACCCCGGTGATGCGGCTGCTGACCGCCCGGGTGCTGGAGGAGGTCATCGCCCAGCTGGCGGTCTGGCACGAACGCCGGGAGACGTTGCGGGCCGCGGTCAACGTCAGCGCGCGTGACCTGCACGCCGGCGACATCGCCGACCGGGTCGCCGCCCTGCTGCACCGCTATGCGGTCCCGGCCGACCTGCTTCAGCTGGAGATCACCGAGAGCGCGCTGATGGCCGACCCGCACCGGGTGCTGGACACCACCACCCGGCTCAGCCGGATGGGCGTGGCGATCTCGCTGGACGACTTCGGCACCGGGTATTCGTCGTTGCAGCACCTGCGCCGGCTCCCGCTCTCCGAGGTGAAGATCGACCGCTCCTTCGTGCTGGGGATGGCCACCGACCGGGGCGACGCGGCGATCGTGCGATCGGTGATCGGCCTGGCCGAGGCGCTCGGCCTGCGCGCGGTCGCGGAGGGCGTGGAGGACGAGGCCACCTGGCGTCTGCTGGCCGCCGCCGGCTGCCACACCGCCCAGGGCTGGTTCCACGCCCGGCCGATGCCCGCCGCTGAACTGTCCGAGTGGCTGGGCCGGTACCGTCCCTTCCGGCCCCGGAAAATAGACTCGGGGCAAGCAGGCAGACCGTCAAACAACGAGGGGGCAGGATGGCCGCCATCTCCCGCGAAGAGGTAGCGCACCTGGCGCGCCTGTCGCGGCTCGCCGTGACCGAAGAGGAGCTGGACCGATTCGCGGGGCAGCTCGACGTGATCCTGCAGTCGGTCGCGCGGGTCGGTGAGGTGGCCGCGGAGGACATCCCGCCGACCTCGCACTCGGTGCCGCTGACCAACGTGTACCGCGACGACGTCCCGACACCGAGCCTGACGCAGGAGGAGACGCTCTCCGGCGCCCCCGACGCGTACGAGGGCCGGTTCCGGGTGCCGCGCATCCTGGAGGAAGAGGCCTGATGAGTGACCTGACCAGGATGCCCGCCGCCACCCTCGCCGAGCTGATCCGCAAGCGGGACGTCTCGGCTGTCGAGGTCGCCACCGCGCACCTCGACCGGATCGGATCCGTGGACGAGCGGGTGCACGCGTTCCTGCACGTGGACCGTGAGGGCGCCCTCGCCGCGGCGAAGAGGGTCGACGACGGCGAGATCACCGGGCCGCTGGCCGGGGTGCCGATCGCGGTCAAGGACGTGGTGACCACCAAGGGCATCCCGACCACCGCCGCCTCGAAAATCCTCGAGGGCTGGAAGCCGCCGTACGACGCGACGATCGTCGAGCGGCTCAAGAAGGCCGGTCTGCCGATCCTCGGCAAGACCAACATGGACGAGTTCGCGATGGGCTCCTCCACGGAATACTCCGCGTACGGCCCCACCAACAACCCGTGGGACCTGGGCCGGATCCCGGGCGGATCGGGTGGTGGCTCGGCCGCCGCGATCGCCGCCTACGAGGCGCCGCTGGCGATCGGCACCGACACCGGTGGCTCGATCCGGCAGCCCGGCGCGGTCACCGGCACTGTCGGTGCGAAACCGACCTACGGCGGCACCTCGCGGTACGGCCTGATCGCCTTCTCCTCCTCGCTGGACACGCCCGGCCCCTGCGCCCGTACGGTGGAGGACGCCGCCCTGCTGCACGCGGTGATCGCCGGCCACGACCCGCGGGACTCCACCTCGATCCCGCAGCCGGTCCCGGACGTCGTGGCCGCGGCCCGGCTCGGCAGCAGCGGCGACCTGTCCGGCGTCAAGCTCGGCGTGGTCAAGGAGTTCAGCGGCGACGGCGCCGAGCCCGGCGTGATCAACTCGTTCCGCGAGTCGCTGGAGACCCTGGTCAAGATGGGCGCCGAGATCGTCGAGATCTCCTGCCCGCACTTCCAGTACGCCCTGCCGGCGTACTACCTGATCGCGCCCAGCGAGTGCTCCTCCAACCTGGCCCGCTTCGACGGCGTGCGCTACGGCCTGCGCGAGGGCGACGACGGCAGCCGCTCGCTCGAGGAGGTCATGTCGCTGACCCGCGAGGCCGGCTTCGGCCCCGAGGTGAAGCGCCGGATCATCATCGGCGCGTACGCCCTCTCCTCCGGGTACTACGACGCCTACTACGGGCAGGCGCAGAAGGTCCGCACGCTGATCAGCCGGGACTTCCGGTCCGCGTTCGAGAAGGCCGACGTGCTGGTCTCGCCGACCACCCCGTTCGTGGCATTCCCGTTCGGCTCCCGGACCAGCGATCCGTACCAGATGTACCTCGCCGACCTCTTCACGATCCCGACGAACCTGTACGGCGGACCGGCCATCTCGGTGCCGAGCGGTCTCTCCGAGGGTCTGCCGGTCGGCTTCCAGATCATGGCGCCGACGATGGCCGACGACCGGATGTACCGGGTCGCCGCGGCCCTGGAGTCCGCCGTCGGCACGTTCACCCCGCCGGAGCTGTGAGATGACTTACGACGAGATCCTCACCAAGTACGAGCCGGTCATCGGCCTGGAGACGCACGTCGAGCTGGGCACGAACACCAAGATGTTCTGCGGCTGCAAGACCGACTTCGGCGCCGAGCCGAACACCCAGGTCTGCCCGGTCTGCCTGGCCCTGCCGGGCTCACTGCCGGTGATGAACCGGGCCGCCATCGAGGCGACCATCCAGATCGGCCTGGCGCTGAACTGCGACATCGCCGAGTGGTGCCGGATGGCCCGGAAGAACTACTTCTACCCGGACATGCCGAAGAACTTCCAGACCTCGCAGTACGACGAGCCGCTCTGCGTCGACGGTTACGTGGACGTCGAGGTGGACGGCACCACGCACCGGATCGGCATCGAGCGGGTGCACATCGAGGAGGACACCGGCAAGACGCTGCACGTCGGCGGCGCGACCGGTCGCATCCACGGCGCCACCGAGTCGCTGGTCGACTACAACCGGGCCGGCATCCCGCTGGTCGAGATCGTGACGAAGCCGGTGCCCGGCCTCGGCACGATCGCCCCCGAGGTGGCCAAGGCCTACGTCGCCGAGCTGCGCGACATCATCCGCTCGCTCGGCGTCTCCGACGTGCGCATGGAGCAGGGCTCGATGCGCTGCGACGTGAACACCTCGCTGAACCTGCCGGGTGAGGAGTGGGGCACGCGGACCGAGACCAAGAACGTCAACTCGCTGCGCTCCGTCGAGCGGGCGGTCCGCTCCGAGATCATCCGCCAGGCCGGCATCCTGGACGAGGGCGGCAAGATCTTCCAGGAGACGCGGCACTTCCAGGAGACCACCGGCGACACCCGCCCGGGCCGCTCCAAGGAGACCGCGACCGACTACCGCTACTTCCCCGAGCCCGACCTGGTGCCGATCGCGCCGGACCCGGCGTGGGTCGCCTCCCTCCGCGAGGCGCTCCCGGAGAGGCCGAGCGCCAAGCGGGCCCGGCTCCGCGAGGACTGGGGCATCTCCGAGACCGACATGCAGTCGGTGGCCAACGCCGGCGCGGTCGAGCTGATCGAGGAGACCATCGCCGCGGGCGCGTCGCCGGCCGGCGCGCGCAAGTGGTGGATGGGCGAGCTGGCCCGGCGCGCCAATGAGCAGGACATCGACCTGGCGTCGGTGGGCGCGACCCCGGCCCAGGTCGCCGCGCTGCAGAAGCTGGTCGAGGACGGCAAGCTCAATGACAAGCTGGCCCGGCAGGTGCTCGAGGGCGTCGTGGCGGGCGAGGGCGACCCGGCCGAGGTGATGACGGCCCGCGGTCTCGAGGTCGTCAACGACACCGGCGCGCTCACCGCCGCGGTCGACGAGGCCATCGCCGCCAACCCGGACATCGCGGCCAAGATCCGCGACGGCAAGGTGGCGGCGGCGGGCGCTCTGGTGGGTGCGGTCATGAAGACCACGCGCGGCCAGGCGGACGCCAAGGCCGTCCGCGACCTGATCCTTGCGCGGCTCGGCGCTTCTTGAGCCCTTTGTGGTACGACCTACGCCCGGCCCTGATCCTGTCAGGGCCGGGCGGTGCCGTTCCCCGGCCCTTTGCCGCCCGCGCCGGGCGGAGCTGCCACTCCACCTCACCCCACACCCGGCCGCCCTCAGCGCCGTCCCGTGCGCCGGCTGACCGGGGTCAGCGACTGGCCGACGGGTCGGGGGCCGGGATCTCCTCCTCGCCGAGCCCGATCACGTTGCGCTGCATCTCCACGTTCGACTGCCCGGTGCCACCGAGCTGGATGTCGTCGTACGCCTTGAGCGCGTTGGTCTCGTCGAAGTAGAGCACCGACAGGCTCAGCGGCGTCGGGTCCTCCCCTTCCAGCCCGCGCAGCCCCGCCCCGCCGGTCGAGCCCTCGACCATCAGCCGGGTCGTCATCAGCGGCACGCCGTCGGCCGGACCGGACGGTGCCGGGGACGGCAGGCCGGACGCCGACGGGCCGGGCTCCGGCGTCTCGGGGGCGGGCAGGATGCTCACGTCCCGCTGGTGCCGGTGCCCGGAGAGCACCAGCGGCACCACCCCGGACAGCGGCTGCGCCATGGCCGGGTCGTGCACCAGGGCGATGTCCACCTTCTTGCCCGATTCGCGGATCGTGCCGGCCAGGCGCTCGCCCGCACCGGTCAGCAGGTCCGGGCCGGATTCGTCGCCGGTCTCGTTCGACTCGCTCTTGTCCGGGGTGAACTGGGGGTCCCCGATGCCGGCGATGGTGAGCCCGTCCACCGTGGTCAGCTCGTTGTCCAGGACCACCGCGTTGCGCTGGGCGCGGACCGCGGCCTGGATGGCGATCGAGTCGTGGTTGCCGCGCACGAAGATGTAGGGCACCTGGATCGACGGGATCGAGGACACGTACCCGGTTTCGGCGCTGCTGCCCCAGTCGACGATGTCGCCGGTGTCGATCACCGCGTCGATCTCGAAGGTCTCCACCACGGTCCGGATCAGACCCCAGGACGCCGGGTTGAGGTGCAGGTCGGAGACGTGCAGCAGGCGGGTGGTGTTGCCGGCCGGCTCATAGACGGGCAGCGTCGAGATCGTCGAGTAGACCCGGCTGACGTTGCCGAGGATCGCCTGGAGCTGCTCGGCGTACCGCCCGTAGTTGTCCGCGATCCGGCGGGCGTCGCCGACCACCGCGGGCGCGTTGACCAGCAGCCCTTCGTACCTCGGCTCGCTGATCGCGTCGGGCCGCAGGGTGGCGGCCGCCACCCCGGCGCTGCCCACGGTGACCACCAGAGCGGTGACCCCGGCCGCCGCCGTGCGCCGGACGTCGCGCAGCACCAGCGCGGAGAGGATCAGCGCGCTCAGGACGGCGACGCCCAGCGTGCGCAGGCCGAGCACCGAGACGCCGGTGATCACCTCGTCGACAGCCCGGTCACCCGCCGAGCTGATCGACGACGGGTTGTCGATCAGCGCTTCGGTGCGGCTCTGGTCCAGCGAGCCGAGGGCGACCTTGAGGTGCAGCGGGCCGCGATGGCTGTCCAGGTGCAGGGAGCCGAGCGGCGGGATGTCCACCTCGGTGCCGCCGTGCACCGACGGGACGATCGACATCTCGGCGCCGAACGGGCCCACGTTGATCGGGGCCCGCGCGAACAGCATCACGCCGATCGTCGCCCCCGCGATGCTGACCAGGCCGACCTTGGCGGCCACCCCGGCACGCCGGGTCCATCGGTGCCGGACGGCCCGGCCCGCCAGACGGCGGAGACGAGCGGCCCCGGTGCGGAGCTGAGGTGCCTTCATCGGTTGCTCACCTGCCCGGCCGGGTCCTGATCGAAACAGTCATCGCGATCAGCTCCGGCCGGCGCCGCCGTCCGAGAAGACGATCCGGATGATGCGGTCGTCCTCCGGACCTGGCTCGCCGGCGTCCTCCTGGTTGGACGTGCTGACCCAGAACGAGCCGTCCGGTGCGGCGACCATCGCGCGGAGCCGGCCGAACTCGCCGTCCAGCACCGCCTGCGGGTTGCCGAGCACCGTGCCGTTGCCGGTGACGTTCAGCAGGTAGACCCGCTCACCCTGAAGACACGCGGTGGCGACCAGGCTCTCCGCGGCGGCGACACCGCCGCACGAGGACTCGCCGGCCGGCCAGGCGGCGAGCGGGTTCACCTGCTTCGCGTCCCGGCCGGTGCCGTCGGCGCGGGGCCAGCCGTAGTCGCGGCCCTTGGCGATCACGTTCAGCTCGCCGAAACGGGGCTGACCGTTTTCGGTCGCGTACATCCGCTTGGTCTTGTCCCAAGCCAGGCCCTGCACGTTGCGGTGGCCGGACGACCAGACCGGTGAGCCCTTGACCGGGTTGCCGGATGCCGGCTTGCCGGCGGTGGTGATCCGCAGGATCTTGCCACCGAGGCTCTTCGGGTTCGGCGCCTGCGTGCCGCCCGGGGTGCCGTCGCCGGTGCCGACGTAGAGGAAGCCGTCCGGGCCGAAGGCGAGCGCGCCGCCGTTGTGCTCCGGCGAGCGCGGGATCCCGGTGAGGATCGGCGTCAGCCTGCCGCCGATCACCAGCTTGCCGACCCGGTTGTCCCGCTCGGTGGAGTAGTAGACGTAGAGCGTCTCGTCCGTCGAGTACTTCGGGGAGACGGCGATGCCGAGCAGCCCGCCGTCGCCGGAGGCGCGCACCTCGTCGAGGCGCTGCAACTCGGTGACCTTCAGGCCGCCGGCCTCGGACTCCGGTCCCACCTTCAGCAGGCGCCCGGTGTCCCGCTCGGTGACCACCGCCGAGCTGTCCGGCAGGAACGCGATGCCCCACGGCACCTCGAGGCTCTTGGCGAGCACGGTCACCGCCAGCTCGCGTTCCTCGGCGCCGGCGCTGGAGGTCGGCGCGATGGACGGGCGGGGCAGGTTGGGCGGCGAGCCGGCCTGATCCGGGCCGGGCGGCCCGAAGCTGCACCCCGCGGTCAGCACCAGCACGGCACCGAGTGTCGCGACCGCGGCGCGGCTGCGGCGGAAACGCACGATCAGACCACCCCCTAGGCTCTGCGGACCAGGGTAGCCGCGCCGTGGAGTGGTTTCCGGCGGCTCACTGATCGGCGGCAGCCGGCACGCCCGGCTGTTTTCCAGCGGCTCACTGATCGGCGGCAGCCGGCGTGCTCAGTGAGTGGCCGCTCGCCTCCAGCACCAGCGGGAGGTTCGTCCGGTCGACGCCGGTCAGCCGGATGACGTTGCCGTTGTCGAGCAGGGCGGAGATCCGGCCGCGCTCGTCCGGGGCGAGCTCGGTGATCCGGGCCCACGGCACCCGGGTGCCGCCGAAGAGGGCGCGCACCCGCAGCTCGTCGGGGTAGACGTCGGTGCCGGCCCGCCAGGCCCAGATCAGGATCGTGAACGGGATCAGCAGGATCGGCGCCAGCGCCCACGAGGCGCCGGCCAGCGGGACCGCACCGACCAGCGCGATCAACGCGGCCACCATGACCGAGCCGGACTTGCGGACGCGGAGGACGGGACGACTGCTCACCGTCCCATCCTCCCACCCGGCGCCGCGGGCGGCTCTGCCGGATCGCAACCGGGCACCTCGAACCGGGCACCTCGATTTGACCGCCATCGCTGAATGGCAGACGATGCCGTTCGTGGGACCGGCACGCGCCGCGCCGTAACCCGTTCCGGGGACGGTCGTTGACCGCCATGCAGTTCCACCGCCCCATCGATCCTGCTCACCCCGCCCGACCGGGGACCCGCCGCCCCGGGAACAACGCAGAGGACACTTCGTGGCTGTGCCGCCTCCCGCGCCGGCCCCGTCCCGGACGACCCCCCGGGCGGTTCTGATCGCTGTCCCGGTCCTGTCCGCGTCGGTGCTGCTCGCCGGTGCGGCCGGGATGCTGTCCGGTCCGGCCGCGCTGGCCGTGGCGGTCGGCGTCACCGGCCTGTGGGCGGCGACCGTCCTGATCCGGGCCGCGCTGGCGATCCACCACAGCGAGCGGGCGTTCGCCGCCTGCCGGGGCGCCGGGTTCGTCGGGGTCGGCGCGCTGGCCACCGTGGCGACCGCGGCGATGCCCTGGTGGGGTCCGGCCGGCGTGGTCGGCTGGCTGACGACCGGTCTGGCGCTGACGGCCGGCCTGCTGGTGCTGGGCACGTCGCTGCTGCCCGGCGCCGCGCGGAACTGGCAGATCCGGCTCCGTCGCGCGTTCGACGGGCTCGGTCTGGGGGTGAGCCTCGGCTTCGCGGCATATCTGGTGCCGGGTGCGGCGACTCCGCCCACGGCGGTTCCGGCCATGCTCATCGCGGCGGGCGGCGCCGCGATCGTCACGGTGATCGTGCTCCGGGTCCGGCCGCACTCGCACCCGACCCTGTGGTGCGGCGCCGGCGCCGTCCTGGTCCTGCTCTCCCTGGGGACGCTGACCGAGCTGCTCGCCTACGGCGTGACCGGCCCGGCCGTCCCGCTGACCGGTCTGCCCATCGTGGCCGGCCTGACCGCGTCGGCGGCCGGTGGCGCCCGCCGTGACGTGGCGCCCCCGCCGCTGGAGCCGCGTCACCCGGATCAGTACCTCGCCAGCTACCCGCTGCTGGCAGTGCCGGCCGCGGTCGGCGTGATCGCCGCCCTCTGGCACCTGATCACGGTCCGTGAGTTCAGCACCAAGGCGATCATTTTCGGTCTTGTGATGGTCAGCGTGCTCGTCGTCCGCGAGCTGCTCGTGGTGCACGACATCCGCCGGTACGCGGGCCGGCTGCGCCTCGCCGAAGCACACTTCCGCTCCCTGGTGGCCGGCGCCACCGACCTGACCCTGGTGCTCGACGACCGCCTCACCGTCCGGTGGCAGTCGCCGGCCGCGGCCCGGCTCTTCGGGCTGCGCGACGAGGAGGTGATCGGCCGGGAGTTCCATGAGCTGATCCACCCCGACGACGCGGCCGGCGCCCGCGCGGTGATCGAGTCGGTGCTCGCCGGCGAGCACGAGGGCGGGCCACCGGTGCTGGTCAGCGCGCGGCTGCGGGACGGCGCCAAGCTCTGGCGGGACACCGAGTCGACGATCTCGGACCAGCGGTCGGTGCCCGAGGTGGCGGCGCTCGTGGTGCACGTGCGCGACGTGGGCGAACGGGTGCACCTGGAACGTACCCTGCATCGGCTCTCCCACCTGGACCAGCTCACCGGCCTGGCCAACCGCCCGGCGCTGATGCGCGACCTGCTCGAGCACCGCCGCCGGGCGGGTCAGCGCGGCACCCTGCTGGTGATCGACCTGCACGGGCTGGCCGAGGTCAACGACACCAGCGGCCGGGCCGTCGGCGACGCCGTGCTGGTCGAGGTCGGCCGCCGGATCCGCGGCCTGCTCGGCGCCGACGACGTCGCGGCCCGGCTCGGCGGCGACGAGTTCGCGGTGCTCACCGTGGAGTCGGCCGTCCCGGCGTACGCGCTGGCCACCCGAATCGTGACCGCGCTCGGCGAGCCGTACCCGCTGCCCGGCACGACCGTCCGGCTGCACACCAGCGTGGGCCTGGCCGAGTTGTCCGGCGGCGGCGACTCCGAGGAGGTGCTGCGCCACGCGGACCTGGCCCGGCAGCGGGCCCGGCAGCTCGGCCAGGACCGGGTGGAGTGGTACGACCCGGACGTCGAGATTCAGCTGCACCGCCGGATGGAGCTGGAGAAGCAGCTGCTCGGCGCGGCCGGGCGGGGTGAGCTGGACCTGGTCTTCCAGCCGGTCTCCGCGTTGCGCGACGGACGCCCGGCCGGGGTGGAGGCGCTGCTGCGCTGGCGGCATCCCGAACTCGGCACGCTGTTGCCGGAGGAGTTCCTGCCGATCGCCGCGTCGCTGGGCATCATCGCCGAACTGGACGAGTGGGTGCTCGACGAGGCCTGCCGGCACCTGACCACCTGGGGCGGCGCCGAGGACTTCTGGCTGTCCGTGAACGTCGGGCCGCGCGAGTTGCTGACCGCCCGCTTCCCGGAGCGGGTCGCGGAGACCCTGCGGCGGTACCGCCTGGCCCCGGAACGGTTGATCGTCGAGGTCGCCGAGACCTGGATCGCCGAGGACGTGCCGGCCATCGTGGCCGCGCTGACCGGGCTGCGGAAGCTGGGCGTCCGTGCGGCGCTGGACGAGTTCGGGTCCGGTCAGACGTCACTGTCGCACCTGCGGCGGCTGCCGGTGGACATGCTGAAACTGAGCGCGTCGCTGATCAGCGACTCCTCCGGGGCGACCGTCGGCGGTGGCCCGGCGGTGCTGAACGTGGTGGTCAGTCTCGGTCGCCGGCTCGGCATGGAGATCGTCGCCAAGGGCCTGGAGACGCCCGAGATGGTGGAGCGGGCCACCGTCGCCGGCTGCCGGTACGGCCAGGGCCACGCGCTCGGTCACCCGTCGCCGGCCGAGCGCATGGAGGCGTACCTGGAGTCCCACCGCACCTGACCGCCCGAAGCCGCGTGTGAAGTTCGGGTGCGGAACGCACCCGAACTTCACACACAGGTCGCGCCGCAGCGGGCCCGAAGCCCGCGTGTGAAGTCGGGCGGTCAGCGTGGGGGAGCGGTGCTGCCGCGCGGGGTGAGGTGCACCCGCCCGGCCTCGACGTTGCCGACCTTCTTGCCGTCGATGGCGTTCAGCAGCTCACGGGCGGCCTGTGCCCCGTACGCCGAGATGTCCCGGCTCAGCGCGGTGAGCGGCGGGTGCACGAGGCTGCACAGCGGTGAGTCGTCCCAGGCCACGATGGACAGATCGCCGGGGACGGCGAGGCCCATCTCCTGGGCCACGGCCAGGCCGGCCACCGCCATCACGTCGTTGTCATAGATGATCGCGGTCGGCCGGTCCCCGCCGATCAGCAGCCGGCGGGTGGCGCGGCTGCCCTCCTCGCCGGTGTAGTCGGCGGGCAGCGTGATCACGTTGTCCAGCCCGAGCGACGCGCAGACCTCGTTGAACGCCTTGGTGCGGACCCGGGTGTGCAGCAGGTCCGGGACGCCGCCGACCCGGGCGATCCGGTGGTGGCCGAGCGCCACCAGGTAACGCACCGCCTCGGTGATCGCGCCGGCGTCGTCGGACCAGATCTGGGCGATCGAGCCGGTGTCGCCGGGGCCACCGATCACCACGGCCGGGAGCTGGAGCTGCTGGAGCACCGGGATGCGGACGTCGTCCTCACGGATGTCGGTGACGATCACGCCGTCGATGCGGCGCTCGCCCCACCACCGGCGGTAGACCTCGATCTCCTGTTCCGGCGACGCGACGACCTGGAGTGTCAGCGCGTACGACCGGGCGCCCAGTTCGGCCTCGAAACCGCTGATCAGGCCCATGAACCAGGGCTCGATGCCGAGGATCCGGGCGGGGCGGCAGAGGGTCAGCCCGACGGCCCGGGCCCGTGCGCCGGAGAGGGCGCGGGCAGCGCTGTTGGCGTTGAAACCGATCTCCTGAGCGATCGCCAGGATGCGTTTCCGGGTCGCCTCGGAGACGCCGGGCTGGTTGTTCAGCGCGTACGACACGGCGCCCTTGGACACACCCGCCCGCCGGGCGATGTCGGCGATCGTGGGCCGCTTCACTCAGTCTCCTCTGGTCCCCACTGGTGCCGAGCTTAACCGCCACTGAACGGCCCGGAACGCGCTCCCCGGGCACTCGGAAAGCGCTTGAGCGGTTAAGTGTTACGGCACACACCCGATCCTGTAAAGCATCGATGTATGGGAGCGCGCCCATGTCCGTTAAATGCTACTTATGCGCACCTGAGGGCCGGAAGATAACGCGACTGTAACTAGCTATTGACAGCCGCCGAACCCGCACATAGCGTCGGCGCAACTTACCCGGTTCAGTGACTTACCTCTCCGCATCGGAGGAAAACAATGAAGCCTTTCGGACGTCGTGCCCTGCGCGCGGCCGTCGCGGGAGTCGCGGCCACCCTGGTGATCGCCGGCTGTAGCGGCCAGGCGCTCGAGGGTGGCGGTGACAGCGAGGGCGGCGAAGGCCAGATCACCCTCAAGGTCAACTTCTTCGGCGACATGGGCCAGGAGATGCTCAAGGAGCGCTTCGAGAAGGCCAACCCGAACATCAAGATCGCGTTGAACTCGGCCGAGTTCAACGCGCACCACGAGGACCTGCAGAAGAAGCTGGTCGCCGGCAGCGGCGCCCCGGACGTCGCCGCCGTCGACGAGGGCTTCATGGTTCAGTTCAAGAACCAGGCCGACCAGTTCGTCAACCTCCTCGACCACGGTCTGGGCAGCGCCGAGTCGCGCTACCTGCCGTGGAAGTGGAAGGGCTCGATGTCCGCCGACGGCAAGCAGATCGGCCTCGGCACCGACGTCGGCGGCCTGGCCATGTGCTACCGCACCGACCTGTTCAAGGCGGCCGGCCTGCCCACCGAGCGCGACCAGGTCTCCGCCCTGTGGCCGACCTGGGACGCGTTCATCGAGACCGGCAAGAAGTACACCGCCGCCTCGAAGAAGAAGTTCATCGACTCCGGCACCAACCTGTTCAACCCGGTGCTCGGCCAGCAGCCGGTGGGCTTCTACAGCGAGCAGGAGCAGCTGCAGATGGAGGGCGGGCCGAAGGTCGCGTTCGACGTCAGCATGAAGGCGATCGACGCGGGCATCTCGGCCAACCTGGTCAGCTTCCAGCCCGGCTGGAACCAGGGCTTCACCGGTGACAAGTTCGCCGTCCTCGCCTGCCCGGCGTGGATGCTCGGCCACATCCAGCAGACCGCGCCCGGCACCAAGGGCAAGTGGGACATCGCCGCGATCCCGGGTGGCGGCGGCAACTGGGGCGGCTCGTGGTGGACCGTCCCGGCGCAGACCAAGAACGCCGCGGCCGCGGCCAAGTTCGTCGACTTCGCCACCCAGCCGGAGCAGCAGATCGAGGTCTTCAAGACCGTCGGCAACCTGCCGTCGCAGCCCGCGCTCTACAAGGACCAGGCCGTTCTGGACTTCAAGCACGAGTTCATGAGCAACGCGCCGACCGGCCAGATCTTCGCCAAGACCGCGGAGAGCCTGCAGCCGCAGTACCTCGGTAAGAAGAACGGCAAGACCCGGGAGAGCGTCGAGCGGGTCATCACCCAGGTGCAGGAGGGCAAGCTCAAGACCTCCGAGGCCTGGCAGAAGGCGGTCGAGGAAGCCGAGAAGGTCGCCTCTTCCTGATCCGTGACGTGCCACAGGCGGGGCGACGGGAGTCGCCCCGCCTGAGCCTGAGGAGTGCCTAGTGTCCCTGACCCAGCTCCGCCCGGCGCCACCCTCGCCGAAGCGCCCGACGGCATCCGCCGGCAAGGCGACACTGTGGTGGCACCGCTTCGACACCCGTACCGTGCCGTACTTCCTGATCTCCCCGTTCTTCCTGCTCTTCGCGATCTTCGGGCTGTTCCCGCTGATCTTCAACGCCGTGGTGTCGCTGCGGCACTGGCGACTCGACGACCCCGACAAGACCGGCTGGGCCGGCCTGGAGAATTACCGCCGGCTGATCTCCGACGGAGACTTCTGGAACGCGCTGTTCAACACGTTCGGCATCTTCATCCTGTCGACCGTGCCGCAGCTGGTGCTGGCGCTGCTGATCGCCAACCTGCTCAACCGCCGGCTGCGCGGCACCACGTTCTGGCGGGTCGCCGTCCTGCTGCCGTACGTCACCCCGGTCGCCGCCTCCACGCTGCTGTTCGCGATGTTCTTCCAGACCGACAGCGGCATGGCCAACTGGTTCCTGTCGCTGGTCGGCTTCGGCGAGGAGACGCCGCTGAACTGGCGCGCCGAGAAGTGGAGCTCGTGGATCGCGATCGCCACGATGGTCAACTGGAAGTGGATCGGTTACAACGCGCTGCTCTATCTGTCGGCCATGCAGGCCATCCCCCGGGACGTGTACGAGGCGGCGGCGGTGGACGGAGCGGGTCCGCAGCGGCAGCTCTGGCAGATCACCGTCCCGATGATCCAGCCCGTGGTGATCTTCACGGTGGTGCTGTCGACCATCGGCGGCCTGCAGCTGTTCAACGAGCCGATGCTCTTCGACGAGAACCCGGCGCTGGCCAACGGTGGCTCGGACCACCAGTGGCAGACCATCGCCCAGCTCATCTATCAGGTCGGCTGGCGTGACCTCAACCTGGGATACGCGGCCGCGATGTCCTGGGCCCTGTTCCTCATCATTCTGGTGGTGGCGGCGATCAACGCCCTGCTCACCCGGCGTTTCGGAGGTGGCCGGTGAGCGTCGTAACCTCACGGGCGCCGCAGGACACCCGCGGCAGCTGGAAGACCTACCTCGCGCTCTCCGCCGCGCTGCTCCTGTCGGCTTTCCCGCTGTACTGGATGTTCGTGATCGCCACGAGCGCCGACGAGGCGCTGGGCAAGTACCCGCCGGTGCTGATCCCCTCCGACCAGTTCATGGTCAACCTGGAGGAGGTCTTCACCCTCCAGAACGTGTACTTCGCCGCCTCGCTGATCAACAGCGTCATCGTCGCCTCGGTGGTCACCGCCTCGACGCTGTTCTTCTGCTCGCTGGCCGGGTTCGCGTTCGCGAAGCTGCGGTTCAAGGGCCGCAACGGGCTGATGTTCGTGGTGATCCTGACACTGACCGTGCCGAACCAGCTGGGTGTGGTCGCGCTCTACATCCTCATGGGCGACCTGAACGGCACCCTGTTCGCGGTCATCCTGCCCGGCCTGGTCAGCGCGTTCGGTGTCTTCTACATGCGGCAGTTCATCGACCACTCGGTCCCCGGTGAGCTGGTCGAGGCATCCCGCATCGACGGCGCGTCGACGATGCGCGTGTACTGGAGCATCGTGCTGCCGGCGATCCGGCCGGCGCTGGCGGTGCTCGGCCTGCTGACGTTCGTGGCCACCTGGAACGAGTTCCAGTGGCCGCTGATCACGCTGGGCGGCACCGAGTTCCCGACGTCGATGGTGGCGCTCTCCGACCTGGCGAGCGGCAACTTCGTGATCTACCGCCGGGTGCTGGCGGGTGCGTTCGTGGCCACCGTGCCGCTGATCCTGCTGCTGCTCCTCGGTGGCCGGCAGATCGTCCGCGGCATCATGGAGGGCGCGGTCAAGTAATTCAGCGAAGCCTCAGCCGGGACTTCAGCCGGACCTGAGCCGGACGACCGGTCACCCCACCAGGGTGACCGGTCGAGTCGTTTCCGGCACCGGCGGCGACTCTCCGCCGACGACTGAGGAGTCCGATGAAGAAGACGCTGAGCCGCTGGACGGTCACCGCGGGGGTGATCGTGGCGGTGGTCGCGCCGCTGGCGGGGACCGCGGCCGCGGTCGTGGTGAACCCGTCCACGCCGCGCGTGGGTTCGCTGACCCAGGTCGGCCCGATCGCGGAACACGGCTTCCCGGCCTGGTACCGGGACAGCAACGGCCTGCGCCTGGAGGCCTGCACGACGCTCGACGACCCGCTCTGCTCGACCCTGCCGGACGAGGTGCCCGACCCCGACCAGCCGGTCTCCTACCCGGACAACTTCCCGGGCGAGTTCTTCTATCAGCTGGCCGGCGCGGAGCTGGCGCTGGCCAACGGCAGCGACGCGACGATCGGCCTGGACCTGGAGGGCGCCTGGGCCGCCGAGGAGGTACGGCCCGGCGATCAGATGGTCTTCGGCCGGGTCCGGATCCGGTTCGACGCGAACACCGGCGAGCAGTTCCGGGTCACCCATCCGTACGGCATCGACGACGTGGTCGCCGACGACGGGGGACGGGTGCGGATGACCGAGGACATCGGCACCACACCGGGCGTCTTCGGCCAGGCGATGACCAGCCGGGTCGGCCCGTTCCTGAAGTGGGACCCGGCGGTGGCGCCGGCCGCACCGGCGGGCTACACCGGTGACCCGGGCGTCGACCACCGGGTGGTGGGCAGCCCGTACCACACGAACTTCGTCCGGATCGAGCAGTTCGACCCGCTCACCGGCGGGTACACCCAGGTCGGCTTCACCGACCTGTTCAGCGTCCAGGGCCGGTACGCCACGAACGCCGGCGTCGACCTCGACCAGGCCACCTACACCACCGGCGCGGACGGCCGCGGCGCCATCGACGTCTACGCGAGCAGCGAGGACGGCCAGTCGATCGAGGTGACCGGCAACGCCGCGCTGGGCTTCCGGACCACCCGGATGCGGGGCAGCGGGGGTCGTTATTACGCCCGGCTCCCGCTCACCGGGCCGCTGCCGGCGAACGCCGAGATCGAGGTGGTGAACGCCGGGGACCGGCCGGTCGCCACGAAGACCCGCAAGCTGGTCGACGTCGTCCGGATCACTTCCGCGGCGTACGACGCACAGGCTCGTACCCTCGCCGTCTCCGCGGTCTCCAGCGATGCCGGCGCCACGCCGCCCAGCCTGAGCGTCACGGGCTTCGGCCCGGCCGGCACCGTGTTCACCGGGGTGGACGCCCCGCCGGCCACGATCACCGTCACCTCCTCCGGCGGCGGCTCGGCGAGCGCGCCGATCACCAGCGGCGGAGCGGTGTTCGGCCCGTCGGCGCCGGTCGCCGCGGCGGTCGCCGACCCGAGCGCCGTGGTCGGGCAGACCGTCCGGCTCAGCGGCACCGGCTCGACCGGCGTGATCGACTCGTACGCCTGGACCCAGACCGCCGGCCCGGCCGTGGCGCTCACCGGCGCGACCACCCCGGTCGCCGGCTTCGTCCCGGCCCAGCCCGGCGACCACACGTTCCAGCTGATCGTGGCCGGTCCGGGCGGCGCCGGCCAGCCGGTCTCGGTGACGGTGTCGGTGACCGGCGCCGCGCCGGCCCAGGCCAACGCGGGACCCGACCAGACCGTGATCCGCGGGCGGGCCGTCACCCTCGACGGTTCCCGCTCGACCGGCGCCGAGTCGTACGAATGGCGGCAGCTCTCCGGCCCGGCGGTCACGCTGATCGGGGCGACCACCGCGAAGCCGTCCTTCACCTACCCGGTGCTGGCGCTGCCCGCCGCGCCCGGCCCGAACCCCGGGTACGTCTATGCGAACGACCCGGTCGTGCTGGAACTGACGGTGCGGAACCCGGCCGGCGCGAACACCGCGCGGGTCAGCGTGCACCCGCAGGCCGAGACCCTCACCAACCTGGCCGTCCGCTATCGCACCGGTAACAACGAGTGGCGGATCTCCGGCACCAGCAGCCTGGTCGCCGGGCAGCGGGTCGTCGCGGTGCTGGGCAGCACGCCGACCGGCCGGGTGATCGGCGCACCGGTCACGGTGGACGCCGGCGGCGCGTTCAGCATCCGGGTGACCGGCCCCAACCCCGGCACGGTGCGCACCATCAGCCTGCTGGCCACCACCGGTGCCCAGTCCCTGGCCGTCCCGGTGACCGTCACCAACTGAAACCAGTGTGTGAAGTTCGGGCGCGGAGCGAACCCGAACTTCACACACTGAAGTGCGGCCGTGGGTGTGTGAAGTTCGGGTGCGATTCGCGCCCGAACTTCACACGCTTTACACGGTGGTGGTGGCCAGCTGTCTGCGGAGGTAGAGCGTCGAGGCCGCGGAGATCTGGCCGGCCACCGCGGCCCGCACCACGGAGCTGCGATGCCCGACCCGGCCGTCCGTGGTCTCGGTCATCAGGTGCGCGTGCACCAGCCGGTCCACACAGCCCAGCAACTCCGGCACCGGATGTCCGGTGAGCCGGCTCAACTCGGCCGGGCCCAGCTCGCCGAGGACCGCGCACAGCCGCAGGATCTCCCAGGCCGGTTCCGGCATCCACCGGGTCCGCTGCCGGGCGATCTGCATGGCCACCGCGTGGTTCACCGCCGGCGGCCGGTGCGCGACCGCGACCAGCGCCGGGATGCCACCGGTGCGCTCGAGCACGGTGTCGTCGGCGAGCGGCCTCAGCTCCTCGGCGCGCAGCGGCTCCAGCCGCAGCACCACCGGGGTGCCCAGCCCGCAGAGCGGGCGCTCGGCGATCTCCGACGGATAGCAGTAGGTGAGCACGATCCGCAGCGACGGGCAGTGCCGGCTGAGCCAGGACAACTCGGCCACGCTCGCCGCGTCCAGCCCGGCGGCGTCGTCGACGGCCAGATAGACCGGATCGATCCCGGCGAACGCGGTGCCGATCAACTCCAGGTCGGCGCGGCGCAGCGGCTGCTCCGGACCGGCCGGGTCCACCACGGCGAGGACCTCCGGCGCCGCGCCGAGCTGGGCCAGCGCGGTGCCCAGCCAGGCGTGCCGGAGCACACCGACCGAGGACGCGCCGTGCCCGATGCCGACCTGGCCGGGATGGTTGCGCTCCAGTTCGGCGAGGAACGCGGACTTGCCGGCGCCGGCCGGGCCGACGATGTGCACCACGGCCGGCGGATCGGGTTCGAGCAGCACCCGCAGCTCGGTGACCCGGCCGAGGAACCGTTCCCGTGGCGGGTCGGCCTGCGGCGGGGGTGGCGGGATCCGGGGCGGCCCGGCCGCCGGCTTGACGACCGCGAGCTTCACCGAGGCGCCCCGGCTCTCCAGCACGCTGCGCTGCAACCGGACCAGCTCGGCCGACGGCGCGACGCCCAGTTCCTCGTCGAGCAGCTGACGGCAGCGCTCGAAGATGCGCAGTGCGTCGTCCTGACGCTCCAGCGCGATCGCCGAGTTCATCGCGGCGCGATAGCCGGACTCCAGGAACGGGTTGAGCTCGATCGCCTCCTGCGCGAGCCGCAGCGCACGGGCGGCATCCGCCGGCAGCGCCGCCAGGGAGTGCATGAGCAGCGCGTTCACCGCTGCCTCGCGTACCTCGGAGCGGACCGGCTCGGCCCAGTCGGCGTACGGGTCCTCGGGGAACGGCAGCTGGCGGGCCAGGGCGAGGATGCCCTCGTGGGCGGCCAGATGCTCGGCACAGTCCGGCCCGAACGAGTCCAGGCTGCGCACCAGCCGGCGCAACCGGGCCAGATCCAGGTCCGCCCGGCCGGTGTCGAAGAGATAACCGCCGCTGCGGGTGACGATGAACCAGTTCGCCGCCGAGCCGTGCGGCTGGAGCCGGCGGCGGATCACCGAGACGTAATGCTCCAGCGCGGCCACATGGTTGCCGGGCAGCTCGTTGCCCCACACCGAGTCGGCGAGCGAGTCCTTCGACTGGATCCGGTCGTGCCGGGCGGCCAGCACCGCCAGCACCTGGCGGGCCCGCCGGGGCAGCTCACCGGCGGGCAGCGGGCTGCCGTCGGCGTCGGTGACGGTCAGTTGACCGAGCACACTGACTCGCATCTGGCCTCCTCGGGCGTCGCGATGAGGAATCGGCGTCCGATACAGGCGACCTGAGCCGTTTCTTCAGGTTTCCCAACGGCCACCCTCAGGGCGGGTCCCTAGCTTCGGCGCCGGCTTGACGGACGGACACGAGGGAGTTCGATGGCACGCGGGAGTCTGAGTCGGCGCGACCTGTTCAGGGGCGCACTGGCCCTCGGCGGGGGTGGCCTGATCGTGGCGGCCGGCGGTGGCGCCGTCGTCGCGAAGTCGAGCAAGCTGAGCTCGAAGAACACGCCTACGCCGTACACGAGCATGTTCCGGCGTCCGCCGGTGCTGCTGCCGGTCGAGGAGGGCGTCGACGACAGGGGGCCGTTCCAGCGGTACCGGCTCACCCAGAAGGCCGCCCGGGCGAGCATCCTGCCCGGCCTGAGCACCCCGATCGCCGGTTACAACGGGATCTTCCCGGGACCGACCATCCGGGTGCCGCGGGGCACCCGCGCCGAGGTGCGGATCGCCAACCAGCTCACCGTGAACCGGCTGAACGGCCTGCCGTTCCACACCGTGACGCACCTGCACGGCTCGGCGTCGCTGCCGCAGTACGACGGGTACGCCAACGACCACACCGGGCCGGGGCAGTGCAAGACGTACCACTACCCGAACTGGCAGCAGGCGCGCACGCTCTGGTACCACGACCACAATCACCGGACCACCGCGGAGAACGCGTACGTAGGCCTGGCCGGGATGTACCACCTGACCGACGAGTACGAGGCGGCCCAGTTGCCGCAGGGCGAGTACGACGTGCCGATCGTGGTCAACGACATGGCGTTCAAGGCGGACGGGTCGGTGGACTTCGACGACGACTCGCACGAGGGCTTCATGGGTGACGTGATCCTCGTCAACGGTGTGCCGTGGCCGAAGATGCGGGTCAAGCCGCGGGTCTACCGCTTCCGGATGCTGGTCTCCTCGGTCTCCCGGTCGTACCGCTGGCAGCTGAGCACCGGCGACCCGTTCCACGTGGTCGCCACCGACGGCGGCATGACGCCCGAGGTCGCCGCCGTGACCACGTTCCGGCACAGCCCCGCCGAGCGGTACGAGGTGCTGATCGACTTCCGGAGGTACCGGCCCGGTCAGAAGATCGAGCTACGGAACCTGAGCAACAAGAACAACGAGGACTTCCGGAACACCGACAAGGTGATGCAGTTCGAGGTGGTCGCCGACTCGGGCGCGCCGGACACCTATCAGATCCCGGCGACGCTGGACGCCGGCCCGGTGCCCTGGGCGAACCGGGGCGCGATCGACGTGATGAAGCTGCGGCCGGAGATGGCCACGGCACGCCGGACCGTGCGCGTGGAGCGCAAGCACGGGCTCTGGACGGTCAACGGGGAGACCTGGGACGACGTCGAGCGCAGCGGCTTCCGCCGGGTGCTGGGCAACCCGAAGCCGTACGACGTGGAGATCTGGGATCTGGTCAACGAGTCGGGCGGCTGGTTCCATCCGGTGCACATCCACCTGGTCGACGGGCTGCTGCTGTCCCGCAACAACACCTCCGGCCGCAAGCCGTACGCCTGGGAGAACGGCCCGAAGGACGTCTTCTACCTCGGCGAGAACGAGACCGCGTCGGTGATCATGCAGTTCACCACCGGGGACGGCAACGACGGCGGGAAGTACATGCTGCACTGCCACAACCTGGTGCACGAGGACAACGACATGATGATCCAGTTCGCGGTCGGCGACATGGCCACCAACGACCCGGTCGAGTCGGATCCGGCGTACGCCGACGACGAACCCGAGCAGCCGGTGCGGTACGCCCCGAGCCGCCCGCTGGGCACCTGATGAAGCGCCCGGCAATCGTGGCCCTCGCCCTGCTCGTGCTCACCGCCGGTGCGGTGGCCCGGCTCGACCGGCCCGAGCCGGTGCCGGTCGCGGCCACCGTCACCGGGGACGCGGGCGACCGGTTGGCCACCACCACGTTCGATGGTCCGATGGTCCGATGGCGGGCGGCCGTCGCGGTGCACCCGGCGGCCGGTGCCGACCGGGCGGCGATCGCGCGGGACCTGCGGGCCGCGGCGGCCGCGGCGAACGTCGGCGAGCTGACCGACGCGACGTTCGCGGTCTTCAGTGAACGGCTGCTGGAATACCTGGTCCCGGAGCTGACGCTGGTGCTGCCCGAGGGCGTCTCGGTGCGGCACGCCGACGCCTTCATGCGCGACCACCGGCCGGACACCGTCGGGTTCTACACGGTGGAGCCGGTGCTGGTGCACGACCTGACGTTCGCGGTGATCCCGGCGCCGGGCGTCGACCCGCAGGCGGTGTGCGACCTCGTGGACGCCGAGGGGGTGCTGGCCGACTCGCTGAACAGCTATCGGGCCACGATTCAGCCGGCCGGCCTGACTGTTGCCTATTTCGGCGCGGTGCTCAGCGACGCGCAGGTGGCCGCGGTGCGCGCGTCGATCGGCCGGGCCGCGCGGGTGCCCGCCGACCGTGTGCTGGTGGAGGCGAGCAGCCCGGGCGCGGGCGTGGACCTGTCGCACGGCGTACCCCCTCTGGTGGAAAGGCCGCACGGTCACTGACCGCAACCGAACACGCCTTCAGCTTTGCCGGGGTCAGGCTTCAGGAAGCTTTCAGACCGACCAAACCCCCGGATCCCAGCATGTACGAAATACCCGCCCTATTCGGGCAACCCGACTCCGTTGGTGAGGTCCCCTTGCGCAGACCCTGGCTGATCGCCGCGCTGCTCGCCACCACGGTTCTCGCCGTGCCGGCACCCGCCCAGGCCGCTCCCGTCGGCCAGGGTTTCACCATCACCCCGGCCGACCTGGCCTACATCCTCCAGCAGATCAGGGTCGCCGAGGCGCACGCCGCCGCGACGACCAGCGAGACCGGCCCCTGCGGCGCGCTGCTCGGCGCCGGCCCGCACCAGCTGGCCGGTCCGCTGCTGCCGATGGGCCTGCGCACCGTCGACGGCACCTGCAACCACCTCACCCCGGGCGCGGAGAAATACGGCGCGGCCGACCAGACCTTCCCGCGTCTCACCCCGGCCCAGCTCCCCGCCGGGTACGACACCACCGCCCCGATGGTCACCGACGATCAGCCCCGGCTGATCAGCAACCTGATCGCCGACCAGACCGCGGCCAACCCGGCGGCGGTCGCGGCCGGCACCGGCGAGACGGACGGGACCACGCTGTTCATCCCGAACGTCACCACCGACTTCGGGCTGTCCGCGCCGTACAACTCCTGGTTCACGCTCTTCGGGCAGTTCTTCGACCACGGCATCGACCAGACGGTCAAGGGCACCAGCACGGTCGTCGTCCCGCTGCGCGCCGACGACCCCCTGATCGCCGGGGCGGACCGGATCCCGGGCACCGCCGACGACCCCCGCCCGGGCAGCGCCCGGTACGTCCCGCCGTCGATGCGGTTCATGGCGCTCACCCGGGCCGCGACGACCGCGGACGGCCGGCGCGAGGCCAAGAACACCGACACCCCGTACGTGGACAACTCCCAGACGTACACCTCGCACGCCGCCCACCAGGTCTTCCTTCGCGAGTACGACCCGTCGGCACACACCACCGGGCGGCTGCTCGACGCGCCGGCGGGTGGCCTGCCCACCTGGGCCGACGTGAAGCGGCAGGCGCGCACGGTGCTCGGGCTGGAACTCACCGACCGCGACGCGCTGGACGTGCCGACGGTGCTGGCCGACGCGTACGGCAACTTCGTCCCCGGTCCCGTCCGGGGGCTGCCGCAGTACGTCACCGCCACCGGGCTCGTCGAGGGCGACCTCGCCGCACCGGTGCGGGCGCCGGCCGGCGTGGCGCGGTTCGACACCCCGTTCCTGACCGACATCGCCCACCAGGCGAACCCGGTCGACTCCCGGGGACGGGCACTGTCCCCGGACCCTGACGCCGACATCGCCGCACCGCCGGCCGGCACCTACGACGACGAGATGCTCGCCGCGCACTACATCGCCGGTGACGGCCGGGCCAACGAGAACATCGGTCTCACCGCGGTGCATCACGTCTTCCACGCGGAGCACAACCGGCTGGTCAGCGACATCGCACGGATCGCCGGTGACAGTCCGGAGTGGACCGGCAACCGGCTCTTCCAGGCCGCCAAGTTCATCAACGAGATGGAGTACCAGCACCTCGTCTTCGAGGAGTTCGCCCGGAAGATCTCGCCGTCGATCAACCCGTTCCAGCCGTTCGCCTTCACCCAGACCGAGCTGAACCCGGCCGTCTACGCCGAGTTCGCGCACGCCGTCTACCGGTTCGGGCACTCGATGCTGACCGAGTCGATCACGCGGACCGCCCCGGACGGCACCGACCAGTCGCTGCCCCTCCTCGACGGGTTCCTGAACCCGCCGGCCTTCACCGCGAACGGGACGCTGTCACCCGAGGAGGCGGCCGGCTCGATCGTGCGGGGCATGTCCGAACGGCCCGGCAACGCGATCGACGAGTTCATGACGGACACCCTGCGGGACAACCTCCTCGGCCTGCCGATGGACCTGGCCGCGATCAACATCGCCCGTGGCCGGTCGGAAGGGGTGCCGGCCCTCAACGAGTTCCGCCGCAGCCTGCACGAGAAGACCAACGACGGGCGGTTGAAGCCGTACGTCAGCTGGATCGACTTCGGCGAACACCTGAGGCACCCGGCCTCACTGGTCAACTTCGTGGCCGCGTACGGCCGGCACCCGTCGATCGTCGCGGCGACCACCGTCGCGGGCAAGCGGGCGGCCGCGGCCGAGCTCCTGCAGTCACCCGGCGCCGCCGACTTCCTGAACGCCACCGGCTCGTGGACCACCGCGACCTCCGGTCTGGACAGTGTGGACCTGTGGATCGGCGGGCTCGCCGAGACCACCGACCCGTTCGGCGGGCTGCTCGGCACCACGTTCGACTACGTCTTCGAGAGCCAGCTGACCAGCCTCCAGAACGGGGACCGCTTCTACTACCTGGCGCGTACCACCGGGATGAACCTGCGCAGCCAGCTGGAAGGCAACTCGTTCGCCGAACTGATCGGGCGCACCACCAGTGCCGACAACCTGCGCGCGGACACCTTCGCCACCACCGACTGCAAGTTCGTCCTGGCCGGGCTCGACGGGACCGCGGCGGGATATGAGCGGGACGGCAACCGGGTCGCCGACGACCCGGCCACCGAATGCAACGAGACCGCGCTGCTGCTGCGCCGGCCGGACGGGACCATCGCGTACCGGGCCCGCAACGGTGTCGACGAGCCGGGCATGAACGCGCAGGCCGTCTACGCCGGCACCGAGATCCGCGACCTGGTCGTGGCCGGCAACGACAACGACACGCTGTGGGGCGCCGAGGGCGACGACGTCCTCGACGGCGGCGCCGGCGACGACGTCACGATCGGCGGCGAGGGCGAGGACGTCCTCACCGACTCCGGCGGCGCCGACTTCGTCAAGGGCGGGCCCGGCCACGACGCCCTCGACGGCGGCCCCGGCCTGGACGTCGTCCTCGGCGGCGACGGCGACGACTTCACCAGCGGCGGAGCCAACGCCAACGACACGTTCGGCGGCGAGGGCGACGACAAGATCTTCGCCGGGGACGGCGAGGACACCGTCCGCGGTGACGCCGGGGACGACTGGACGGAGGGCGGCGACTCGCCCGACCTGCTCCAGGGCGACAGCGGCAACCTGTTCTTCCTCGACGACTCCAACAAACCCGGCCACGACGTGCTGATCGGCCAGGGCGGCGACGACGACTACGACATGGAGGGCGGCGACGACATCGGCGTCCAGGGCCCCGGCATCGAGAAGAACGCCGGCGGCTCCGGTTACGACTGGTCGATCGCCGGCGACGAGCCCTCGGCCGACGCCGACCTCGCCCTGCCGCTCCTGCCCCTCGACGGGCTCGAAGCCGGCACCCGCGACCGGTACAACGAGGTGGAGGCCCTGTCCGGCGGCGCCGGCGACGACCACCTCACCGGCGACGACGTGACACCGTCCACGGTGGGCGGCGCGGGCTTCGCCGGCTGCGACGCACTCGACGCGGCCGGTCTCGCCCGGATCAAGGGCCTCGACCAGGTGGTCACCGAACTGCCCACGCCGGCCGGAGCGGTCGCCAACCAGAGCGGGCGGCCCTGCGACCTCAGCGGCGACGTGTGGGGCGAAGGCAACATCCTGCTCGGCGGTGGCGGCAGCGACGTGATGCGGGGCCGCGGCGGCGACGACATCCTCGACGGCGACCGGTACCTTGCGGTGCGGCTGACGGTCCGGGACACCGACCGGCCGCCGGTGCGGAGCATGGCCGAGCTGCGTGCGGACGTTTTCGCCGGGCGCATCAACCCCGAGGACATCGCGATCGTACGAGAGATCCGCGTGACGTCCGGAGGAGAGGACGTCGCCGTCTTCAGTGGACTGCGATCCGACTACGCGGTCACCCCGGTCACCGGTGGGGTGCTCGTCTCCGGGCCGGACGGCAACGACATCGTCCGTAACGTCGAGCGGCTGAGTTTCGACGACGAGACGGTGGACGTCAGCGGTCTGCAGGCGTTCCTGGGCGTGACGGCGTTCGCCGGTGACGGCCGGGCGACCGTGCTGCTCACCGTTCCGGACGCGACCGGTGGGGACCCGATCACCGGGTTCACGCTGGAGCGGATCAGCGACGACGGTACGACCGTGTCGACCGGGTTGGCGGCGGACGTCCGCAGCCTGGTGGTGAACGGGCTGGTCAACGGGACCGGTTACAGCTTCCGGGTCAGGGCTGACACGGCTGGTGGGCGGGGGATGTTCACGACGCTGTTCGGCCCGGTGACGCCGACGGCCGCAGTGCCCGATGTTGACGGGCCCGCGGAGCCGGGGGACGACGGTGGGGACACCGGAACTGATCCGCAGCCGACCCTGGCTCCCACCATTCCTGCCCCTACCACTGCTCCGCCGACTACTCCGCCGACCGCTCCGTCCACCGCTCCGCCTACTGCTCCTCCCACGACGCCGACTCGACCGGCGACCCCGGTTGCTCCGGATGCTCCTGGGATCGGGCGGGCGACGGCCGGTGACGAAAGCGCTGTGGTGCGCTGGACGCCGCCGGGGTTCGACGGCGGCAGCGAGATCTACGGCTACGAGGTGCAGGCACTCGACAGCGACACCGGCATCATCGTGAGCGTCGACGTCGCGGCACCGGACGCCACCGAGCTGACCATGACGGGCCTGACCAACGGTCTGCCCTACGCCTTCTGGGTCCGCGCGGTCAACGCCGCCGGCGCCGGCGACCACTCGGCGATCTCCAACACGGTCGTCCCCGGCGGATCCGTCTCCGGTGACCCGGGCGGGCCCACCACTCCGGCCCCCGCGGGCTCCACCGGCAACCCGGCCTCAGACCCCGGTGGCCCGATCTCCGGCCCCGGTGGTCCGACGTCCGGCCCGACCGCGGGTCCAGGCGGCCCTACCTCGGGTCCCGGCGGCCCGACCGCCGGCCCCACCGGTGGCCCGACCCGGCCCACCCCCGGCCCGACCCGGCCCACCCCCGGCCCGACCCCGCCGGGTGGCGGCGGCACGCCGGAACCCAGGCCGTCGGACGGACCCCGGACGGTTCCGGGCGCGGCCCGGATCGGCGCGCCGGCCCCCGGCAACGCCCTGGCCGTGGTCCGCTGGACCGCTCCGGCCGGCAACGGCGGCTCCCCGATCCAGCGTTACGAGATCCGCGTGCTGGACAGCCGGAGCCACCAGGCCGGCACTCTTCGGACGGCCGCGGCAGCAGCCGCCGTGCACACGGTCACCGGGCTCCGCAACGGCACCGCGTACCGGTTCCAGGTCCGCGCCGTCAACGCGATCGGGGCCGGCACCTGGTCCAGCACCAGCACCGCGGTGACTCCGCGTACCGTCCCGGGCAGACTCCGCTCCCTCACCGCCCAGCCCGGCCGCTCCGGCGGCGCCCTCACCGCGACCGCCCGGTGGGCACCCCCGTCCACCACCGGCGGCACGAGCGTCACCGGTTACCGGGTCACCCACCAGCGGCTGACCGCCAAGGGCACCAACCGCGGCGCACCCGTAGTGATCACCCTGCCGGCCACCGCCCGCGCCACGACCCTGACTGCTCCACGCGGTGTGCCGGCCGGCACCCGCTACCGCATCACCGTCCGGGCTCTGAACGCGGCGGGTACCGGCCCCGGAATCACGGTGATCACCACAGTCCGCTGACCCCTGCACCGGCGCCGCCGTCCCTCCACCCGAGGGCCGGCGGCGCCTCCCTTCCCCGTGGCGACTTGAGGCGCGCTCCAAACCCCAAGTCCCCACGTACGGCCGTCCCCAGCTTGCGTGGGGATTTGGGGTGCGCTTCGAACCGTAAGTTCCCACGCGGGTGTCGAGGTGCGGCGGCGCGACCGGTGGTCGCCGGAGGCGTGGCGGGCGCGGTCTGTGTGGTGATTAAGGGCGCGCTCCGAACCGCGAGTCCCCACGCGGGGGTGGGGTCTCGCGGCAGCTCAGCCCGGCGGGCGCGGCACGGGCGCGAGTGGGCAGCGGATCGCGCTGACACTCGGGGACCGGTCCTGACTCGTACCAGAAAAGGCTGAAGGTCCGGCAGGGCAACCAGCCGGACCTTCAGGCGGACGACCGGGTTACTCGGGGACCTTGCGGTAGGCGCCGTCGCTGGCGCTGGTGGCCATCGAGGCGTAGGCGCGGAGCGCGGCCGAGACCGGGCGCTGGCGGGCGACCGGGGTGTACGGCTTGGCGCGGCGTTCCTGCTCGTGCCGGCGCTGGGCGAGGACGTCGTCGTGGACGTTGAGGGTGATGCTGCGGCCGGGGATGTCGATGGTGATCTCGTCGCCGGTCTCGACCAGGGCGATCAGGCCGCCGGCGGCCGCCTCGGGGGAGACGTGGCCGATGGAGAGGCCGCTGGTGCCGCCGGAGAAGCGGCCGTCGGTGATCAGCGCGCAGGCCTTGCCGAGGCCGCGGCCTTTCAGGAACGACGTGGGGTAGAGCATCTCCTGCATGCCGGGGCCGCCGCGCGGGCCCTCGTAGCGGATGACCACGACGTCGCCCTCGACGACCTCCTTGCCGAGGATGCCGTTGACCGCGTCGTCCTGGGACTCGTAGACGCGGGCCGGGCCGGTGAACTTCCAGATCGACTCGTCGACGCCGGCGGTCTTCACGACGCAGCCGTCGGGGGCGAGGTTGCCGAAGAGGATCGCCAGGCCGCCGTCGACGGTGTAGGCGTGCTCGACCGAGCGGATGCAGCCGCCCTCGGCGTCGGTGTCGAGCTTGGCCCAGCGGTTCTCGGTGGAGAACGGCTGGGTGGTGCGCACGCCGCCGGGGGCCGCGTGGAACAGCTCGATCGCCTCGGCGCTCGGTGAACCGCCGCGGATGTCCCACTTGTCGAGCCAGGAGGTCAGGTCGCGAGCATGGACCGCGCGGACGTCGGGCCGCAGGGCGCCGCCGCGGTGCAGCTCGCCGAGCAGGGCGGGGATGCCGCCGGCCCGGTGCACGTCCTCCATGTGGTACTTCGGGCTGTTCGGCGCGACCTTCGACAGGCAGGGCACCCGGCGGGAGATCGCGTCGATGTCGGCGACGCTGAAGTCGATCTCCGCCTCGCGGGCCGCGGCCAGCAGGTGCAGCACCGTGTTGGTGGAGCCGCCCATCGCCACGTCCAGGGCGACCGCGTTCTCGAAGGCGTCCCGGGAGGCGATCGAGCGGGGCAGGACCGACTCGTCGTCCTGCTCGTAGTACTCCTTGGCGATCTGCACGATCAGCCGGCCGGCCTCTTCGAACAGGGCCTTGCGGGAGGCGTGGGTGGCCAGCGTGGAGCCGTTGCCGGGCAGCGACAGGCCGATCGCCTCGGTGAGGCAGTTCATCGAGTTCGCGGTGAACATGCCGGAGCAGGAGCCGCAGGTCGGGCAGGCGGACCGCTCGATGGTGTCGAGCTGGGCGTCGGTGACGTTCTCGTTGGCGGCGGCGCTCATCGCGTCGACCAGGTCGAGCTTCTCGTGCACGATGCCCTCGATGGCGACCGTCTTGCCGGCCTCCATCGGGCCGCCGGAGACGAACACCGTCGGGATGTTGAGCCGCAGGGCGGCGATCAGCATGCCCGGGGTGATCTTGTCGCAGTTCGAGATGCAGACCAGGGCGTCGGCGCAGTGCGCGTTCACCATGTACTCCACCGCGTCGGCGATCAGCTCGCGGCTGGGCAGGGAGTAGAGCATGCCGCCGTGGCCCATCGCGATGCCGTCGTCGACCGCGATCGTGTTGAACTCGCGCCCGACGCCGCCGGCCTCGGCGATCGACTCGGCGACGAGACCGCCGAGATCCTTGAGATGCACATGCCCGGGTACGAACTGGGTGTAGCTGTTGGCGATCGCGACGATCGGCTTGCCGAAGTCGTCGTCGGTCATGCCGGTGGCGCGCCAAAGGGCGCGCGCGCCGGCCATCGTGCGACCGTGGGTCGAGGTCCGGGAGCGCAGCTCAGGCATTCCCCCATCTTGCCACCGTCGGGGCCGGTCACCACGGCAGACGTCCACTGCGCGGGACGCCGGGGCCACCTCGGGGGTGTTGAAAACCACGAAGATCCGGCACAGTGTGTCCGTGCATTCACCGTCCGGATTGGAGCTGGCCGGCCTGTCGTGTCTGCTGGCGGCCGTCCCCGCGGTGGCGTACCTCGGTCAGTCCGGCCGCCGGCACACCGGGGCGGCGCGGCGCGCGCACCTTCTTCTCGCCGCCGGCGGCGCCGTGGCCACGGCGGCGGCGTTGGCCGGTCTGGCGAGCGCGCTGCTCACCGGCCAGCACGGCGCGGCCGGGCACTCCCGCACGCTGGCCACCGCCGTGGCGACCGGCATGGGCATCGGCACGCTGACGCTGCTGGCCGGCACGGTGGCGCTGCCCGGCGCCACCCGGGGCCCGGCGGCGGCGGTCCGGCACGTGCTGGACGGGCTGGTGATCGCGGCGGCGATCTGGTTCGTCGGCTGGGTGCTGCTCTCGCGGCCGACCCGGGTCCTGGGCGCGGCCACGCCGTACGCGTGCAACGCCATCCTGATCTCGGCCGTGCTCGTGGTGCTGGCGCTCGGCCTCACCGCGGTGCTTGCTCTGCACGCTCACCGGCCCCGGCGCAACACCGTCCGGGTGGCGTCCGGGGTGAGTCTGGTCTCGCTCGCCGCGGCCCTGCTCGCCACCGGCATCTGCCGGGAGAACAACGACTTCGCGCTGATCAGCGTCCTGCTGCTGACCGCCGGCCTGATCCTGGTGGCGTACGCGGTGCGTGCCGCCGACCGTCCCGTCCTGGTGAGCGGGGACGTGCTGGAGCGCGGCGGCGGTTACGTGGTGTTCCCGATGCTGGCCGTCCTGGCCGCGCTCGGTTACCACCTGTCCCGCGGCGGCCAGGTGGACGCCTTCGGCTACTTCGGGCTCAGCGTCGAGGGCCTGGCCCTGGTCGCCCGGCAGTACCTCGCTCTCGACGACGTGCGGCGGTACACCGTGCAGCTGCGCCAGCGGGAGGCGCACTTCCGCGAGCTGGCGCACACCGACCCGCTGACCGGCCTGGCCAACCGCCGGGGCCTGATGCGCGCGCTGCGGGAGTCGTCGGAGAGCGCCGCCCTGATCGGCATCGACATGGACGGCTTCAAGGTGGTCAACGACATGCGGGGTCACGACGTGGGCGACGCCGTGCTGGCCGAGGTGGGCGCCCGGCTGGCGCGCAACCTGCTGGCCGGCGATGTGGCGGCCCGGCTCGGCGGTGACGAGTTCGCGGTGCTGATGCACGGTGACGCGGACGAGGCGGTGCTGGCCGCGCACCGGTTGCTCGCGGTGCTCGGGGAGCCCTACGAGGTGGACGGGGGCCCGATCTTCCTGTCCGCGAGCGTGGGTGTGGCCGCCACCGGCGAGTTGCTGCACGACGCCGACCTGGCGCTGCGGTACGCCAAGCAGCGCGGCAAGAATCGGGTGGAGCGCTACCAGGCGAGGTACGACGAGTTGCTCCGCCGCCGCGGCACCCTGCAGGGCGAGCTGCGCCACGCCATCGCCCGCGACCAGCTCCGCCTGGTGTTCCAGCCGGTGGTGGCGCTGCCGTCGATGCGGCCGGTGGGCGGTGAGGCGCTGCTCCGCTGGACCCACCCGGAGCTGGGGCCGGTCCGCCCCGACGAGTTCATCCCGGTGGCCGAGGAGTCCGGGCTGATCAACCGGATCGGCGCCTGGGTGCTGGAGCAGGCCTGCAAGCAGCTCGCCGAGTGGCTGGCGAAAGGGCACGACGTCTGGGTGTCGGTGAACCTGTCGCCGAAGGAGCTGCACAACGCCGACTACGCCGGTCAGGTCGCCGACGTGCTCGCGGAGTACGGCGTTCCGCCGCAGCGCCTGGTGCTGGAGGTGACCGAGCACGCGGTCGCCACCGACATGGAGGAGCTGGTCCGCCGGCTCGCCGAGCTGCGCGAGACCGGCGTGCGGATCGCGCTGGACGACTTCGGCGCCGGTTATTCGTCGCTGACGCAGCTGCGGACGCTCCCGGTGGACATCCTGAAGATCGATCACGCGCTGGTGGCGGAGCCGGAGTCACGGACCGGGACGGCGGCCCCGCTGGTCGACGTGGTGGTCCGGCTGGGTCACCGCCTGGGCCTGGAGGTGCTGGCCGAGGGGATCGGCTCGCAGGCCCAGCTGGAGGTGGTCGAGGAGGCCGGCTGCCGGCTGGGGCAGGGCTCACTGTTCGGCTGGGGTGTGCCGGCCGAGCACTTCGAGACCCGGCTGCGGACGCTGCGCCCGAGCGGTCCTCGCCCGCTGCCCGCGCCTCGTTCCACCCCTCCGAGTGACGCCCCGGCGCGCAGCCAGGTGGTGCGGCTCGGTCCCGGAATGCGGCAGGTCAGGGCGTTGCTGCCCAGCGATCCGGACTTCGCGGGAGCGCGAGCTGATCAAAATGTGGGATCAGTTGACTCAGGCCGTGAGATGGGGCAAGGTTAGCCGCATGTGCTTCGTGTCCCGAGTACTTATCTGAGCGCACTCCTCCAGACGCTGGAGAAGTGCGCTAGGTCCCGTGCATCAGCACGAGGGCCTTTTTTGTTGCTTGAGTACCGGACCGACCAACTCGAAAAGGTCTAATTGCCATGACGAGACCCACTCCCGAAACCCTCGCCAATCGAGTCACTCCGGCCACCGTCGCCGCGGCCGTGAACACCGCTCCGGCCACCGTGGCACCGGTAGCCACCACCGGCGCCGGCGCGCTCGTCCGGTCGCTCGAGGCGCTCGGGGTGGAGGTGGCGTTCGGCATTCCGGGCGGGGCGATCCTCCCGGCGTACGACCCGCTCTTCGACTCCAAGGTGCGGCACATCCTGGTCCGGCACGAGCAGGGCGCGGGCCACGCCGCCACCGGGTACGCGCAGGCCACCGGCCGGGTCGGCGTCTGCATCGCGACCAGCGGCCCGGGTGCCACGAACCTGGTCACCCCGATCGCCGACGCGTACATGGACTCGGTCCCGATCGTTGCGATCACCGGGCAGGTCGGCCGGCCGTACATCGGCACGGACGCCTTCCAGGAGGCGGACATCCAGGGCATCACGCTGCCGATCACCAAGCACAACTTCCTGGTGCAGAGCCCGGAGGAGCTGCCCAGGATCCTCGCCGAGGCGTTCCACCTGGCGTCCACCGGCCGGCCCGGCCCGGTGCTGGTCGACGTCCCGAAGGACGTCCTGCAGGCGCAGACCACCTTCGCCTGGCCGCCCACGCTGGACCTGCCCGGTTACCGCCCGACCCTGCACCCGCACGGCAAGCAGATCCGCGAGGCGGCCCGGCTGATCGCCGCGGCCAAGCGCCCGGTGCTGTACGTGGGCGGCGGCGTGCTGAAGGCCGGCGCCACCGACGGGCTGCGCAAGCTCGCCGAGCTGACCGGCATCCCCGTGGTCACCACGCTGATGGGCCTCGGCGCGTTCCCCGACTCGCACCCGCAGCACCTGGGCATGCCCGGCATGCACGGCACCGTTCCCGCGGTCTACGCGCTGCAGCGCTCCGACCTGCTGGTCACGCTCGGCGCCCGGTTCGACGACCGGGTCACCGGCAAGCTGGACTCGTTCGCCCCGGACGCCAAGGTCGTGCACGCCGACATCGACCCGGCCGAGATCGGCAAGAACCGGCACGCGGACGTCCCGATCGTCGGCGACGCCCGGCACGTGATCGACGAGCTGATCGCGGCGGTCTCGGCCACCGCGGGCGGCACCGAGCAGTACGCGTCGTGGTGGTCCACGCTCAACGACATCCGCGAGCGGTACCCGCTGGGCTACGACGAGCCGACCGACGGCACGCTCGCCCCGCAGTACGTGATCGAGCGGATCGGTGAGCTGGTCGGCCCGGACGCGGTCTACGTGGCCGGCGTCGGTCAGCACCAGATGTGGGCGTCCCAGTTCATCAGGTACGAGAAGCCGGGCACCTGGCTCAACTCGGGCGGCGCCGGGACCATGGGCTATGCCGTCCCGGCCGCGATGGGCGCCAAGGTCGGGCAGCCGGACACCCAGGTCTGGGCGATCGACGGCGACGGCTGCTTCCAGATGACCAACCAGGAGCTGGCCACCTGCGCCCTGGAAGGCATCCCGATCAAGGTCGCTGTGATCAACAACGGCAACCTCGGCATGGTCCGGCAATGGCAGACGCTGTTCTACGACGGCCGCTACTCCAACACCGAGCTCGGCACGCACAAGCACCGGATCCCGGACTTCGTGAAGCTGGCCGAGGCGCTCGGCTGCATCGGCCTGCGCTGCGAGTCCAAGGACGACGTCGACAAGGTCATCAAGCAGGCCATGGAGATCAACGACGCTCCGGTGGTCATCGACTTCACCGTCGGCAAGGACGCGATGGTCTGGCCGATGGTCGCGGCCGGCACCAGCAACGACGAGATCATGTTCGCCCGGGACGTGCGCCCGACGTTCGAAGAGGACGACCTGTGACCAACAAACACACGCTGTCCGTGCTGGTCGAGAACAAGCCCGGTGTGCTGGCCCGGGTGAGCGGCCTGTTCTCCCGGCGCAGCTTCAACATCGACTCCCTGGCGGTGGGCGAGACGGAGAACCCGGACGTCTCCCGCATCACGATCGTGGTCAACGCCGACTCCTCCCCGCTGGAGCAGGTCACCAAGCAGCTCAACAAGCTGGTCAACGTTCTGAAGATCGTGGAGCTGGACCCGGCGCAGTCGGTCCAGCGTGAGCTCCTGCTGGTCAAGGTGCGTGCCGATCGGGCGCAGCGCAGCCAGGTGCTCGAGACCGTCGAGCTGTTCCGGGCACGGGTGATCGACGTCGCTCCGGACACCCTGACGATCGAGGCCACCGGTAACCCCGACAAACTGGATGCGCTGCTGCGCGACCTCGAGCCGTACGGCATCAAGGAGATGGTGCAGTCCGGTCTCGTGGCCATCGGCCGAGGCTCTCGCTCCATCACCACCGGCCCGGCGCTTCGCGCGGCCTAGTTTTTCCCGTCGAATAGAGAAGGAAGTCATGACCGCGGAAGTGTTCTACGACGACGACGCCGACCTGTCGATCATTCAGGGCAAGAAGGTGGCCGTCATCGGCTACGGCAGCCAGGGCCACGCCCACTCGCTGTCGCTGCGCGACTCGGGCGTCGAGGTGGTGGTCGGCCTGCAGGAGGGCTCCAAGAGCCGCCCGAAGGCCGAGGAGCAGGGCCTCACCGTGAAGACCCCGGCCGAGGCCGCCGCCTGGGCTGACGTGATCATGGTGCTGGCGCCGGACACCGCGCAGCGCAAGATCTACACCGAGTCCATCGCCCCGAACCTCACCGCGGGCAAGGCGCTCTTCTTCGGCCACGGCCTGAACATCCGGTTCGAGCTGATCAAGCCGCCGGCCGACGTGGACGTGGCGATGGTCGCGCCGAAGGGCCCGGGTCACCTGGTCCGCCGCCAGTACGTGGACGGCAAGGGCGTGCCCGCCCTGATCGCGGTCGAGCAGGATGCCTCCGGCACCGCGCAGGCGCTCGCCCTGTCGTACGCGAAGGCGATCGGCGGCACCCGCGCCGGCGTCATCAAGACGACGTTCAAGGAGGAGACCGAGACCGATCTCTTCGGCGAGCAGGCGGTGCTCTGCGGCGGCACCGCGGCGCTGGTGCAGACCGGCTTCGAGGTGCTCACCGAGGCCGGTTACGCCCCGGAGATCGCGTACTTCGAGTGCCTGCACGAGCTCAAGCTGATCGTCGACCTGATGTACGAGGGCGGCATCTCCCGGATGCGTTACAGCGTCTCGGACACCGCCGAGTTCGGCGACTACGTCTCCGGCCCGCGCGTGATCAACGCGTCGGTCAAGGAGGAGATGAAGAAGATCCTCGGCGACATCCAGTCCGGCGAGTTCACCCGCCGCCTGATCGCCGACGACGAGAACGGCGGCGCGGACCTGAAGAAGTACCGCGAGCAGGGCGCCGAGCACCCGATCGAGGTCACCGGCAAGCAGCTGCGCGGCATGATGAGCTGGGTGGACCGCCCCATCACCGAAACTGCCTGATCATCTGAACCCGAACGCCCGGCCGGTGCGAACCGGCCGGGCTTTCTTTTTCGCGGCGTGAGTGAACTGAACTTCACCGCGGCTCCATTCGTACCATTCGATGGGGACGAATATCGGATGGAGAGCCATGACCTCGATTGTCCTGGTAACCGAAGAACTCGCGCCCGCCGCGCTCGACGTGCTCGCCGGCGACTTCGAGGTCCGGCACGCCGACGGCGCCGACCGGCCGGCCCTGCTCGCCGCGCTGGCCGAGGCCGACGCGGTCATCGTTCGCAGTGTGACCCGCATCGACGCGGAGGCGCTGGCCGCCGCGCCACGCCTGCGGGTGGTGGCCCGGGCCGGGGTGGGGCTGGACAACGTGGACCTGCCGGCCGCCACCGCCCGGGGCGTCCTGGTCGTGAACGCGCCGACCAGCAACATCGTCTCGGCCGCCGAGCAGGCTGTGGCCCTGCTGCTGGCGGTGGCCCGGCACACCGCGACGGCCAGCGCCACGCTCAAGGCGGGCGCCTGGCGGCGCTCCGCGTTCACCGGTGTGGAGGTGCACGGCAAGACCGTCGGGGTGGTCGGGCTGGGCCGGATCGGCGTGCTCTTCGCGCAGCGGATGGCCGCCTTCGGGGTGCGCCTGATCGCGTACGACCCGTACGTCCAGCCGGCCCGGGCGGCGCAACTGGGCGTCCGGCTGGTCGGGCTGGACGATCTGCTGCGGGAGAGCGACTTCGTCTCGGTGCACCTGCCGCGTACCCCGGAGACGCTGGGCCTGATCGGTGAGAAGGAGCTGAACCTGGTCAAGCCCACCGTGCGGATCATCAACGCGGCCCGCGGCGGCCTGGTCGACGAGCGGGCGCTCGCCGACGCGCTCGCCGAGGGCCGGGTGGCCGGCGCCGGCCTGGACGTCTTCGAGACCGAGCCGATCACCGAGTCGCCGCTGTTCGGCTTCCCGAACGTGGTGGCCACCCCGCATCTCGGCGCCTCCACCTTCGAGGCGCAGGACAAGGCCGGCCTGGCGGTGGCGCGCAGCGTGCGGCTGGCGCTGCGGGGCGAGTTCGTGCCGGACGCGGTCAACGTGCGGGCCGGTGGAGCGGTGGACGAGGACGTGCGCCCGCTCCTGCCGCTGGCCGAACGGCTGGGCCGGGTCTTCACCGCGGTGGCCGGCGTGGTCGCTGCCCGGGTCACCGTCGAGGTGCACGGCGCCGTGGTGGCCCACGACGTCACGGTGCTCGAGCTGGCCACCCTGAAGGGCCTGTTCGCCCCGGTGGTGGAGGAACGGGTCACCTATGTGAACGCGCTGCACCTGGCTGCCGACCGAGGGGTCGAGGTGGAGCTGGCGACCGACGAGGACGCCGGCGAGCACACCAACGTGATCACCGTTCGTGGCGCGCTGCCGGACGGCCGCGCGGTGGCCGTCGCCGGCACCGTCAGCGATCGGGGCACTGCGAAGCTGATCGAGGTGGACGGCTTCCAGCTGGACCTGGCCGCGGAAGGGGTGCTGCTGTTCTTCCGCTACCGGGACCGTCCCGGTGTGGTGGGGGCGATCGGCACCACGCTGGGAAAGGCCGACGTCAACATCGCCGCGATGCAGGTGGCCCGCCGGGCGGCCGGCGGCGAGGCGCTGATGGCTCTCACCGTGGACTCCGCGGTCCACCCGGACGTGCTGACGACGGTGCTGGACACCGTCGGCGCCTCACGCGCCGCGATCGTCGACCTCCGCACCGACTGATCGTGTGTGTGAAGTTCCGGTGCGGATCGCACCCGAACTTCACACACGTCAGGCGCGGACGGGCGGTGGATAGACCGTGCCGTCCTGGAGGTCGAGCAGATCCAGGTTGAGTTCGGCGGCCAGCTTCTCGATCGTTTCCAGCACCACGTCCGGGCAGTTCTCGTCCAGCCGCATCTGGATGTGGTCGGCCGCAGCGTGCAGCGGCGCGCTGGCCCAGGGCGAGGCGGCGTCCGTGGCGCGCGGGCCGCGGTCCGGATAATGACTGGTCAGGGCGTCATAGAAGGCGACCACGCGGGGGTCGGCCGGGCGCTGCGGGTGCTCGCCGTTCGCGCAGCGGGCGTTGGCGGCCCGGACCGCGTCGGGGACGGCCGTCTGGTCCATGGCCCAGACCACAAGGTCGAAACTCACCGGCGCATGGTGCCACCACTCGCGGCGGATGACCGGAACCCGTGCCCCGACACGCGGGCGCGCGTCTTGCGCGTCATTAGTCCGCATCGCTAGCGTTGTTCCAGCCGCATGACTCGGGCGGGCCCGTCTTCGGGTGACGTCGTCCGTCGCAGAGTCGCGCGGTGTGTATACCCGGCGGGACCGAACCACGCGTCATCGTCGCAGCAACCCCCGTTCCGTTTGCCGCGGCACGGGGGTTGTTCGCATCCCGGCCCGATCGCCGTCTGCATTCTGGGACCGCCGTTCCGTGTTTCGGGAATCACCGCTACCGTGGGCAGGGTTGTCTGACGAGGGAGTTCAACGTGAGCGTGGCGCGGATCGCGGTTGTCGCCGGTGACGGCATCGGGACCGAGGTGACCGCCGAGGCTCGCAAGGTGATCGACGCCGTCCTCCCCGGTGCCGAGTGGAACGACTACGACCTCGGCGCCCGCCTCTACCACCGCACCGGCGAGGTTCTGCCGCAGTCCGTGCAGGACGAGCTGGCCGGCCACGACGGGATCCTGCTCGGCGCGATCGGCGACCCGAGCGTCCCGCCGGGCGTGCTGGAGCGCGGCCTGCTGCTCAAGCTCCGCTTCGACTTCGATCAGTACGTGAACCTGCGTCCCTCCAAGCTGTGGCCGGGCACCACCAGCCCGCTCGCCGGCGTCAAGCCCGGTGAGATCGACATGGTCGTGGTCCGCGAGGGCACCGAGGGCCTCTACGTCGGCGCCGGCGGCGTCCTGCACCGGAACACCCCCGCCGAGATCGCGACCGAGGAGAGCCTGAACACCCGGCACGGCGTCGAGCGGGTCGTCCGGGACGCGTTCGCCCGCGCGGGCCGCCGCGAGCGCCGCCACGTCACGCTGGTGCACAAGACCAACGTGCTCACCAAGGCCGGCGACCTGTGGGCGCGCACCTTCGCCGCGGTCGCGGCCGAGCACCCCGACATCACCACGGACTACCAGCACATCGACGCCGCCAGCATGTTCCTGGTGAGCAACCCGCAGCGGTTCGACGTGGTGGTGACCGACAACCTGTTCGGTGACATCCTCACCGACATCGCTGCCGCCGTGACCGGTGGCATCGGCATGGCGGCCAGTGGCTCCGTCAACCCTGAGCGGACCTACCCGTCGACCTTCGAGCCGGTGCACGGCTCCGCGCCGGACATCGCCGGCAAGGGCGTCGCCGACCCGGCCGCCGCCATCCTCTCCGCGGCCCTGCTGCTGGAGCACCTGGGCCAGGCCGACGCGGCCCGCCGAGTAACCGAGGCGGTCGCGGCCGAGGTCGCGTCCCGTAACCCGGGCGCGCCGCTGCGTACCGCCGAAGTCGGCGACCGCGTCGCCGCCGCCGTCTGATCCGGCCGGCGCGACTCCTCCACCGGAGCCCTGTGGGGCTTCGTCACCCGCGGTCATTGTTTTAACGACCGTTCGGGGTAAATTCATGGGGCACTACGGGTGCCCTCGCATGCTTCGATCTCTCTGCAGAAAGCAGGTCTCCTTGTCATGAGCGGTGGTGACAACCTCGATTTCGAGATCCGTCCGAACCCGGCACCCGTAGGCGACGCAGAACGCGCCGCCCTGCTGGTCAACCCCGGCTTCGGCCGCATCTTCACCGATCACATGGTCACGGTGCGCTACGCGGACAGCAAGGGGTGGTACGAGCCTCGCGTCGAGGCCCGCGCACCGATCCCGATGGACCCGGCCAGCGCGGTGCTGCACTACGCCCAGGAGATCTTCGAGGGTCTGAAGGCGTACCCGCTGCCCGACGGCGGCGTCGCGATGTTTCGGCCGGACGCGAACGCGGCCCGGTTCAACCACTCGGCGGCCCGGATGGCGATGCCGCAGCTGCCCGTCGAGACGTTCCTCGAGTCGCTGCACCAGATCATCAAGATCGACCGTAACTGGATCCCGGACAGTGAGGACAGCAGCCTCTACCTGCGGCCGTTCGCCTACGCCAGTGAGGTCTTCCTCGGCGTGCGCCCCGCCACGGAATATCTCTACCTGGTCATCGCCTCGCCGGTCGGGCCGTACTTCTCCGGTGGCGTCAAGCCGGTGACCATCTGGGCCTCGCCGGACTACACCCGTGCGGCGCCCGGCGGCACCGGCGCGGCCAAGTGCGGCGGCAACTACGCGGCCGGCCTCTCGGCGCAGGCCGAGGCCGCCGAGCACGGCTGCGACCAGGTGGTCTACCTGGACGCCGTCGAGCGGAAATACCTCGACGAGCTGGGCGGGATGAACGTCTTCCTGGTCCTCGACGACGGCGCCCTGGTCACCCCGCCGCTGACCGGCACCATCCTGCCGGGCATCACCCGCGACTCGGTGATCAAGCTGGCCCAGCGGTCCGGCCGCCGGGTCGAGGAGCGCCCGATCAGCCTCGACGAGTGGCGCGACGGGGTCGCCTCGGGCCGGGTCCGCGAGGCGTTCGCCTGCGGCACCGCCGCGGTGATCACCCCGATCGGCGGGCTCAAGAGCCAGGACGGCGACTTCACCATCGCCGACGGACAGCCGGGGGAGATCACCATGACGCTGCGCAAGCAGCTGGTGGACATCCAGCGCGGTCTGGCCGAGGACCCCTTCGGCTGGGTGCACCGCGTCCTCTGAGCGGTCCGCCGGCCGCATCGCACAGCGAGCCTGTGTGTGGAGTTGGGGTGCGTATCGCACCCCAACTTCACACGCGGTTCAGTCGGTGAGCAGGTGGGCGCGCAGTGCGGTGAGGTCGGTGTCGGTGAGGCCGATGCTCCTGACGTAGTCCTCGATCGAGCCGTGCAGGCCGCGCAGATCGGCGAGGAACATCAGCATCGCCTCGGGGGGCGAGTCGAACATGTGCTCGTTGCCGAGCACCGCCTCCGGGTTGTGCTCCAGCAGGTATTTGACCAGCGGGCGCATCGCCTCGGTGGTCAGCGCGTAATCCGCCGCGATCACCTTGTCGTCGACGCCGAGCAGCGAGAGCGTGAGCGCGCACACCGTGCCGGTGCGGTCCTTCCCGGCCATGCAGTGCACCACCACCGGCGCGGACTGCGGCTCGGCGATCAGCCGCAGCGAGTCGGCCAGAGCCTGATAACCGTCCTCGGCGAAGTTCAGGTAACGGTCTGCCAGCCACCGTGCGTGCATGACGTCCGTGGGATGGTCGACCTGGTCCCAGTCCACGTGCTGCAGCACCAGGTTGTGGTACTCCACGCCGTACTCCTCGGCCACCCGGCCGAACTTCTCCACCTCGAACGGCCGGCGCAGGTCGATCACGGTCCGGACGCCCAGAGCGGCGAACGCCTCCGCGTCGCCCTCGTGGAGCCGGTGCAGCGCGTCGGATCGGAAGAGGCGCCGCCAGCGCACGGTCCGTCCGTCGAGGCCGGAGTACCCACCGACGTCACGGAAGTTGTAGGCCTTCGAGAAGGGCAGGTTTCGTGAATATGATTCGGCCACCACGGACCTAACCTAACCGGCTTTGTCGATCTCCTCACCGGGGCTGCTCATCCGGATCCCGTCCACCGGCGGCCGGCCGGTCGTGTCTTCGTCGGCATCAGGCTCCGAAGACGCGCCGGGTTCCGAGGGGGATCCGGCGCCCCGGAACGCCCGCGGGTCGAACGCCCCGCCCGGGGACTCCCGCACGAACTCGCCCTGCGCGTCGCTGATCAGCCCACCGGCCCGGTCGGGGTCGTTCTGGAGGTAGCGGTCCTGCTCGTCACTCATACCGGGGACGTACCCCGACCGCGATGCGGACTACCGTCCCAGCTGGTGGATTCTGGGTCTGCATCGTGACGACAGGTGGCATGCTTCATCTCGTGACCCATTCCGTGCTCATTATTGGCACCCAGCGCGCCGGCTGACTTCTCGCCGACGCGCAGACCTCCCGCATCCGCGGGGGGTCTTTTTGTTGTGGTGATGGGTGACCGAGCCGAAAGGACCTCCCGATGGATTACCAGGTGTTCGACACGACGCTGCGCGACGGCGGGCAGCGAGAGGGAATCAGCTACACGGTCGCCGACAAACTCGCGGTCGCACGCCTGCTGGACGAGTTCGGCGTCGGGTTCATCGAGGGTGGCTGGCCCGGCGCCATGCCCAAGGACACCGAGTTCTTCGAACGCGCGAAGACCGAGCTGGAGCTGCGGCACGCGGTGCTGGTGGCGTTCGGCGCCACCCGCAAGGCCGGTGTGGACGTGGCCGAGGACCCGCAGGTCAAGGCGCTGCTCGACGCCGGGACCCCGGTGGTCTGTGTGGTGGCGAAGTCCGACATCCGGCACGTCGAGCGGGCGCTGCGCACCACCGGCGACGAGAACCTGGCGATGGTCCGGGACACCGTGCGGCACCTGGTCGCCAACGGGCGGCGCGCGTTCGTCGACTGTGAGCACTTCTTCGACGGCTTCCGGCACGACCCGGCCTACACCGCGAGCGTCGTGACGGTCGCGATCGAGGCCGGAGCCGAACGGGTGGTCATGTGCGACACCAACGGCGGCATGCTCCCGTCGATGGTGACCAAGGCGATCCAGGAGGTCGTCGAGCGGACCGGGGTGACCCCGGACCGGCTCGGCATCCACTGCCAGAACGACACCGCCTGCGCGGTCGCGAACACGGTGGCCGCCGTGGAGGCGGGCGTCAAGCACTTCCAGTGCACGGCCAACGGCTACGGCGAGCGGCCCGGCAACGCCGACCTGTTCGCCACGGTCAGCAACCTGCAACTCAAGCTCGGGCTGAAGGTCCTACCGGACGGATGCCTCGAGAAGGCGACGCGGGTCTCCACCGCGCTCGCCGAGATCGCCAACATCGCCCCCGACACCCACCAGGCCTACGTCGGGGCCGCGGCATTCGCTCACAAGGCGGGGCTGCACGCGAGCGCGATCAAGGTGGATCCGCTGCTCTACAACCACATCGACCCTGCGGTTGTCGGCAACGACATGCGGATCCTGGTGACGGAGATGGCCGGCCGGGCCAGCATCGAGCTCAAGAGCCGTGAGCTCGGGCTGGACCTGGCCGGCCACCCGGACACCCTGACGACGGTCACCCGGAAGGTCAAGGACCTGGAGGCCGGTGGCTGGTCGTTCGAGGCCGCCGACGCCTCCTTCGAGCTGCTGGTCCGCAGCGAGCTGCCGGGCGCCGAGGTGGCCCGCCCGTTCACCCTGGAGTCGTACCGGGTGCTCGTCGAGCACCGCGAGGACGGCTCGGTCATCTCCGAGGCCACCGTCAAGGTCCGGGTCCGCGGCGAGCGGGTGATCGCCACGGCCGAAGGGAACGGCCCGGTCAACGCCTTGGACGAGGCGCTGCGGGTGGCCCTGTCCAACCACTACCCGCAGCTGAAGTCGTTCGAGCTGACCGACTACAAGGTCCGGATCCTGGAGGGCAGCCACGGCACCAACGCGATCACCCGGGTGCTGCTGGAGACCAGCAACCACACCGGCGAGTGGACCACGGTCGGCGTCCACGAGAACATCGTCGAGGCCAGCTGGACGGCCCTCGTGGACGCTTTGACCTATGGCCTTGCCCGGAGCACCGCCACGGTCTAGAGGATGAGATCCGGGCTGCGGGCGGCGGCGACCGACGCGATCAGCGCGATCGCCTCCGCCTGCGGCATCGGATCCAGCTGACGTCCGTCGCGCAACCGGAGCGACACCAGGCCGAGCGGCGCCTCTCGGCCGCCGACCACGCCGATGTACGGGATCTTGCGTCCCGCCGCGTCCCGGATGCGGGCGCCGATCGAACCGTCGTGGTGGGCCTCCACCCGCAGGCCGGCGGCGAGCGCGTCCCGGGCGAACGCGGCGGCGGCGTCGTCCTGGCCGGCGCCGACCGGCAGCACGGCCAGCTGGACCGGGGCGTACCAGGCCGGGAAGGCGCCGGCATGCACCTCGATCAGGTGCCCGAAGAGCCGCTCCATCGAGCCGGCCAGACTCCGGTGCACCATCACCGGCCGGGACCGGCCGCCGTCCGCGTTCGCGAACTCCAGGTCGAGGCGCTCCGGCTGGTGGAAGTCGATCTGCACGGTGGCCAGGGTCCACTCGCGCCCGGCCGGATCGGCGACCTGCACATCGATTTTCGGACCGTAGAACGCCGCTTCACCGGGCGCGTCGTCGTACGAGATCGCATTGCCGGCAAGCGCTCCGCGCAGCAGCTCCTCGGCCCGCGCCCAGCTCGCGTCCGCGCCGCCGTACTTGCCGCCGGGGCCGCGCAGCGAGAGCCGGAAGCTCACCGCGCCCATGCCGAGCACGGCCTGCGCCTCGCGCATCAGCCGCAGCACGCCGGCCACCTCGTCGCCGGCCCGCTCCTCGGGGCAGAAGATGTGCGCGTCGTTGAGCTGGATCGACCGCACCCGGGACAGGCCGCCGAGCACCCCCGAGCGTTCCGCCCGGTACATCGGCCCCAGCTCGGCGATCCGCAGGGGCAGATCGCGGTACGACCGGCCGCGCGCCCGAAAGATCAGGGCGTGGTGCGGGCACAGGCTGGGCCGCAGCACCAGCTCCTCGTCGCCCACCCGCATCGGCGGGAACATGTCGTCGGCGAAATTGCGCCAGTGCCCGGAGAGCTCGTAGAGCCGGCGTTTGCCGAGCGCCGGCGAGTGCACGTGGTGGTATCCGGCGCGGCGCTCCAGGTCGTACAGGAAGGATTCCACCTCGCGGCGTGCGGCCGCGCCGCCCGGTAGCCAGAACGGCAGGCCGGCGCCGATCAGCGGGTCGGAGTCGAAGAGGTCCAGCTCGCGGCCGAGCCGGCGGTGGTCGATGGGCATGGTCTGCTCCTGGGGTTCGGCGGGCGACCGGGAACCGCGGAAGCACGACGGCCCCGGGCTGGTCGCCCGGGGCCGTGTCGTCTGACGGGGGTCAGCTCGATCGCACGCCGGGACGTCCCGGCGTGGTCGTGATCGAGCTGAGCATCATGGGCCTGATGCTAGGAGCCGCCGGCCCGTCGTGGCGAGCCGTTTATCGCCGCCGCCGGCACGGTCAGTGTGGCGGTCACGGCGCGGTGGTCGGAGAGGCGGACGTCGTGCACCGTGAGCTCCCGCACCCCGATCCGCTTGTCGACGAGCACGTGATCGATGGTCACCGGCGGGATCGGATCCCCGTCGTACGGACCCCAGGTGCCGATCAGGCCCTGCCCGACGGCGTCCGCGGCGTCGCGGTACCCGGTGGCGATCAGGTCGCGGAGCTTCTTGTGGTCGAGGGTGGCGTTGAAGTCGCCGAGCAGGATCCGGGGCGTGCCGCCCGGGTCGGCGGGCAGTTGTTCGCGCAGGTCGGCGCTCCAGCCGTCGAGCATGCTGGGGTGCGCCGGGGCGAGCGGGTGGGCCGACTCGACGAACACCGGGGCGGCGCCGGGCGGCTGGACCGTGCCGTACGCCTGCAGGAAGCCACCGTCGTTGCGGCGCGAACCCGCGTCGGCCAGCGGATGGCGGGAGTACAGGCCGGAGCCGCTCGCGCCGTTCTCCGCCGCCGACTGGTGGTGGGGCAGCAGGTCGCCGAGCCCGGCGGCGGCCAGCGCGCTCTGAGCGCCGGCGGTGAACTCCTGGACGGCCAGCACGGCGACGTCGTTCTCCCGCACCAGGCGCACGATCTCGGCCGGGTCGGCGCCGCCGAACAGCACGTTGGCGGTCATCACCCGCAGCTCGACGCCGGTGGACGGGCCCTTGTCGATGTTCGGCAGGGCCCGCGGCAGCACGCACACGGCGAGACCGAACGCGACCAGGCCGGCCACCGCGGCGGCCGCCCGGCGCCGGGTCGCCAGGGCAGCGAGGACCGGGACCCACGACCAGGCGGCGACGTACGGCGTGAACGCCACCAGCATGACGAGGATGCCGCGCTCCAGCCCGAACGCGCGCCCCAGGAACCAGACCGCGCCCGGCGCCAGCAGCAGCCAGAGCAGAACGGTCACGGCGACGCGGCGGCGTGCCGGGCGCGTCTCGGTGGGCGCGTCGGTGATCGTCATGGCGGCAAAGTTAGCCGCCCGCCGCTACCGGTGCGCCGAGGTTCATCTCACACCATCGACCACCGCTGTTCCCGTGTGTGAAGTTCGGGCGCGAAGCGCACCCGAACTCCACACGCAGGGCGTTTGCCGATCCGGTGTGTGAAGTTGGGGCGCGGAGCGCACCCGAACTTCACACACGGGGTCAGAGGGTGGCGTCGGTGAGCGGGCCGAACTCGGCGAGCTCCTCGCGGACGGCGGCGCCGTCGCCCTCCACCACGAGGGTCAGGCCGTCCACCGCGAGGTGGCGGGAGGCCGCCTCGGACACCTGCTCGACGGTGGCCTCCAGGTATTCCCGGCGGAGCGTCTCGTAGTAGTCGTCCGGCAGCCCGTGCACGACCAGCGAGGCCAGCGCGCCGGCGATCGCGCCCGGCGTCTGCATCTCCACCGAGAGCTGCCCGGCCCGCCACGAGCGGGCCACCTCCAGCTCCGCCTCGGTCACGCCCTCCCGCTGGGTCCGGGCGATCTCGCCGAGGGTGTCCTTGATCGCCGGCCCGGTCACCGCGGTCTGCACCCCGGCGGCCACCTCGAAACGGCCCGAACGGCGGGTCATCGCGTACGACCCACGAATGCCGTACGTGTAGCCCTTCACCTCACGGATCAGGTGGTTGAGCCGTGAGGTGAACGCGCCGCCCAGCACGGTCGCGGCGAGCGTCATCGGCACGTAGTCCGGGGTGGCCCGTTCCGGCGCCCGGTGCCCGATCCGCAGCGTGGACTGCACCGATCCGGGCCGGTCCACCAGGATCGTGCGGACCCGGGCCGGCACCGGCACGCCGAGCGGGCCCTCCGGGGTCAGCGGGTCCCCGGAGGCGCCGGCGAACGCGGCCTCGGCCAGCGCGTCCAGGTCGAGCGCGTCCAGGTCACCGGCGACCAGCAGCACGCCGGGACGCAGCATCCACGACTCGTGGAACGCGAGTACGTCCTCGACGGTCACCGCCGCCACCGAGGTGGGGTCGCCGTGCAACGGGCGGCGGTAACGGCCGTCGCCGTCGAACAGGTCGGCGCGCAGGACGGCGTCGGCCCGGGGGCCGGGCTGCGCCCAGTCCATCCGCAGGGCGGTCACCTCGTCGTCACGGACCCGCGCGACGTCGGCGGCGTCCAGTTTCGGGGTGCGGGCCGCCTCGGCGGCGAGGCGGACGGCGTCGGTCAGCATCGGGCCGGGCGCCGACGTGCCGACCCGGAACGCGTCCCAGTCGACGGAGGCCGACAGCTCGGCGCCGAGACCTTCCAGGGCCAGCGCGTACGCCGCGGAGTCGCGCTTCTTCGTGCCCTCCTCCAGCGACTTGGCCAGCACGGTCGCGGTGCCCTCGCGGCCCTCGGTCTCCCGGGCGGCGCTCGCGTCGAGCAGCAGCACGGCGCTGGCGAGGATCTGGCCGGGCAGGTGCGCGGCGACCACGGTGCCGCCGTGCGCCGTGGTGCGGCGGATCGCGGGGAACGCGTACGGCCGGGCCGGGCCTGGCTCGGGGCGGGTGGTGACGAGGGTCATGCGGGCTCCCCGGGCAGATAGGTGAGGGTGACGCGGGATTCGGGCCGCAGCGTCTCGGCGGCCACGGCGGTGACGTCGTCCGCGGTGACGGCGAGCCACCTCGGCAGCCGGTCGACGGCGGTCGCCGGGTCGCCGAACTGGGTCGCGTGCCGGCCGAGGGTGTCGGCCCGCCCGCCCACGGTGGACACCTGCCGCCACCACCCGGTGGTCAGCAGCGCCTTGGCCCGGTTCAGCTCGTCCTCGGTCACCGGCTCGTCGACCAGGCTCTGGATCACCTCGGTGAGGCCGTTCTCCAGGTCCTCGATCGCCACGCCGTCCTTCGCGGTGGCCGTGATGATCACCGGGGCCGGTGCGTGCGCGAGGTCCACCCCGTACGCGCCGATGTAGTCCGGCTGCGCGATCCGGGCGCCGTCGGCGAGCCGCTGATAGAGCCGGCTGCCACGGCCGTTGCCGAGGACCGTGGCGAGCACGGTGACGGCGTCGTACCCCGGCGTGCCGAACGGATGCGTGCGGTGGGAGAGATAGATCCGCGGCGCCGGCACCTTGGCGGTCACCGTCTCCCGGGCGGGTTCGCCTGCCGGGCGGTCCAGCCGGCCGTCCGGCGCCGGCGGGATGTCCGGCACCGCGGCGATCGACCCGAAGTACTTCTCCGCCAGCGCGAACACCTCGGCCGGCGTCGCGTCCCCGGCGACCGTCAGCACCGCGTTGTTGGGCGCGTAGTACTTGCGGTGGAAGTCCTGGAAGGTCTCCAGCGCGGCCGCGTTCAGGTCCTCCATCGACCCGATCGTGGCGTGATGGTACGGATGGCCGGGCGGGTAGAGCAGCGGCAACAGGCGCAGCCAGGCGTCGCCGTACGGCACGTTCTCGTACCGCTGACGGCGCTCGTTCTTCACCACCTCGCGCTGGTTGTCCAGCGTCTCCTGGGTGAGCGCCGGCACCAGCCCGCCCATCCGGTCGGCCTCAAGCCAGAGCGCCAGCTCCAGGTGCTCGGCCGGCATGGTCTCGAAGTAGTTCGTCCGGTCCGGGTTGGTGGTCGCGTTCAGTGAGCCGCCGTTGCCCTGCACCAGCTTCATGTGCTCGGTCTTCTGCACGTGTTGCGACCCCTCGAACATCAGGTGCTCGAAGAGGTGCGCGAACCCGGTCTGACCCGGCGGCTCGTGCCGGGAGCCGACGTCGTACCAGAGGTTGACGCAGACGACCGGCGCGGTGCGGTCCTCACTGACGACGACGCGGAGGCCGTTCGCCAGCCGCGCGGTTTCGATGGGCCACGGGTACCCGGTCGTGGCGACCGGTGCGGTTGGTGACGTCACCCGAACCATCTTGCCCTGTACCGCGCGGGAACGGCGCGGCTGCGCCGCCTGCCGATGGATAACCGCGTGGCGTACGGCCCGGTCCGGGTGCCATGCTTGCGGACGTGCTTGAGGACGTACGGGTGAACGACCGCCTGACCATCCCGGCGGCCGAACTCTCGTGGCGTTTCTCGCGCGCGAGCGGTCCCGGTGGTCAGGGCGTCAACACGACCGATTCGAGGGTCGAGCTGTCGTGGGACCTGCTCGGCTCCGACCTGCTGCCCACGATGCTGAAAGAGCGTGCCGTCGAGCGACTCGGCGGCCGGCTGGTGCAGGGTGTGGTGACCATCACCGCCGCCGAGCACCGCTCCCAGCTCCGCAACCGTGAGGCCGCCGCGGCCCGGCTGGCCGCCCTGGTGGCCGGGGCCGTCGCGCCTCCGCCACGGGCGCGCCGCGCCACCAAGCCGTCCCGCGGATCGGTCGAGCGCCGCATCGCCGCGAAGAAGCGCCGCGGCGAGGTCAAGCGCGGCCGCGGTGGATCCTTCGACTGATCGGCGCAACCGCCGCCCGGCGGGGCACGCTTCTGGCGATACTCGCACCATGGACGACTTGACCGACAAGAGCGACGACGACCTGGTCGCGATGCTGAATTACGACGCCACCCACCTCGAGGACATCGTGAACGGCCTGCGGTCGGGGTATCACAACGACCCGGCGGAGGCGATCCGCCTGCTCGACGACGCGGCGGCCACGCAGGAGGAGAACGTCCGGATCCTGCGGGAGTTCGCCCGTCGCCGGGCCGCCGTCAGCTGACCCGCGCGGCCTGCGCCGGTGAGCGGGTGGCAGCTGGTCAGCGCTGGTTGAAGGGGGCGACGGCCTCGCGGTTGCGCGCCGCGGTCTCCGGGCCCAGCAGCTCCTCGCAGACGCGGATGAGGCGGCTGCGCAGACCGGCGGCGCGCCGGGCCAGCTCGCGCTGCCGGGCCACGTACTCCGCCTTGCCCTCGGGAGTCTCGATCTTGACCGGCGGGTGGCCGTAGGAGGCCAGGTCATAGGGGCTGGCCTGCATGTCCAGCAGGCGGATCTCGCCGGCCAGCGCGAAGCAGTCCAGCGCGAGCGCGCCGGGAACCGCGGGGCCCAGCTTCTGCGCCCACTTGTGCACGTCCATCGCGGCGTGCAGGCAGCCGGGCTGGTCGAGATCGACCTGGGTGGCCCGGGTGGGCTGGAGCCGGTTGAGCCCGACCGCCTCGGGCGTGAAGAAGCGGAACGCGTCGTAGTGCGTGCAGCGGATGCTGTGCTGCTCGACCACCTTGTCGGTGCCGTCCTGGCCGAGGCGCAGCGGCAGCTCGTGCCGGTGCTCCGGCTCGCGGTAGACCATCGCCCACTCGTGCAGGCCGAAGCAGCCGGAGAAGACCGGGCGGGACGCGGTCGCGGTCAGCAGACCGTGGATGTAGCGCACGCTCTCGCCGCGCGCGTGCAGGAACGCGTCGACGTCGAGGGTGACCACCCCGTCGGGGTGGGTCAGATAGAACTTGTAACCGGCGTGTTCGGCCAGGCCGCCGGGAGCCGGGGCGAGGCCGGCGCCGACGCCGGGATGCCAGCGGCGCAGCAGGGACGGCCTGGTCCCGTAATAGTCGTAGAGAAAGTCCTCGATGGCATGCCTCTCGCCCGTCGCGCGACGGGCACGGTGGCCCGCGGTCATCTGGTCGGCGCGCTCGCTGTGCGCGCGGGCGAGGGGTATCCAGGTGACCGAGGGCAGCGTGGTGGTGAGTGCCCTCACCTGCTTGATCCCCATCGCACCAATGTATATAGCCAAGGCGATCAACACGATCACCGTTTGGCGCGAATGAGGTGAGCCACGTTCCGGCCTGGCATAGCCATGTGTAATTGTGTAGCAGATGTACTACATACTTGATAGTGTGTTGGACATGAGGGAGACGGTACTGGCGGGGGAGACCGATTTCGGTCACGGCGTGCCGATCGACGACGCTGTGATCGAGGTCCGCGACCTGCGGATGAGCTACGGGCCGAAAGAGGTGCTGACCGGGGTCGACTTCGCGGCCCGCCGCGGTGAGGTGCTGGTTCTGCTCGGGCCCAACGGAGCGGGCAAGACCACCACGATCGAGATCCTGGAGGGGTTCCGGCGACGGTCCGGAGGGGACGTCCGGGTGCTCGGGCAGGATCCCGAGCAGGGCGCGGAGGATTGGCGGGCCCGGCTCGGCGTGGTCCTGCAGTCCTGGCGGGACCACAGCAAGTGGCGGGTGCGGGAGCTGCTCGAGCACCTCGGCGCCTACTACGCGGTCTACTCCACGTCCCAGCGCGTCCGGCCCTGGCCGGTCGACGAGTTGCTCGAGGTGGTCGGCCTGGCCGGGTCGGCGCAGATCCGGGTCGGGCGCCTCTCCGGCGGCCAGCGGCGCCGGCTGGACGTGGCGATCGGCATCGTCGGCCGCCCGGAGCTGCTCTTCCTCGACGAGCCGACGGTCGGCTTCGACCCGCAGGCGCGCCGCGAGTTCCACGACCTGGTGCACCGGCTGACCGATGTGGATGAGACGACGATCCTGCTCACCACGCACGATCTCGACGAGGCCGAGAAGCTGGCCGACCGCATCCTGATCCTGACCGACGGGCGGATCGTCGCCGGCGGTTCGGCCGACGAGCTGTCGCGGCAGGTGGCCGGTGAGTCCGAGATCCGGTGGACCCGGGACGGGCAGCGGTTCGTCCACTCGGCGGCGGACGCCACCGGTTTCGTGCGGGAGCTGTTCCGCCAGCACGGCGACGCGGTCGGTGACCTGGAGGTGCGCCGGAGCAGCCTCGAGGAGACATATATGAAGCTGGTCCGCGACTTCGAGGGGGACGCACGATGATCCGGGTGGCACGGCTGGGCCTGCGTCGCGGTCTCATCGAGTTGCGGCAGACCCTGACGAACGGCACCGACCTCTTCGGTTACGTGCTGCCTGCGGTCTTCTCCACGATCGCGCTGATCTTCATGCGGGACAGCGCCGTGCCCGGGACGGAGCTGGCTCTGGGCGCGCACAGCCTCGTCGGTTCGCTGGCGCTGCTCGTGGTGCTCAGTGGGATCCTGACGATGACGCAGTACCTGACGATGGACCGGGAGGACGGCACGCTGCTGCGGGCCAAGGCCACGCCGAACGGCATGACCGGCTATCTGGTCGGCAAGATAGTGCTGGTCGCCGGGGTGTCGGTGGTCGGCTGTCTCTTCGTCCTGATTCCCGGGCTCTTCCTGGTGGACGGCCTGACGTTCGACGGCGGCAGCGTGCTGACCCTGCTCTGGCTCGTGCCGTTGGCCTTCCTGGCGACGATGCCGCTGGGTGCGGTGCTCGGCGCCCTGTTCGAGAACCCGCGCAGTGCCGCCATGTTGATGTTCCCGCTGATCGGGCTCACCGCGGTTTCCGGCATCTTCTACCCGGTCACCGCGCTGGCGGGCTGGCTGCAGGGCGTCGCGCAGATCTTCCCGGTCTACTGGCTAGGGTTGGGCTTGCGATCGACCTTTTTGCCGGACGCCCTGGCGGTCGCGGAGCTCGGCGGCTCCTGGCGTCCTCTGCAAACCATCGGTGTGCTGGTCGCGTGGTCAGTGGCCGGGCTGGTGCTCGCACCCGGGATCCTGCGGCGGATGGCGCGCCGGGAGTCCGGTTCCGCGGTGGCGGCCCGCCGCGAGCGGGCGATGACTCGAATGACCGTCTGAGGGAGTCCATGGCGAGCGAGGTCACCTACAACCGGATCGCGATGCTGCGCGCCGAACGGGGGATCACCCGGCGTCAGCTCGCGGACGCCCTCGGCGTGCATTACCAGACGGTCGGCTATCTGGAGCGTGGCGAGTTCAGCCCGAGCCTGCACCTGGCTCTGCGCATCTGTGACTACTTCGAGGTCCCGGTCGAGGTGGTCTTCTCACTGGAGCCGTTCCCGCGCCTCGGCGCGGAGACCCGGTCGGCGTAGATTTCGGGGTGACCGTTCCTTTCGAAGATGGGGTTACCCGTGCGCTTCGCCCGTTTTGTTCATGCCGGTGGGGTCTCGTTCGGTGTCGTCGAGGGCGATGGCTCCTCCGGCCTCACGGTGGCCGAGATCGACAGCCTGCCCTTCAACGAGGTGCGCTTCACCGGGCAGCGGTGGGCGCTGCCGGACGTGCGCCTGCTCGCGCCGATCTTCTCCAGCAAGGTGATCGGAATCGGTCGCAACTATGCCGATCACGCGGCTGAGATGGGCAATGAGGTGCCCACCGAGCCGCTGATCTTCATCAAGCCCTCCACGTCGGTGATCGGCCCGAACGACGCGATCCGCATCCCGGCCGTCACCGAGCGGGTCGAGGAGGAGGCGGAGCTGGCCGTGGTGATCGGCGCGACCGGTGCGCGGCGGGTGGACCGGGCCGGCGCCGAGAAGGCGATCTTCGGCTACACCTGCGGCAACGACGTGACCGCGCGGGACCTGCAGCGCAAGGACCCGCAATGGACCCGGGCCAAGGGCTTCGACTCGTTCTGCCCGCTCGGCCCGTGGATCGTCACCGACCTCGACGTGAGCGACATCGAGGTGCGCTGCGAGGTGGGACGCGACCCGAACAACCTCGAGGTGCGGCAGGTCGGGCGGACCAAGGACATGGTCTTCGACGTGCCCAGCCTGATCTCGTACGTGTCGCACGTGATGACGCTGCTGCCGGGCGACGTGATCCTCACCGGGACGCCGGCCGGGGTCAGCCAGATCGTGCCGGGGGACACGGTGGCGGTCAGCGTGCAGGGGATCGGGGAACTGCGGAACCCGGTCGTGTCGCTCGACTGATCACTGCGCTCTTCCCCCGGCTGATCGCCGCAGACCCTCCAGGAGCAGGTCCAGGCCGTACTCGAAGCCGCCCTGGGCCTGATCCTCGAAGCCGCCGGCGTTCCACAACGCGGTCATCGCCGGGTGTTTCTCCACGTCGAACCACTTCTCCCAGAGCTCGCCGCGCTCGTGCCACCACGCCTCGGTGGACTGGCCCGAGACGCGGCGCAGCCGGGCGTCCTCGCCGGCCTCGCGCGCGAACGCGTAGACGAACGCGGTGACCGCCTGCGCGGCCGCGTTGATCCGGTGGACGGGCAGGCCGAGGCCGGTCATCGCGGCGATCATGAACTCCCGTTCGGCCAGCATGCCGGGGCCGAGCGGCGGGCGGACCAGGGATACCTCGGTCAGCCAGGAGTGCCTGGTGTACATCTCGCGGGTCCGCGCCGCGAAGTCCGGGATGCTCAGGCCCGCGGGCAGCTCCCGCCGGGCGAGGGTGTCGTCGATCATCAGATCGATCAGGTCCGCCCGGGACGGCACATAGGTGTAGAGCGTCATCGTCGCCACACCCAGCTCCGCGCTCACCCGGGCCATCGAGGCCGCTTCCAGCCCTTCCGCGTCGGCGATCCGGATCGCGGTGGCCACCACCTCGTCGACGGTCAGCCGTGGTGGCCGGCCGGCCGCTTTGCGGGTCGGCAGGCTTCGCCGCCAGAGCAGTGGGAAGTTCACCATGATTCCGTATACCCTACGGGAACACTTTCCGTAGGGGGCACGAGAATGAAGATCTTGGTTACCGGAGCCACCGGGAACGTCGGCCGCATGGTCGTCGACGAACTGCTGGCCCGCGGCGCGAGCGATGTGCGAGCGCTCACCGTGAACCCGGCCGCGGCGGACCTGCCGGCCGGCGTCGAGGTGGTGCGGGGCTTCCTCGGGAGGGTGGACACCCTGCCCGCGGCGCTGGCCGGCGTCGACGCGATGTACCTGGCGCCGCACCCGCCGACGGTCTTCGAGGTGGGCCGGCTCGCGGCGGCGGCCGGTGTCCGGCACATCGTCGACATGGCCGGCGAGAAGGGCGGGAGCTGGCAGGTGATCGAGGACGGGGTCGAGGCCTCCGGCGTCGGCTGGACGCACCTGGAGCCCGGCGAGTTCATGGCCAACGCCACGCTGTGGTCGGCCCAGATCCGCGCCGGGGACGAGGTGCGCGACGCCTGGGGCGAGGTGGTGAACGCCCCGGTCGCACAGGAGGACATCGCGGCCGTGGCGGCGCACGTGCTGCTGTCCGGAGACGCCTTTGCCGGCCGGGCGATCCCGCTCACCGGCCCCGAGGCGCTCACCCGCCGGGAGAAGGTCGCGGCGATCGGGCGGGCACTCGGGCGCGAGCTCACCTACGTCGAGGTGACCGGCGAGGAGGCGGTCGCCCAGTTCGAGCTGGCGATGGGGGAGTACGGGCGGTGGTACCTCGACGGGCTCGCCCAGCTCGCGCGATATCCGCAGCCGGCCGGATCGACGATCGCCGAGATTCTCGGGCGGCCCGCGATGACGTACGAGGAGTGGGCACGCCGTCACGCAGATCTGTTTCGGTAACCCGATTTGGCGGGCCGGGTGGGCTCGGGTAAAGTTCTCTCCGGCGCGGCAAGCCGGGCCAATGGGGTATGGGGTAATTGGCAGCCCGACTGATTCTGGTTCAGTTAGTCTAGGTTCGAGTCCTGGTACCCCAGCGCTACCACTCCCGTCCGGGAGGGGTGGCGCTGGATCTTCAAGGTTCAGCGCCGCCGGTTCCGGTGGGAGCGGAGCAAAGGGAAAGTTCTGGTCCCGTCGTCTAGCGGCCTAGGACGCCGCCCTCTCAAGGCGGTAGCGAGGGTTCGAATCCCTTCGGGACTACGTTTCGCGAACGGCCCGCATCTTCGGATGCGGGCCGTTTCTCATTGCTGTCCGTGTCCGGACCGCCCGCTTCGGCCGGCTCTGAGCTGTGAGCCGGCCGGGGCCACGTCGATTTCGGGTGGACGGGCGGCCCTGATAGAGTTCAGCCCGCCGCTCGGGAGAGCGGCAACGGCAAGGTCCCGTCGTCTAGCGGCCCAGGACGCCGCCCTCTCAAGGCGGTAGCGAGGGTTCGAATCCCTTCGGGACTACTTGTCGGAACGGCCCGCACCGGCTCGGTGCGGGCCGTTCTGCTGTGCGGAGAGCAACCTGCCGAGGACCGCGCCGGCCGGAAATACTCGGGCGATGACCGACATCACAGTGCGGCGGATCGACTTCGGGTTCTTCGTACGCCCGGCCTCCGAGACCGGCACCGGCAACCCCCGCGTGGAGCCCGCACTGGGATATCTGGTCGATCATCCGCGGGGGCTCCTGCTCGTGGACAGCGGGATGGGCAGCCATCCGGACGTCGACGCCCATTACCGGCCGCGGCGGGTCCCGCTGAGCGAGGCCCTCCAGGTTGCGGATGCCACGATCGCTGACATTCGGTACGTCCTGAACTGCCATCTGCACTTCGACCACTGTGGGGGGAACCCGGAACTCGCCGGCACCCCGGTCTTCACGCAGCGGACGGAGCTGGCCACCGCCCGGACGACGGCCGACTACACGCTTCCCGAGCTGGTCGATTTCACCGGCGCCCGCTACGAGGAGCTGGACGGCGAGGCGGAGATCCTGCCGGGGGTGCTCGTCGTTCCCACTCCCGGGCACACCGAGGGCCACCAGTCCGTGGTGGTGACCACCGGCGACGGAACAGTGATCGTCGCCGGTCAGAGCCATGACCATGCGACCGCGTTCACCGGCGACGTGCTGGGCCGCCGCGCCGGGGTCGGTGTGACCCCGGCGTGGCTCGGCCGCCTGCTGGCCCTGGATCCCCGGCGCGTCGTCTTCGCCCACGACAACGCCGTCTGGACTCCCTGAGGTGCGCCGGCTGCGTGTGAACTTCGGGTCCGTATCGAGCCTCAATTTCACACGCTGAGGTGCGCGGGCTGCGTGTGAACTTCGGGTCCGTATCGAGCCTCAACTTCACACGCTGAGGTGCGCGGGCTGCGTGTGAACTTCGGGTCCGTATCGAGCCTCAACTTCACACACTCAGGTGCGCGGGCTGCGTGTGAAGTTGGGGTCTGTATCGAGCCTCAACTTCACACGCTGAGTTGCGCGGGGTGGTGGGTGTCGCAAGTCGCCACGCTGGGTCAGACGGTCTGTGGGACGCCGGGGGTCAGCCACGTCAATGTGTCCGCCGGAAAGGCCGCCTCCACCCCCGCCCGCCCCTCCTGAAAGTGCGACCACCCCTCGTAGTGCACCGGCACCACCCGCCGAGGCTTGACCTCGGCCATCAACCGGGCCGCGTCCCGGCCGTTCATCGTGTACCGCACCGGCCCGGTCAGCCCGAACTGCACCTTCCCCAGATGCACCACCGCGGTGTCCACCTCCAGACGGGACGCCACCGCGCGCACCCCACCGAACAGCACCGTGTCCCCCGTCATCCACAGGACCGACGACGAGCCGGGCGGGCGGACGGCGAACCCGACCGCCTCGCCGACGAGTGCCCGGCTCAACGGCGGTCCGTGCCGGGCCGGGGTGGCGGTGATCTCCACGTCCCCGATGGTCGTGGTCTGCCACGGGGCGAGCCCGCGGGCGTTGCCGCCGAGCCGGCTCGCGCCGCTGACCGTGGTCAGGACCACCGGCACGGACGGCAGCAGCGCCCGTCCCGCGTCGTCCAGGTTGTCGCTGTGGTGGTCGTGGCTGAGCAGCACGGCGTCGATCCGGCCGAGCGACGCCGGGTCCAGGGCCGGCCCGGCCGTCTTCACCGAGGAGGTCCCGAGGCCGAACGCGTACCGGCGGCCCGGCGCGTCGAACGTGGGGTCGGTGAGCAGGCGCAGGCCGGCCAGCTCGATCAGCAGGGTCGGCCCGCCGATGTGGGTGAGGCGCGGGGTGGCGGTCACCGCGCGTGCCGCAGTGCCCAGTCGAGGACCTCGTCGGCGATCTGCTCCCAGCCCTTCTGGGCGGGCAGCAGGTGGGCGTACCCCTCGTACGACCGGACCTCGGTGACGGTGTTCGACTTGTAGTGCTCGGCGTTGGAGCGTTGCACCGCCGGCGGCATGATGTGGTCCTCGGTGCCGGAGACGAACAGCAGCGGCGCCCGGTTGTCGTTGTGGTAGTCCACCCACGTGTCCTGGTGGCCGGGCTGGAAGTTGGCCAGCACGCTGCCCCAGAGGATGCCGCCGTTGGCCGGGATCGCGTACCGCTCGTACAACCGGGCCGATTCCTCCGGGGTGAAAGTGTTGGTGAACGCGTACGTCCACTCCGCCAGCGTCAGCGGCACCGCCTTGTGCCGGTTCGCCGGGGTCTTCAGCACCGGGAAGGTGGATTTCACCTGGGACAGCGGCACCACCCGGACGCCTTCGGTGGGCGCCGAGTTCATCGCCACGCCGGCGGCGCCGAACCCGTGGTCGAGCAGGATCTGGGTGAACGCGCCCCCGGCCGAGTGGCCGATGATGATCGGGGCCTCGGGCAGGTGCCGGATCTGGTCCTCGAGGTGCGCGATGATCTGTGGCACGGTCACGTTCAGGATCGGCGCCGGGTCGGCGTTGAGAGCCTCGACCTCGACCTCGAAGCCCGGGTACGCGGGTGCGATGACCCGGTGGCCCTTGGCCTCGTAGTGCGCGATCCACTGCTCCCAGCTGCGCGGGGTGACCCAGAAACCATGGACGAGGACGATCGGCTTCATCCGGACAGCTCCTAACGACGGTTGTCAGGAGTCCGATCCTGGTGGGAACGCGCGCGCCACCGAATCCCGTGCTACGCGTAGTCGTACGGCCGAACCGCCGGTCCTACAACCCCGACAGTCGTTGGCCCGCGCGGACGACGGCCATCGCGTGCCGCTCACCGGGGCGGCGGCCGAGGCGTTCGATCGGACCGCTTATCGAGATGGAGGCGATCACCCGGCCGGTCCGGTCGCGGATCGGCGCGGAGACGCTGGCCACACCCGGCTCCCGCTCGGCGACGCTCTGCGCCCAGCCGCGGCGGCGCACCTCGGCCAGGGTGCGGCCGGTGAACTTGCAGCGGGGCAGCAGCGGCATGACGGCCTCGGGCGGCTCCCACGCGAGCAGGATCTGCGCGGCGGAGCCGGCCACCATCGGCAGCACCGAGCCGACCGGGACGGTGTCGCGCAGCCCGCTGGCGCGCTCGGCGGCGGCCACGCAGATGCGTTCGTCGGCGCGGCGCAGGTAGAGCTGGGCGCTCTCGCCGGTGGCGTCGCGCAGCGCGGCCAGCAGCGGCTCGGCCGCGGTCAGCAGCACGTCCGGTGCCGCGTTGGCGAGCTCGCCCAGGCGTGGCCCGGGGCGCCACCGCCCCTGCGTGTCCCGGACCAGCATCCGGTGAATCTCCAGCGCCTGTGCCAGGCGATGTGCGGTCGCCCGCGGCAGCTTGGTGCGTTCGACGAGTTCGGCCAGGCTGGCGCCGTCGACGCACGCGGCCAGAATGACGACCGCCTTGTCGAGAACGCCGACACCGCTCATACTGTGTCCCACAAGCCGAAACATACATTCCAGAATTTAGGATGTCCAGATGGTGGGAGTCACTCCCCGGAGCGGGAAACCGAGGACCCTGGCCGAGAAGGTCTGGGATGACCACGTGGTGCGCACGGCCGACGGCGAGCCCGACCTCCTCTTCATCGACCTGCACCTCCTGCACGAGGTCACCAGCCCGCAGGCGTTCGACGGTCTCCGGATGGCCGGCCGCAAGGTCCGGCGCACCGACCTCACGCTCGCGACGGAGGACCACAACACCCCGACCGGGTACGCGGATCCGTCGTTCAACAACCGTCGCGGTGAGCTGCTCACGATCGCCGACACCATCTCTCGCACCCAGATCGAGACGCTGCGGAAGAACTGCGCCGAGTTCGGCGTCCAGATCCGCCCCCTCGGCGACGTGAACCAGGGCATCGTGCACGTGATCGGCCCGCAGCTGGGCCTCACCCAGCCGGGCATGACGATCGTCTGCGGCGACTCGCACACCGCGACCCACGGTGCCTTCGGCGCGCTGGCCTTCGGTATCGGCACCAGTGAGGTCGAGCACGTGCTCGCCACCCAGACCCTGCCGCAGGCCAAGCCGAAGACGATGGCGGTCACGGTCGTCGGCGAGCTGCGCCCCGGCGTCTCCGCGAAGGACCTGATCCTCGCGCTCATCACGCAGACCGGCACCGGCGGCGGCAACGGCCACATCGTGGAGTACCGCGGGGAGGCCATCCGCAAGCTCTCCATGGAGGGCCGGATGACGATCTGCAACATGTCGATCGAGTGGGGCGCCAAGGCCGGCATGATCGCGCCGGACGAGACCACCTTCGCGTACCTGAAGGACCGTCAGCACGCGCCGAAGGGCGCCGACTGGGACGCCGCGGTGGAGTACTGGCGGACCCTCGCCACCGACGAGGACGCCGAGTACGACACCGAGATCATCCTGGACGCGGACCGGATCAGCCCGTTCATCACCTGGGGCACCAACCCGGGCCAGGGCGCCGCGCTGGACAGTGTGGTGCCGAGCCCGGAGGACTTCCTGGACGAGGTGGAGCGCAACGCCGCCGCCCGCGCCCTGGAATACATGGACCTCACGCCGGGCACGCCGTTCCGTGAGGTGCCGGTCGACGTCGTCTTCGTCGGCTCGTGCACCAACGGCCGGCTGGAGGACCTGCGGGCCGCCGCCGACGTGATCCGCGGCCGGAAGGTGGCCGACGGCGTCCGCATGATGATCGTGCCGGGGTCGTACCAGGTGCGGGAGCAGGCCGAGGCCGAAGGTCTCGACAAGATCTTCACGGACGCGGGTGCGGAGTGGCGCTTCGCCGGCTGCTCGATGTGCCTGGGCATGAACCCGGACACGCTCGACCCGGGCCAGCGCGCCGCCTCCACCTCCAACCGCAACTTCGAGGGCCGGCAGGGCAAGGGCGGGCGTACGCACCTGGTCTCGCCGCAGGTCGCCGCCGCCACCGCCGTGGTCGGCAAGCTGGCCGCGCCCGCCGACCTGTAGAAGGGGACTTTCACCGATGGACAAGTTCGTCACCCACAGCGGCACAGTCATGCCGCTGCGCCGTTCCGATGTGGATACCGACCAGATCATTCCGGCCGTCTATCTGAAGCGGGTCACCCGCACCGGATTCGAGGACGGCCTCTTCAACGCCTGGCGCGAGGACCCCTCGTTCGTGCTGAACCGGCCGGTGCACGCGGGCGCCACGATTCTGGTGGCCGGCCCGAACTTCGGCACCGGCTCGTCCCGGCAGCACGCGGTCTGGGCGCTGCGCGACTGGGGCTTCAAGGTGGTCGTCTCGTCCCGCTTCGGCGACATCTTCCGTGGCAACGCCCTCAAGGAGGGCCTGCTGCCGGTGCAGCTCGACCAGAAGGTCATCGAGAGCCTGTGGGATCTGGCCGACAGCGAGCCGGAGAAGCAGATCACCGTCGACCTGGCCGAGCGGGTGGTCCGCGTCGACGACGCCGCCTACGGTTTCCCGATCGACGATTTCAGTCGCTGGCGCCTCATGGAAGGCCTCGACGACATCGGACTGACACTGCGGCACGAGGAAATGATCACCGCTTACGAGAAGGGCCGCCCCGCTTTCAAGCCGGTCGTCGTCTGATCCTCCATTCCGCGTCTCCACCGCGAATTCGCCCCTGACGGGTCGCCGTTGGGGGCGAATTCGTTGGGACACAACGGTTTTTTCGCCACTAATGTTTGTGTCTCCAGGTCAGAGGGCATACGGTGCGCGCAGAATGGCCTGCGACGGGCCAGTTCTCACGTCCGGGAGGAAACCGTGAACAAGGCCGAGCTCATCGAGGCGCTCGCTGTCAGGCTTGGGGACAGGAAGACGGCGACCCTGGCGCTGGACGCGTTCATCAGCGAGGTGCAGAACGCCGTCGCCAAGGGTGACAAAGTGGCGCTCACCGGATTCGGCTCGTTCGAGAAGCGGACGCGTAATGCGCGTACCGCGAGGAACCCGCGAACCGGTGAACCCGTGAAGGTCAAGAAGACGTCGGTGGCCGCATTCCGGCCCGGCAGCGCCTTCCGCGATCTGGTCGCCAGTGGCAAGCCGGCGAAGGCTGCCAAGGCAGCGCCGGCCACGGCCGGGGCGACTGCCACCAAGAAGACGACCGCGAAGGCGGCGCCGGCGAAGGCGACCGCCACCAAGGCGACCGCCACCAGGACGACCGCCACCAAGACGGCGGCCGCCAAGACGGCTGCCAAGGCAGCGCCGGCCAAGTCCACTGCGGCCAAGTCGACCACCAAGGCGGCGTCCAAGGCAGTGCCGGCCAAGACCGCGGCCAAGTCGACCGCGGCGAAGGCCACTGCGGCCAAGTCGACCGCGGCGAAGGCCACTGCCTCCAAGTCGACGGCGACGAAGGCCACTGCGGCCAAGTCGACGGCGACGAAGGCCACCGCGGCCAAGTCGACCACCAAGGCGGCGCCGGCGAAGACGACTGCCAAGGCTGCGCCGGCGAAGACGGACGCCACCAAGGCGACCGCCACCAAGAGCACCGGCACCACCGCGGCCAAGAAGACCGCGGCGGCGAAGTCGGCGACCGCGGCCAAGAAGACCACGGCCACCGCAGCGCCGGCCAAGAAGACCGCACGCAAGACGGCCACGCCGGCCGCGGCCCCGGCACGGGCCCGCAGCGCCGGCGGCGGGACCCGCAAGGCCCGCTGACCGCCGCGGCACGACAGCGAAGGCGTCCACCCGTACGGTGGACGCCTTTTCTGTGTTCCGGCGCGGAACCGCCCGGCCGTCCTACCGTCCGGGCATGGAACGCAGACCGACGCCGCGCGGCCTGGTCGCCCGGGCCACGCTGGCCGCGGCGCTGTTCACCCTCGCGGTCGTACCCGGGTGGACGTTCGGCGACCTGGCCGAGCAGGGCACCGGGTGGCCGGTGCTGGACTGGCTGATCACCTGCGGCTGGTCCGGCCTGGCGGTCGCCTGGTGGGCGCCGTGGTGCTCGTACCGGCGGCGGGACGGCTGGCTCGGCGCCGTCCCGCTCTACGGCTGGTTCCTGGTCGCGGTGCTGAGCTGGCGGCTGGCGCTGCTGCCGTACCGGGACTGGGAGCCGCGCCCGGACGAACAGTGGCAGGCCCGCTGGCTCACCGGCGACCTGCTCGGTTACTGGCGGGCCGACCCGGCCGCCACCCGGCCCGTCACAGCCGCGAGACGTCCAGCAACCGCTCGCCGGACCAGGTGAGCAGCCAGCCGTCGCCCTTGCGCGTCTTGAACGGCTCGTCGTCCTCGACACCGGACAGCAGCGCGAGCAGCGGCGGCATCACCTTGCCCTGACTGCACACCACTACGCGTACGTCCTGCCGCAACCGGTCCAGCCGGGACTGCGCCATGGTCAGGCGGTCGGCCAGCCCGGCCGCCTCGGTCGGCTCCGCGAAGGCGCCGTCCAGAATGATCGGCATGTCGCCGAGCACCTCGGCCAGCGGCTCCAGCGTCTGCTTGCACCGCAGCGGCGGCGCCGCCACCAGCCGGTGCGGGTGGAACGTGGCCAGCGCCTCGGCGATCTCGTCGGCCTGCCGCTTGCCGCGCGGGTCGATCGGGCGCAGCGGATCGGGGCCGGCCCACTTCTTCCGCTCGCCGGCGTGCGCGTGCCGGACCAGCGCCACCACCGCGGTCACCGGAGGCAACCCGGCGACCCGCTCGAGCAGCGACCGCTCGTCCGGATAGGTCAGTCGCTCGGCGGCCGCCGGCAACGGCAGCCAGGCCGTCGCGTCCACCTCGCCGGCGTCCTGCACCGGGCCCTCCCCGTCGGCCCGCATCAGCCAGAACCGCACGGTCTTCGGCCGCCCGTCCGGCAGCGTGTACGCCACCTCGGGCAGCCGCAGCTCCGGGATCCCGGCGGCCCCGGTCTCCTCGGTCACCTCGCGCACGGCGGCGGCCAGCGCGCCCTCGTGCGCCTTGAGAGTGCCCTTGGGCAGGCTCCAGTCGTCGTAGCGCGGGCGGTGCACCAGGCACACCTCGATGCCCTCCGCGGCGGGGCGGTAGAGGACACCGCCCGCGGCTCGTACCGGATCGCTCATCAGCTGCGCTTACCGATGACCCGCCGCAGCAGGGCCTCCTGCAGATGGCGTCCGGGCACGCCGGTGTTGCGGTGCCAGATGCCGTCACCGTCGAGGTCCCAGCCCTCGGTCTGGTCCCGCATCGACAGCTCGAGCACGTTGCGCAGCTCCTCGCGGGCCGAGCCGAGGGTCACCTTCACCAGCGCCTCCACCCGGCGGTCCAGGTTGCGGTGCATCAGGTCGGCCGAGCCGATCCAATATTCCGCGTCGGGGCCGGGACCGAACCGGAAGACCCGGGAGTGCTCCAGGAACCGCCCGACGATCGAGCGCACCCTGATGTTCTCCGACATGCCCGGCACGCCGGGCCGCAGCGCACACATGCCCCGGATCACCAGGTCGACCTTCACGCCGTCCTGGGAGGCCTTGTAGAGGGCGTCGATGGTCTGCTCGTCGACCAGCGAGTTCACCTTGAACTGGACCAGCGCCTCGCCGCCCTCACGGGCGACCCGGGCCTGCTCCTCGATCCGCTCGACCAGGCCGCGGCGCACCCCGTGCGGGGCCACCAGCAGGCGCCGGAAGGCGGTCTGCCGGCTGTACCCGGTGAGCACGTTGAACAGATCAGTGACGTCGGCGCCCACCTCCGGGTCGGCGGTCAGCATGCCGAAGTCCTCGTACAGCCGGGCGGTCTTGGGGTGGTAGTTGCCGGTGCCGATGTGGCAGTACCGCCGGATCTGATTACCTTCCTGGCGTACGACCAGCGACGTCTTGCAGTGCGTCTTGAGCCCGACCAGGCCGTAGACCACGTGGCAGCCGGCCCGCTCCAGGGTGCGCGCCCAGGCGATGTTGGCCACCTCGTCGAAGCGGGCCTTCACCTCGACCAGGACCACCACCTGCTTGCCCGCCGCGGCGGCGTCGACCAGGGCGTCCACGATCGGCGAGTCACCGGACGTGCGGTAGAGCGTCTGCTTGATGGCCAGCACGTTCGGGTCGGCGGCGGCCTGCTCGATGAAGCGCTGCACGCTCGTGGAGAACGAGTGGTAGGGGTGGTGCACCAGGATGTCCGACTCGCGCAGCCGGTTGAAGACGCTGCGTGGCACCTCGCCGTCGGCCAGGTGCGGGTGGGTGGCCGGCACGAACGGGCGGTCCTTCAGGTCGTCCCGGTCGCACTCGCCGAACACCTGCCACAGCGCCGACAGGTCGAGCAGACCGGGCACCCGCAGCACGGCCTGGCTGTCCATGTCGAGTTCGCGGACCAGCAGGTCGAGCACGTGGTCGCTGATCGAGGCGGCCACCTCCAGCCGGACCGGCGGGCCGAACCGCCGCTGGGCCAGCTCCCGCTCCAGGGCCTGCAGCAGGTCCTCGTCGCGGTCCTCGTCGACCTCCAGCTCGGCGTTGCGGGTCACCCGGAACAGGTGCCACTCCAAGATCTGCATGCCCGGGAAGAGCTGGTCCAGGTGGTTGGCGATCAGCTCCTCGACCGGCAGGAACCGCACCCCGCGGCTGTCGTTCTGCACGGTCACGAAGCGGGGCACGTTGTTCGGCACCTTGACCCGGGCGAACAGCTCGGGGTTGTCGCCGTCGGGGTAGCGCAGCGCCACCGCGAGGTTCAGCGAACGGCTGGAGATGTACGGGAAGGGGTGCGCCGGGTCGACCGCGAGCGGGGTCAGGACCGGGAACACCTTCTCCCGGAAGTACGTCCGTAGCCGGCCCTGCTCGGGCGCGTCCAGCTCCTTCCAGCTGACCAGCTCGATGCTCTCCGCGGCGAGCTTCGGCCGGACCTCCTCGGCGAAGCACGCGGCATGCCGGGTCACCAGGTCCGCGGTCCGCTCGGTGATCATCTCGAGCTGGTGCCGCAGCGGGGACCGGTCGCCGCCCCGGACCGGCAGGCCGGCGCTGAGCCGCCGCTTCAGACCGGCCACCCGCACCATGTAGAACTCGTCCAGGTTGCTCGCGAAGATGGCCAGGAACTTCGCCCGCTCCAGCAACGGGGTCCCCGGGTCCTCGGCCAGCGCCAGCACCCGGGCGTTGAAGTCGAGCCAGGAGAGCTCCCGGTTCAGGAACCGGTCCTCCGGCAGCTCGTAGCGTTCCGCCTCGACGTCCTCGCCCAGGTCGTCGTCCTCGTCCACCCCGTCGTCCGTCAGCAGCGACACCGGCGCCACCACCTCCGCGAGCGGATCGGTGCGCGGGTCGGCGGCCGTGGCCGGGTCGGGAATGGTCTCCGGCACGTCCGGAACGTTCGTCGGCATCTCGGGCACCTCGGGCTCACTGGTCAGGCCCCGCTCGGCGGCCGCGGGCGGTTCGGCGGTCACATCGGGCTCCGGCTGGTCTGCGGGCTCCGGCTGGGGGAGGAAGCGGCCGTTCGGGCCACGCCTACGGGTCTCGGGGGTCCGGGGCGGGGTTGGCATGAGCTCATTCTTGCCGTTCCCGGCGGAACGTGAAACGAACTACCGGATGATCAATCAGGCAACTCCGGGAATTGCCACGCGATGAATCGCGCCGGCCGGGTCGGACACCACCGTGACGCGCTGCCCGAGCCGCAGCAGCCGCAAGCCGGACCGGTCGAAAGCCTCGGATCCGAAGGCCAGTTCAGAACCGTCGTCGAGGAGCAGCGTGCCGCTGCGGGTGGCCGTGTCGAAGGTGGCGATGGTGCCCTGCATGACCAGCACGCTACCGGTATCAGGCGGCGGAGGCGCATCCCGCGGTGAGTCCGAGATCACGCAGCAGTTCGCAGGTGTGACGACCGGCGCCGAGCGTCAGCACGGTGCCGAGATCGGCGGCGGTGTCCACGTCCCGGCGCAGCCCCGGCCACTCACCGGCGAGCCGGACTGCTCCGGACGCGGCGTGCGCGGCGGCCGACGGCCCGCCGAAGCGCGGATCGAGGTAGGCGTGCGGCGGCACGGCGAGCAGCACGGTGCCGGTGCCCGCGGCGTCCGGCACGAAGCTGCGGACGGTGGCCGCGGCCAGCGCCTCGTCCAGTTGCTCCGGGCGGAGCGCGGGCAGGTCACCGGCGAGCACCGCCCGGTGCGCGGAGAGCCCCCCCACCTCGTCGGCGCCGAAGCGCAGGGCGGCGTTCAGCCCCGCGCCCGGGTCCGGCGCCACCCGGGCGCCCAGCTCGCGCACCGCGGCGCCGACCGCCGGGTCGTCGGTCACCACCAGCAACTCGGCCACCGCGGACGCGGCGAGCACCGCCGCCGCGGTGTCCCGCACCATCGCGAGGGCCAGCTGGGGATGGCGGTCCGCCGGCACGGCGCCCCGCAGCCGCGTCTTGGCGTCGCCCAGCCGCTTGACCGGGATCACCGCCGTCCACTTCCGCACCACCCCGCCAGTCTGCCAGCGGTTGATCCGCAGACCCCGTCCTGGTACCACCGGCCGGGAGCAGGCATGATTTCGTCGCAGGTGAACGACGTGCGGCGGGGGGCGGGTCGCCGATCAAGAGACGGGGGAGGCCGTGGCGCAGCAGCGGATCGGATTCTGGCAGCGTGTCGCGGTGATGCTGGTGGTGCCCGTCATGACGGTGCTGACCAGCAAGACGTGGCACCGGAAGGAGAAGGTCCCGGCCACCGGCGGGGTGATCCTCGTCCCCAACCACGTCTCGCACTTCGATCCGCTGGTCGTCGCCCACTACGTCTACCGGGCCGGCCGCTGGCCGCGCTTCCTCGGCAAGGCCAGCGTCTGGAAGGTGCCGATCATCGGGTTCCTGCTGACCAAGACGCGGCAGATCCCGGTCGAACGGGGCAGTGTGGAGGCGGTGAAGTCGCTGGACACGCTGATCGAGGCGCTGCGCGAGGGCGGTGCTGTGATCATCTATCCGGAGGGCACCACCACCCGGCACCCGGACCTGTGGCCGATGCGGGGCAAGACCGGCGCCGCCCGGCTGGCACTGCTCACCGGCGCACCGGTGGTGCCGATCGCCAACTGGGGCGCACAGGAGATCTTCGACCCGCGCACCAACCGGCTCAAACTGCGCCGGACGCATGTGACGGTCACCGCCGGGGAACCGATCGACCTGAGCCGGTGGGCCGGGGCGACGGCGACCCGCGAGGTGCTCGACCAGATGACCGAGGCGATCATGCTCGGGGTCCGGGACCTGCTCGCTGAGATCCGCGACGGCGAACCGCCGGCGCTCTACGACCGGCCCGCACGGCGGGCCTCGACCGCGGAGGACGCGTCATGAGGGCGGCCGTCATCGGATCCGGAGCCTGGGGCACGGCGTTCGCCAAGGTTCTCGGCGACGCCGGCTCGGAGGTGACCATGTGGGCGCGGCGCGAGGCGGTCGCCACGGAGGTCCGGGACCACCGGACCAACGAGGGGTCGCTGCCCGGCATCCGGCTGGCGCAGAACGTGACGGGTACGACCGATCTGGCGGCCGCGGTGGCCGGCGCCGAACTGATCGCGATCGCCGTGCCGTCCCAGACGCTGCGCGGCAACCTGGCCGACTGGGCGGGCGCGTTCCCCGCCGACGCCACGGTGGTCTCGCTGATGAAGGGGATCGAGCTCGGCACGCTCAAGCGGATGAGCGAGGTGATCACCGAGACCGCGGGCGTCGCGCCGGAGCGGGTCGTGGTGGTCTCCGGCCCCAACCTGGCCCCCGAGATCGCCGCCGAGCAGCCCACCGCGACCGTGGTGGCGTGCGCCGACGAGAGCCGCGCCAAGCAGGTGCAGCACGCGCTCGCCACGCCGTACTTCCGTCCGTACACCAGCGACGACGTGATCGGTTGCGAGCTGGGCGGCGCCACCAAGAACGTGATCGCCCTCGCGTACGGGATGGCGATCTCCATCGGGCTGGGCGACAACACCCGCGCCTCGCTGATCACCCGGGGTCTCGCCGAGACGGCCCGGCTCGGCGTGGCGCTCGGCGCCGACCCGCTGACCTTCGCCGGCCTGGCCGGCCTCGGCGACCTGGTCGCCTCCTGCTCGTCCCCGCTCGCCCGCAACCGCACGTTCGGCGAGCACCTGGGGCGTGGCGAGACCCTGGAACAGGCCCAGATCGCCACCCGGCAGACCGCCGAGGGCGTGAAGAGCTGCCTCTCCATCCGCGACCTGGCCCGGTCGCGCGGCGTCGAGATGCCGATCGTGGAGCAGGTGGAGCGGGTCTGCCACGAAGGCGTGGACCCCCGGGTCGCCGTGAAACTGCTGATGACGCGAGAAATGAAACCCGAGTGAACGAGCCAGACGTACGACCCAGCTCTCCGGCGGACGGCACCCGTGTGGTGCATGCCGGCCTGCCCGCACCCGTGGTCGGCGAGCCGTTCCTGCCCGGCCCGGTCTTCGCGGCGCCCTACCACCTGGACCCGGAGACGGGACCGGGGGAGAACGGGTACGCCCGGACCGAGCACCCGACCCGGCGCGCGCTGCAGGCGGCGATCGCTGCCCTGGAGGGCGCGCCCACACTGGTGTTCGCCAGCGGCCAGGCGGCGATCACCGCGCTGCTGCTGTCGGTGCTGCGCACCGGCGACACGGTCGCGCTTCCCGCGGACGGCTATTTCACCGTGCGGGCCTTCGCCGAAGGCACCCTGCGGGACCTCGGGGTGAAAACCGTCCTGGTGCCCACGGCGGGGCCGTACCCGGACTTCACCGGGGTGCGGCTGGTGCTGCTGGAGACGCCGGCGAACCCCGGACTGGACGTCTGTGACCTGCGCGCCGTCTCGGCGGCCGCGCACCGGGCCGGCGCGCTGGTGGCGGTCGACAACACCACCGCCACGCCGCTCGGGCAGAACCCGCTGCGGCTCGGCGCCGACCTGGTGGTGGCGTCCGGGACCAAGGCGCTGACCGGGCACTCGGACGTGCTCCTCGGCTATGTGAGCGCGACCGACCCGGGTCTGCTCGAGAAGGTGGAGACCTGGCGCAAGCAGACCGGTGGGGTGCCGGGCGCGTTCGACTGCTGGCTCGCGCACCGGTCGATCGCCACGCTCGACCTGCGGCTGGCCCGTCAGACGCAGAACGCGGCCGCCCTCGCGGAGCTGCTGCTGACCCGTGACGACGTGACGGGGGTGCGGTGGCCGGGACTGCCGTCGGACCCGTCGTACGCGATCGCGTCCCGGCAGATGCGGCGGATCCCCGGCGTGGTCTCCTTCGACCTGGGTTCGGCGGAGCGGGTGGCGCGGTTCCTGACCGAGGCCGAGCTGGTGTTCGCGGCGACCTCGTTCGGCGGCGTGCACTCCACGGCCGACCGGCGTGCCCAGTGGGGTGACGACACCCCGCCGGGCTTCGTCCGCTTCTCCTGCGGCATCGAGGACACCGCCGACCTGATCGCGGACATCACCCGGGCGCTGGACGAGTCGAAGTGACCGCCCGCACGGGGATCAGCCGACGCGACCGCCCGCATCTGGTCGCGGCCCGCCCGCATCTGGTCGCGGCCCGCCCGCATCTGGTCGCGGCCCGCCCGCATCTGGTCGCGGTCCACCCGCATCTGGCCGGGCCCCGCCCCGCCGGGCCCCGCCCCGGCGGGCGGTCCGTTTCGGTGAAGGGGGTGCCGACGTGACGGCCTGGAGCAGCTTCAGCGGGGACGAGGTCGCGGCGCTGACCCAGGGGGAGAGCTTCTTCGTGGCGCCGGGGGAGCGGGACTGCCCGGCGTGCGGGGCGCAGCGGCTGCGGGCGTACTTCACCGCGCCCGAGAACGCCCGCCGCCCCACGCTGGTCAGCTATGTGTGGTGCGGCGCCTGCGACAAGTTCGTGGGCACGCGCGCCAAGCACCCGGACGGGTTGATCATCTCCGACCCCCTGGCGGCGCTGCCGCCCGCCGAACGGCGCGAGCTGGAGCGGAGCCTGACCGGGTTCCTGGCACACCTCGACGCACTCTGGGACTCCGGAGCACTACCCCAAACCTTCACCACCGCCTGACTGTGTGAAGTTGCGGTGCGATACGCACCCGAACTTCACACGCACGGTTCTGCCGTCAGCGCGGGCGGGCGGTTGTGTGAAGTTGCGGTGCGATACGCACCCGAACTTCACACGGTGGGTTGAGGGTGACCAGCGATCTCCGCCCGGCGGTCGCGCCGCCGGGCCGGAGTGGCAGGTGATCGCGGTGATGCTCGGGGACCTGTCGTAGGCGTACCGAACAAGGGTTGGAAAGATCGTCCGCACGCATGGCGTGACCGGAGATCAGGCCGGCGCGGAGACGAAGTCGTGCAGCCAATCCTTCGGCACGTCGGCGCCGTGATCGCCGCCGATCCGGCGCAACGCCTCGCCCGGGCGGATGCCGAGCAGCGCCAGGGTCATCGTGGCGAGCAGCGTGGACCGGCCGACGTCGCCGACCGACTGGGTGACCACGAAGCGGCCGGCGCGGACCTCGCCGGCCAGCCGGGTGGCGAGCGCGACCATCTGCCCGGCCTCGTCGCGCGGGTTCTCGGTCGGCTGCGGACAGCGGATCATCTCGATACCCGAGGAGTCCTCGGTGGGCGCTCCGGCGCAGACCAGGATCTGCACCCCGGCTCTCGCCAATGCGCCCAGCTCCTGCGGCGACCAGGGCTCGTCACGGGCGTGAGCCATCGTCGCGAGCTGGCCCGGACCCGGGCCGGCGATCACGTGGAGTGCTGGTGCCATGAACTGTTAGTCCTCCTCGCCGGGCAGTGGCGGCCGCGATCGGCAAATCTGGCTTACGCAGAGTAGGGTCACCCCCGGCATGACCGCTAGCGAGAGGCGCAGAGAAGAGTGACGACCCCCCGGAAGACCCGCGTCGCGATCGTGTTCGGTGGCCGCAGCACTGAGCACGCTATTTCCTGCGTCAGCGCCGGCGCCATCCTGGGTGCGCTGGACCCGGATCAGTACGAGGCGGTTCCGGTCGGAATCACCCGTGCGGGTCGCTGGGTCCTCGCCGGGGGAGATCCCGCTCAGCTGGCCATCGCGGGCACGCGCCTGCCGGAGATCACCGCGTCGTCGGGCAACTCGGTGGTGCTCGCCGCGGACCCGACGGCCACCGAGCTGATCGTGCGGGACGCTGTGGACGGCGTGTCCGAACTCGCCGGGGTGGACGCGGTCTTCCCGGTGCTGCACGGCGCCTACGGTGAGGACGGGACCATCCAGGGGATGCTGGAGATGGCCGGAATCCCGTACGTGGGTGCCAACGTCTTCGCCTCGGCTGCGGCCATGGACAAGGAGTTCACCAAGAAGCTGGCGGCCGCCGAGGGCATCCCGGTCGGGCCGTACGCGGTGCTGCGTGCCGGGGTGTCGCTGTCCGAGGCCGACAAGGAGCGACTGGGGCTGCCCGTCTTCGTGAAGCCGTCGCGGGCCGGTTCGTCGACCGGCATCACCAAGGTCACCGACTGGGCCGACCTGGACGACGCGATCGCCAAGGCCCGGCAGATCGACCCGAAGGTGCTGGTCGAGGCCGCTGTCGTGGGCCGCGAGGTCGAGTGCGGCGTGCTGGAGGGCGAGAACGGCGGGGCCCCCGAGGCGTCGCTGCTCGCCGAGATCCACGTCGACGACGCCGAGTGGTACGACTTCGAGACGAAGTACCTGGTGGGCAGCCGGTACACGATTCCCGCCGAGCTTCCGGCCGCCGTCACCCGGCAGATCCAGGAGTACGCGCTGCGCACGTTCACGGCGCTGGACTGCGCGGGGCTGGCCCGGGTGGACTTCTTCGTCACGGCGGACGGCGAGGTCTTCCTCAACGAGATCAACACGATGCCGGGGATGACGCCGACGTCGATGTTCCCGCAGATGTGGGCCGCCACCGGCCTGGAATATCCGAAGGTCGTGGACCGGCTGATCCGCACCGCGATGAACCGCGGCACGGGCCTGCACTGAAGTATTCGTCCTGCCGGTCTCGTGGGGCTGCGGCGTGGCCCAGCCGGCGCTCTCACGAGACCAGCAGGACGAACCCTAGTTGTTACAGCCGTACGGCTGCTTGTCCACGGGGGTCGACTTGACGGTCTTGATCACCGTGTCGGAGAACTCGATGGCCCACTGGGCCGGGTTCTCGTAGGCGTCCGGCACGGTCACCCGCACCGGGACCTCGCGGTCCATCGTGGTGAAGGTGGCCGTGCCGTCGTTGTCGTCGGCGTACCAGCAGACCCGGTTCATGATCATCAGCTCGGTGTCCATCGGGACGCAGCCCGGGGTGGCGTCGCCGAGCGTCTCGCACATGACCGGCTGCGGGACGCCGCACTGGACGGTGAGCGGGGGCTCGCCGTAGGCGGCGTTCTGCTCGGGACCGGCGGAGACCGGGCGGGCGGGCAGGTCCCGTACGGCCGTCGGCAGTTGTGAGGTCACGGCCAGGCAGACCAGTTTCGCCCGCTCGTCCAACTGCGGCGCGCTCATCTGCACCGCGGTGGTGGGGACTGGTCCTGCTGGCTTTTTGTCCGCTTTATCGGATTTTTCGGGTTGAATGGCCATGAAGGCGAGGACGCCCACCAGGAGCGTCACCGGCACCGCCACGACAGTCGCCCAGAGGGCGGCCACGCGGGTAGTCCGATCCGGTTCGGGCGCTTTCGGTGGTGTGTCCACGTCGACCATGTCAGAGGTTTACCACGGAGCAGGTGAGGGTCCTCGTGATGCCCGGCACGTACTGGACCTTGCTCACAATGAGGCCGCCCAACTCGTCGACGGTGTGCGCCTCGGTCAGCACCACGACGTCATAAGGCCCGGTCACCGCATCGACCCGGACCACCCCCGATATCTTCTCGATCGCGGCGGCCACGTCACGGGCCTTCCCGACCTCCGTTTGAATGAGGATGTATGCCTGGACCACGATCGACTCCAATCCGCCACCGCCGGTGATCCCCGATCGTGAAACTACCGTACGAAGCTGCGTTGCAGCGGCACACCACCATCGAAGGACTTAGACGTGAGCATCGCAGAGGCCGGTGAGTTCGGGCTGATCGGCCGAATCGTGTCCCGGCTCGGCACCGGACCGGCCACCCTGATCGGCCCCGGCGACGACGCCGCCGTGGTGCGCGCGACCGACGGACGCGTGGTGGCCTCCACCGACGTGCTGGTCGAAGGACGCCACTTCCGCCGCGACTGGTGCGGTCCGGTGGACATCGGCCACCGCGCCGCCGCCGCGAACCTCGCCGACATAGCCGCCATGGGCGCCACCCCCACGGCGCTGCTGGTGGCCCTGTGCGTGCCGCTGGGGCTCGACGTGGGCTGGGCCGAGGGCCTCGCCGACGGCCTCAGCGACGAGGCCGCCCTGGTGGGCGCGGGCGTGGTCGGCGGCGACATGTCGTCCAGCCCGACCCTGACCATCGCGGTCACCGCCCTCGGAGACCTGGGCGGGGCGGCGCCGGTCCGCCGCGACGGGGCCCAGCCGGGCGACGTCCTCGCGCTGGCCGGCCGGATCGGGTACGCGGCCGCCGGCCTCACCGTGCTGTCCCGCGGCTTCCGGACGCCCAAGGTTCTGGTGGAGGCGTACCGGCGGCCCGCGGTGCCGTACGCGGCGGGACCCGCGGCAGCCGCCTTGGGCGCCACCTCGATGATCGACGTCTCGGACGGGCTGCTGCAGGACCTGGGACACATCGCGTCGGCCAGCGTGGTCGGCATCGACGTGCGCCGGGACGCGTTCGAGGTGCCCACCCAGATGCGGGACGCGGCGTCGGCGCTGGGCGTGGACCCGTACCAGTGGATCCTGGCCGGCGGGGACGACCACCCGCTGGCGGCGACGTTCCCGCGCGACGTGACACTCCCCGGCGACTGGCAGGTGATCGGATCGGTGCACGACGGCACCGGTGTGACGGTCGACGGAAAGCCGTGGACCGGGGGGATGGGCTGGGACCACTTCCGTTAGGTTGCTGCCGTGCGGATCGAGCAGGCGGACTTCACCTCACCGTTGGTGCAGGCACTGGTCGCGGAAAACCTGGCGGACCTGTCCGAGCGGTACGGCGGGACGGGCGACGACACCCCGATCGGGGAGTCCGACTTCACCCCGCCGAACGGGGCGTTCCTCGTCGCGGTGCTCGACGAGGACCTGGTGGCCAGCGCCGGGTGGCGGCGGCACGGCGAGGACGCCGAGCTCAAGCGGATGTACACGACGCCGCGGGCCCGGGGACGCGGCCTGGCCCGCCAGATGCTGGCGGCGATCGAATCGTCGGCGCGGGACGCCGGTTGCAAGCGGGTCATCCTGGAGACGGGGGACAAGCAGCCGGAGGCGATCGCTCTGTACGAGTCGGCGGGGTACTCGCGGATCGAGGACTTCGGGTTCTATGCGGGGCACGAGTCGGTGCTCTCCTACGCAAAGGTCCTCTAGCCCCGTGGCGTGTCCCGCCCTGCCCATGGAGGGCACACGCGTCGGCAAGCGGGCGGCCGGAACGACAACCAGCCGCCGAGCGGGTGCTCGGCGGCTGGTCGGTGACGCTTGAGGTCAGGCGCGGGTGACCTTGCCGGCCTTGATGCACGAGGTGCAGACCTTGAGCTTCTTGGTGGTCCCGCCACCGGCCGGGGTGCGCACCGACTGGATGTTCGGGTTCCAGCGGCGGTTGGTCCGCCGGTGCGAGTGGGACACGTTGTGGCCGAAGCCCGGTCCCTTGCCACAGACGTCGCACACGCTAGCCACGGGATACTCCTGGGTTTGAAACGAGAACTGGAGGCGCCCAGGGGAAGGCTCCGCCCAGGCAACCCGGCAAGGTTACCCGACGCCCCGGCCCGACAGCTAATCGCCCCCGGTCAGGGTGCGTACCCAGCGATTGTCGGGGGTCGTTAGTACGATTTTCGCGTGCTGGAGACCCTGGACGCCGCCGCGGTTCGCCGCTGGTGCGGTGGTGGGCTGGAAGCGCTCCGGGCACATCAGCGTGAGATCGACGCCCTGAATGTGTACCCGGTGCCCGACGGCGACACCGGCACCAACCTCGTGCTGACCATGACCGCCGCCCACGAGGCACTTGACGCCGCCAGCGCGCAGGCGGGCAAGGCGGTGGGACCGCTGATGCGGATGATGGCCCGCGGGGCGCTGCTCGGCGCCCGTGGCAACTCGGGCGTCATCGTCTCGCAGATCCTGCGGGGCATGGCCGACGCGTTCGCCTCCGCGGTCCCGGTGCGCGGCGGGGAGCTGGCCCGCGCGCTGCGCACCGCGACCGACGCGGCCTATGCGGCGGTGGCCCGCCCGGTGGAGGGCACCGTCCTCTCGGTCGTCGCGGCGGCCGCCGATGCCGCCGGCCGGATCAGGTCCGACAGTCTGGTCACCGTCGCCCGTGCCGCCGCCCGTGCCGCCGCCGAGGCCCTGGACCGCACCCCGCAGCAGCTTCCGGTGCTGGCCCGGGCGGGTGTCGTCGACGCCGGCGGCCGCGGCCTCTGTGTGCTGCTCGACGCCCTGGTCGAGGTGGTGTCCGAGGAGACCGCGGCGGACGGCGACGCCGGCCTCAGCGACGGCGGCGGCCAGGCGGCGCGACGCCGGCCTTCCGGCTTCCCTTCTGGTACGGGCGAGGCGCACCACCTTCACGACGGCGACGACGACCCCTGTTCCGGCCATGGATTCGAGATCCAGTTCCTCCTCGACGCCACCGCGGAGACCGTCGGCGAGCTGCGCGCCACCCTGGACGCTCTCGGCGACTCCCTGGTCGTCGTCGGCACCGGTGAGGGCGATCCCCCCACCTGGAACGTGCACGTGCACGTCACCGACATCGGCCCCGCGATCGAGGCCGGAATCGCCGCCGGTACGCCGTACCGGATAAGGGTCACCCCGCTGGAGGGGAAACGGCCCGGCGCCGATGTCCGGGCCGCCGTGGTCGTCGCCGCGGGCGACGGCCTGACGGCGCTCTTCGAAGCCGAGGGCGCGACGGTCGTGGACCGCAATCCGTCCACCGCCGAGCTGCTCGCCGCGATCTGGGCCACCGGCGCCGACTGCGTGGTGCTGCTGCCCAACGACGCCAACACGCATGCCGTCGCCTCGTCGGCGGCGCGTGAGGCGGCCGCGGCCGGTGTCCACGTCAGCGTGGTGCCCACCCGCTCCCCGGTGCAGGCACTGGCCGCGCTGGCGGTGCGGGACACCCAGCGACCGTTCGCCGACGACGTGATCGCGATGGCCGAGGCGGCCGGCGCCTGCCGGTACGGCGAGGTGTGCACCGCCCGGCGCGACGCCCTCACGGTGGCCGGCCCGTGCCGGTCGGGCGACCTGCTCGGGCTCGTCGACGGCGAGGTGCACGTGATCGGCACCGACCTGACCGAGGTGAGCCGCCGACTGCTGGACCGGATGCTGGGCGGTGGCGGCGAGCTGGTCACCCTGGTGCTCGGCGCGGACGCGTCGCCCGAGCTGGAAGCCGATCTGCGCGGCCACGTGCACCGCACCTGGCCGTTCATCGAGTTGCAGTGCTACGCCGGCGGTCAGCCGCGGTACCACCTTCTGGCAGGAGTCGAATGACCACGACCGACACTCCGCTCACCAAGGTGTTCGGTGCGAAGACCGCGAAGGCTCTGGAGGACCACCTCGACCTGCACACGGCCGGAGATCTGATCTATCACTTCCCCCGGCGGTACGACCAGCGCGGCGAGCACACCGACCTGCGCAGCCTGAAGGTGGACGAGCAGGTCACCGTGCTGGCCCAGGTGCAGACGATGAACGTGAAGCCGATGCGGGCGCGCCGCGGCAACATGCTCGAGGTGACCATCGGTGACGGCTCCGGGGCGACTCTGACCTGCACCTTCTTCAACCAGGCGTGGCGTGAGCGGGAGCTGCGCAAGGGCGTGTGGGGCCTGTTCGCCGGCAAGGTCACCGACTTCCGGGGCAAGCGCCAGCTGAACAGCCCCGCCTATCAGCTGCTCACCGCCGGCACCACACAGGACGACGCGGCCGCCGAGATCGAGGAGTTCGCCGGCGCGCTGATCCCGGTCTACCCGGCCGCGGCCGCCGTGCCGACGTGGACGATCGCGAAATGCGTGCGCACGCTGCTGGACACCTTCCAGCCGCCGGACGACCCGATGCCGGCCGGTATCCGGGCGAAACGGAACCTGGTCGGCATCGGGACGGCGCTGCGGGAGATCCACCGCCCAAGCTCCGAGGATGCGCTCTACCGGGCCAAGCATCGGCTGAAATGGGACGAGGCCTTCGCCGTCCAGGTGACGCTCGTGCAACGCCGGGCCCGTGCGGCCGCGGCGCCCGGCACTGCCCGGCCTCGCGCGCAGGCCGGGCTGCTGGCGAAATTCGACGCCGCTCTTCCCTACGAGCTGACCGAGGGTCAGCGGGACGTGGGCGAGGAGATCGCCGCCGACCTGGCCCGGCCGCACCCGATGCACCGGCTGCTGCAGGGCGAGGTCGGCTCCGGCAAGACTCTGGTCTCGGTGCGCGCGATGCTCCAGGTGGTCGACGCCGGCGGGCAGGCCGCCCTGCTCGCGCCGACCGAGGTGCTCGCCACCCAGCACTTCCGCGGGATCAGCGCCCAGCTCGGCGCGCTGGGCCGGGCCGGCGAGCTGGACGGCGACCCGGAGGGCACGCAGCTCACCCTGGTCACCGGCTCGCTCGGCGCGGCGGCCCGGCGTGCGGCGCTGGCCAAGGTGGCCGACGGGACAGCCGGCATCGTCGTCGGCACCCACGCTCTGCTCTACGAAGGTGTCGAGTTCAAGGACCTGGGCCTGGTCGTGGTGGACGAGCAGCACCGGTTCGGCGTGGAGCAGCGGGACGCGCTGCGCGCCAAGGCGGCCCGGCCCCCGCACGTGCTGGTGATGACCGCGACGCCGATCCCGCGGACGGTCGCGATGACCGTCTACGGCGACCTGGAGACGTCCGTGCTGTCCCAGCTGCCGCGCGGGCGTTCGCCGATCGCCTCGCACGTGGTCCCGGCCCTGGAGAAACCGGCCTACCTGGACCGTGCCTGGAAACGGATCCGGGAAGAGGTGCGGGCCGGCCACCAGGCGTACGTCGTGTGCCCCCGGATCGGCGACGGGCCGGAGGACGAGGACACCCCGCCGCCGGACAACGAGCCGGCCCGGCGCCCGCCGCTGGCCGTCACCGAGGTGCTGCCGCTGCTGGAGAACGAATACCTGACCGGCCTGCGCATCGGCATGCTGCACGGCAAGCTGCCGCCGGACGAGAAGGACGCGGTGATGCGCAAGTTCGCCGCCGGCGACCTGGACGTGCTGGTCGCCACCACGGTGATCGAGGTCGGCGTGGACGTGCCCAACTCGACGGTCATGCTGATCCTCGACGCCGACCGGTTCGGCGTCTCCCAGCTGCACCAGCTGCGCGGCCGGGTCGGCCGGGGCTCGGCCCCCGGCATCTGCCTGCTGCACACCGAGTCGGTGGAGGGCTCGGCGGCCCGGGAACGCCTCGAAGCGGTCGCGTCCACCACCGACGGCTTCAAACTCTCCGAGATCGACCTGGAGCAGCGCCGGGAAGGTGATGTGCTGGGCGCCTCCCAGTCCGGCAAGCACTCGCACCTGCGGCTGCTCTCCCTGCTCCGGGACGAGAAGCTGATCAAGGAGGCCCGGGCGGAGGCGTCCGAGCTGATCGGCGACGATCCCGATCTGACCGGTCACCCGGCGCTGGCCGCCTCGGTGGCCGCGCTGGTCGACGAAGAGCGCGCAGAATATTTGGAGAAGGGTTGATCGTGCATCTCTGCCCACGCGACGTGTGGGCTTCGGTGACTGAATCCTACGAGGGCGACACCCTGGGCACGGAGGGCTTCATCCACTGCTCGCCGCCCGACTGGGTGCACGTGCCCGCGACGCTCCGGTTCCGGGGCCGCACCGATCTGGTCCTGCTGGAGATCGACGAGTCGCTGGTCGACGTGCCCGTGGTCTGGGAAGACGGAGTGCCCCCGTCGCCGGACGGACGGCAGTTCCCGCACATCTACGGTCCGTTGCCGGTGTCAGCGGTCGTGGCTGTGCACGACTTCCCGCCGCTGGCGGACGGGACGTTCGCGCCGTGGAGCCCACCGGCCGGCTGACCGCCGCGCCGTCGCCGGCCGGTTGAGCGCCGCATGCGAGAGGGCGCGCCGACCGTTTCCGATCGACGCGCCCTCTCCGTGCAGCGCTGTGCGGCTATCAGGCCTTGAAGTTCACCTTGCGGCGACGGGCCATGAAGAACAGGCCGGCACCGACGATGAGCAGCAGGGCCGCACCACCGGCGACAGATCCGGCGGCGGCACCGGTCAGAGCCAGCTCATCGTCACCCTCGTCGGTCGAGGTGGGGGTGGGGGTGGCCGGCGTCTCCGAGGGGACGGGCTCCTCGGTTGCCGGCGGAGTCGCGGACGGCGTCTCGGACGGCGTCTCGGACGGCGTGCCGGTCGGGGTCGACGTGCTCGGCGACGGGCTGGGCGACTCGCAGTCCTTCGGCTTCGCCCAGGTGATTGTGCCGTTCGCAGCCGTCACGTCACCGGTCACGGTGACGGTCAGGCCCTCCTGGCCGGCGAACGTGACCTTCTCGCTGCCACCCGCGGGGACGGTGACGGTCTTCGCCTCGCCCTTGCTCGGCGTGAAGGTGGCGGTCACCGACTTGGCGCCCTCAGGGTTCTTGACGGTGAAGCTCAGGCCGTCACAGGTGTGCTCGACCATGGCCTCCGGCTGGGCGCAGCCTTCCGGCGCGGTCCACTTGCCGGTCCACGTCGCCATGCCGTCGGCAGTGACCGTGATGTTGCCGGCCGAGGCGGCCGGGACGACGACCGCGTCGTCGTCGAGCTTGCGCGCCGGGACGGCGACCGACTTGGTGAAGCCGTTCTCGCCGGTGACGACGAACGTCGTCGCCTTGTTGCCGAGGCGGTTGTTCAGCGCCAGGGTGACCTCACCGTTGCAGGAGGACTGCGCGGTGACCTCGGGCTTGGCCGCGCAGACGCCACCGTTGTCGCCGTTGTGCCAGGCGTGCTTCGGGTTGCCGCGCAGCGGCCTGGAGCGTGAGCCCTGGCCGTTGTCGCTGCCGACCTTGCGGTCGCCGTACAGCTCGCCGTCGCCCTTGTGGTCGAGCGGCAGAACCTTGCTGCCGAAGACGAAGTCGATCTGCATGAAGCAGGTCGGCACCGCGACCTTGAACTCCAGCTTGGTGAACGTGCCGGCCGGGAACGTCTGCACGTCCTGGGCGAGCAGGTACTGCGGGAAGGTGGCCGACGCCGTGGTGGTGGCGTAGGAGACCAGCGCGAAGTCCTGCGGCGCGCAGAGGGTCTTGCCGTGGTTGCGGCGCTTGTCCAGCTGGATCGAGGCGGTGCCCGCCTTGGCGTTGAACTCGTGCAGCCAGCGGGCCTGGTCGGGGGCGACGCACTCGCCGTGACCACCACCGTGGCCGCCGCCGGGGGTGCCGTGGTTGCCGGTCGCGGCGGCCGGGCCGGCCAGCGCCGTCAGGCCGAGCAGCGCCCCGGCCAGAACGGCCAGGATGCGAGGGGTTTTCTTCATCTGTACTCCGGGTGAGGGGAAAGGGCGGGGGCGCGCCGACCTGTCGTCGACGCGCCCCCGGTTGTTGCTGTAGTTATGCGGTGCTGACGCCTATCAGGCGGTGAACTTCACCTTGCGGCGGCGGGCCATGAAGAACAGGCCGGCACCCACGACGAGGAGCGCGCCCGCGCCACCGGCGATGCCACCGGCAGCGGCACCGGTGACCGGCAGGCCGCCACCGTTGCCACCCTCACAGTCGTCCGGCTGGGTGTAGGGGATGGTCTCGGTGAACGACTCGGTCTTGCCGTCGATCACAGCGGAGATCGTCCACTTGACGGTGAAGCCCTCGGTCGCGCTGAAGGTCTCGGACTTCTTCTCGCCCGGCTTGACGGTGGTCTCGCGGGTCTCGCCCTTGCTGGTCTCGAACTTCATCGTGAACTCGATGCCGTCGGCGGGGTTGTCCGCGCCCAGGGTCATCGTGTCGCAGGTGACCTCGACGATCGGCTCGGGCTCACCCGGCAGCTCGGGGACCGGGTTCGCCGGGGTGGACGGCGACGGCGAGGCCGAGGTCGACGGGGAGCTGGGCGACGGCGACGGGCTGCTCGGAGCCGAGCTGCTCGGCGGCGTCGACGGGGCCTTGCAGTCGGCCGGGGCGGTGGCCTCGGCGGTGACGGCGTCCTTCTCCTTGGCGGTGTTGCTCCACTCGGCCTTGACGGTCAGCGAGACCTTCGTGAGGCCACCGGTCACCGTCTGCTCGGCGATGTGCTCGGTGTTGCTCGCGTAGGGAAAGGCGCCGGGCTTGTCGAACGGCTGGGTGCCGGCCGGGGTGCCGTCCTGCTGGACGAGCTTGAACGAGGTGTCGCGGTCGCCGACGCCGTTCAGCGTCCAGACGGCCTTCCAGGTGCCGGTCGAGGCGTCGACGCACTCGCCCTTGCCCTTCAACAGGCTGTGGTGAGCGTTCGCGGGCGACGCGAACGCCGCCAGGCTGGCCAGACCGAGCACTGAGCCGGCCACGATCGCTCCGGTCCGCCGCAGCGGGGACTTGAACAGCTTCACGCCTACTCCTGTAAAGAAGAAACCGAGGGGCGTGAGAAGGCATGGCAGAGCGTCGCTGTTGGACGGTAGCGAGGCCCGCGACGACGCCTCCCCACGTCGTCGTCGGAACGACCGAGACCGTTCCGACGGGACCTGACCCTAGCCAGTTCTCAAGGTCAAAGAAATGTCTCAGGCAGTGATAAGAGTCTTGTTATCGATCTGAGATCTTGGGTGCACCGAACGCAACGGTTGCGTTCCGCGCAGTGCCCTCCACGAGGGATTTGTTCACTCGACAGTGGCCGTCCGGGTCTGGTGAAGTAGCGTCGGCTGTGATGACGAGGATTATCGCGGGCGCGCACGGAGGCCGGCGGCTGGCCGCTCCGGCCGGCCCGAACACCCGGCCCACATCGGATCGCGTACGTGAGGCTTTCTTCAGTTCATTGGAGACGATGACCGAACTGTCCGATGCGCGGTTTGCCGACCTTTATGCCGGGTCCGGCGCGGTTGGTCTGGAAGCGCTGTCCCGTGGGGCGGCGCACGCGCTGCTTGTCGAGTCGGACGCGAAGGCCGCGCGAATCATCCGTGACAACGTCGTCGCGCTGCGTGTCGGCCCGGCTGCTCGGCTGGTCACCGGCAAGGTGCTGTCCACCCTCGCCGGTCCACCCGACGGCGGCCCGTACGACGTGGTCTTCGCCGACCCGCCGTACGCGCTCGGCGCCGACGAGATCGACACCGTGCAGGAGCAGCTGGTGGCCAACGGCTGGCTGTCGCCGGACGCCGTCGTGGTGTTCGAGCGGGCCACCCGGTCCGGGCCGCTGAGCTGGGTGGACGGACTTGTCGGGGAACGTACCCGGCGTTACGGCGAGACCACTATTTGGTACGGTCGCCGATCATGAGACGAGCGGTGTGTCCTGGATCCTTCGACCCGGTCACCAACGGGCACCTCGACATCATCGGGCGGGCCAGCCGGCTCTTCGATGAAGTGATCATCGGAGTGCTCATCAACCAGTCGAAGGTCGGGCTGTTCACCATCGAGGAGCGGCTCGAGATGCTGGGCGAGGCGACCGCCCAGTACGAGAACGTGCGCGTCGCCGCGTTCCACGGCCTGCTGGTCGACTTCTGCCGGGACCAGGGCGCCGCGGTGGTGGTCAAGGGCCTGCGCGCGGTCAGCGACTTCGACTACGAGTTGCAGATGGCGCAGATGAACATCGGGTTGTCCGGTGTGGAGACGCTGTTCATGCCGACCAACCCGCTCTATTCGTTTCTCTCCTCGAGCCTGGTCAAGGACGTGGTCAAGTGGGGTGGCGACGCCTCGTCGTACCTGCCGGACCCGGTCCTCGAGCGCCTGATCAGCCGCCTGAAGCAGAAGTAGCCGTCTCCGGCGCGCCGGAAACGGGCGCGACGGTGACGCAGTAACGTGATCGCACCACGCTGTGGAGCGACGACTGCGTGGAACTAGCGCTGCGTGGAGCGAGACGACGGGAGTGAGACGGCGGTGGATCCACTCGACGGCATCGACGAGATCATCGACATGGTGCACGACGCCCGTTCCGTGCCGATGTCCCGGACGAACGTGATGATCGATCGCGAGCACATGATCGAGAAGCTCGAGGAGTTCCGCGCGTCGCTGCCGTCCGAGCTCCGGAAGGCCGCCGCCGTGCTCGAGGAGCGGGACCGGATCATCGAGGCCGGCCGCCGCGAGGCCGACCGGATCATCAGTGAGGGTGAGACGGAGCACGCCCGCCTGGTGTCGGTCAACGAGATCACCGTCTCCGCCGAGCACGAGGGCGCCCGGATCATCGCCGAGGCGCGCACCGAGGCGCAGCGGCTGCGCGAGGAGGTCGACGACTACGTCGACACCGCCTTGGCGAACTTCGAGCAATTCCTGACCCGCGCGCTCGCCTCGATAGAGCGCGGCCGCGACAAGATGCACGCGCTGCGCGAGATCGGAACCTTCCAGGGGGAGGACGCCGAGCGCCCGCTGCCGTTCTGAGGCAGCCCGATTCGACGATGTCCGGCAAGCTCAGGTAATGTTTTCCGTCGGCCTACCAATGGCTGAGAGTTCACTATGCCAAAGTCACCGCAGAGTCACCTGGATCCCAGGCAGCCGCTGGTCGTCGACACGACGAAGCTTCCCCGGCAGCCTGGTGCGACGCGTGCCCTGAAGCGGGTGGTTCCGGCGCCGGCGGACTTCGGCCTGGAGCTGATCTCGGTTCCCGAGGGCTCCGACGTCGAGCTCGATCTGAGCCTCACGTCGGTCTCCGAGGGCGTCTACGTCAGCGGCGCCGTCCGCGGCTCGCTCAGCGGCGAGTGCGGCCGATGCCTGAACGAGATCAACAGGTCGTTCGAGGTCTCGATCGCGGAGCTGTTCGCCTACGAGGACAGCACCACCGAGGAGACGACGGACGAGGACGAGGTCGGCCGGATGCACGGCGACCTGCTCGACCTGGAACCGGCGGTCCGGGACGCGGTGGTGCTGACGCTGCCGACCAACCCGCTCTGCCGGCCGGACTGCCCAGGGCTGTGCCCCGAGTGCGGGGTGCACTTCGACGACCTTCCGGTTGATCACAACCACGACGACGTCGATCCCCGCTGGGCCGCGCTGCGCAACCTGTCGAACGCCGAGCCGCCCGAGGCGGCTCCGGTGCAAGACCCGCAGAGAACCGCTGAGCCAGCTTCGCCGCAACACCCGCAGAAAACCATCAAGGAGTAGGAACCGTGGCCGTCCCCAAGCGCAAGATGTCGCGCAGCAACACCCGCTCGCGCCGGGCGAACTGGAAGGCGACCGCGGTGATCACCGCGGCGTGCCCCCAGTGCAAGTCGCCGAAGCTGCCGCACGCCGCCTGCTCGGTCTGCGGCACCTACAACGGCCGTCAGGTCCTCGAGGTCTGACGTCGCCGCGTGACGCGCCCCATCATCGGGCGGGTCGCACCTGAGTCGTGGCGAACCACCGGCGTCCCGGCTCCCGGACAGCGTTCTGTCGGGGAGCCGGGCGTCGCGCGGATCGCCGTCGACCTCCTCGGCGGGGACCATGCCCCCGACGTCGTGGTTGACGGCGCTCTGCACGCCTGCCAGGCCGATCCGTCCCTGCATCTGACTCTCGTCGGCCCGGCCTCCGCCGCCGACGCGGTTCTCGCTGCCCTGCCACCGGCGGAGCGGCACCGGATCACCAAGATCGCCGCCGTCGGGGCCAGGCCCGGCACGAAAGCCGACCCCAGGACCGGCGCCGTCCGCAGCGCGGCACACGCCGTGGCCCAGGGCCGCGCCGACGCCCTGGTCTCGGCCGGCGACACCGCCGCCACCGTCCTGGCCGCCGCCCGTGAGCTGGGCCGCTGGGCCGGCGTGCGGCGGCCCCCGCTGGCCGCCGTGCTGCCCACGGTGCGGGGCCGGCTGGTCCTGCTGGACGTCGGCTCGACCGTGGACCCCGACGCACAGACGCTCGCCGCGCACGCCCGCCTGGGCGCCGCGTACGCCGTCGTCGCCCACGGCATCGCCACGCCCCGCGTCGGCCTGCTCACCATCGGCACCGAGCCCGGCAAGGGCGACCGCCTGCGCCGTGCCGTGCCACCCCTGCTCACCGCCCTGCCGCTGCCCGCCGGCGCCCGCTACGCCGGCCTGGTGGAGGGCGGTGATGTCGTCACCGGCACCGTCGCCGACGTCGTCGTCACCGACGGCTTCACCGGCAACGTGCTGCTCAAGGGGCTGGAGACCGGCTACGCCCTGACCGGCCCGCCCGCTCCGGACACCGAACCGCCACCCCGGGCCGCGCTGCTGCTCGGGGTCGGTGGCACGGTCGTGGTCTGCCACGGCGCCGCGACCGCCTTGGATCTCGCCGCGGGCATCGCCTTCGCGGCCGACCTGCATCGCCGCGCCTCGGTCGCGGCCATCGCCGATCTGCTCAGGTACAGCGAGGTATCGCATGATTGACAAGCGTCGACGTCCGTCCACTCTGCCGCTCGAGGAGGCGTTCGGGATCCCGTTCAAGCCGGAGTTGCTGGAACGGGCCCTGACCCACCGCTCGTACGCGTACGAGAACGGCGGCCTGCCCACCAACGAGCGCCTGGAGTTCCTCGGCGACTCGGTGCTCGGGGTGGTGATCACGTCGGCGCTCTTCCACAACCATCCCGACCTGCCCGAGGGGCAGCTCGCGAAGCTGCGGGCCAGCGTGGTCAACATGCACGCGCTCGCCGACGTGGCGCGCGGCCTGGGTCCCGAGGGCCTCGGCCCGCACCTGCTGCTCGGCAAGGGTGAGGAGACCACCGGTGGCCGCGACAAGGCGAGCATCCTGGCCGACACCCTGGAGGCTCTGCTCGGCGCGATCTATCTGGAGCACGGCCTGGAGGTCGCCGGCGAGGTGATCCACCGGCTGTTCGACCCGCTGATGGCCGAGTCGGCCGGCCGTGGTGCGGCGCTGGACTGGAAGACCAGCCTCCAGGAGCTGACCGCCGCGCTGGGCCTGGGCGTGCCGGATTACGAGATCGAGGACTCCGGGCCGGACCACGCGAAGACCTTCACCGCCTGGGTGGTGGTGGCCGGTGAGCGCTACGGCGGCTCGGAGGGGCGCAGCAAGAAGCAGGCCGAGCAGCGGGCCGCCGCCGCGGCGTGGCGCACCCTCACCGAGCGGGCCGAGACGTCGGCGCCGAACGTGACATGATCCCGGCTGTGAAGGCGGAGCCCGAGGCCCAGGAGACGACGACACCACGGCTCTGGGACGCCGCCGGCGGTGGTGGCGGCGTTCTGGTCGCGATCGGCATCCTCGCGCTCACCCGGGTCGGCCAGCTCCTCATGATCGCCTGGCTCGGCGGTGCCACCGCCGAGCCCCGCCCCGTCTGGGATCGCCTGCTCGTCTGGGACGCCGGCTGGTTCCTGCGGGTCGCCGTCGACGGCTATCCGTCCGGCTACACCTACGACGCCAACGGCGTGCTGCAGGGCAACGAGCTGGCCTTCTTCCCGGTCTATCCGATGCTGATCCGGGCCGGCGACCTGCTGGGCATCGCGCCGAGCACGGCCGCGATCCTGGTCTCCTGGATCGCCTCGATCGGCGCCGCCATCGGCCTGCACCTGCTCGGCACCAGCCTCTACGGACGGCGGGCCGGCTGGGCCCTGGTCGCGATCTGCTGTTCCGCGCCCGCCTCGGTCGTGCTCTCGATGGCGTACTCGGAAAGCATCTATCTCGCCCTGGTGGCCGGCATGCTGGTCGCCGCGCACCGCAGGGTCTGGTGGGCGGCCGGCCTGCTCGGCCTGCTCACCGCGCTGTCCCGGCCGACCGGGGCGGCCGCCGCGCTGGCCCTGGCGGTGGCCGCGCTGATGGCCGTCCGGGAGAGCCGCAAGCAGATGTGGCGCCCTCTCACCGCGGCCGCCGTCGCCCTCGCCGGCGTGCCCCTGTACCTCGGCTGGGTGGCCTGGCGGGTCGGCGAGCCCACCGCCTGGTTCAAGATCCAAACTGCCGGCTGGGGCACCTCGTTCGACTTCGGGGCGAGCACCCGGGACTTCCTCGTCACCACGCTGCGCACCGGGGACGGCTGGGTCCCGATCAGCGTTGCGCTGATCCTGCTCGCCGCGCTGGCCGCGGCCGGTGTCGCGCTGGCCCGAAAACCGTGGCTGCCGCTGGCCGTCTACGGCGTGGTCGCCATGATCCTCGTCTACGGGCAGGCCGGTTTCTACCACTCCAAGCCACGGCTCCTCCTGCCCGTACTGTTGACGCTGCTGCCGGCCGTCGTGGCCGCCGCCCGCGCCCGCCCCAGGGTCGCGGTCCTGTCGATCGCCGCCTGGGCCGCCTTCGGCCTCTGGTACGGCGCGTACCTCATCACCGTCTGGCCGTTCACGCTGTAAAGGACCCCCGTGCCTGAACTTCCCGAGGTCGAGACCGTCCGTCAGGGCCTGGCCAAGTGGGTGGCCGGCCGCACCATCGCCACCGCCGAGGTGCTGCACCCCCGCGCCATCCGCCGCCACCTGCCCGGCGACGGCCATTTCGCGTCCGTGCTGGCCGGCCGCACCGTCCTGGACATCGCGCGGCGCGGCAAGTACCTCTGGCTGCCCCTGGACTCCGGCGACGCGATCATCGGCCACCTCGGGATGAGCGGCCAGCTGCTCATGCAGCCCGCCGAGGCCCCCGACGAGAAGCACCTGCGGATCCGTTTCACCTTCACCGACGGCGGCCCCCAGCTGCGCTTCGTCGACCAGCGCACGTTCGGCGGCCTCGCTGTCTCGGAGGGCGGCGCCGAGCTGCCCGACGAGATCTCCCATATCGCTCGCGACCCGATGGACCCGCTCTTCGACGACGAGGCCTTCGTCGCCCGCCTGCGTGGCCGGCACACCGAGGTCAAACGCGCCCTGCTCGACCAGACGCTGATCTCCGGCGTGGGCAACATCTACGCCGACGAGGCCCTTTGGCGGACGAGACTGCACGGCGCCCGCCCCACCGACCAGCTCACCCGCCCCGCCGCAAAACGCCTGCTCGGCCACGTCCGCGACGTCCTGGCCGAAGCCATCGTCGCCGGCGGCACCAGCTTCGACGAGCTCTACGTCAACGTCAACGGCGAGAGCGGCTACTTCGACCGCTCCCTCAACGCCTACGGCCGCGAGGGCGAACCCTGCTCCCGCTGCGGCGCCCCGATCCGCCGCGAGCAGTTCATGAACCGCTCCAGCTTCAGCTGCCCCCGCTGCCAGCCGCGCCCCCGCATCCCCCGCTGACCCCCGAGCTTCCGCTCACCCTCACTGCCACGCCTTCTTCGGACCAGGATTTGGTACGGCCATCGGGCCCCGCCGATTCCACGGGGCACCGCCGGGTCGAGGCGGCCCGGCTGCCACGCAAGCCTTTGCCGCCACCGCCGGGCGGAGCTGCCACCAGACCACCGAAGTCCCGCCCCTGCCCACTCAACGCGCGCTCCGCACCGAAAGTCGTCACGCAGTGGGGTGCCGTTGCTGGTGTGCCGACTTCGGGTGCGCTCCGCACCGAAAGTCGTCACGCAGCTGGGTGCCGTTGGGTGTGTGGTGATTTGGGGCGCGGAGCGCGCCTCGAATCACCACACAGGCAGGGGTGAGGGGGACGGCGCGCATCAGCCCGGCGGTCGCTTGGACGGCCGGGACGACGCGGCCAGGTCGCGGGGTAGCCACGGGACCTGGCCTCACGCGTACGACAAAAGGTTTGTCAATCGGCTCGGTGGGCGCCGGCCGAGCTCAGTGCCGGAGTGGCGTCCGTGGCCAGCCCGAAGCCCGCCCCGCGCCGGCCCATCAAGCGGCGGGCAGCCGTGAGCAGCGACGTCGGGACCCCGTGCACGATGTGGCCGTCGCCCGGACGGCAGCCGTCGCCGTCCCAGCTCTGGTAGGCCTCCCACGGCCCTTCGAAGGTGCAGATCCGGACGCCGAGGTCGCGGTAGAGCGGATGCGTCGGCACGCCCGGGTTGAGGACGACCCGGTGCAGGCCGCGGCGTGCGGCGAGCCGGACGGTGAGGGCGACCGGGCCGACGCCGCCGGAGCCGGCCGGGGCGCGGTCGAGGAAGAGGCCCTCGACGCCGTCGGCGCGCCAGGCGTCCACGTCGGCGAGGACGTCGGCGAGGGAGCGGCTGCCCCAGTCGAGGTCGATGCGGCCGAGGGACTGGTGCAGCGTGCGGCGGTCGCCGGGCTGCTCCCGGATGATCCAGGTGTCGGCGTCGAGCTCCAGCTCGGGGGTGGGGTGGGCGTACGGGGGGAACAGGGTCTTCACGGCGTCCTCCGGAGGTCGGCGGCGGTCAGGGCGACGATGAGCAGGCCGGCGATGTGCGTGGCCGCAAGGACGGCGACGGCGGCGGGCAGCGGCCCGGCGGGTGACGGAAAGAGGGCGAGCACGGCGGCGCCGAACGGCGGGAGGGCGGCCAGCGCGGCGGCGGTCCCGGCCTGGAAGCGGGCGGCGAGCAGGAAGGTCACCGCGAAGACCCCGCCGAGCAGGGTTCCGACGGCGATGGCCAGCACCGCCTCGCGGGCGCCCGGCATGACGGCCAGCCCGTGCGGCAGCCGGTACGCGGCGACCGCGAGCCCGGCGCCGGCGGCCAGCGGCGGCAGCATCCCGGCCAGGGTGATCGCGGTGACGTTGCGGATGTGCCGGTCCAGTTCCTCGGGCGTCTCGGCGGAGTCGAGGCCGGCGTCCAGGCGGTCGGTGTGCCAGCCGATCAGCGTTTCCAGCAGCGGGACGGCGAGGAGCAGCGGCAGCGCGGCGGGCAGCGGCGTGACGGCCGGCGCGGTGCGCCAGAGCAGCGCCACGCAGATCGCCTGGGACGCGCCGATCACCAGGTAGGCGGTGCCGCGGCGGCGTTCGGCGGCGGTCAGCCGGGGTGTGCGGGTGGTGCGGTAGGAGATCACGGCGGGCCGGAAGGCGCGCACCGCGACGGCCACGATGGCGGCCGGCAGGAGGGTCTCGACCGGCAGGACGGTGTCGGTGCCGGTGAGGGATGCCGCGGCGAGCAGCCAGCAGGGCACGTACCAGGCCGCGACGGCGCCCTCCGAGCGCGTGACCAGGGCGGCGGTGACCGAGCCGAAGGTGAGCAGCCCGCCGATGCCGATCGTCGCGGCGAGCGCGCGGTCCGGGCCGAGCAGGGCGTCCGGCGCGATCCAGGCGAGCGCGCACCAGAGCCCGGTCACGGTCGCGAAGCCGGCGCCGACCAGCCGGGCCGCCGCGGCCGGCCCGCCGCGCCGGGCGACGGTCACCCCGACACAGGTCAGGGCCTGCGCGGCGGACCAGCCCAGCAGCAGCATCACGGTGGGCACCGGCCAGGCGACGCGGCCGAGCGGCCCGGCGGCGGCCACCGCCACGCTGAGCGGCCCGAGATAGAGGACACACCTGACCAGCGCGAGTACGAGGCAGGCCCGGCGGATCGGCGCGCGCCGGCTGCCTCGCTTCTTGCGGTACGCGGAGTCCGGTTCCGCCGCCACGGCGGCGATCGGGGTTGCCACCGGCTCGGGCGCGACCGGTGCCGGCTCGTGCGTCACTGCCGGCAGCGGCCACTGGAGGACGGGCGCCGGGAGGGCCACGTCCTCAAGGGAGTGCCGGCCCGCCCGGGTGTTGCGGCGGCGCGGCCGGGCCGGGTCGTCGCGGACCGGTGACTGGTTCGGCGCGGCGTGCCGGGGCTCGTCGCCGGCGTGCCGGCGGCGGTTGCGGTTGCGCGCGGTCCGGGTCGTCCCCGGGGTACCGGTGATCGTCATGAGGTCTCCCGAATCAGCCAGCGCACGGTGGCCGGCATCGTGGTGCGGGGTGCCGGGACGGTGAGTGCCAGGGGGAAGGCCGGCGCCGGCGGCGGTGCTGCCAGGTCGGTGTAGAGGGCCCCGTAGACGCGGACCACCCGGTCGACGGTGAAGTGGTTCAGCGCCCGCTGCCGGGCCGCGTCGCCGAGCGCCCGGCGGCGGTTCGGCGCCCGCAGCAGGTCGGCGATGGCGATGGCCAGCTCGGACGGGTCGTTCGGCGGCACCAGGACGCCGGTGTCGCCGAGCGTCTCACCGGCCGGCCCGACGTCCACGCCGACCACCGCGCGGCCCGACATCATCGCCTCCACCAGCCGGTACGGCGGATCGGCCGGCCCCGGCACGTGTGCCACGACCTGTCCGACGGTGTAGCGGTCCCGGGGGTCGGCGGGCAGCGGGTGCAGGCGGATCGCCCGCCCCAGCCCGGTCCGCTCGATCTGCTCGGCGCAGTGGTCCTCGTGCGCCGCGGTGACGCCGACCAGGTGCAGCACGGTGCCCGGCACCGCGGCCGCGACCTCGGTGAACGCCTCCAGCACCAGGGCCAGTCCGCTGTCCGGCCCGCCGCTGCCGGCCCACACCACGGCCGGCGCCGGGCTGAGTTCGACGGCGTTCGGGTATTCCCGCGGGTCCACCCCGGCCGGCACCTGGACCAGGCGGGTCGGCCGCGCGCCGTGTTCCAGCGCCCAGCCGTGGTGATAGGTGCTCAGCGGCGCGATCAGCTCCGCCTCCGCGTAGCCGGTACGTGCCACGCAGGTGCGGAAGCGGCGCAACACCGTGCGGACGCCCGCCGACAGCCGGTCCTCGGCCGGCCGCTGCCGCGCCACCGCGGCGCGCGCCTCGGTGAGCAGCAGCGGCGTGCCGGTGCGCCAGCGGCCGGACAGGGCGGCCAGCAGCGGCGTGGTGCCGCCCACGCAGTGCACCAGCTCCACCTCGGGCAGCGGTACGGCCAGCGCCCGCATCGCGTGCCGCAGCAGGGTCGCCGCGGTGCGCGCGTCCCGGACGCTGAGTTTCGGCAGTGGCGGCCGGTCCGGGCCGGTCTCCTGCTGCCGGTGCCGCCACGCCTCGCCGAGCGCGTCGGTGAGCGGCAACCCGGTCAGCGGGCCGGTGTCGCCGTGGCTGTCCGGCCCGGGCATGCAGAACCCGGCGATCCGCCGCAGCCCGGCCGCGAACTCGTCGGCGGCCGGGGCCTCGTCGCCGAGCAGGCCACGGCAGAGCAGCGCGACCGCCTCGGCGGCGCCGTCCGGGGTGGCGGGCCGCCGCCGCAGCGCACGTGCCGGGTCGCGGCCGAGCGCGACGGCACGTGCGGAGCCGACATTGAACGGTAGCGGGTACGCCGGTGCGGACGGCAGTTCACGGTCCGTGACGGTCAGCAGCTCGAAGCGGAAGCGGCGCAGGCCCTCGACCAGGGTCCGGCACCATCCGCCGAGCGCGTCCCGCCGATACGGGTACCCGCCGCCGGTCAGCAGGCAGATGCGCTCACGCGACGGGGTCGGATTCACGCTGGAGGCAACGACACAAGCCGGGAAAGTTACCGGAGCATGTCGGCTAGGCGACACATTTCCGTACCATTTGCATGGATTTGTCGCCCATATTTGCCCGTTTTTGTCCTAAAGGGGGTAGCTGTTCACGGAGGTTTGCCGGCAGCTCGTATCGACGCCCGTTCACGATCTTTGCCCTGCTCGCCGCAGATAGATCGACAAAGTCGGCGAAGGTGGATAAGAGCTGATGAAAACCGCTGGTGGCGTGATTCACTGACGTTGAGCGCGGAACCAGTGGGAGCCCGGCTTGACGGAGCGTGGGTATCGGCGGACTATGGAGTTGTCGCCAGTCGCGCCCACCCATGCCCCAAGTTCCACTCAGGGTGTGGGGGCCCCGCAGTTTGAAGAACCTAGTCGGCTCACGTCGGCCAGATTCTTACGCTTTCGCGTGCCCGTGAGCGTGTGGGGTGCCTGATGCACTGGGCGCACGTTCGGTCGGCCGTTCCCGGCAACGATCACGCTGTACAGGCAACAATCACACAGACGCAGCGCGTCACAAGGAGTCACGATGGCGAAGGCCCTCTACGGCCACGTAGGTGCGGCGCCCGACCGGCGCCTCCTCGACGAGGTCACCCGACTGCGTTCCAGGGTGCAAGCTCTGGAGTTCGAGGTCACCCGCCTCCGGGCGGAGAACGATCGTCTCGCCGCGGCAGCGGCGGAGGCAGACGATTTCGCACGGCTCACCGAGCCCGCACTGACCTGAGCTCCGGCAGAGCGCCGGCGGGTACCGCGGGGGCATCCGGCGTTCTATCCCCTCGCACACCAGGACGCACAAAAGAAGACGCAGTAAAGAAAAAGCGCGCCTCCACAGATGTGGCGGCGCGCAGCTTTTTGCCCCTTCCCCGGTCGTGACGTCCCGCCGGGCGCGGCGTGTCCCTGCCCTGCCGAGCACCTGCGGGTAGCCTGCCACCAGCAGAACAGACCACGCCGACCCTCGGAGTTCCGTGCACCTCAAGAGCCTGACGGTGAAGGGCTTCAAGTCCTTCGCCTCCGCTACCACGTTGCGGCTGGAGCCGGGCATCACCTGTGTCGTGGGCCCGAACGGATCCGGCAAGTCCAACGTCGTCGACGCCATCGCCTGGGTTCTCGGCGAGCAGGGCGCCAAAGCGCTCCGCGGCGGCAAGATGGAGGACGTCATCTTCGCCGGCACAGCCGGCCGGGCGCCGCTGGGCCGCGCCGAGGTGACCCTCACCATCGACAACAACGACGGTGCCCTGCCGATCGACTACACCGAGGTGTCGATCACCCGCCGGATGTTCCGCGACGGCGCCAGCGAGTACGAGATCAACGGGAACTCCTGCCGGCTGCTCGACATCCAGGAGCTGCTCAGCGACTCCGGCATCGGCCGGGAGATGCACATCATCGTCGGCCAGGGCCGGCTCGACGCCATGCTGCACGCCAAGCCCGAGGACCGTCGCTCGTTCATCGAGGAGGCGGCCGGCGTCCTCAAGCACCGCAAGCGCAAAGAGAAGGCGATCCGCAAGCTCGACGCGATGCAGGTGAACCTGAACCGGCTCGGCGACCTCACCACCGAGCTGCGCCGCCAGCTCAAGCCGCTGGGCAAGCAGGCCGAGGTGGCCCGGCGCGCGGCCGGCATCCAGGCCGACCTGCGTGACGCCCGGCTCCGGCTGCTCGCCGACGACCTGCACACGCTGCGCACCACGCTGGACAAGGAGATCGCCGACGAGTCGGCGATGCGCGAGCGCCGCCAGCAGGTCGAGGAGGAGAACCGGGAGGTCAGCCGCTGGCTCGCCGAGCTGGAGGCGGCGCACGCCGAGGACGCGCCACTGCTGCAGGCCGCCCAGGACACGTGGTACAGGCTCTCCACCCTCCAGGAGCGGTTCCGCTCCACCGAGCAGCTCGCCACCGAGCGCCTGCGGCATCTGGCCGCCACGCCGGACGAGGAACGGCCGGGCCGTGACCCGGAGATGCTCGAGGCCGAGGCCGAGCGGGTCCGCGAGCAGGAGGAGGAGCTGCGCGAGGCGCTCACCGAGGACCAGATGCGGCTGGCCGAGGCGGTCGAGTACCGGCAGGACCTGGAACGCCAGCTGGCCGCGGCGGAGGGTGAGCTGCGGACGGCGGCGAAGGCGATCGCGGACCGCCGGGAAGGGCTGGCCAAGCTCACCGGCAACGTGAACGCGGCGCGGGCGCGGACCGGCAGCGCGGACGAGGAGATCGAACGGCTGGCGGCGGCGCACACCGACGCGCTGATGCGGGCCGAGGCGGCGCAGTCCGAGGTGGACCTGGTCGCCGCGGAGTCGTCCGAGGCCGACCGGGACAACGCCGACCTGGACGCCCGGCACGACGAGGCGGTCGCCGCCCACGACCGGGCTGCCGCCGTGGTGCGCGAGCTGTCCGACGCCGAGCGGTCCGCGGAGAAGGATGCCGCTGGCTGGAAGGCCCGCGAGGAGGCACTCGCCCTCGGTCTCAAGCGCAAGGACGGCGCGGGCGCGCTGCTGGCCCGGGCCGGTCAGGTGCCCGGCCTGCTGGGCAGCCTGGCCTCGTTGCTGACGGTCCGTCCGGGCCACGAGGTGGCGCTGGCCGCGGCGCTGGGCGGGCTCGCCGACTCGGTGGCGCTCACCGGCGTCGACGAGGCCATCGAGGCCATGCGCACGCTCAAGATCGCCGACGCCGGCCGGGCCGATCTCGTGGTCGCCGGCGCGGCCGGGCCCGGCATGCGGGGCTCGCTGGAGACTCTGCGCCCGGCCCTGCCGGACGGCGCCGTGTGGGCGCCCGAGGTGGTCGACTGCCCGGAGCAGATCCGCCCGGCGCTCAACCGCGTGCTGCGCGACGTGGCGCTGGTCCCGGACCTCGCCGCGGCCGCCGCCCTGGTCGCCGGGAACGCCGAGCTGCGCGCGGTGACGCCCGAGGGCGACGTGGTCGGGGCGTACACGGCGGCCGGCGGCTCGGCGAAGGCCACCAGCTACATCGAGGTGCAGGCCGCGGTCGACGAGGCCAAGGCGAAACGGGCCGCCGTCGAGCAGACCATCGGCGAGCTCAAGGAACAGCTCGGCGAGGCGCGGGCCCGGGTGGCCGAGCTCAAGCAGGTGGTGACCGTGGCCGCCCAGGCCAAGCGGGCCGCCGAGGGTGAGCGCAACGCCGCCGCCCGCCGGCTCGCCGAGCTGGGCGCCGCGGCCCGGTCCGCGAAGGCGGAGAGCGAGCGCCTCGGCGCCTCCCGGCAGAAGGCCGAGGCCGCCCGGGAGACCGACCTGATGCGCCTGGCCGAGCTGCAGGAACGGCTGCGGCTGGCCGAGGCCACCCCGATCGACGAGGAACCCTCCACCGAGGAGCGCGACAGGCTCGCCGCCCTGGTGCCGCAGGCGCGGCAGAACGAGATGGAGGTGCGGCTCGCGGTGCGGACCGCCGAGGAGCGGGTCTCCTCCATCTCAGGCCGCGCCGACTCGCTGCTGCGCCAGGCCAACGCCGAACGGCAGGCCCGGGAACGCGCCGCGGCCCGGCGGGCGGCCCGGGCCCGCGGCGCCGAGATCGCGCGCGCGGTCGCGCTGGGCGCCGGCGCCGCCCTGCAGCGCGTCGCGGTCTCGCTCGCCGGGGCGGCCGACGCCCGTGATCAGCTCGCGCAGGCGCGGACCAGCCGGGAGGCGGAGCTTCAGGAGGTACGCGCCGGCGCGAAACGCCTCGGCGCCGAGCTGGAGCGGCTGACCAACGAGGTGCACCGCGACGAGATGGCCCGCGCCGAGCAGCGGATGCGCATCGAGCAGCTGGAGGCCAAGGCCGCCGAAGACTTCTCGCTCGACGTCGAGACGCTGCTCAACGAGTACGGCCCGGAGCAGCCGGTGCCGCCGTCCCAGGCCGAGGTGGCGCAGGCCGAGAAGGACGGCAAGCCGGTCCCCGGCCCGGCCCCGTTCCACCGGCCCACCCAGGAGAAGCGGGCCAACAAGGCGGAGCGCGACCTGACCCTGCTCGGCAAGGTCAACCCGCTGGCGCTGGAGGAGTTCGCCGCGCTGGAGGAGCGCTACAAGTTCCTCAGCGACCAGCTCGAGGACCTGAAGGCCACCCGGCGGGACCTGCTCACCGTGGTCAAGGACGTCGACGACCGGATCCTCGAGGTCTTCACGTCCGCCTTCGAGGACACCGCACGCGAGTTCCAGACCGTGTTCCAGGTGCTCTTCCCGGGCGGTGAGGGCCGGCTCGTGCTGACCGACCCGGAGGACATGCTCACCACCGGCGTCGAGGTGGAGGCCCGCCCGCCGGGCAAGAAGATCAAGCGGCTGTCGCTGCTCTCCGGCGGTGAGCGGTCGCTGACTGCGGTGGCCATGCTCTGCGCGATCTTCCGGGCCCGCCCGTCGCCCTTCTACATCATGGACGAGGTGGAGGCGGCCCTCGACGACGTCAACCTCGGCCGGTTGATTACCCTTTTCCGGCAGTTGCGGGAGAAGAGCCAGCTGCTCATCATCACGCACCAGAAGCGCACCATGGAGGTCGCTGACGCCCTGTACGGCGTCACCATGCGCGCCGGCGTCACCCAGGTGATCAGCCAGCGGCTGAACCGCGAACCGGAGGACTAGGAACACATGCGCGATCGCGCCCAGGCCCTGCTCATCGACTTCGACGGCGTGCTGCGCCGCTGGGACCCGGCCCCGATGATCGCCGCCGAGGTGAAGTACGGGCTCAAACCGGCCTCCTTCCTGGAGACCGCGATGTCGTGGGACATCTACCGGCCCGCGATGGCCGGCGAGATCACCGACGCCGAGTGGATGCGGCTGGTCGCCGACCGGCTGCCGCTCGACGCCGAGGTGGCGGCCGCCGCGGTCGCCGAGTGGCAGGAGTACCGGGGCGAGGTCGACCCGGACGTGCTGGCCTTCATCCGCGAGGTCCGCGCCGCGGGCCGGCCGGTCGGGCTGGCCACCAACGCGACCGACCGGCTGCACAGCGACCTGGAGGCCCTTGGGCTCACCGGCGAGCTGGACCTGGTGATCAACTCCTGGGAGCTGAAGGTCCACAAGCCGGCGCCCGAGTTCTTCCAGCAGGCCTGCCTGGCGGTCGGCCGGGTGCCGAAGCACGTGCTCTTCATCGACGACGACGACCGGGCGGTCCGCGGCGCGCGGGCGGCGAACCTCTCCGCGTACCGGTGGTCCGGCACCCAGCACGTGCCCTACCTGCGGAAGGCCCTCGACCTGCCGGAGTGAGCCGGCGGATCAGTCCCCGGTCACGCCGTCGATGCGCTCGCGGAGCAGGTCGGCGTGACCGTTGTGCCGGGCGTACTCCTCGATCATGTGCAGGTAGACCCAGCGCAGGCTGATCACGCCGGTGCGGCCCTGGAACTCGTGCTCCAGCGGCAGGGCCGCCACCGCCGCGTCGGCCAGCTCCAGCTCCGCGGTGAAAGCGGCGAGGTCGGCCTCGGCGTCGGCGGTCGCCACGCCGTCGAAGTCGGCGTCCATGTTCTCCGGCGTGCAGTGGACGAACGGCAGATCCAGCTCGCCGGCCGCCCGCTTGCGGAACCAGGCGCGCTCCACATCGGTCAGGTGCCGGACCAGGCCGAGCAGCGTGAGGTTCGAGGGCTCCACGCCGGCCGTCCGCAGCTGCTCGGCGGTGAGCCCGGCGCATTTGAGCAGCAGGGTCCGGCGGTGCCAGTCCAGCCAGCCCTGCAGCATGGTGCGCTCGTCACCGGTCAGGGGTTCGGAGGTGCGCTGCACCTCGGGTGCGGTCCAGGTAGTCATCGCCCCACATACTGCCTTGCCCGGACGGGCTGGTATTCCACCACGGCCACGTCGAACAGCTCGCCGTCCTTGGTGGTGCCCTCGATCGTGGCGGCCGCGGTCGAGCCCTCCAGTCGCAGGGTTGCCACCGCGTTGCCGAAGTACGGCCCGGCCAGCCGCTTCCAGCGCAGCGCCGGCTTGCGGACGCCGGCCGACCGGGACAGGCCGCGGGCCAGCCGGGCGAAGACGCGCGACCAGCTGAACCGCATGAGCGGCCGCATCGGCGCCGGCACCTGGTTGTGGATCGGCGAGCAGGTGAGCTGCATCACCGGGGTGGCCATGGCGTGCCCGAAGTCGGCCCGGGCCACGTACGAGTGATGCACATCCCCGGACAGGACGCTGATCGAGGCGGGCGCTGCGTATGCCCCGCCCGCGCCGACCCGGTGCCCGGGAGCCTCCGGCCCGCCCTCGCCGAGTCGCCGGAACAGCTCACCGAGCGCCTCGAACGACTTGCCGAAGGCGGCCCAGTGCTCCAGGTCCACCGCGCGCCGCAGGGCCTCCCCGAACGCCGCCGTCGCCGGCCGGGACGACTCGGTGATCCGCTCGTTCCACGCCTCCACGTGGTGGATGGCGGGCGGCATCAGCCAGGGCAGTGAGGAGCCGATCACCAGGTGGTCGTAGTCGCCGTGGGCCTGGTCGATCAGCCAGTTCCACTCCTCGGCGGGCAGCATGGCCCGCGCGCCGGGGGTGAGCACCCGGTTGCACCGGTTGTCGAGCACCACCAGCCGGGTGCGGCCCAGGTCGAGGGCGAAGCTCCACTGATAGGGCGTGTCGGTGTTCTCCGCCGACTCCGGCTCGTCCACCCGTCGCCCGAACTCGCGCAGCAGTTCCGTGGCGTCCTCCGCGACGCTGACCTTCTGGAACAGCGGGTCGGCGGCGAGCTCGTCCGGGCTCAGGTTGCCGATGTGCTGATAGATCCAGTACGACGCGAGGCCGCCGGAGATCCGCTCCCGCCACCAGGACTGCTTCGACATGTCGGCACGCCAGGCGGCCGAGGTGTTCCAGTCGTCGATCAGCTCGTGGTCGTCGAAGATCATCACGCTCGGCACGGTGGAGAACAGCCAGCGGACCTCCGGGTCGCGCCACGACTCCAGGTACAGCTTCGTGTACTCCTCGAAGCCGACCACCTGGGTGTCCGGCCCGTCGTGGCCGTTGCGCCGGCGGTGCCGCAGGAACCGCCGGACCTTCGCCGAGGTCTTGTCCGCGTAGACCTGGTCGCCGAGCAGCACCAGGGTGTCCGGGCGGGCCTGCGGGTCGGCCATCAGGCGCCGGGCGTACGCGTCCAGGGCGTCCGGCGGCAGGCGGCGGCCGGTGGCCTCGGGAGTCGCCTCCCGGCAGGAGCCGAAGGTCAGGCTCACCGGCTGGTCGCTGTCGTCGGTGGCCCGGGTGCGGATCACCGGCGGCGGGTACGGCGACTCCTGCGCCGGCCAGACCTCATGGTCGTCCAGGGTCACCCGGTAGGCGCTGGTCGCGTCCGGAGTCAGCCCGGAGACGACCACGAGCGCGTAGTGGTGGCCGTACGCCGCGAAGGTGGACGCCGAGCCGGCGCCGCCGCCGTCGGCCTCGACCCGCACCCGGGCGGGTCCGCTGGTCTCCATCCACACGGTGGCGCGATCACCGACGACCCGGCGGAGCACCGGGCCGACGAGCAGCTGCGCGGTCACCGGATCGCGCTGAGGGGGTGTGGCATGGGAGAGCCTCCACGGTGTTGTCAGGGGGTGTCCCATACTCCGTCACCTCGGCCTGTAACCGCCAGTGCGTGGCCCTCGCCACGGCCGGATGGCTCATCTGTCAGGATTCGGGCATGGAATACGTGGTCGCCGCAGTGATTCTGCTCGTCGTCCTGGTCGTGGGCGCGGTCGGGCTGGTGGTGCCGAAGATGCGCCGCCGTGAGATCCCGCCGCCGCCGGCCAAGGGCTCGACCACCACGCTGGAGCGGCCGCCGGTCGTCGTGCCGCCGGCCGGCGAGGAGCTGCCGCCGCTCATCACCGAGCCGGAACCGGTCGTCGAGGAGGCGCCGGTCCTCGACCAGCCCGCACCGACCGCCGGGCGTCTGGTCCGGCTGCGCGCGCGCCTGGCCCGCTCGCAGAACGCGCTCGGTCGCGGCCTGCTCAGCGTGCTCTCCCGGGACCACCTGGAGGAGGACGACTGGGAGGAGATCGAGGACAGCCTGATCAGCGCGGACGTCGGCGTCGAGGCCACCCAGGTGATCGTCGAGCGGCTGCGCGAGCGGGTGCGGATCCTCGGTACGCGTACCGTCTCCGAGGTCCGGGCGCAGCTCACCGAGGAACTGGTGTCCGCCCTCGAACCCGGCCTGGACCGCAGCCTGAACACCGCGCCGCACGACGGCCGGCCGGCCGTGATGCTGGTGGTCGGCGTCAACGGCGCCGGCAAGACCACCACCTGCGGCAAGATCGGCCGGGTGCTGATCGCCGACGGGCGCACCGTGCTCTTCGGCGCGGCCGACACCTTCCGCGCGGCCGCCGCCGAGCAGCTGGCCACCTGGGGCGAGCGGGTCGGCGCCGAGACGGTCCGCGGCCCCGAGGGCGGCGACCCGGCCAGCGTGGCGTTCGACGCGGTGAAGCGGGGGATCGAGGTCGGCGTGGACACCGTGCTGGTCGACACCGCCGGCCGCCTGCAGAACAAGGTCGGCCTGATGGACGAGCTCGGCAAGGTCAAGCGGGTGGTGGAGAAGCACGGCCCGGTCGACGAGACGCTGCTCGTGCTGGACGCCACAACCGGACAGAACGGACTCGAGCAGGCCCGCGTGTTCACTGAGGTGGTGGATGTCACGGGTGTGGTGCTCACCAAGCTCGACGGCACCGCGAAGGGTGGCATCGTCATCGCCGTGCAGCGCAAGCTGGGAATTCCGGTCAAACTGGTGGGACTCGGCGAGGGTCCGGACGATCTGGCGCCGTTCGAGCCGGAGGCCTTCGTCGAAGCTCTGCTTGGCGCGGACGCGTAGGCTCGGACCGTAGCTTTTCCGAGCAGACCAGGGAGGCCGTTGGTGACGCAGGAGCCGGTGCGCGAGATTCCGCTGCACGGTGGCAACGTCAGCACGGTCTCCCGGCTCGGCGACACCGTCCGGCGCAACTCGGGCCCGTGGACGCCGGCGGTGCACGCTCTGCTCAACCATCTGGAGCGGGTCGGCTTCACCGGGTCACCGCACGCCCTGGGGATGGACGAGAAGGGCCGCGAGGTCCTTTCCTACCTGGACGGCGAGTGCGGGGAGTACCCGCTGGCCCCGCACTGGGTGACCGAGGAGGCGCTGGTCACCGTCGCCACCATGCTGCGGATGTTCCACGACGCGCAGTACGGGTTCGTGCCGCCGCCCGGCGCGGTGTGGCGCTCGTTCGGGCCGCCCCCGCCGGACACCGAGGTGATCTGCCACCACGACGCGGCCCCGCACAATGTGGTCTGGCGGCCGGACGGGACCCTGGCGCTGATCGATTTCGATCTGGCGTCGCCCGGCTCTCGGCTGTACGACGTGGCGTACGCGGCGTGGACCTGGGTGCCGCTGTTCAGCGACCGGGACTCCTACACCCTGGGGTGGAAACGGCCGAACCGGCCGCGGCGGCTGCGCCTGTTCGCCGACGCGTACGGGTTGATCCCGCGCGACCGGCACCGCCTGGTGCGGACCATCCGCAAGCGCATCGTCGATCACGTCGAGGGCATCCGGCGGATGGCGGCGGCCGGCGACCCGGCCTTCGTCCGGATCGTGCACAAGGGGCACCTGCGGCGGCCGATGCGAGACCTGCGGCTGCTCGATTACGAGCGCCACACGCTGGAATACGCGCTCCGCTGAGCCGACCCTGACCGAGCGGTGGATGTCGCTCCAGGTCAAAAGCGGTCGCTTGACGGGCTGTGAGAGTTTCTTCACACGTCGGAAACAATGCGTGACGCGTCGGAAATCGAGCGTAGCCCTTCCCGGAAACAGCTGACCGGAAGGCTTCGCGCCGAACCGGCTGACAGGCGACGCTGCCCCGAGGTCCGGTGTGCGAGGACACCTTATTCCGAGAGGAGGCAGCGTGGAGATCAACACCGGCAATACCGCTTGGTTGCTCCTGTCGTCTGCGCTCGTTCTGCTCATGACACCGGGTCTGGCGCTGTTCTACGGTGGCCTCAACCGGTCCAAGGGCGTTCTGAACATGATGATGATGAGCTTCTCCTGCATCGGGCTCATCAGCGTCCTGTGGGTCATCTACGGGTTCACCCTGGCCTTCGGTGTCAACGACAGCGAGGGCATGAACAAGGTCATCGGCAACTTCTCCACCTACTTCGGCACCGGCACCGACAAGATCACTGAAGAGTGGCTGTTCTTCGGCGCCAACACCGGCATCCCGACGTACGCCTTCATGGCCTTCCAGATGATGTTCGCCATCATCACGGTCGCGCTGATCAGCGGCGCGGTCTCGGACCGGATGAAGTTCGGCGGCTGGGTCCTGTTCGCCTTCGGCTGGTTCACCATCGTCTACGTCCCGGTCGCGCACTGGGTCTGGGGCGGCGGCTTCATCGGCACCGACATCCGCGCCCTGGACTTCGCCGGTGGCACCGCGGTGCACATCAACGCCGGCGCCGCGGCGCTGGCGCTCTGCCTGATCCTCGGCCGGCGGGTCGGCTGGCCGCGGGAGAACATGCGCCCGCACAACGTCCCGTTCGTGGCGCTCGGCGCGGGCCTGCTCTGGTTCGGCTGGTTCGGCTTCAACGCCGGCTCCGAGCTGACCGTCGACGGCACCACCGTCTTCGCGTTCATCAACACCCAGGTCGCCACGGCCGCCGCGCTGCTCGGCTGGATCGTCGTGGAGTGGCTGCGGGACGGCAAGCCGACCCTGGTCGGCGCCTCCTCCGGCGCGGTCGCCGGCCTGGTCGCCATCACCCCGGCCTGTGGTTTCGTGGCACCGTTCGCCGCGATCATCATCGGCCTCATCGCCGGCGCGGTCTGCGCCCTGGCGGTCGGCCTGAAGTACAAGCTGGGCTACGACGACTCGCTCGACGTGGTCGGCGTCCACTTCGTCGGCGGCTGGATCGGCTCGCTCGCCATCGGCTTCTTCGCCACCGCCCAGGTCAACTCGGCGATCACCGACCCGGAGATCCTGAACGCCGGCGAGGGCCTGTTCTACGGCGGCGGCGTCGCCCAGCTCGGCCGGCAGTTCGCGGCCAGCGCGGTCGTCACCCTGTACTCCTTCGCCATCGCGGCCGTGCTCGCCCTGATCCTCAAGGCGGTCAAGCTGCTGCGGGTCAGCGAGGAGGCCGAGGTCGGCGGCATCGACATCGCCGATCACGGGGAGACGGGGTACGAGCTCACCCCGGCGGCCGGTCCCGGTGGCGGTGCCTTCGCCATGGCCGGCATCGCGACGAAGGAAAGCCTGGACGCTGACGGCAAGGCTTCCGTCAGCCAGAAGGTCTCCGGTTAGATTCCCCGATGGCTGCACCGATGGAAGGACTGAGCATGAAGCTGGTGACCGCAGTCATCAAGCCCTACCAGCTCGACGCGGTGAAGGAGGCTCTGCACGCCCTGGGCGTCGCCGGCCTCACCGTGAGCGAGGTGCAGGGGTACGGACGGCAGAAGGGCCACACCGAGGTGTACCGGGGCGCCGAGTACACGGTGGAGTTCCTGCCCAAGATCAAGGTCGAGGTGCTGACCGACGAGATCGACGTGGACAAGATCGTCGACGCCGTCATCACCGCCTCGCGCACCGGCAAGATCGGTGACGGAAAGGTCTGGGTGACCTCGGTCGACGAGGTGGTCCGGGTCCGGACCGGCGAACGCGGCCTGGACGCCCTGTAACCGGCCATGACGAACCAGTTGAGTGAGCCGCCGGCCCCGCCCGCGCGCCCGGCGAACGGCGGCTCCCTCGACGACCTGCGTGAGCACATCGGCGCCGCCGCCCGCGACCAGCGGGCGGCGGCGCTCGACGTGTGGCTGGGCCGGCTCTTCCCGGCCCACCTCACCGGGGTCAGCCTGGTCGCGGTGGGCGGGCTGGGCCGGCGGGACTGCGCCCCCTACAGCGATCTCGACCTGGTGCTGCTGCACAACGGCACGGCCGGGATCGACCGGATCGCGTCGGCCCTGTGGTACCCGATCTGGGACGCCCGGCTCGGGCTGGACCACTCCGTACGGACGCTGCCCGAGGCGCTCTCGGTCGCGCACGACGACGTCAAGGTCTCGCTGGGGCTCCTCGACGCCCGGCACGTGGCCGGCGACCGGGCGCTGTCCGCCGAGCTGATCGCGGCCGCCGGCGACCAGTGGCGGCGCACCGCGGTGCGGCTGATGCCGCAGCTGCGGGAACTCACCACGAGCCGCTGGACCAGCCACGGCGAGCTGGCCTTCCTGCTGGAGGGCGACCTCAAGGAGGCGGCCGGCGGGCTGCGCGACGTCACGCTGCTGCGCGGGGTCGGCCGGGCCGGCGTCGCCGACACGATGCGCCCCGCGGTGCGCGCCGCAACCCTGCGGCTGCTCGACACCCGCGACGCGCTGCACCTCGCAGTCGGCCGCCGGGTGGACCGGCTGGTCGCCCAGGAGCGCAAGGCCGTCGCCGAGCTGCTCGACATCGAGGACCCGGACACGCTGCTGCGGCGGGTGTCGGGCGACGCGCGGACGGTCGCCCACGCCGTCGACGACGCCTGGCGTGCCATCGACCGGCTGCGCAACGGCCGGCGCCGGGGCGGCCCGCAGGCGCCGCCGTCGCGTCGCCCGGTCGCCCGGGACGTGGTCGAGCAGGACGGTGAGCTGGTGCTCGCCCGAACCGCCATCGGCCCGGTCCCGGACCCCAGCCTCTCCCTGCGGGTGGCCGCCGCGGCCGCCGTCACACAGCTCCCGATCGCCCGCGCCACCAGCGAGTGGCTGGCGTCCTTCTGCCCGCCGCTGCCCACACCCTGGCCGGCCGCGGCCCGCGCGGCGCTGGTGTCGCTGCTCGGCTCCGGCGCCGGCCTGCTGCCGGCCTGGGAGACCTGCGACCGGTACGGGCTGATCGACGCGTGGCTGCCGGAGTGGGCCCGGATGCGCAGCCTGCCGCAGCACCACCCGATCCACCGGTACACCCTGGACCGGCACCTGGTGCAGGCCGCGTACGAGGCGACCCGGCACACCCGCGCGGTGGACCGCCCCGACCTGCTGCTGCTCGGCGCCTTCCTGCACGACGTCGGCAAGGGCCTGCCCGGCGACCACAGCCTGGTGGGCGCCCCGATCGCCGCCGAGATCGCCACCCGCGTCGGCCTGCCGCCCGCGGACGTGGCGACCATCGAGAAGATGGTCCGGCTGCACCTGCTGCTGCCGGACGTGGCCACCCGGCGCGACCTGAGCGACCCGAAGACCATCTCGACCGTGGCCGAGGCGGTCGGTGACCCGGCCACCCTCGACCTGCTGCACGCCCTGGCCCGGGCCGACTCGCGGGCCACCGGCCCGGCCGCCTGGTCGGACTGGAAGGGCCGGCTGATGGCCGAGCTGGTCGGCAAGGTGCACACCGCGCTGGACACCGGCGCGCTGCCCGAGCCGCCGCGACCCGACCCGGAGCTGCTCGACGGCGGCCTGCCGGTGGTGCACCTGGACGGCGACCGGGTGGCGGTGGCCGCCGCCGACCGCCGGGGACTGCTCGCCGGCGTGGCCGCCTGCCTGGCCATGCACCGGCTCGACGTGGTGGCGGCGAACACCAGCACGGTCGACGGCCGGGCCATCGTGGAGTTCTACACGTCGCCGCGCTACGGCTCGCCGTACGATCCGGTCGCCCTCGCCGCCGACCTGCGCCGCGTCGCCTCGGGGGACGTGTCGGTGACCCAGCGGCTGCGGGCCCGGGCGATGAGTGCCCGCGGCGGCACCGCCTCGCCCCGGGTGGTCTGGCAGCGTGACGTGGCCACCGACGCGGTCGTCCTCGAGCTGCGCGCGGCCGACTCGGCCGGCCTGCTGTACCGGGTGACCACCGCCCTCGACGAGGCCGGCGCGGAGATCCGCGCGGCCCGGATCTCCACCCTCGGCGGAGACGTCGTGGACGTGTTCTACCTGATCGGGACGTGGTCCGAGGCGGCCGAACGAGACCGGGTGGAGGCTGCCGTCCTGGCCGCGGTCTGATCCGCGCCCGGGACGCCACGCGTCACCCGGGGCCGCTGCCCGGCGTTGAGCTGATCGACATTGCCGGGCACGGACGGAGAGTCGATGGCTGAGCCGCAGCCGGTCGCGTTGCTGGACGACCATGTCACCCTGGCCGGCGCCGGAGCCGGGGTGTCCTTGCCGCACACGGCGATGCGCAACCGCTCGGTGGCGGCCCGCCGGGTGCTGGCGTACGCGGCTGCCGGGATCACGCTGGAGGAACTGCTCGAGGCGGCCCGCGCCTGCGACACCCGCCGCCTGCGCAGAGCTCGCCGGCGCCCGGACCCGGAGCTGCTCGCGGGGCTGGCGCAGACCATCGCGCTGCAGGACGAGCTGCCCGGCGACCGGGACGACGCGATGGCGTTGTACGCGCTGATCCGCACCGCCCTGGGCGCCCGCGCGATGCCGGCCGCGCATCAGGTGCTGCACGCCCAGCTCGCCTACGTCTGGCAGGGGCCGGAACAGGCACGGGACCTGCTCTCGGCGTACCGGCGGCTGCCCGCGCCGGCCCGCGAGTCGCTGGAGATCGACCTGGCCAACCCGTACGCGGGCGGGACCGCCTCCGAGGAGGCGTGGCTGGACCGGTTCGGGGCGCTCTTCCCGGCGCCGCCGCCGGTGCTGGCGCCCGCGCCGGAGCAGCTGCCGTTCGACCGGCTCGCCGGGGCCGCCGGGCTCGAGGGCGAGGCGACCGGGGAACGGGTCTCGGTCGTGGTGACCGCCTATCGTCCCGGCCCCGGCCTGCTCACCGCGGTCCGCTCGATCGCCGCGCAGTCCTGGCCCGACCTCGAGATCATCGTGGTGGACGACGCCTCGCCGCCGGAGCACGACGCGGTGCTCGCCGCCGCAGAGGACCTGGACCCGCGGGTCCGGCTGATCCGGCTGACCGAGAACGGCGGCACCTACGCGGCCCGCAACGCCGGTGTGGCGGCGGCCCGCGGCGAGTACGTGACGTTCCAGGACTCCGACGACTGGTCGCATCCGCGCCGGATCGAGATGCAGCTGCGGCCGCTGTTCGACAAGCCGAACGTGGTCGCGTCGGTCTCCGAGGGGATCAGCGTCACCGACCATCTGGTGCTGACCCGCCCGGGCATCCGGCGCGGCCGGGTCAACGTCTCCTCGCTCCTGTTCCGGCGATCCGTGGTGACCAGCCGGATCGGCTGGTTCGACGAGGTGCGCAAGGCCGCCGACTCGGAATATCTGGAGCGGATCCGCACCGCCTTCGGCTGGACCGCGCTGCGCCGGGTCGCCCGGCCGCTCGCGCTGATCCGGCTCTCCGAGGGGTCGCTGTCGCGGGCCGAGATCCGCGCCTACTGGATGCATCCGGCGCGGACCGCGTACATCTCGGCGTACCGGTGCTGGCATGCCACGCAGCGGCCGCTGCACCGGGAGCGGGCCGGGCGGACCCGGCCGTTCGTGGCGCCGGCCCACCTCAGCGGCGGCGCGCCGGCCCGGGCGTACGACGTGGTGGTGGCCGCCGACTGGCGGTTCCTGACCGGCTCGCAGCGAGCCGCGCTGGCCGAGGTCGAGGCGCTGCGCCGGGCCGGTCACTCGGTGGCCATCCTGCACCTGGAGGCGCTGCGCTCGGTGCACAAGCACCGGCGGCCGCTCAGCGCCGCGGTCCAGCAGCTGATCAACGCGGGCCGGCTGGACCAGGTCCTGGAGACCGACGAGGTCGAGGCCGGGGTGCTGCTCGTCCGGCAGCCCGAGGTGCTGCAGTTCGCCCCCGAGGACGGCTGCCGGATCCGGCCGCGCCGGGTGCTGATCGTGGCCGACCGCGCGCCGGCCCGGCAGGACGGCACCGACCGGCGTTACACGGCGGCCGCGGCGACGGCGGCGGCCGAGCGGTTGTTCGGGGCGGCACCGCTCTGGTGCCCGCAGGACGCCGGGGTGCGCGCCGCGCTGACCGGGATCCAGCTGACCGCGTACGACCTGCCCGCGATCGCCGAGCCGCTGGACGTCGCCCGGCCGCTGCCCGGCCCACGCGGACCGGCCGTGGTCGGCACCGACCTGTGCGATGCCGGCGAGTGGCCCGGCGACCTGGCCGAGGCGCTCGCCGTGCCGCGCCTGTGCCGGGACGCCGACGTGCGGTTGCGGTTGCCGGAGAGCCCGCTGCGGCCGGGCCGGCTGCCGGCCTCCTGGCTGGTCTACGAGCCGTCCGACGTGGACCCGCGCACCTTCGCCGCGCAACTCGACTTCTATCTGCACTTCCCGCCCGAGCAGACCGCCGAACTGGTGTCCCGCCCGGCCCTGGAGGCCGCCGCCACCGGGTGCGTGGTGCTGGTGCCGGAACGCCTGGCGCACGCCTTCGGCGAGGCCGCGGTGGCGTGCCGGCCGGGCGACGTCCCGGCCGTGGTGCGGCGCTTGCGGGCCGATCCGGCCCGCTACGCGGCGCAGAGCTCCCGGGCCCGCGCCGTGGTGGCCACCGACCACCGGCCGGACGCCCTGACGGACCTGATCGGCGCTCTCCTGCGGGCGACCGCCACGACCCCGGCCCAGCGGGCGCGTAACGGCGTCGCCACCGGCGGCGTTACGCCAGGGGAAGCGCACTGACGAGGAGTTGTCTGTTGAGTCACCTGAGGCGAATCCGCCGCCGGCTGCCCCGCCTTTCCGGATCGCAGGCCGGAGCGACGGCGCTCGTCGGCCTCCTCTGCGCCGGAACCGCGGCGACCGCGCTCACCGGGCACACCGGCACGGCGACCGCCCTGCTGGCGGTGCTGGTCGGCGCCGTCCTGGCCGGTCTCATGCTGGTCTTCCGCCGGTTGGCCCGGGTGCAGAAAGCCGGCCTCACCGCGCAGCGGGACCTGCGCACCACGGTCGAGGAGATGCAGCGCCGCCTGGTCGCGGCCGTGGAACGGGAACGGCTCACCGCCGGTGACCGGCACCTGGAGCTGGCCGAGGCGCTGGCCAAGCTCACCCACCTGACCGACCTGAAGCCGAGCACCGCGGACGTGCGGGCCGTGCCGCGCGAGATCGAGGCGACCGTGCAGCTGTTCCAGGGCTTCACGCCACGTGCCCCGATGCCGTCCTCGGGCGGGTTCGCGCTGAACCCGACCGACCTGCTGGAGGTCCTCCACCTGATCCGCACCCGGCGGCCACGCCTGGTGCTGGAACTGGGCAGCGGCACCTCCTCGGTGTGGATCGCCTACGTGCTGGAGAAGACCGGTGGCCGGCTGATCTCGCTGGACCACGACGGCCGGTACGCCGCGCAGACCCGGGCCGCCCTCGCGGCGCACGGGCTCGCCGCCGTCGCCGAGGTCCGCGACGCTCCGCTGGTCCCGGCCACCATCGACGGCCGGGAATACCCGTGGTACGACCCGGAGGCCCTGGCCGACCTGCGCGACATCGACTTCGTGCTGATCGACGGGCCGCCCGAACGGACCGGCGCGGACGCCCGTTACCCGGCCCTGCACATGATCGAGAAGCGGCTCGCGGACCGGGCCACGATCGTCTTCGACGACGCCGGCCGCAAGGACGAGCAGGCCGCGATCGCCGCCTGGACCGAGCGGTTCGAGGGGCTGGACCGGGAGGGTGAGCTGCTCGGCCGGCACGCCGTGCTGTCGTTCGCCCGGCCGGCGACGATGGCCGCCGCGCGCGGCTGACGATGACTGTCACCCTGCCCCTGCGCCGCCGGGACCCGGCGGTGCCGGCCGCGGCCGGGCACCCGCACCGGGCCGACATCGAGGGCCTGCGCGCCGTCGCGGTGCTGCTCGTGGTGCTCGCGCACGTGGGCGTGCCGGGACTGGCCGGCGGCTTCGTCGGCGTCGACGTCTTCTTCGTCATCTCCGGCTTCCTGATCACCTCGCTGCTGCGCCGCGAGCTGGACGCCACCGGCCGGCTCGACCTGCCCCGGTTCTACGCCCGGCGGGCCGTCCGGCTGCTGCCGGTAGCCACCTGCGTGATCGCGGCGACGCTGGCCGGCGCCTGGCTGTGGGCGCCGCCGAGCCGGTTCGCCGGGTACGCGTGGGACGCCCTGGGCGCCGCCACCTACACGGTGAACCTGCGGCTGGCGGACACCGGCACCGACTATTTCGCCGACGGGGCGCCGTCGCCGTTCCAGCACTTCTGGTCGCTCGCCGTCGAGGAGCAGTTCTACCTGGTCTGGCCGGTCCTGATCGGCGGCCTGGCGCTGTGCGGGCTGCGCCGGCGGTGGGCGACGGTGGCGATGCTGGCCGCGCTCTCGGCCGCCTCGTTCGCCTGGAGCGTGCACGAACTCGACCGGGCGCAGCCGTGGGCGTACTTCGGCTCGCTGAGCCGGGCCTGGGAGCTGGGCGCCGGCGCGCTGCTGGCACTCGTGGCCACCGGGCGGCTGCGGCCCCGGCCCGCGCTGGCCTGGGCCGGCGGCGCCGCGATCCTTTTCGGAGCGACGTGGTACGACCAGACGACGGCGTTCCCGGGCATCGCGGCCCTGCTGCCGGTCCTGGGCACGGTGGCGGTCATCGCCGCGGGCGGCAACCGTCTCCTGGAGACCGTGCCGATGCGCTGGCTGGGCCGCATGTCGTACGGCTGGTACCTCTGGCACTGGCCACTGCTGTTCCTGGCGCCGGCGGGTCCGGCCGCCCGGGCGGGCTGCGCCGCGGTCGCGCTGGGCCTGGCCGTCGCGAGCCACCACCTGCTGGAGAACCCGGTCCGGTACCACCGGGCCTGGTCGGCCCACCCGCGCCGGGGACTGCTGCTCGGCGCCGGGCTCACCGGTCTCGCCGCCACGCTGGCCGGGCTCGGCCTGCTGGCTCCGCCGGCCGTACCGACCGGTGGCGCCGCCCCCGATCCACGGCCCGCCCTGGCCCGGGCCGCCGACCCGGCCGCCGAGGTGAATCGCCTGGTGGCCGCGGCCGCCGGAGCGACCCGGTTGCCGCGGAACCTGACCCCGACACTGCCGGTCGCCTCCCGGCAGCAGCTCACCCCGCAGCGGGACCGCTGCCATGTCGGGCTCGCCGGCCCGTTCCAGCCGCGGACCGACTGCGTCTACGGCGACCCGGGGGCGAAGCGGACCATGGTCCTGTTCGGGGACTCGCACGCGCTCCAGTGGTTCCCGGCCTTCGCCGACCTGGCCGGGCGCCGTGGCTGGCGTCTGATCAACTGGACCCGCAGCTCGTGCAGCCCGGCCGAGGTCGCCCTGATCGAGCGGAAGGCCGAGCGCCGCTATCTGGAGTGCGACTCCTGGCGGGACGGGATCCTGAGCCGGATCGCCGCCGCCCGCCCCGATCTCGTGGTGGTGTCGTCGAGCGTCAACTACCGGGCCGCGCTGGCCGGAGACCCGGCCGACCCGGACGCGGTGTGGCAGGCCGGCTGGGCCCGCACGCTGGCGAAGCTGAAACGGGCCGCCGGCACGGTGACGCTGCTCGGCGACACCCCGTTCTTCGCCCGCAACCCGGCCGACTGTCTCACCGGGAAGCCGAAGCGGATCGGCCGGTGCGCCGCGCCGCGGGACACCGTGGTCCTGGAGCCGGGCTGGCGCCGGATCCAGTTGGCCGAGGCGGTCGCGGCGGGCGCCCGGGTGATCGACCCGGTGCCGTGGATGTGCGGGGCCCGGTGCCCGCTCGTGGTCGGCAACACGCTGGTCTACCGGGACAGCAACCATCTGACCGAGGCCTACGCCGCCGCGCTCACCCCACTGCTCGAGAAACGCCTGCCCCTCCGCTGACCGTGTGAACGTACGGCTCGATACTTCACACACAGCAGGCGCGCGCATGAGTGTGTGAACTTACGGCTCGATATGGACCGGAAGTTCACACGCGGACGAGGGCGAGCCCCTGCCGTCCGGACGGCAGGGGCTCGCCTTGCGGTGCGGGGGCACCGCACGGGCCGGCAGGGGGTCCGGCCCGGGCTCGGGGATCAGTAACCGAAGTCCTGGGTGTAGTACGGGGTGCCGTTCTTCGCGTACACGACGCCGACGCCCACGGTCTTCAGCTTGCAGTTGACGATGTTGGCGCGGTGGCCCGGGCTGTTCATCCAGCCCTTGACCACGTCGGCGCCGGTGCGGTAACCCCAGGCGATGTTCTCGGCGCCCGGCTTGGCGTACCCCGCGGTCTTGACCCGGCTCACGAAGCGGGTGCCGCCCTTGCCGGTGTGGCTGAAAACCCCGCTCTGCGCCATGTACGTGCTGTGGCCGCGGGCGGCCTTGGTCAGCGCGGCGTTGACGGTCAGGGCCGAGCAGCGGTTCTTGACGCGCTCGACGTTGATCAGGCGGTTGACGTCCTTCTGCAGGGTCGCTTCCGAGACGGGCGCTGCCGCGGCCGGGGAAGCGGTCATCACGGCGCCGGTGAGGGCGGCCGGGACGAGGGCGACCAGGGCGAGACGACGGAGCAGCGAGCGCAAGAGGAACCCTTTCGAAGTACGGCGCCTGGCTCATCGCCAGGTTCACCGTTCCCTTCGGCGCTCGCTCCGTTCTCCTTGATCGCAGGCCGGGTGCCCTACCGTGGCCGATCGGTTGCCGAGCCTGACGTGTGAACTTCGGGCCGGGATACGACCCGAACTTCACACACCGGGTTGGTCGTCGGGGTGCAGGAGGGTGGTCACCGCCTCGGCGTACCGGCCGTGGTGGTGGGCGCGGCGCGCCAGCTCCAGCCCGCGGGCGCTCTGGGCGCGCAACTCGTCCGGGCGGCTGTGCAGGGCCGCCACGGTCGCGGCCACCTCGTCGGGGGAGCAGTAGATCGCGGCGTCGCCGAACGTGGGCGCGTACCGGTGAGGCAGGACCGGGACGCAGCCGGCGGCGAGCGCGATCACCAGTTCCGGGCCGACCGGTGCGCCCGGCTCGTCCGCCGGGAAGTGCAGATAGAAGTCGAGCTGGTGCAGGAAGGCCCGGGTGTCGACGTCGGACGGGCGGTAGAGCAGCCAGCCCTTCGGCGGGAGGTGACGTGCGGTGGAGCGGTCCAGCACGCGGACGTCCAGGCCGGTGCCGCCGGGCAGCATCTCCTGGAGCCGCTGCCACTCGGCGGCGTCACCGGCGAAGAGCCGGCCGATCACCGGCCGGTCCGAGCCGGGGCCCGGCCGGTGCAGGCGCCAGCGGGCCAGGTTGACCGTGCCGGGCAGGTCGGCGCGGGCCGGTCGGATCCCGAACGGTCCGCCGGCGAGCGCGGCGCGTTCGGCGGCGCCGGCCGGCGCCCAGGACGGGGCCACCCCGAAGAGGCGGCGGGACTCGGCCACGCACGGGCCGGCCGCGCCGGCCCAGTGCGGGTCGGCCTCGACGACCACCTGGTCGGCGCGGATGCCGCAGGTGGCGCCGGGGGCGAAGGCGAGCAGGGCGGGGTTGTGCACCACGACCAGTCCGGCGTGCACGTCGTCGGCGAGAACGACCTGATCCACCTCACCGCTGTTGATCATCGTCTGTACGGCGGGGTCCACGTTGGCCGGCCGGCCGGCGACGTTGCCGAGCTCGGCGAGGTGCAGCAGGGCCACTGTGCGGCCGGTGCGGACCACCGCGCGTACCCGCTCGCTCGCCGGCCAGGCGACGTCGTCCCGGGCGGTCCAGTCGGCGGCCAGGACCACGTCGTACTCGGCGCGACGCTGGTCGCCGGTCAGCCTGCGCGGTGCGGCGAAGGCCCGCTGCCGGGGCTCGCGCGGCCGCAGCGGGTCGGCCTTGCCGGCCGCGACGCGGGCGTGCCAGGTCTGGAAGGCCGAGAGGTACGCGTACCGCGCCGGATGCATCCAGCCGGGCAGCATGTCGGCGCTGGAGAGCGAGCCGCCGGTCAACCGGATCAGCGCGAGCGGCTCGCCGCCGAGGTGGCGCACCGCGGCCCGGCCGAACACGGCACGGGCGCGCTCCACATATTCCGCGTCGGCTCCCTTGCGGACAGTGTCCAGGTAACCGAGCCGGGCCAGCGCCGGTTCCCGCCGGATCATCAGCGAGGAGAGGTTGTAGGAGCGGTACTCGGCGAAGCCCGGCCGCGTCAGCACCAGGTCCTCGGTGACCCGGATGCCGGCCGAGGTGGTGGCGAACAGCGACTCGTCCGCCAGCAGCGGCGCCACCTGCCGTTCCAGGCGCAGCGGATGCGACCAGTCGTCGGAGTCCTGGAAGGCCACGAACACACCGGAGGCGGCGTCCAGGCCGGCGTTGCGGGCCCGGTACGTGCCGCCGTTCTCCGGCAGCCGCAGGATCCGCACCCGCGGGTCGATCGCGGCGGCCCGGCCCAGCACCGCCTCGAACTCCGGCCCCGACCCGTCGTCCACCACCAGGATCTCGTGGTTGGTCCAGGACTGCGCCACCAGCGAGCGGACCGTGGTGAGCAGCGCCAGGCCGGGCCGGAAGGTGGTCACGATGCTGCTGATCCGGTGCGCCGAGCCGCGCCGGGGGACCAGGTTCGAGCGGATCCGGTCGAACGGGACCTCGCCGTCGCCGTCCAGCCGCAGGCCCGGCCCGGGCAGCAGCGCGTTGAACCGGTCCGGCCACTCGTCCTTGGTGCTCAGGTCGACGGTGAGGGCGGCCCGGACCGGCTCGGGCAGGTCCGGGCAGTCGGCGAGCAGCTTCGCGGCCCGGCCGTGGTCGCCGGCCGCGAACGCCAGCTGGGCGTGCAGCCCCTGGTGCTCCCGGTCCACCCCGGCGGTGCCGAAGGTGCGCAACAGCGAGTCGAACAGCGCGAGGCCGTCGCCGCGGTCGTCCGGATAGAGGTCCTGGCAGGTGATCACCCGGGCCAGCTCACCGAGCGCCCACGGGTCGGCGTCCGGGAACAGCCGGCCCTCCCGGGCGCCGGCGATCAGGTCGTCGACCGGGCGGCGGGCGGCGGCGTACGCCAGCAGCGTCCGCGCCCCCGGTGAGCGGGTGTGCAGGGCGGCTGTCGCGGGACCGGTCCGCGCCACCCTGGTCAGTTCCCGCCACTGCCGTTCCAGCAGGTCGGTTCCGTACGCGTCCGGTGTCGTGTGCTGCCTGCGCATGGGCTCCCGCCGGTTGTCTGGCCGTCAGCGGGATCAACGGCCGGCGAGCGCGGAGCGTGACGCCGGGCGAGCGCCGTTCGTTGTCCCCGCGGGACAGGGATCGCCGAGCATCGGAGAACAGCACCATGACCGCGAACGTCCATGACGTGGCGATCCTCTCGGACTTCCGCTATCCGGGCGGCACGTCGGCCAGCATCGCGGCCGAGATCCGCGCGCAGGCCCGGGCCGGTCTGTCCACCGTGCTCGTCCAGGTGCGCTCGCCCCACCTCAAGCACGACCGGCCGTTCAACCCGTTGATCGTCGAGGCGCTCCGGGAGGGCCTGGCCGACCTGAGTGCCGAGGGCGAGCAGGTGCGGGCCCGGCTGCTGGTGCTCCGCCAGCCGCGAATCTTCACCCGGGACCTGCCGGCGGTGCCCCGGATCCACGCCGAGCGCACGGTCATGGTCCTCAACCAGGCGCCCGGCGACGCCGCCGAGCCCGCCCGCTACTACGACTTCGCTGAGGTCCGGCAGCGTCTGGAGGGCTATTTCGGGCCCGCGATCGAGTGGGCGCCGATCAGCCCGCAGTTGCGTGCCGAGGTGCTGCGCGCCGCGCCGGGGGCCCGGCTGGCCGAGCACGACTGGCACGAGATCATCGACACCGCGGACTGGTGGGCCGAGCGGACCGGGCCGGTCGGCGGCGTGCCGGTCATCGGGCGGCACGGGCGGCCGGACCCGGTGAAGTGGCCGCGGACCGCCGAGGAGCTGCTCCAGGCCTACCCCGACAACTCGAGTCTGCGGGTCCGGGTGCTGGGCGGCGGCGAGCTGGCCGTGGAGAAGCTCGGCCGGCAGCCGGAGAACTGGGAGTTGCTGGAGTTCGGGGCGGTGTCACCCGCCGAGTTCCTGCGCGGTCTGGACTTCTTCGTCTACTTCCACGACCCCGACCTGGTCGAGGCGTTCGGCCGGACGATCATGGAAGCGATGGCGGCCGGCGTACCGGTGGTGATCGGCGAGCACTTCCGGCCGGTCTTCGGCGACGCCGCGCTCTACACCACGCCTGACGGCGTCACGGCATTGATCCATCAGCTGTACGACGATCAGCCGCGCTGCCGGGCGGTGGCGCGCCGGGCCCGCCAGTTCGTCGAGGACCGTTTCGGCTACCCGTCGCACGTGGCGCGTCTCGCCGAGCGTGGCGTGCACCCGCCCGGGCAGGAGCCGGTCCCCGGCGGCCGGCCGCCGTCCCCGGACGCCGAGCCGCCCCGGGGTGTGCTGCTGGTCAGCGACAACGGTGCCGGGCTGGGGCACCTCTCCCGGCTGATGGCGATCGGGCGGCGGCTTCCGCCGGAGACCCCGGCGGTGATCGCCACCCAGTCGCACGGCGCCTCGGTGGCGCACCGGGAGGGCTTTCTCACCGAGTACATCCCGTCCCGCCGGGTGCTGGGCCTGCCGCGGCAACGCTGGTCGCAGCTGTTGCGCAGTCGTCTCGAGCACCTGATCGACCTGCACCGGCCGGCCGTCGTCGCGGTCGACAGCGTCCCGCACGACGGCATCGTCGACGCGGTCCGCGCCCGCCGGGACGTCACGTGGGTGTGGGTGCGGCGGCCGATGTGGCGCCGGGACACCGGGACGGAGTGGATCGAGCGGGGCGCGGCCTTCGACGGCATCCTCGAGCCCGGCGAGTTCGCCGCCGCGGCCGACGAGGGACCGACCGTCGCGGACCGGGTCCGGGTGCACGAGGTCGAGCCGATCACCTATCTCGACCGGCACGAGCTGGTCGACCGGGACGCCGCCCGGGAGGCGCTCGGTCTCGACCGGGAGCGCCCGGCCGCGCTGCTTCAGCTGGGTGCCGGCAACATCAACGACATCTCCACGCCGGCCGCGCGGATCGCCCGGCGGCTGCGCGAGGCCGGATTCCAGGTGGTGCTGGCCGAGTCCGCGATCGCGACCGAGCCGATGCCGCCGGTTCCCGGGGCGGTGCTGGTGAAGCTGTACCCGATCAGCCGGTATCTGCACGGACTGGACCTGGTGATCAGCGCCTCGGGCTACAACTCGTTCCATGAGCAGCTGGCGTTCGGCGTGCCCACGGTCTTCGTGCCGAACCGCGAGACGTCCCTGGACGACCAGGTGAGCCGCGCCCGCTTCGCGGCTGCCGCGGGCGCCGCGCTGATCGTCGAGGACCCGGACGGCGCCGACCTGGACCGGGTGCTGGACCGGGCGGTGCGCGAGGACGTCCGCGCGCAACTGCGCAGCCGGTGCGCCGAGCTGCGGATCGGCAACGGCGCCGCGGCGGCGGCCCGCTGGCTGGTGGGCCTCGCCGACCCGGCGCTGGCCGAGACCGCACCGACCGGAGCGTGACCTTCATGTCCGACACCTCCACCGACCTCGCGGTGTTCACCGGCGAGACGGGTGCCCCGGAGACCGATCCGGCCCGCCTCCAGGCGCTCGTGGTACGGCTGCGCACCGTCGAGCAGCAGCGCGACGCCTGGCGGACGCGGTGCGAGAGCCTGATCCGCGAGCGGGACGAGGAGCGCCGGGTCGTCCGGCGGCTGCGGGCCAGCGGCTCCTATCGCCTCGGTCGTACCCTGGTGACGTTCGCCCGTGATCCGCTGCACGCGTCGCCGCGGCTGCTCCGTCGCCTGGTGGGCCGGCTGCGCAGGCCGGCGCCGGCGAAGCCGCGGCGTTCCCGGGCGGTCGCGCCCGTGGTCCCGACCCATCTCTACGTGGCGATCGGCCTGGGTCTGCCCGCGCTGCGCTCGTTCGTCCAGGCGCTGCGCCGGCGGCTCCTGGTCGAGTTCGACCACCGGGCCGTGGTGCTCACCGACGACCCGATGTTCTCGCTGCTGCGCAACTGCGGGCTGATCATCGAGTACCTGCCGGACCGGGAGACCTGGTGCCGGCACCGGCCGGACCGGCCCTGGGACGGCGTGCTCGCCGAGCGGCTGGCCCGGCTCTCCCGCGAGCACGACACCGCCCAGGTGATCTTCGTCGATCCGGGTCACCCGCCCGCGCTGGCCGATCTGCTCCGGCGGCGCGACACAACCCTGCCCGGCCAGCGGTCGTTGCAGCAGTCGTGACCGCTGAAACCGCGACAGTACGTCAGCAACCGGGCATCCGGACCGGGCCGCGGCACGGCTCTGCTGCCGGACCGGACGCGGAAGCGCCCCGGCGCCCGCTCTGGGGACACGTGCTCCGCCGCTGCGTCCTGCTGCCGCTGATCGTGCTGGGCCCGCTGGTGGCGGTGGCGCCGCGCGGTGACCACCGGTTCAACGTCTACTGGCACGGCGGCATGTTCCGCGACGACCCGCTGCGGATCGTCTCGCACACGATCGCGACCGGCGAGACGTACCTGCGGCTGGGCAACTTCCGTCCGCTCGGGCGGATGACGGAGAAGTCCCTCGATCTGCTCGCCTTTCTCGGCATGCAACAGCTGCACCTGCCGGCCACCGTCGCGTTGCGCCTGGTCACCATCGGCGCGGCGATCCTGCTCACGGTCGCGCTGGTGCTCTTCGTGGAGAGTGTGCTGACCCGGGGACGGCTGTTCGTGGCGCCGCCGACCACGGTCGCGCTGCTGGCGCCGTACGCGGTCGCGGCCGGGCTGGTCGCCGCCGGGCGCAACAGCACCACCACGCTGTTCGGCGGGCTCTACTTCACCACCGCGGCCCTGGTCCTGCTGGTCGCGGTCGCGGCCTGCCGGCTGGAACGGCTGCGCTGGTGGCACACCGTGCTCGGGCTCTCCGCGGGCGGCGCGCTGGCGGTCTTCAACGAGCCGGCGTACTTCGCGGTGCCGCTCGCCACCGTCGCCGTGCTGGCCCGCGGCCGGTTCGTGCTGGGCCAGAGCCCACGGCAACTGCTGCGTTCGGCCGGGGTACGCCTGACCGCCCTGCTCTGGGCCGGTTTCCTGCCGGTCTTCGGGGCGGTCCGGTGGATCATCCGGGGGTACTGCGCGGACGGCGACTGCTATCACGGATCGGACCTGGCCGTGGACGGGCGCGGACTGCTCGTGCTGCCGGCCCGCATGCTGGCGTGGCTGCCGCCGGCCCAGTGGCACGCCGCCACCGGCCGGGCGCCCGGCGACTGGCTCTGGGGTGTCCTGCCCGTCGCGGCGCTCCTGCTGCTGACGGTGCTCGCCGTGCGTACGCTCAAAAAGCTTCCTGTCGCCGGCCGACCGACCGGCCGGCCCCTCGCGGGCCTCGCTCTCGCCGCCCTGGCCCTGCTCCTCTTCGGAGCCCTGCCCGCCGCGCTCAGCGTCGAGGTCCACACCAACATGACCGGAACCGGGCTCTGGACCGAGGGCTGGCGTGACTCGGCGACCACCGCGCCCACCGGCATGCTCCTCGTCGTGGTGCTGCTGCTGCTCGCCACCCGGGCCCGCCGCCCGTCCGCCGGCCTGATCCTGGCGGGCCTGGTGCTCTGCGCGGCCGGAACCGTCGCGGCCAACAAGTCCTACGCCGACCAGTCCGCCGGCTGGTCCACCTCCCAGCTCGACAACCGCATCGCGCTCGCCATGGGCGCCTTCGAACGTGGCCGGGCCGGCGACGCGCGGCGCTGCGCGCTGCTGGCCGAGGCGTTGCGGAACAACGCCGGCAAGCCGTTCCAGCAGCAGCGCTACACCGACTCACTCGACATGGCCGCGCGCGCTGTGGCCGGTGCACCGTTCTGCGAGGCGACCCCATGAACGATCCGCTGATCTCGATCGTCGCGCCGGTCTACAACGAGGGGCCCGGCGTCGAACGGTTCGCCGCCCGGGTGGCCGAGGTGATGGGCGAGGCCGCCCTCCGCCACGAGCTGATCCTCGTCGACGACGGTTCGACCGACGACTCCTGGTCGCGGGTCGCCCGGCAGGCCCTGCTCGACCCGCGGGTGCACGGGCTGCGGCTGTCCCGCAACTTCGGCAAGGAGTCCGCGATGCTGGCCGGACTCGACCACGCGACCGGCGACGCGGTGGTGGTCATCGACTCCGACCTGCAGCACCCGCCGTCGGCGATCCCCGCGATGGTGCGGCGCTGGCAGGCCGGGGCGCAGGTGGTCGAGGCGGTCAAGCGGAACCGGACCGGGCAGTCGCTGGGCAACCGGCTCGGCTCCCGGGTGTTCAACAAGGCCTTCACCGGGCTCACCAAGGTGGACCTGGTCGACGCCACCGACTTCCGGCTGCTCGGCCGCCCCGCGCTGGAGGCGTTGCGGCAGATGCCCGAGCACTCCACGTTCTTCCGCGGCACCAGCAGCTGGATCGGGTTCACCCGGGCCACCGTCGAGGTGGACATCGACCACCGCGAGGGCGGGACGTCCCGGTGGACACTGCGCGGACTGTTCCGGCTCGCGGTCAACGGGCTGACCTCGTTCACCTCGGCGCCGCTGCACATGGTCACCATGGCCGGGCTGAGCTTCGCGGTGTTCGCGCTGGTGCTGGGCATCCAGACGACGGTGCGGTGGATGAGCGGCGGATCGGTGGCCGGCTTCACGACGGTCATCCTGCTGCTGCTGGTGACCGGGACGTTCGTGCTGATCGGGCTCGGGGTGATCGGGGAGTACCTGGCCCGCATCCACGAGGAGGTGCGGGGGCGGCCGCGGTATCTGGTGCAGGAGCGGGCAGCCGGGCCGGTCGAGGCCGCGGTCCCCGAGCAGTGGGTCGTCGAGCAGCGTGCGGACCGCTGATCGCTTTCGGCCGGCCGGGAGTCTCGGCCGTCTCGTCCGTTATGCCGTCAGCGGTGGGCTGAGCGCGATCACGCATTTCGGGGTGGGCCTGGCGTGCGCCGAGGGAGGTGTTCCGGCGGTGCCGGCATCGTCCGCCGGATTCGCCGCCAGTGTCGTTGTCTCCTACGTGCTCCAGCATGCGTGGGTGTTCCGGTCGACAGCGGCGCACGGTGTCGCCGGACCCCGCTTCCTGACGGTCACGGCGGCGGCGTTCACCCTGAACGCGCTCGTGCTGTGGGTGGGGACGTCGTTGCTGGACGGTCCATATGCGCTGGTCCAGGCCGTGGCACTGGTGCTGATCCCGGTGCTGAACTACGCCCTCAACTCCCGCTGGACCTTCATCCGCTGACCGTGTGACCTCGGGTGCGCTTCGCACCGGGTGAAGCCTGTGTGGGGACTTCGGGTGCGGAGCGCACCCGAAGTCCCCACGCAAGGAATGACGGGGCGGGGCGTGGAGCCGGCGCGCTCAGAGGCGATGTGCCTCGCGGACGCTCGTGACCCCACGGGTGTCGAAGAAGCGCTTCGCGATGCGAGCGAGGTGATCAGGGTCGTACTCCCGGTGGTTCTGCACCAGAATGACCAGATCGGCCGCCGCCGCCGCCCCCTCCAGATCGTCGGTGCGTTCCACCGGGACCCCGCCCACGTCCCACGTCGTCACGTGCGGGTCGTGATAGGCCACCGTCGCACCGAGCGAGGCCAGATGCCGGGCCAGCGGGGTGGCCGGCGACTCCCGCTGGTCGGCGATGTTCGCCTTGTAGGTGATGCCGAGCAGCAGCACTGTCGCCCCGCGGACGGCCTGGCCGTCGGCGTTGAGCAGATTCTGGGCACGCCGGGCGACGTACGCCGGCATGGTGGTGTTGATCTCCTGGGCCAGCTCGACGAAGCGGAACGGGTACCCCAGCTTGCTGCGGACGTTGTGCGAGAGGTAGTTCGGGTCGATCGGGATGCAGTGCCCGCCGACGCCGGGCCCGGGGTAGAACGCCTGGAAGCCGAACGGCTTCGTGGACGCCGCGTGGATCACGTCCCAGAGGTCGATGTCGAGCTCGTGGCAGAACCGCGCCATCTCGTTGACCAGCGCGATGTTGACGTGCCGGTACGTGTTCTCCAGCAGTTTCGCGGTCTCCGCCTCCCGGGTGGAGCGGGTCCGGACCACCGTCTCGACGAACCGGCCGTAGAACCGGGTGGCCACGTCGGTGCAGGCCGGGGTGTACCCGCCGACCACCTTCGGGGTGTTGTGCGCGCCGAACGTCTCGTTGCCCGGGTCGATCCGCTCGGGCGAGAACGCCAGGTGGAAGTCGATGCCCGCGGTCAGCCCGGAGAGCTGCTCCAGCCGCGGCCGAACCACCTCGTCGGTGGTGCCCGGGTAGGTGGTCGACTCCAGCACCACGAGCATGCCGGGACGCAGGTTGCGGCCGATCGCCGAGGTGGCGCGGACGACCGCGCGCAGGTCCGGCCCGTCGCCCTCGGAGAGCGGGGTGGGCACGCAGATCACTGCGGCGCGGGCCTGCGCGATCAGCGTCTCGTCGGCGGTCGGCAGGAACCCGCCGGCCACCATCTCCTTGACGTCCGCGTCGCTCAGGTCGTCCACGTGCGAGCGGCCGGCGGCGAGCGCGCCCACCACCTTCTCGTCCACGTCGAAGCCGAGCACCGACATGCCGGCCCGGATCGCCTGCTGCGCCAGCGGCAGACCGACGTACCCGAGTCCGAGGATGACGACGTCGTAGCTCACGGTGTCTCCTTCAAAAGGTCAAGCGACCGGCGGCAGCGCCACGTCGCTGGGTGGGAGAGGCTGGCGGGGCGCGGTGAGCATCCGGCCGGTGGCAGCCGTCTCCGTGCGTGGCCGGCGCAGCTCGAACGGCGAGGGGAAGGGCAGGTACGCCGGGAGGAACTCGGCGAGCAGCTCCTCCTGGTCGGCGACCGCGGCGCTGTGGATGTCCACGTCGTTGAGGCAGAACGCGTCGACGTTGCGGTTGCGCAGCAGGTGGGCCAGGCGCAGCGGGGTCTCCGGCCGGGCCAGGTCGGTGTAGAGGTAGCGGATCGTGCCCGACACCGCCCGCCCGGTCAGGTACGCGTAGTACTGCTGCAACGAGGAGAGCAGCGAGATGTCGTCGGGGTGCCGGAACTGGTGTTCCGCGGTGGCGGTGACCTGCTCGGTGAACCGCCTCTCGATCTCGGTGATCACACTGCGCCGGGACGGGTGCGGGGTGTGCATCATCTTGCGGGTCAGCACCCGGCCGAACGCCTGCTCGATGAGCCGCCGGTTGTTCTTGGCGGCCGAGTCGGCGGGCCGGTCGGCGGGGCTGTGCGGCGCGGCGTCGACCCGGGCCGTGGAGGGGAAGAACCTGGTCAGCCCGCCCGGGGTGAAGAACAGGTCGGGGGTGACCGGGCGGCCGAGGATCACGTCGTCGTTGAGGTACAGGAAGTGCTCGGCGAGCCCCGGGATCCGGTGCAGCCGGGATTCGATGGCCTGCGAGTTGAAGGTGGGCAGCCGGCCGGTGTCGCCGAAGATCTCCCGGTGGCTGACCACGGTGAGCCGGGGATGGTCGAGGTCCAGCCAGGCGGGCACCTGGTCGTCGGTGACCAGGAAGATCCGCCGCACCCAGGGGGCGAAGCTGTGCAGTGAGCGCAGCGAGTAGCGCAGCTCGTCGTGGCTGGCGTACCGGGACTCGTTGGCGGCCTGCCCGCTGATCTCGCCGACCCAGGCGTTCTCGGCCAGCGCCCGGGCCTTGCGCCGCTGCCACGCCGGGTCGGAGCCGTCGACCCAGGTGTAGACGACGTCGATCGGGAACTCGACGCGGTCCGGGTCCACCGCGGTGAAGATCTGCCGGGTGCGGTAGCGAGTCGTGTCGTCCGGGCTGCTGAACGAGCCGAAGACCGGTTCGGGCGCGGTCACGACCGGCTCGTCGGCCGGGATCGAGTCGGCGATCGGGTTGCGCCGCGGGCCGGTCAGGCGGCCGTCCTCCGCCCGCCAGAACTCCACCTCGCAGGCGTGCTGGCGGCCGAGCAGCCAGCTGCCGCCGGCGTCGGTGATCGGCCAGTACACGCTCAGGACGCGCGGCGTGCTCTTCTTCGCGCAGCCTGCGCTCTTCGAGGTGCCGGCGTTCTTGGAGGTGTGGGCGCTCTTCGACGTGCCGGCGCTCTTCGAGGTGCCGGCGCGGAGCTGACCGAAGTCGTCGGCGGCCAGTTCCCGGAGCAGTCGCACGACCAGGTCGCGGTCGGTCTCGCGGACAGCCACGGCGGTCCGGGCCGCGGCGCGGGCGGGCACCCGGAACCAGTCGACGCCGGCCAGGTCGAGCGCGCGGACCACCCGGTCCAGGTTCTGCCGGCGGGCCTCGACCGGCCCGGCGGCGGCGACGACGCGGGCGGTCACCAGGCCGTCGGCGGTGCGGACCCGCAGGCTCGGCGGGCCGGTCCGGCTCCTGCGCCGCACCGGTGCGAGAGGCATGACGGTACGGGTGACGCGCAGCCGCCGTTCCGGGGCGACCCGGGGCAGGACATGGGCCTCGACCGCCTCGAAGACCCGTCGCCGGACCGCCCAGGGGGCCAGCCGCAGGATCTGCCGCAGGGTCACGCCGTCGTCCTTTCGCCGCGGTTCCTCCGCCAGCCCTAACGTCACGGCCGAGACGGAAGTTGCGGTCTATATCAGGAGTTGCACCCTTTACCAGCGGTATACGCCCTTGGCGGCAGTGTTGTGCTTTTTTCCGGGACGGCCACCCCTAGGGGAACGCATCGGGGTCACGGCCGATGCGGCCCTTGCGCGGGACCGGCATGGTGGAGAGCGGGGACGACACGACGACAGCGGGAGGCCGCGATGGGCAAGGCAGTGGCATATCTGGTGGCACTTCTGGCCGGTGTGATCGCGGTGGGCTGGGTGGTCAGCTCCCTGCTCGGGCCGGTGCTCTTCTATCTGATCGTGGGCGCGCTCGCGGTGGCCGGCGGGCTGTACGTGTACGGCAAGGTGAAGCAGTCGATCGCCCCCGGGACGCGGACACAGCGGCGGATCGAGGCGGCGGCCAAGACGTACCGCATGCGGAACCGGTGAGCGGCGGGCGGTACGGCTAGGCTTGCGGGCAACGCCGACACATACACGCTAAGGATCAGCGCACCGTGTTTGACACCTTGAGTGACCGCCTGTCCGGGATCTTCACCAAGCTCCGCGGCAAGGGGCGGCTCACCGATGCCGACATCGACGCCACCGCGCGCGAGATCCGCCTCGCGCTGCTGGAGGCGGACGTCGCGCTGCCGGTGGTCAAGGCGTTCATCGCCAACCTCAAGGAGCGGGCGCGCGGCGCCGAGGTCTCCCAGGCGCTCAACCCCGCGCAGCAGATCATCAAGATCGTCCACGAAGAGCTGATCAACATCCTCGGCGGCGAGGGCCGGCGCCTCGTCTTCGCGAAGCAGCCGCCGACCGTCATCATGCTGGCCGGCCTCCAGGGCTCCGGCAAGACGACGCTGGCCGGCAAGCTCTCCCGCTGGCTCAAGGGCCAGGGCCACCAGCCGCTGCTGGTCGCCTGTGACCTCCAGCGGCCCAACGCGGTCAACCAGCTCCAGGTGCTGGCCGGGCGCGCCGGGGTGGACGTCTACGCCCCGCAGCCCGGCAACGGCGTCGGTGACCCGGTGCAGGTCGCCCGGGACTCCCTGGAGCACGCGCGGCGCACGGCGAAGGACATCGTCATCGTCGACACCGCCGGCCGCCTCGGCATCGACGCCGAGATGATGCAGCAGGCCGCCGACATCCGCACCGCGGTCCAGCCGGACGAGGTCATCTTCGTCATCGACGCGATGGTCGGCCAGGACGCCGTGCAGACCGCCGAGGCGTTCCGCGACGGCGTCGGCATCACCGGCGTGGTCCTCTCCAAGCTCGACGGCGACGCCCGCGGTGGCGCCGCGCTCTCCGTCCGGCACGTCACCGGCCAGCCGATCCTGTTCGCCTCCACCGGTGAGAAGCTCGAGGACTTCGACGTCTTCCACCCGGACCGGATGGCCAGCCGGATCCTCGGCATGGGCGACGTGCTGACCCTCATCGAGCAGGCCGAGCAGGCCTTCGACGAGGATCAGAAGGAGAAGATGACCAGCAAGCTGCTCGGTGGCGAGCAGTTCACGCTGGAGGACTTCCTGGACCAGCTGATCGCGGTCCGCCGGATGGGCCCGATCGCCAACATCCTCGGCATGATGCCCGGGATGAACCAGCTCAAGGGCCAGCTCGACGAGCTGGACGACAGCCACTTCGACCGGGTCACCGCGATCATCCGCTCGATGACCCCGCAGGAGCGCACCACCCCGAAAATCATCAACGCCTCCCGCCGGGTGCGCATCGCCAACGGTTCCGGCGTCACCGTGATGGACGTGAACCAGCTGCTCAACCGCTTCGCCGACGCGCAGAAGATGATGAAGCAGATGACCGGCATGATGGGCCTGCCGGGCAGCCGCCGCAGCGCCACCAAGAGCTCGAAGAACAAACGCAAGGGCAAGGGCGGCAACCGCCCCCGCGTCGGCGGCGCCCGCCCGCCGGCCGGCTTCCCGGGCGGGATGCCGCAGCTCCCGCCGGGCCTCGACCCGGGCGCCCTGGGCGGCGGGCAGGGCGTGCCACCCGGCTTCAAGCTGCCGAAGCTCGACTTCAACAAACTCAGCAAGCCCAAGGATGACCAGCGCTAAGTTGGCACAGAGCATCTGGACGGGTGCCTAGTATGGTCGAAGGCGAATCCGCTGAGGAGGAGCCGATGACCGCTGCGCCGCATCTGAACGAGTTGGACCTGATCGAGCACCTGCTGGGGCGAGACGACCTGACCATCGACGACATCGCGGACCTTCCCGAGGATCTCCGATACGAGTTGATCGACGGAAGGCTCGTCTTGTCCCCCCTCGCCCTGCCCATCCACCAGTTCATATCGTTGGAGGTCGCCTTCGCGGCCCGCACCCACTGCCCGGACCATATCTTGATCAATCCGGAGCAGGCGGTCCTGCTGGACCGGCGCAACGAGCTGCGCCCCGACGTGGTGCTCATCCACGAGGAGGGCGCGGGGAAGTCGCCGGTGCTGGCGGGCGATGTGCCGCTCGTGGTCGAGGTCGCCTCGGAGTCCACGAAGAAGTTCGACCGGACCGGCAAGTTGAAGAAATACGCCTACGTCGGCATCCGGAACTACTGGATCGTCGACCCGCTGGCCGAGCGCGTGACGCTCACCCAGTTCGTGCTGGGTTCCGGCGGTGACTATCAGCAGGTGCGGCACACCGGCGAACTGGTGACGGTCGACCAGCCGTGGGCGATGACGCTGGACCTGCCGGCCTGGACCCGGCGGCGGGACCGCATCCGGGCAGTGGCTCGCTAGGAACGCTCTTGATCCGGTAGGACTGTGCCATGGTGTTGCATGTGCGTGGGACGGTTCTGCCGGACGGTGAGGTTCGGGACCTGTGGCTGGTCGGCGACCGGGTCACCTTCGAGCCGGTGACGGGCGCCGAGACGGTCAGCGACGGCGGCTGGATCGTGCCAGGGCTGGTGGACGCCCACTGCCACCTGGGCATCGCGTACGGCGCCAAGCCGATCGAGAGCCTCGACCAGGCGCGTGAGCTCGCCGCCACGGACCGGGACGCGGGGGTTCTGGCGCTGCGGGACGCCGGCTCGCCGTACCCGTACCCCGAACTCGATGACGAACCGGGCGTGCCCCGCCTCGCGCGGGCCGGGCGGCACGTGGCCGCGCCGCGCCGATATCTGCGGGACATCGGCGTGGAGGTGGCCGCCGACGAGGTCGCCGCGGCGGTGACCGCGCAGGCGCGGGCCGGCACCGGCTGGGTGAAGCTGGTCGGCGACTGGATCGACCGGGAGGTGGGCGACCTGGCGCCGAGCTGGGACGCGGCGACCATGGCGGCGGCGGTGGCGGCCGCGCACGCGGCCGGGGCGCGCGCCGCGGTGCACACGTTCTCCGAGGAGGGCGTGGAGATCATGGTGCGGGCCGGGGTCGACTCGGTGGAGCACGGCACCGGCCTGTCCGAGGACCTGATCGACCTGATGGCGCGGCAGGGCACGGCGCTGGTTCCCACAATGATCAACATTCGGACGTTCGGCGGGATCGCCGACAAGGCGCGGGAGAAGTTCGCGGGGTACGCGGACCACATGATCGCGCTGCGGGACCGGTTCCCGTCCGTGGTGCTCGCCGCGCACGAGGCCGGCGTCCCGATCTACGTCGGCACCGACGCGGGCGGCGGCATCCGGCACGGCCTGGCCGCCGAAGAGATGCTCTACCTGCACGAGGCCGGCATCCCGGCGGCCGACGTGCTGGCCGCGGCGTCGTGGCGGGCGCGGGAGTGGCTGGGCTTCCCCGGCCTGGTCGAGGGCGGCCTGGCCGACCTGGTGGTCTACGACGTCGACCCGCGGGTGGACCTGCGGGTGGTGAGGGCGCCCCGCAGGATCGTCCTGCGGGGCGCCGTCATCAAATGATCACCGGGTGAAGCGCCAGATCTTCAACTCGACGTCGTCGCGGCAGGCGAGGATCTCGCTGCTCCACGAGCACCCGCCGGCCCACCGGGAGAGGGTGCCGAGGGTGGTGGCGCTGCCGTCCGCGGCCGAGACCGAGACGAGCGTGTGACCGCCGTCCGGGCCGGGGGTCAGCGACAGGACGTGGTCGTCGTCGATCCAGCCGGTGCGGCCGGGAATCCTGTCGGTCCGGGCCTGATGGAGCAGGGTGCCGTCGGTGTCGTAGATCGTCGACGTGCCGTCGAGGCCGGTGAGCAGGATCCGCCCGCCGCGCACCGAGGTGGAGACCATGGCCGGGGCCGCGGCCGACCAGCTGACCTTGCGGGTCGTCAGGTCGTACGCGGTCAGCGTCCCCGCTGCCGAATCGCCGTCCTCGGAGACGACACACAGCTGTCGCGGCCCGCACCGGAAGGAGGACCGGAGAGATCCGCTCCGGATGGAATGCAGGACGCCGGCCTTCCCGGTCTCCGCGTCCACGGTGACGAGCCGGGACGGTTTGTCGGTGTAGCCGCTCCTGTCGCCGATGACGGCCATGTTGTCGAAGGCCGAGAACGACGTCAGCGACCTGGGCCGCACCGGGGTCGCCACCGACTTCAGGACGTCGCCGGTGCGCATGTCGCGGAACAGCACCCGGCCACCCAGGGTGATCTGCGCGAACCGGCCGTCGCTGCGATGGATCGGGCGGCCCGCCGTTTCCATCGAGGTTGAACCGGAGACCACTCCGGTGGTGAGCCGCGGCCGGTCCGCGCCGGCCGGGGTGGACCAGAGCCTCGCGCCGGTCGCCAGCGCGAAACCCTCGGTCACGCCGCCCTCGTTCACCCGGACCAGCACCTCGCCGTCGACCACGATGTCGCCGTTGCGCGGGCTCACGACCTCCCAGAGTTTCCTTCCGGTCCGCGGGTCGTGGACATGCAGAGCCGATCCCTCGGCGATCAGCACGGCGCCGGGAACCGCGACCGGCCCGTTCGTCTCGAACGCCTCGATCGTGCCGGCATTCCAGACCTCGGCGCCGGTGCGCGTGTCCACCCCGATCACCTCCAGGCTGTTGTCGATGTTCCCGGAGGCGACGATCACGCGGTCACCGATGACGACGCTGCTGCTGAACATGCTTTTGCTCGCCGGGCCGTGGATGTGCAGGGGCGGGCCGACCGGGGCGATCCCACGGATCTTCGTGGCCGGCAGGATCGGCTCGGGGGCGTGGTCCCTGCGCAGCGCCGCGATGCCCAGCCCGGCCGCGACCAGCAGCAGCGCGGCGGCCACGGCGACCATCCGCTGGGTCCGGGTGCGCTGGTCACCGGCCCGGCGGGCGCTTTCCGCCGGGCCCAGCGGGAGCGCGTCGGCCTGGCGGCCCAGCGCCGTGAACAGTTCGTCGATGTCAACCGGCACGGCGAGCTCCTTCCTGGAGGTCGTCACGGGTGGGTGCGAGGGCGGCGGCAAGGGCGGTCCGGCCCCGGGAGAGCCAGGATTTGACGGTGCCGGCGGACACGCCGGTCTCCGCGGCGATCTCGGCGACCGAGCGGTCCAGCAGGTAGTGCAGGGCCAGCGCGCGCCGATGCGCCACCGGCAGGGCGCGCATGGCCTTCACCAGGAGCACGGTGTCTTCGGAGGGTGGCGGAACGGGCCGGTCGGGGCGCTGTCGGGCGGCGTGGTCCCGGCGGACGAACAGGCGCCGCCACCGGTCGGTGGAGAGCCGGTTGACCACCAGACGCAGCCACGCCTCGGGGTCCTCGTAACCGGCGACCCGGCGCCAGCGTTGCCAGGCCCGGGCGTACGCCTCCTGGACCAGGTCCTGCGCCTCGGCCGGGTCGCCGGTCAGGCCGTACGCGTAGCGCAGCAGCCGCCGGGAGGTGTCCCGGTAGAAGGAGTCGAAGTCAGCGGATCCGGTCATCTCGTGAAACGCCAGATCCGCAATTCGTTCGCGTAGTGATTGCCGGAGCCGACGCCGCACGCCAGGAACCCGGATTCCAGGGCGCAGTACATGATCTGGGAGCCGGGCAACTTGACGAGCTCGGTCGTACGCCCGGTGGCGGCATTGACGGCGAAGAGCGTGTCCCGCGCCTGCTTCCACAGGGCGTCCACGTCGTCGATCCAGCGGCCCTCGCCCAGCGGCGTGGTCACCATCCGGCCGTCGCGGTCGAAGAGCGCGCTGACGCCGATGTCGTGGACAAGCACACCCCCGGGACGCCCGTCGAGACCCATGCCGCCGTGCAGCTCGGCCAGGGGAGTGGTCACGGCCGCGCCCGAGACGACGTCGATCATCAGGCCGCCGCTCCGGTTCTTCTCCCGGTCCAGCACGCCGAGACAGATCCGGTTGTCGCCGCACGGGGCGAAGCTGAGCGCTTCCAGCTCTCTCGGCATGGTGTGCAGGTCACGGGTCGCGCCGGCATCGGTCAGGTCGGTCACCCGGAGCTGCCACGGCCCGCCGTCGTCGTCCTGATGACCGGTGAAGAGCCGGTCCCGGTAAGCGATCAGGGCGTCCGCGCCGGGAAGATTGGCCTGGACGGTCCGCCGCACCTTTCCGGTACGCATGTCGCGCACCTCGGCCCCGCCGTCGCGGGTGATCAGCACCAGCCCGTCGTCGGCGAAGGTCATCGTGGGGCCGTAGTTGGTGGTCACCTCGTAGTAGTCGCCGCTCTGCAGGCCGGCCACGTTCCGGGCGCCCGCCGGCGTGGACCACCGCTTCCGGCCGGTGGCCAGGTCGTACGCCTCGGTGGCGCCCTGCGCGCTGAACCGCGCCAGGATCTTCCCGTCCACCACGAACTTGTCGTGGCCCTGCATCCGGAGCTTCCAGCGTTCCGCGCCGGTCGCCGGGTCGACGACGTGCAGCACGCCGTTCACGCTCAGCAGCAGGCCGCCGGGGAACGCGATCGGGCCGCCGTAGTCCTGCATCAGCCCGTACCGCTTCGAGGTCCACAGCTGTTTCCCGGTCCTCGCGTCGAACGCGAGGACCCGGGTGGGGTCCGCGGCAGTGGAACCCTGATCCTCCACCGCGGCATAGATCCGGCCGTCCGCGGAGACCACCTGCGTCCAGTCACCCTTGCCGGGCACCGGGATCGGGCCGCCCACCGGTCGCATCCCGGACACCGCGGGCTTCTCCTGGCCCGCGAGCTTCGTCCCGGTCGCCGGCTCGTCGCGCTGCCACACGGCCACCCCCGCGCCGGCCGTGAGCGCCAGCACCGCGACCGCCGCCGCCAGAACCGTTCCATGGCTCTTCGTCATCACACCGTCCTTTCCACCGAGGGACACGGCCCGCCCACCCCGTGGGTTGCGCACAGCGCGGGACTAGGATGCGTGCTCATGGCTCGCGTGCTCACTCCCCGTGCGGAGGACTTCCCCCGCTGGTACCAGGACCTCATCGCCAAGGCGCAGCTCGCCGACAACGGCCCGGTGCGCGGGACGATGGTGATCCGGCCGGTCGGCTACGCGATCTGGGAGCGCATGCAGGCCGACATGGACGCCCGGATCAAGGAAGCGGGCGTCCAGAACGCGTACTTCCCGCTGTTCATCCCGGAGAACTATCTGCGCCGCGAGGCGGACCACGTGGAGGGCTTCTCGCCGGAGCTGGCCGTGGTCACCCACGCCGGTGGCAAGGAGCTCGCCGAGCCGCTCGTGGTGCGGCCCACCAGCGAGACCGTGATCGGCGAGTTCATGGCCAAGTGGGTCGACTCCTACCGGGACCTGCCGCTGCTGCTGAACCAGTGGGCCAACGTGGTGCGGTGGGAGCTGCGCCCGCGGACCTTCCTGCGGACCACCGAGTTCCTCTGGCAGGAGGGGCACACCGCGCACGCCACCGAGCAGGACGCCCGCGAGCATGCCCGCGACATCCACAAGAACGTCTATCAGGCGTTCATGGAGGAGATCCTGGCCGTGCCGGTGGTGCCGGGCCGCAAGACCCGGGGTGAGCGGTTCGCCGGCGCCACCAACACGATGACCGTCGAGGCCATGATGGGTGACGGCAAGGCGCTGCAGATGGGCACCTCGCACGAGCTGGGCCAGAACTTCGCCAAGGCCTTCGACATCACGTACTCCTCGGCGGACCGCACGGTCGAGCACGCCTGGACCACGTCGTGGGGCACCTCGACCCGGATGCTCGGCGGTCTGATCATGGTGCACGGCGACGACAACGGCCTGCGGCTTCCGCCGCGCCTCGCGCCGGTCCAGGTCCAGATCATGGTGGTCAAGGCGGGCGAGGGCGTCGCCGAGGCGGCGGGCAAGCTGCGCGACGAGCTCAAGACCGCTGGGGTACGGGTGAAGCTCGACGACCGTGCCGATGTGCCGTTCGGGCGTCGCGCGGTCGACGCCGAGCTGCAGGGCATCCCGATCCGCGTCGAGGTCGGCCCGCGTGACCTGGCGACCGGCAACGTGGTGGTGGCCCGCCGGGTCGACGGCAGCAAGACCCCGATCGCGCTGGCCGAGGTGGTCGCCATGGTCCAGGCCTCGCTGAAGGCCGACCAGCAGCGTCTCTACGACGACGCCCTGGCGTTCCGCACGGAGCGCACGGTCGACGTGAAGACCCTCGGCGAGGCGATCGAGGCGTCGCAGACCGGGTGGGCCCGGGTGCCGTGGTCCGCGGTCGGCGAGGCGGGCGAGAAGGAGGCCAACGGCAAGGCCGTCACCGTCCGGTGCCTGACCCGCGAGGACGGGTCGATGCCGGAGTCGGACGAGGAGCCGGGCCTGATCGCCTACCTGGGCCGGTCCTACTGAGCCGTCCGGCGGTGGACTTTCCCGCGATGAGTGACTTCTTCGAGCCCGGCCGGGCGGTTCTCTACCGGAACTTCTCGGCCGGCCGTCTCGTCAACGTCCGGCCGTGCCGGGTGGTCTCGGACGACGAACGTGGCCTGCTGCTCTGGCTGGCCCGGGACACGCCGGTGGTCGTCGAGGTGGCCACCGACGGCCGGGGTGTGCGCGACATGCCCTTCACCGAGTGGGTGACGCTGGACTACCGGCTCACGCGGCGGACCTGGAACGGTCCCGGGATCCTGAAGTTCATCCCGCCGTCGGGCGAGCACTCGGTCTGGTTCTTCCGCACCGGTGACGGCGCGTTCAAGAACTGGTACGTGAACCTCGAGGAACACGCCGTCCGCTGGGACGACGGCCCGATCGCCGGGGTCGACGTGGTCGACCAGGACCTCGACATCGAGGTGCTGCCCGACCGCACCTGGCACTGGAAGGACGAGGACGAGTTCGCCGAGCGCCTCGCCCTCCCGGAGCACTACTGGGTGCCCGACGAGGCGGCGGTCCGGGCCGAGGGCCGTCGCGTCGTCAAGATGATCGAGGCGGGCGACTTCCCGTTCGACGGCACCTGGACCGACTTCCGGCCCGACCCGTCCTGGCCGGTGCCCACCGAGGTTCCGCAGGGCTGGGACAGGCCCGGCGCCCGCGAGTTTTGATCTTCACCACGCACGCAGCATGAAGGGCCAGGGCCACCGCAGGTGGGCCCCGGCCCGGCCTCGGCGGGAGCGACGGTCAGCACCACGCACCCAGGTGCGACCCAAAGCTCTTGATCCTGATTCGCCAAAAGACCGGCCCGATTGGGATCGCCCTCTCCCGTCTGGCAGAATGGCTAGCTGGTATCCGGCTTGCGCGAGGCGCCCTCTAACCCCTCGTCGCACAGCCAGTCCACGAGACACACCGGTCCCGCAACCCCACGCGTGGCCCGGTCGACTCACCCACGCTGTCACCAGGAGCTTATTACCGTGGCCGTAAAGATCCGGCTTCTGCGGATGGGCAAGATCCGCAACCCGCAGTACCGCATCGTCGTCGCCGACTCGCGCACCAAGCGCGATGGCCGCGCCATCGAGTACATCGGCATCTACCAGCCGAAGGAACACCCCTCGCTCATCGAGGTGAAGTCCGACCGCGTGCAGTACTGGCTCGGCGTCGGCGCCCAGCCGAGCGAGCCGGTGCAGCGGATCCTCGAGAAGACCGGCGACTGGCAGAAGTTCAAGGGCCTGCCGGCCCCGCCGCCGCTGCTGGTCGCGCCGAGCAAGCAGAACAAGACCGAGGTGTACGAGGCCGAGGCCAAGGCCGCCGCGGGTCTCGCCGACACCAAGCCGGCCACCACCGCGAAGTCGGGCAAGAAGGCCGCCGCCACCGCGGAGACCGCCGAGTCGGGCAAGAAGCCGGCTGCTCCGGAGGTCGCCGAGGCCCGCCCGGCGCAGACCAAGGCTGTCGACCCGGCCGAGCCGAACCGCGAGGCTGTCGCCGAGACCGCTGAGGACCCGGCCGGTGCCGGCGCCGACGCGAGCTGACGGGGCGCTCCGGCCCGCGCTGGAGCACCTCGTCAAGGGCATCGTCGACAACCCGGACGACGTCCGGGTGCGGCTGGTCGACTCGCGCCGCGGCAAGCGGCTCGAGGTCCGCGTGCACCCGGAGGACCTGGGAACGGTCATCGGGCGCGGCGGCCGGACGGCCAAGGCCCTGCGTCAGGTGATCGGTTCGATCGGCGGGCGCGGCATTCGCGTCGACATCGTCGACGCGTACTGATCGAGCTTCCTAAACGGCTTCGCCGTACTGCAAGGGAGTTTGAGTGCTGCTCGTCGTCGGCCAGATAGGTAAGCCGCACGGGATCCGGGGCGAGGTCTCGGTGACCGTGCGGACCGACGAACCCGAGGAACGCTTCACGCCCGGGTCGGTGTTCATCACGGAGGTCCCGCGGGACCGCCGGGTGAGCGTCGGCCCGCCGGCTGCCGACCCCGGTGTTCCTTACGAGGTTCCGAAACAGCTCGTGCTGGAGTCGATCCGCTGGCATCAGGGTCGCGGCATCGCGGTGTTCTCCGGTGTCCTCGACCGCAACGTCGCCGAGGCGCTGCGCGGTGTCTACCTGCAGGTGGACAGCGACGACCTGACGCCGCCGTCGGATCCGGACGAGTTCCACGACCACCAGCTGGTCGGCCTGCGGGTCGTCGCGGCCGACGGTGCCGAGCTCGGCACCGTGCAGCGCATCGACCACGCGCCCGCCTCCGACCTCATCGTGCTCGCCAAGGCGGGCGGTGGGACGGCTCTCATCCCGTTCGTCAGCGCGATCGTCCCCACCGTGGATCTCGCCGGTGGGCGGATCGTGGTCGACCTGCCCGAAGGTCTGCTGGACCTGTAGTGCGCGTCGACGTCGTCACCATCTTCCCGGACTATTTCGGGCCGCTGGATCTCTCGTTGATCGGCAAGGCCCGGGGTGCCGGCGTGCTGCAGCTCCAGGTGCACGATCTGCGCACCTGGACGTCCGACGTGCACCGCACCGTCGACGACACGCCCTACGGTGGTGGTCCCGGCATGGTGATGCGCCCGGAGCCGTGGGGGCAGGCGCTGGACGCGGTGGCGACCCCGTCGTCGACGCTGGTGGTGCCGTCCCCGGTGGGCAAGCCGTTCACCCAGGCCGACGCGCACGAGCTGGCGGCGCTGGACCACCTGGTCTTCGCCTGCGGCCGGTACGAGGGCATCGACCAGCGGGTGATCGACGACGCCGCGGCCCGGATGCCGGTGCGCGAGGTCTCACTCGGCGACTACGTGCTGTTCGGCGGCGAGGTCGCGGTCATCGTGATCATGGAAGCGATCACCCGGCTGCTGCCCGGGGTGCTGGGCAACGCCGACTCGCTGACCGAGGAGTCGCACGCCGCCGGCCTGCTGGAGGCCCCCGTCTACACGAAGCCGGCGACCTGGCGCGAACGCGAGGTGCCCGAGGTGCTGCGCTCCGGCGACCACGGCCGGATCGCCCGCTGGCGGCGTGAGCAGAGCATGTTCCGGACCGCCTCCCGCCGGCCCGACATGTGGGCCGCCTATCCGCCGGAAAATCTGGACAAGAAGGACCGGAAGGCGCTGGCCGAGGCCGGATTTCAGATCCCGGCTCCGGGTGTGGCAGAGTAGGGAGGTTGCCGTCTCCGTCCCGCGCCGCGGGGTGGGACGAGGACTCCCTGGTCGATCTTCTCGAAGAACGGTTCCCGCGCGGGAGCCGCTCCGCGTCGAGGCCGGCGGGGGGAGTCAGAATCACCCACTCGCGCACCGAACTCCCGGTGCGCTCTAGTACGACGAGGATGCAGCGATGAACACGCTGGACGCTCTCGACGCCCAGTCGCAGCGCACCGACCTTCCGAGCTTCCGCGCCGGTGACACGGTCAAGGTGCACGCCCGGGTCGTCGAAGGTAACCGCTCCCGTGTCCAGGTCTTCCAGGGCGTCGTCATCGGTCGCCAGGGTGCCGGTCTGCGCGAGACCTTCAAGGTTCGCAAGATCAGCTTCGGCGTCGGTGTCGAGCGGACGTACCCGCTCAACAGCCCGTCGATCGACCGGATCGAGGTCGTCACCCGTGGTGACGTCCGTCGCGCCAAGCTCTACTACCTGCGTGAGCTCCGTGGCAAGAAGGCCAAGATCAAGGAGCTGCGGGAGAAGCAGACCGTCTGAGCCGAGAACTCGTGCGGCAGAAACAGGCGCGGGCCCATTAGGCTTGCGCCTGTGCCGGACGGTTCGAGGTGAACCATTTCAGTCCTACCGCTCGTAAATTCCCCTAGCCGGGGAACTCGGGCGGTAGTGCTGTATCCGGGGGCGGTTCGGCCGGCAGACGGCGGGAGATGCGAAGCGTGGAACCGATGGAAGGCTATGGCCCGGCGTCGCGGCGGCGGTCCGGCATCCGGCGCAAGGAGATGCCCCTGTGGCAGGAGCTGCCGTTGTTGCTGGTGGTGGCGTTCTGCCTGGCCGTGTTGATCCGCACCTTCCTGGTCCAGGCGTTCTACATCCCCTCCGGGTCGATGGAGAACACGCTCGAGATCGATGACCGGGTGCTGGTCAACAAGGTCGTCTACGACATGCGTGACCCACTGCGCGGGGAGATCGTGGTCTTCCGCGGCACCGAGGACTGGGCGCCCGAGGTGACCGAGCCGGTCAGCGACGCCTTCGTGGCCAAGCTCGGCCGCACCATCGGCGACCTGGTCGGCGTCAGCCGCCCCGGCGAGCGGGACTTCATCAAACGGGTGATCGGGCTTCCGGGTGACAAGGTCGCCTGCTGCGACGAGCAGGGCCGGATCACGGTCAACGGCGTGGGCATCGACGAGCCGTACATCGCCGAGGGCTTCAACTCGGACCTGAACCAGCCGCCGATCGCCGGTCAGTGCACCAGCCGCCGGTTCTCCGAGGTGACCGTCCCGGACGGGCAGATGTTCGTGATGGGTGACCACCGTTCGGTCTCCCAGGACGCCCGCTGCCAGGGCCCGGTGCCGATCGAGAACATCATCGGCCGGGCATTCGTGGTGGTCTGGCCGAGCGACCGCTTCACCAGCCTGAACGTGCCGGACGTGTGGAAACAGTTCGCCGCGGACCAGCCGACCGCGGTCGCCGCGCCCGCACAGCCGCAGCCCAAGGCGGACCCGACGGTGTCCACCAATGTCCTGCCCCTTCTGCTCAGCGCGGCGTTATCCGCGCGTTCCGGCATGTCGTTCGTGACTCGACGACGTAGGCTCCGAGCGTGATTGACGAGCAGACCGAAAAGCGCCGGGGGTCTTTCTGGCGCGAGCTTCCGATCCTGCTGGGTGTGGCGATCCTTGTTGCCGTCCTGGTTCGCGCCTTTGTTCTCCAGACCTTCTACATCCCGTCACCGTCGATGCAGCACACCCTCGAGGTGTGGGACCGGGTGCTGGTCAACAAGCTCGTCTACGACTTCCGGGAACCGCGACGGGGCGAGATCGTGGTCTTCAAGGCGCCCGTCGACTGGCAGTCCGGCGCCGACGGGGAGGACTTCATCAAGCGGGTCATCGGCACCCCCGGCGACACCGTGATGTGCTGCGACGACCAGCAGCGGCTCCAGGTGAACGGGGTCTCGCTCGACGAGCCGTACATCTACACCGACGCCGACGGCACCCGTGACCAGGTGGCCGACCAGGAATTCACGATCACCGTGCCGCCCGACCGCCTCTGGGTGATGGGCGACCACCGGGAGGCCTCCGGCGACTCCCTGGAGCACTACGAGCAGAGCACCGCCACGGACGACGCCGGCAAGATCGACGACGCCACGGTCCCGGTCGACTCGGTCGTCGGGCGCGCCTTCACGATCTTCTGGCCGGCCGGCCGGGCGACCTGGCTCTCGGTGCCGGAGGGCTTCGACGCGATCCCGGCCGCACCGGGGCAGTAATCCGGTTCGCCGGACGCGGTGCGAGCGCAATAGGCTTGACCCGTGACCGTGATTGACCGCCGCGCCGCCCGGGTGCTCCTGGTGGACCCGGTGGGCCGGGTGCTCCTGCTGCACGGGGGCGATCCGGGGCGGCCCGGGCTGCGCTGGTGGTTCACCGCCGGCGGCGGGCTGGCCGAGAGTGAGACCGTGCCGGCGGCCGCCGCCCGCGAGCTGTTCGAGGAGACCGGGCTGCGGGTCGCTCCCGAGGACCTCGGCGAGCCGGTCCGCAGCGAGGTCGCCGAATTCGAGTACTGCGGCCGCCACTACCGTCAGAGTCAGGACTTCTTCCTGCTCCGGGTGGCGGACCGGCAGGTCGACACGGCGGGCATGGACGCCGAGGAGCAGCTGACCATCACCGAGCACCGGTGGTGGTCGGCGGCCGAGATCGAGGCGAGCACCGAGCTGATCTATCCCGAGGACCTGGCCGATCTCCTGCGGCGGGTGACCTCCGCCGGCGTACCGTCTGCCGGCGTAGGCGTACCGGAGAAGGGTTTCTAGATGCTGGCCCCACCCCGCACCGTGGTCCGCCGGGAAGCCGGTCTCTACGCGCTGGAGCAGGCGCTGCAGCGCCGTGGCTTCCGGCACGTGGCCGGCGCCGACGAGGCCGGCCGGGGCGCCTGCGCCGGTCCGCTGGTGGCCGCCGCGGCGATCCTGCCGGAGGGCCGGCGCGGCGAGGTTCCCGGCCTGGCCGACTCCAAGCTGCTCACCGCCGCCGCCCGCGAGCGCGTCTACGACGAGGTGGTGGCGCGCGCCCTCGCCTGGTCCGTGATGATCATCCCGCCGACCGAGGTCGACTCCCGCGGCCTGCACGTCTGCAACCTGGCGGCGATGCGCCGCGCGCTCGCGTCGCTCACCGTCCGCCCGGATTACGTGCTGACCGACGGATTCCCGGTGGACGGGCTGGGCGTGCCGGGCCTCGCGGTGTGGAAAGGCGACCGGGTCGCGGCGTGCGTGGCGGCCGCCAGCGTGCTCGCCAAGGTCACCCGGGACCGGTTGATGGTCGAGCTGGACGCCAAGTTCCCGGACTACGGCTTCGCCGTGCACAAGGGTTACATCACCGACGAGCACAGCGCCGCGCTGACCCGGCACGGGCCGTGCACCGAGCACCGGTTCTCCTATGTGAATGTGGCCGCCGCCTCCGGGCGGGGGAACCGGCCGCCCCGGGCGCGCCGACCGGTGGAGCCACCCGCGGCCCTGTTCGAGGTCCCCGCGGGTGGTTCCGTTACGGAGCCGCTGCTGATTCCGGAGGCGGCTGAGGGTACCGTCGGCGTGGCGTCGGGCGAGCAGCCTCAGCCGTCGCCGTCGGTGGGGGAAGATGAGGCCATGGAGGGCGAGACACGATGAGCGCTGAGGATCTCGAGAAGTACGAGACCGAGATGGAGCTCCAGCTCTACCGGGAGTACCGCGACATCGTCCGCCAGTTCTCCTACGTGGTGGAGACCGAGCGCCGGTTCTACCTGGCCAACCAGGTGGACCTGCACGTGCGCAACTCGGACGGCGAGGTGTATTTCGAGGTCGAGATGCACGACGCCTGGGTCTGGGACATGTACAGGCCGGCTCGGTTCGTGAAGAACGTGCGGGTGATGACGTTCAAGGACGTGAACGTCGAGGAGCTGGAGAAGCCGGACATCTCGCTGCCCGATGATGCCGGGTTCGGCGGGTAACCAGCAGGTTATCCACATTCCGCGGTCGTCCACAGGGGCGGTCGCGGCGGTGGGCCCGGCGCGGCAGGGTGACCGGCATGGTCGCTGCCGCCTCACTGTTGTCCTTGTTCCTGCTGCTCGTTCCCGTTCCGCCGGGGACGGCCCGTTATGGGTGGCCGGTGCTGCCGCCGCAGGTGGTGCGGCGCTTCGATCCGCCGCCGCGGCCCTGGCTGGCCGGCCACCGCGGGGTCGACCTGGCGGCGTCGCCCGGGTCGGCTGTTCGCGCCGCCGGTGCGGGGACGGTGCTGTTCGCCCGGGTGCTCGCCGGGCGCGGGGTCGTCGTGGTCGCCCATTCGGGTGGTCTCCGGACGACATATGAGCCGGTCGACGTGGCCGTCGCCGCAGGTGACCAGGTGGCCGCGGGAGATCAGCTGGGCGCGGTGACGGCCGGGCATCCGGGCTGCGCGGCGGCGGCCTGCCTGCACTGGGGTCTGCGCCGGGGCGCAGACTATCTCGATCCGCTGGCGTTGCTGGGGCTCGGCCGGGTGCGGTTGCTGCCGTTGGCCTAGCGGGTCTGCAGCTCGTTCAGCAGGGTCGGCAGGTGCTCGGCCAGGTGTTGGTACTCCTCCGGCCGGTTGTAGACCTGCGCACTCAACCGCAGGAAACCACGCCCGCCCCACGCGTTCACCGCGGTCTCCACCGCCAGCTTGTCGGCGATGTGCAGGCGCAGCGCCTGCGCCTCCGGCGGCGTGCTGGCAAGCCCGGCCGGCAGCGGCACGACCCGCATCGAGACCCCCGGTCCGCCGGGGTGCGGCAGATCGGCGGGCGCCAGGCCGAGAGCGTCACCGACAACCCTCTGGCCGTACGCGACAAGCGTCTCGTTGTGCTGTCGCACGGTCTCCAGGCCCAACGTGCGAAGGGTGAAGACGCCCGCCGGAGCGGCCAGCCAGTTCGTGTAATCGACGGTGCCCTGGAACTCCACCGCCTGGGGGAACCCCTGCTCCTGCTCCCACGAGACGGCGAGCGGATCGATGCGGCGGCGCCAGGCCGGCGCCACGTTCAGCAGCGCGGTGCCGCGTGGCGCCCAGGCCCACTTGTGCAGATTGCCGACCCAGAAGTCGGCCCCGATCGCGGACACGTCGACCGGCAGCATGCCCGGGACGTGCGCGGCGTCCACGAGCACCGGGATGTCGTGGGCCTGGGCGGCGGCCACGATCTCCCGAACCGGGAAGAGGGCCGCAGTGGCCGACGCCAGCTGATCGACCACCAGCAGCCGGGTGCGGCCCGGACGCAGCGCGGCCCGGATCCGGGACACCACCTCGCCGGGCGGGGCACCCATCGGCACCGCCACGGTGCGGGCGCTGGCCCCGCTCCGCCGGCACTGCCGGCGGACGGCGAGCGCGACCGCACCGTACGCATGGTCGGTGAGCAGCACCTCGTCGGTGGAGCCCGGCCGCACCGACTGCAGGACCAGCGACACCGCGGCCGTGGTGTTCGGCACCAGCGCGCTGCCGTCCGGGTCGGCGCCGAGAAACGTCGCCAGATGCCTTCGCGTGTGGACGATCCGGTCCATCAGCCCGCTGCCGTAGAAACGCAGCGGGTTCGACTCCACCTCGTCACGCAGCCGCTGCTGGGCGCGCTGCACCCCGATCGGGAGCGCGCCGAACGACCCGTGGTTCAGATAGGACACCGACGGATCCAGCGTGAACAGGAGCCGGGCGCCGGGAATGGATGGGGGCGGATCACCGGCGGCGCTCATGCAGTGGATCGTACGTGGTCATGCTCGGGGGTGCGCCTGTTTGAACGCCGCCCGGAGCCGGTCCGTCGACACATGCGTGTAGATCTGCGTGCTCGACAGCGAACTGTGGCCGAGCAGCTCCTGCACCGCGCGCAGATCGGCCCCGCCGTCCAGCAGATGGGTGGCCGCCGAATGCCGCAGATCGTGCGGCTTGGTGTGCGGCAGCCCGGCCGCCTGCGCAGCCCGCGCGACGATCCGGCGGACCACGGTCGGTTGCAGGCGGCCGCCCTTCTCACCGAGGAAGAGCGCGTCCCGGCCGGCCCGGGCGGCCAGTGCGGGGCGACCCAGGCGCAGCCAGTCGTCGAGCGCCCGGCGGGCCGGGACGCCGAAGGGGACGGCACGCTCCTTGGCGCCCTTGCCGAGGACACGGATCACCTGACGGGCGTGGTCTACGTCGGCGCGGTTGAGGTTGCAGAGCTCGCTGACGCGTACCCCGGTGGCGTAGAGCATCTCCACGACGGCGCGGTCGCGGATCGCGATGGCGTCGCCCTCAGGATTTTCCGGCCCTTCGGTGTTCGCCGCGGGCCCGTCGGCGGGCCCTGTCTCGCCGGCGGGCCCTGTCTCGCGGGCCGGCTCTGTCTCGCGGGCCGGCTCTGTCCCGCCAGCCGGCCCTGTCCCGCCGGCCGGCGCGTGGTCCCGCTCGTCGGGCGGGGTGTGGCGTTTCGTGGCCGCGGTCATCAGGTCAGCCGCCTGATCGGCGCGGAGCACCGAGGGCAGGCCGCGGTGGGCTCGAGGGCTGGCGAGCTGCGCGCCCGGATCGGCGGCGGCGCGCCCGTCGCGGAGCGCCCAGCCGGTGAACGCGCGGACCGCGGCCGCCCGGCGGGCCTGCGACGTGCGCGCGGCGCCACCACCCAACCGCGCGGCCAGCCACCCGCGCAGCACGATGATGTCCAGGTCGGCCACGCTGGTCCGGCCCTCCCGGACGGCGAAGTCGAGCAACGAGACCACATCACCCAGATAGGCCCGGACGGTGTGCGCCGACCGCCCCTCCACCACCGCAAGGTGGCGGCCGAAGTCATCCACCGCCTCCCGCAGCGCGGAAGGCAGATCCTGGTGCATGTCACGCGTCCGCATCACCCGCGACCGTCCTCCACCGGCGATCATGTCGTCAAGCCTCCGCGCCCGGTCGTGTCGCATCCCGGCCGGTTCGTCGTGCTCCCGGTTCTGTCGTACCCCCGGCCTAACCTCACCGGCATGGCACGTTGGGAAGAGATTGAGAAAGAGGCGCCGGAGTTCGCGGCCCGGGTGCGCGCGCTCTTCGACGCCGGCACGAACAAGACGATCGCCACTCTGCGCCGGGACGGCTCGCCCCGGATCAGCGCGGTCGAGGCGGTGTTCCAGGACGGGGAGCTCACCTTCGGCATGATGCCCGATTCGCTGAAGCTGCGGGACCTGCGCAGAGATCCGCGGATGGCCATGCACAGCCCCACCCTGGAGCCGCCGGCCGACCATCCCGAGAAAGGCCCCGGCGACGCCAAGCTCGCCGGTCGCGCCGTCGAGATGCCGCCCCCGGCCGACACTCCTCACGTGGGCGCCGGCTTCTTCCGCATCGACATCTCGGAGATCTCGCTCACCTACGTCGGCGACCCCGCCGACCACCTGGTGATCGAGTCCTGGCACGAGGGGCGCGGTCACCGGCGTCGCACCCGCACCTGACGCCGGTCCGGCCGTTCGTCTGGTGCGCGCCGTCAGTGGCTCCTGCCCCTGACAACGGTTGCGCTGCTGGCCGTGCTTCGCTCAGGGCTGTGCTTCCCGCTCAGGGCTGTGGTGGCGCTCCGGCTGTGCTTCCCGCTCAGGACTGTGCTTCCCGCTCAGGGCTGTGGTGGCGCTCCGGCTGTGGTGGCGCTCCGGCTGTGGTGGCGCTCCGGCTGTGGTGGCGCTCCTGGCCGTGCCGTGGTTCCGCTTGCGGGGTCAGGGGCGGGTCAGCTCCACGCGGTCGGCGGGATGGACTGTCTCCGTCCCGTCGACCGCGGTGACCACCAGGACGGGAACACCGTCGCGGAGCCGATATTTCCGGCGCTCGGCGTCCGTCGGCATGCGTGCGCCGACGCGCTCGCCACGAGCCAGCGAAATGACCTCGACCGGTTCCGGCACCCGGACGAACGTGCCACGTGGCCGATCCACGGTGACCAGCCCTTCACTGCGCAGCTGCCCGATCGCCTGCCGCACCGTGGTGCGGCTGATGCTGTAATCGTCCGCCAGGCGAAGCTCACTGGGCAGCGGATCACCCGGCCGAAGCTCCCCGGACTCGATCCGCTGCCGCAACAGATCCGCCAGCTGACGAAAGACGGCCCGGTCCGCGGAGTGATCGATCATGGTCGTCATCTTACGTGAACACGATCCTCCATCATGTTGTACCTACAGACCAACATTACTAAGCTGACTCTCGCCACACTGAGAAGGCCAAGCTCGATCGGGTGGCAGGGCGGGCGACGGACCCTCGCCGAGGCAGGCAGAAATGCCCCCGAGGCGCGACCGTCGCCCGTTTCTGACCCGCCCGGCCCGCGTCGGCGGTGCCGCTTGCTAGGTCTGCTCTCACGGCGCCGTTGGCTCTCGGCGTGCCCAGGCTAGGAACCGCCCGTAAAGGTTTGGCGGCGACTCACCGTTCGCCGTCAGATCATCCAGAGCCTCGTACATCTGGGCCGACAGATAGATCTTCAGCAACGACGGGAACGATCGGTACTCGGTCAGCAATCTCGCCTTCGCGTTGTCACAAGGCCAGGCCTGCCCGCACACCCTGCAGTTCCACTGCGGACGGCTGCCCAGATGCTCCCTGTTCGTAATCGTCTTCATGCGGTCCCCCCGGTCGGCCCTCGACAAGTCCGCCCCGTGTCTCGGCTCGGCTCTGCCTCGCCCGGCTCGGCTCGGCTCGGCTCGGCTCGGCTCGGCTCGGCCCGGCTCGGCCCGGCTCGGCCCGGCCCGGCCCGGCCCAGCTCGGCCCGGCCCAGCTCGGCCCAGCTCGGCCCGGCCCAGCTCGGCCCAGCTCGGCCCGGCCCAGCTCGGCCCGGCCCAGCTCGGCCCGGCCCGGCGCTCGGGTCGGTCTCGCGGCTGGTGCGGCCCGCGGCTTCGTGTGGCACACCTGAGGCCGATTTCGATATGTGGCACCTGCCCGAGCGACTCAGGCCGCGTGTTCGCGCTTGATGATTCGTGGCTGTGACTGAATCCGAAGCGGAACGTCAGCTGCTCACGGCGCACGGTGCGTCAACGCGCGTTCGGGCTCGTCGTTATGGCCAAGTGCGTCAGCGGCCCAACTCGCACGATGCTGCTGGGCCGGTGTGAGGCGGCCGGGCGTCCGGCGGGATTCGCGGCCGCAGCGATGTGGGTGGCGGGGGACGCGTGAATGGTCCTGTCAGCCAGGGCGACGGGCTGGGATTGGGCTGAGGGAACGGGGGCGGGCTTGAACTGAGTGGAGGAAACGGCGGCGGGCTCGCCCGGAACGAAGCGCACGACGTGAGCGGGTTGCCCGGCGGGGCGGCGACCGGTGCGGGTGGATCGGGTCGGAGGGCGGCGGCAAGCGCAGGCGGCGGAAACGGCGGCGACACGGCCGGCAGGCGTTGGTCCAGGCAGGGGGCGGGCAGCCCGCAGATGCAGCGGCGCCACAGGGTGCGCCAGTCGCGGCGGTGCCTCGGCGAACATGGAACCGGGGGTGTTGACCCATGACCTCTAGTCATGCGGAGCAGTGTAGTTGCTTAAGGCCTAGCTGTCTCGTATCAAGTTGATTATCGACTAATAGTCCCGCGCCTACGGTCGATCATGTGGGAGTGAAGCCGATCCGACTCATGGGCGCGCACGAGATCCGCATCCGTCTGGGCGGAGTCAGCCGGCAGCGGGCCTACCAGATCACGAGTCGAGCCGATTTTCCGAAGCCGGTTGCCGACCTCGCTCAGGGGAAGGTCTGGCTGACTGAGGACGTCGAGGCGTGGATGAAGGTTCACCGCCGTGATCTGGACGAGTCCGAGGACTGAGGCCGGCGCTCGCGCCGCCATGACGGCGCGACCGCTACGACCGGCTGTGGGCGCCGGGCCACCACCGGAAAAGGTGGGGCCGGCGCCGACGAGCCGGCCAGTGCTGTGCCGCCAGTAGGCCAACGCCTCACGTCCTGCTTGTGCCGGCGGGATCCCGCGCCGGCGTTCCGGGCTCAGGCGTCGGGGGCCAGGGCGATGCCTTCTTCCCGGCGTACGACCAGGCCGGCGGTCTCCAGCAAGGACAACCGGCGAAGGACCGTGCGGAGGGGCAGCCGGGCCGCGGCGGCGAGATCCTCCGGAGTGGACGTCCCCCGTCGCGGGAAGGCCTCCAGGACGAGCGCCGACTCCTCGTCCAGCGAGTCGCGCACGTGCTCCGGTCCGCGTGGCGGCTCGGTCAGGAACTCGCCGATCCGGCCCACCTCCTCGAACACGTCCGCGGCCGACGTGACCACCCGCGCGTACGGGTCGGCGCGCAGGATCTCGTGGCAGCCGACCGACATGGCCGAGGTGACCGGCCCGGGAACCACCATCGCGGGCCGCCCCATGGCCAGCACCCGGCTCATCGTCTGGGTGGCGCCGCTGCGGGCGGCGGCCTCGACGACGACGGTTCCCGCGGTTGCGGCGGCGATGACGCGGTTGCGGATCAGGAACCGGTGGCGCAGCGGCTCGGCGCCCAGCGGCCATTCGCTGATCAGCAGCCCGTCCTCGGCGATCTTCTCGAACAGGGCGGCGTTGCCCACCGGGTAGGGACGGTCGACGCCGCAGGCGAGGATCGCCACGGTCCGGCCACCGGCTGTGAGTGCGCCCCGATGGGCGGCGGCGTCGATGCCGAAGGCTCCGCCGGAGAGGACGGTCCAGTCCCGGCTCGCCAGGCTGTGTGCCATCTCGGTCGCCACGTGGGTGCCGTAACTCGTGGCCGCCCGCGCGCCGACGATCGCCACGGATCGGTCCAGCGTCTCGTGGAGCGGCGAGCTGCCGCGTACCCAGAAGCAGAGCGGCGGCCGCGTGTCGACGTTGATCCGGCCGCCGGCGTCGAGTTCCAGCCGGGCGAGCTCGTCGACCCGGGACGGCCACTCGGCGTCCGAGGGCACGACGAGGCGGATGCCGAGTCGCTCGGCCTTGCGCAGCGCGATCTCCGCCACCCGGTTGGCGTTACCCACGGCGGCGCGCGCGCCGGCCGCGGCGAGCAGCCGCTTGTCCGGGAAATCGCCGCTGAGGAGCCGTTCCAGCGTCTCCGGCGCGCCGCACTGCCGCACCGACGACCACACGGCCCGGTTGCCGGGCTCGGCGAGCCAGGTGAGCGCGACCCGGGCCGCCCGGTCCGCCGCGTCGTCGGCCGTGCTGCCGGCGCTGTCCGGCGGCGGGAGGCCCGGGGCGTCGGGGTGATCCGGCTTCATGAGGTCGGTCCTTTCGAGGGCGAGGTGAGCGAGGGCGGAACAGGGGACGGCGGCGAGGCGAGGTGGGGCGGCCAGGCCAGGTAAGGCGCAGGCTGCGCCGGGCAAGGGCTCACGACCGATCGCGTACGGGCCGCTGGAGCATCTCGCCCATCCGCAGATAGAAGGCCTCGCTCACGTCGTCGCGCCCGGGCCGATCCCGCCCGTCGAGGTCGCAAACGGTCCAGGCCAGCCGTAACGCCCGGTCGACACCGCGCGCCGACAGCGTGCCCCGGTCCAGTGCCCGGTTGAGGATCTCGGTGTCCCGCGGCGGCAGCCGCCACGGCACCCGCCGCAGCTGTGGTCCTGGCACGTCGGCGTTGACCCGCCACCCGTCCGCCGACCAGCGTTCCGCCGCCGCGGCCCGGGCGCGGGCCACCCGCACCGCGACGACCGCCGACGGTTCGGCGGGCTCCGAGTCGCTCATCAGCTGGACCGCGGTCAGCGGCAGCACGTTGATGTTGATGTCGATCCGGTCGAGCAGCGGCCCGGACAGCCGTCCCAGATAACGGCGCCGGACGACCGGGCTGCAGTGGCACGCCTGGTCCCCGGCGGGGCTGGCGCACGGGCACGGGTTCGCCGCGAGGACCAGCTGGGCCTGGGCCGGGAATTCGGTGGTGCCGCGCGCCCGGGACAGCACCACCCGCCCACTCTCCAGCGGCTGGCGCAGCGCCTGAAGGGTGGCCCGGGCGATCTCGGGGGCCTCGTCCAGGAACAGCACGCCCCGGTGCGCCAGCGAGAGCATGCCCGGCCGTCCGAGGCCGCTGCCCCCGCCGACGAGCGCGGCCATGCTGGCGCTGTGGTGCGGCGCCTGGAACGGCGGGCGGCGGACCAGCCCGCCGTCCGGTGGCAGGACCCCGGCGATCGACTGGAGCGCGGTCACCTCGAGGGCGGCCTCGTCGTCCAGCTCCGGGAGGATCGACGGCAGGCGTTCGGCGAGCATCGTCTTCCCGGCGCCGGGCGGGCCGAGCAGCGCCACGTGGTGCCCACCGGCGGCGGCGATCTCCAGGGCGTACCGGGCGGTCTGCTGCCCGGCCACGTCGGCCAGGTCGGGTCCGGCCGGGGGAGGGGCGGGCAGCGCGGGTGGCGGGTCGAGCAGGGTGCCGGTTCCGCGTACGAACTCGATCAGGCACCGCAGCGAGTCGACGGCCCGGACGGTCACGCCGGGGACGACCATCGCCTCGCGGGCGTTGCCGAGCGGCACGATCACCCGGGTGATCCCTTCGCGGACCGCGGCGGCGACCATCGGGAGCACGCCGCGGATCGGCCGCGCCGTGCCGTCGAGCCCCAGCTCGCCGAGGAGGACGACGCCTTCCAGCGGGCGCGGCGGCAACTCTCCCGCCCCGGCGAGCAGCGCTGCCGCGATGGCGAGGTCGAACCCGCTGCCCTGTTTCGGCAGTGCGGCCGGCAGCAGGTTCACGGTGATCCGGCGGTTGGGCCACTCCTGCCCGGAGTTGACCATCGCTGCGCGGACCCGGTCGCGGGCCTCGTTGAGCGCGGTGTCCGGCAGTCCGGTGAGCACCACGGCCGGCAGGCCGCTGGACAGGTCGGCCTCGACCTCGACCAGGTGCCCGGCCACGCCGAGCAGGCCGACGCAGTGCACGCGGGCGTAGCTCATCAGAACGCGGCCCTGATGTGCACCAGCCGAGTGGCGCCCCGGCGCTGTGGAAGCACTTCGATCACGTCGAACCGGATCTCGCGTGCCCGTACCCCCGATTCTCTGAGCCAGCGACCGGCCAGAAGCCGCAGCTTGCGGATCTTGCGGTGGTCGACCGCGGCCGCCGGTGGGCCGAAGGCCGCGCCGCGCCGTGTCTTGACCTCGCAGAAGACCACGTCCTCGCCGTCGCGCAGGATGAGATCCACCTCGCCGTCGGCGCACCGCCAGTTGCGTTCCAGCAGGACCAGTCCGAGGCCTTCCAGGTGCCGGGCGGCGAGCCGTTCGCCGTAGGCGCCGACCGCACGTCGCTCAGTCGTCATGAAGCGGGACCGTGGCACGGCCGGGCGCTGATCGCGGGCGGCCCTGTGGGTTCACCGGCCCTGTGGACAACGTCCCGCGATCCTCCGCCGGTGTGCTACGGGTGGCGGTGTCGGCGCTGGTCACCTACCGTGCGAGGTCGTGGAGCATCGTTACGCCGACGAGTCCGAGCCGAGTTGGTACACCGGCCGCCGCTACACCACCGACCCGGAGGTGTCCGGGTCACACGCGCTGGGTGAGGGCGGCTACCGGATGCCGGAGCAGCGGGAGGCGCCGCCGGAGGGCGTACGCGTGCCGATCCGCGGCCCGGAATATCCGGCCGTCCGCCCGACCACCGCGCCGCCCCAGAGCCCAGCCGCCGAACCGACCGCCCTGGTTCCCCCGGTGACGCCACCGAAAGACCCGCCTGCCGCGCAAAGAGACCCGGAAGGCGTCTATCGCACCCGCCGTTCGGTCTCCTCCGTGGCCCTCGCGGCCACCGTCGCCATCCTCCTGCTGCCGGCACTGCGCCTGCTGCTCAGCGTGACCTTCGCCGCTGACGCCACCGCTCGCGGCATCGTCCCCGCCGTCCTGCTCACGCTCGGTCTCGCGCTGACGGCTTTCGGTCTGTTCGCCGCGGGTGGCGGCCCGCTCACCCGGGACGCCTGGCTGCGCGCTCCGCTGGCCTACCTGCCGGTCGGCCTGATCGTCCTGCTCGCCGCGGGCCTCGCGGTGGCCTGACCGGCCCGCAGGTGGTGGACGGCCCGGACCGGGCCGTCCCGCAGCTTGGCGTATGCTGGTGCACGGCGACCGCCTGAGGCGGTCGACCTCGCGTGCCCTCCGACCGCCCGTCACCGGCTTCACCGGTGCGCCGCGGCCGGCGGCGGTCCTCCCTGGTCCCGATCTCTGTCGGGCCCGACTGTGGCCGCCGACAAGGCGCCAGGGCGCCCACCGCCGGTGAGCGTGACAACCAGGGAAGACCAGGGGAGTAACCCACCATGGCCGTCGTGACCATGCGCCAGCTGCTGGAGAGCGGTGTCCACTTCGGGCACCAGACCCGGCGCTGGAACCCGAAGATGAAGCGCTTCATCTTCACCGAGCGCAACGGTATCTACATCATCGACCTGCGCCAGACCCTCGACTACATCGAGAAGGCGTACAGCTTCGTGCGTGACACCGTCGCCGAGGGTGGCCACATCCTCTTCGTCGGCACCAAGAAGCAGGCGCAGGAGGCCATCGCCGAGCAGGCGACGCGGGTCGGCCAGCCGTACGTGAACCACCGCTGGCTGGGTGGCATGCTGACCAACTTCCAGACGGTCTACAAGCGCCTGCAGCGGATGAAGGAGCTCGAGGCCCTGGGTGACCTGAGCGGCACCGCCGCCGGTTACACCAAGAAGGAGACCCTCCAGCTCTTCCGCGAGAAGACCAAGCTGACCAAGACCCTCGGTGGCCTCCGGGACATGACCAAGACGCCGTCGGCGATCTGGGTCGTGGACACCAAGAAGGAGCACATCGCCGTCGACGAGGCCCGGAAGCTGAACATCCCGGTCATCGCGGTGCTGGACACCAACTGCGACCCGGACGAGGTCGACTTCCCGATCCCGGGCAACGACGACGCGATCCGCTCGGCCGAGCTGCTGACCCGGGTCATCGCCACCGCCGTGGCCGACGGTCTGATCGCCCGCTCCGGCCGTGGCCGTGGCGGCGCCGAGGAGAAGCCCGAGGCGGGCACCGTCGCCGCTGGCGAGCCGCTGCCCGAGTGGGAGCGCGACCTCTACGAGGGCGCCGAGAAGAAGGCCGACGAGACCGCCGTTGCTCCGGCTGCCGCTGCCGAGGCCGCCCCGGCTGAGGCTGCTCCGGCTGAGGCTGCTCCGGCTGAGGCCGCCCCGGCTGAGGCTGCTCCGGCTGAGGCTGCTCCGGCCGCCGCCGCGCCGGCCACCGTCCCCGCCGAGTAAGTCAACCGACGTGCTTCCGGCCGCCGCCGCCCCCGGGCGGCGGCGGCCGAATCCCGACTGACATCGAGAGAAGAGTCATGGCTAACTACACCGCCGCGGACGTGAAGAAGCTCCGCGACCTCACCGGTGCCGGCATGATGGACTGCAAGAAGGCGCTCGAGGAGGCCGAGGGCGACTTCGACAAGGCCGTCGAGTTCCTGCGCATCAAGGGCGCGAAGGACGTCGGCAAGCGCGCCGGCCGCACCGCTGCCAACGGCATCGTCGCGCACTCCGGCAAGGCGCTGCTCGAGCTGAACTGCGAGACCGACTTCGTCGCCAAGACCCCGGACTTCGTCGCTCTGGGTCAGCGCCTGGTCGAGTTCGGCGAGGCCAATAAGATCGCTGACGCCGCCGCGCTGCTCGAGGCCACGCTGGACGACGGCAAGACCGTCGCCGACACCGTCCAGGAGTACTCCGCGAAGATCGGCGAGAAGATCGTCGTGAACCGCTTCACGATCGTCGAGGGCACCGTCGCGGTCTACCTGCACCGTAAGGCGCAGGACCTGCCGCCGCAGGTCGGCGTGCTGGTCGAGTACTCGGGCAAGACCGACGAGGCCGGTGACGCGGACGCCCGTGGCGTCGGCATGCAGATCGCCGCCATGCGGCCGAAGTACCTGAGCCGGGACGAGGTGCCGGCCGAGGTCGTCGAGTCCGAGCGGCGGATCGCCGAGCAGACCGCCCGCGAGGAGGGCAAGCCCGAGCAGGCGCTGCCCAAGATCATCGAGGGCCGGGTGAACTCCTTCTTCAAGGACTTCGTGCTGCTCGAGCAGGCCTCCGTGGTCGACAACAAGAAGACCGTCAAGCAGGTCACCGCCGAAGCCGGCATCGAGGTCACCCGCTTCGTCCGGTACGAGGTCGGCCAGGAGTAAGGCGCGGCAGTTCAATGGCACGGGGAGGTCGGGTACGCGATTCTGCGTCCGGCCTCCCAGTCGCATAGGGTCTGGAGCAGAACGCGAAGGGAAGGCGGGTCTCATGACATTGGGGACCGAACAGTCCGCCACGGTTGACGAGCAGAACCCGCCGACCATGCGGCCGCGGCGAGTCGTGCTCAAACTCTCCGGCGAGGTTTTCGGCGGCGGCGACGTCGGGGTCGAACCCGACGTGGTGCAGTCGCTGGCGCGGCAGATCGCCACGGTGACGCGGCGGGGCATCCAGGTCGCCGTCGTGGTCGGCGGCGGCAACTTCTTCCGCGGCGCCGAGCTTCAGGCGCGCGGCATGGACCGCAACCGCGCCGATTACATGGGCATGCTCGGCACGGTGATGAACTGCCTGGCTCTCCAGGACTTCCTGGAGAAGGAGGGCATCGAGACGCGCGTGCAGACGGCCATCACGATGGCCCAGGTCGCCGAGCCCTATCTTCCGCTGCGTGCCATCCGGCACCTGGAGAAGGGCCGCGTCGTCATCTTCGGCGCCGGCGCCGGCATGCCGTACTTCTCCACCGACACCGTCACCGCCCAGCGTGCGCTGGAGATCCACGCGGACATGGTGCTGATGAGCAAGAACGGGGTCGACGGGGTCTACACCGCGGACCCCCGGATCGACCCGGATGCCCGCAAGCTGGAATCCATCACCTTCCAGGAAGTTCTCCTGCGCGGTCTGCGCGTGGCCGACCAGGCCGCGTTCAGCCTCTGCCAGGAGAACAAGCTCCCGATGCTGATCTTCGGCGCGGAGGGCGACGACACCATCGTGCGTGCGTGCGCCGGCGAGCGGATCGGCACTCTGATCACCGCCGACTGAGGCGCGCCACACGTCCCCACATCCCGCACCACCGAAGACAGCAAGGAGGCGAGAAGAGCCGGTGATCGAGGAAACCCTCTTCGAGGCCGAAGAGAAGATGGACAGCGCGGTCGAGCACGCCAAGGAGGAGTTCGCCGCCATCCGCACCGGGCGGGCCACTCCGGCGATGTTCTCGAAGATCGTGGTCGACTACTACGGCGCGCCCACGCCGGTGACCCAGATGGCGTCGGTCGGTGTCCCCGAACCTCGCATGGTCATCGTCAAGCCGTACGACGCGTCCCAGCTCGGCCCCATCGAGCGCGCGATCCGCGACTCGGACCTGGGGGTCAACCCCAACAACGAGGGCACCCAGTTGCGCATCCACCTCCCCCAGATGACGGAGGAGCGGCGGCGCGAAATGATCAAGGTGGCGCGCCAGAAGGCCGAAGAGAGCCGCGTTGCCATCCGTAACGTCCGCCGTAAGGCCAAAGAGCAGCTCGACAAGCTGGTCAAGGACGGCGACACGGGCGAAGATGAGGGCCGTCGCGCCGAGAAGGAGCTCGACGACCTGACGCACCGTTACGTGGGGGTCGTCGACGAGCTCCTCAAACACAAGGAAGCAGAGTTGCTCGAAGTCTGATGTCCTACCTCGATCCGCGTGCCGGGCAGGCCTCCGGCGACGACACGAGCGTGCCGGCGCCGTTTGTCTACGACCCCGATCCCCGGCGCAGTCAGACCGCCGCTTCGGCGTACCCCAGCCAGACCCGGCCCGCGGACGAGGGAACGACGCAAGCAGCGCCCGGCCCGGCCTGGCGCGCGGACGAGAAGAGTTCCGAACCGGTGAGCGAGCCTGACGAGGCGCCGCGCGGCGCCAGGGGCCGGCGCCGGGCCGGGCGGGGACAGGCCACCTCCCCGGGCCGGGCCGGGCGCAACCTGCCCGCCGCGATCGGTGTCGGCGTCGGTCTCGGCGTGACCGTGCTGGCCTCGCTGCTGATCGAGCCCCGGGCGCTGCTCGTGGTGCTGGTGGTCGCTGCCGGGATCGGCGTCCGGGAGATGACCCGGGCGATGTCGGTCACCGGCAGCAACCCGCCGTTCGTCCCGCTGGCCGCCGGCAGCGCCCTGATGATCGGTCTGGCCTGGCAGGCCGGGCCGGACGGGCTCGCGATCGGCCTGGCCGTCACGGTCGGCGCCGCGATGCTCTGGCGGCTCGCCGACGGCGTGGCCGCCGCCCGGCGCGACTTCACCCCTTCCGTCGTCATCGCGGTGTACGTGCCTTTCCTGCTCAGTTTCGCCGCCCTGCTCGTCCATCCGGGCGATGGTGATCGGATGGACGGCGCCTGGCGGGTCATCGCGACGCTTGTCGCCGTGGTGCTTTCCGACACAGGTGGCTACGCGTCCGGCGTCTTCCTGGGCCGGCACCCGATGGCGCCGAGGATCAGCCCGAAGAAGTCGTGGGAGGGGTTCGCCGGCTCGGTGACCGCCGCCGCGATCGGCAGCAGCGCACTGCTCTTCTTCCTGCTGGACGTGCCGGTGTACTGGGGTTTGCTGTTCGGCGCCGCCATCTCGGTGGTCGCGGTCCTCGGGGACCTGGCCGAGTCGATGCTCAAGCGGGACCTGCGGATCAAGGACATGAGCAACCTGCTCCCGGGCCACGGCGGCCTGATGGACCGGCTCGATTCGATCCTGTTCGCCGTTCCCACCGCTTACCTGCTCTTCTCGATCATCACCCCGAGCTGGCAGGCGTGAGAAGCTGGATAAGCCATGACGATTCTTCCGGTCATTCCGATCAGCCCCGACCAGCCCGACGCGGTGACCACCCGTCGCCGTCCGAGCATGCCGCCGCGTCACCTCGCCGACCTCGACCTCGCCGCTCGCCAGAGCGCGGTCACGAGCCTCGGTGAGCCCGCCTTCCGGGCCAAGCAGCTCTCCACCCACTACTTCGGCCGGCTGGTGCGCGACGCCGCCGCGATGACCGATCTGCCGGCGGCGTCCCGCGACCGGCTCACCGCCGACCTTCTGCCCACCCTGTTGACCCCCCTGCGGGAGCAGGCGTGCGACGACGGCGCGACGCGGAAGACGCTGTGGCGTCTGCACGACGGCGCCCTGGTGGAGAGTGTCCTGATGGGCTACCCCGACCGGGTGACCGCCTGCGTCTCCAGCCAGGCCGGCTGCGGGATGGCGTGCCCGTTCTGCGCGACCGGGCAGCAGGGCCTGACCCGCAACCTGTCGGTGGCCGAGATCGTGGACCAGGTGGTCTATCTGGCCGGCGTGGCCGCCTCGGGCGCGGTCACCGGCTCGCCGCCGCGGCTGTCCCGCGTGGTGTTCATGGGCATGGGTGAGCCGCTGGCCAACTATCCCCGGGTGATCGAGGCGGTCCGGCGGTTGACGACCCCGGCGCCGGAGGGTCTCGGGCTCTCACAACGGCACATCACGGTGTCCACGGTGGGTTTGGTGCCCGCAATGCGCCGGTTGATAGCCGAGAGGCTGTCTGTGACTCTTGCGTTGTCACTGCACGCCCCCGATGATGATCTGCGCGATGAGCTTGTGCCCGTCAACCAGCGTTGGAAGGTGGCCGAGGTGCTCGATGCCGCGTTCGATTACGCGGCGCAGACCGGCCGTCGGGTTTCCATCGAATACGCCCTGATCAGGGACGTAAACGATCAGCCCTGGCGCGCCGACCTGCTCGGCCGCCTTCTGAACGGCAAGCTGGCCCATGTGAATCTCATCCCGCTGAACCCCACACCGGGCAGCAAGTGGGATGCCAGCCCCAAACCGGTCGAGCGCGAGTTCGTCCGCCGGCTGCGGGAGACCGGCGTTTCGACGACCGTGCGCGACACGCGGGGGCGGGAGATCGACGGCGCCTGCGGCCAGTTGGCCGCGGGAGAGCTGACGCAAGCGGGCGCAGGGGGCGCCGCAGCCGACGCGGAGGTGGCACAGTGACTGGGCGCAGGTCCCAGCGAGCGGAGTGGGAGACGTTGTGACGAGTCAGGGACAGCGTTTCCGGCGGCGTGCGCTGCGGCGTGGCTACAAGGTCGACGAGGTCGATGCCTTCCTGGACCGGGTCGAGGCGACCCTGGCCGGTGAGCAGGTCGGCCCGCCGGTCGGCGCGCAGGAGGTGCACGACGTCGTCTTCCGGGTGCGGTTCGGCGGCTACGACGAGTGGCAGGTCGATCTCCACCTGGACCGGGTGGAGCGGCAGCTCGCCGAGTTCGAGGAGCGTGGCGGCCGGCCGGCTCCCGACTCGATGCGTGACTCGATGCGCAGCGGCCTTTCCGCCGCGCCGCAGAGCCCGCCGGGGATGGGCCCGGGCATGGGCGGCGGGATGGGCGCCGGCCTGAGCGCCGCCGGCATGGGTGGCGGCATGCAGGGCGGCGGCATGCAGGGCGGCGGGATGCAGGGCGGCGGCATGCCACCGCAGATGCCGCAGGGCATGGGTGGCGGTCCCGGCATGGGCCGGGCGCAGACCCCGATGGCGCCGCCGACCGAGCGGCTGCCCGCTCCGGTGCGCGACGACCGCATGATGCCTCCGCAGATGCCGCCTCAGATGCCCCCGCAGATGCCGCAGCGCCCGCAGATGCCCCCGCCGGACCCCTACGGCGGTCGCTACGACGAGCCCACGGGCTACGGCCAGCAACCGCAGCAGCAGCAACCGCAGCAGCAGCAGCGCCCCGGCCCGCCGCCCGGTTACGACCAGGGTGGGTACGACCAGGGTGGCTTCGACGGTTTCGAGCCCGGCCGGCACGGCCGCGCCGACATGACCGCCGAGATCCGGATGCCCGACCGTGACCCCCGCGGGGGCTACGGCGGACCTCAGCAGGGTGCGCCGATGGCGGGCGCCCCGATGAGCGGCCCGCCCGGCGGTGGCTACGGTGGTCCGCCGCAGCCGCAGCTCGGCCCGCCGATCGGCGAGCCGGGTGGCGAGCTCTACCGGGTGGATCAGCTGCGCCGCACGTTCCAGCCGCGGCGTTTCGGCAGTGGTTACGACCCGATGCAGGTGGACCGGCTCTTCGAGGGCATCCTGCAGGCGATGACCGGTCGCGGCCCGATGCCGGTGAACGAGAACGACCTCGACATGCTGCAGTTCGGCCTGGTGCCGAACGGCTATTTCGAGGCCGAGGTGGACGCCGCGCTCCGCGAGGTGAAGGACATCCTGCTGCGCCGGCGATGAGCTGACGACGAAAAGAGGGGGCCGAGGCCCCCTCTTTTGTCTTCGACCGGGTTACTGGTCGTTGGGCCGCAGGCCGCTGCGCCGCAGCACGATGTCCCCGACGACGGCGCCGACCAGTCCTAGCGCGATCACCACGAGCCACACCTTCTCGGTGTTGCCCTGCTGGTTGCCCCAGAAGTAGAGCAGCAGGATCGCGGCGGAGACGATCGCACCACGCTGCGCCCGCTTCCGGTTGCCCGGCTTGAGCTGGTCGGGCGAATAAACCTCGTGGTGTTCTTCCGCGGCCACGGGGGTCCTCCTCGTCGACGTTCGTTGAAGTCCGATTCCAGTGTGTCACGGGGTCAGTGGGCGGCACCCGGCAACCCGGTTGTACTTTCAAGGGCGGTCAGAAGCCGAGTTTGAGGAGCGATCTAGTGCGGATCACGGGCACCGGCCACGCGAGCATGCGCATCGACACCGCCGCCGGGAGCATTCTGTGCGATCCGTGGGTGAACCCGGCGTACTTCGCCTCCTGGTTCCCCTTCCCGGACAACTCGCAGCTGGACTGGGAGACGCTGGGCGACGTCGACTATCTGTACGTGTCCCATCTGCACCGGGACCACTTCGACGCGGAGCACTTGAAGCGGTTCATCAGCAAGAAGGCGACGGTGCTGCTGCCGGAGTACCCGACCAGCCAGCTCGAGGACGAGCTGCGGGCGCTGGGCTTCACCAGTTTCCTGCGCACGAAGTCGGACGAGGTGCACGAGCTCGACGGCGGCCTGAAGATCATGATCCAGGCGCTGATCAGCCCGACCGACGGCCCGATCGGTGACTCGTCGCTCTGGGTGGAGCACGACGGGATCCGCGTCCTGAACCAGAACGACGCCCGCCCCGCCGACCTGACCCGGTTCAACGAGCTGGGCCACGTCCACGCGCACATGCTCCAGTTCTCCGGCGCCATCTGGTACCCGATGGTCTACGAGCTGCCGGACAACGCGAAGACCGCGTTCGGCAAGCAGAAGCGGGAGCGGCAGTTCGACCGCACCTGGCGGTACATCGACGACCTGAAGGCCGACCACGTCTTCCCGATCGCCGGCCCGCCGTGCTTCCTCGACGACGAGCTGTGGCAGTTCAACGACATCCACGGTGACGAGGGCAACATCTTCCCCGACCAGTCGGTGTTCCTGTCGGAGTACGCGAAGGTCGGCGGCACCAACGGCATCGTGCTGCTGCCGGGCAGCGTCACCGAGCTCACCGACGGCGGTGCGACCGCGACGACCGAGCACCCGGTGCCGGTCGCGGAGTTCTTCGCGAACAAGGTCGCGCACCTCGAGGAGATGCGCGAGCGCAAGCGCCCGGTCATCGAGGCGGAGAAGGCGTCCTGGCGGCACCCGGAGATCGACGTCCTCGGCGAGCTGAAGAAGCGGATCGAGCCGCTGCTCGAGGAGTCGCTCTACATGGCCAAGGGCGTCGGTGGCCCGGTCCGCTTCGACCTGGTCTCGTACGACGGTGACGAGGTCGAGTCGATCGTCGTGGACTTCCCCGGCAAGCAGGTCCGCCCGTACGCCGACGAGAAGGTCCGCTACCGCTTCCGCACCCAGCGCGAGCTGATCGAGCACCTGATCTTCATCGACGAGGGGGACTGGGTGAACTCGCTCTTCCTGTCCTGCCGCTTCTCCGCGGCCCGGATCGGGCAGTACAACGAGTTCGTCTACGCGTTCTTCAAGTGCCTCTCCGAGGAGCGCCTGCAGTACGCCGAGGGCTGGTACGACGAGCACGAGAAGTCCGTCGACGCCGAGGACACCCAGTTCGGGGACTGGACCGTGCAGCGCCGTTGCCCGCACCTCAAGGCCGACCTGTCCCGCTTCGGCGTGCTCGACGGCAACGTGCTGACCTGCCAGTTGCACGGGTGGAAGTTCGACCTGCCCAGCGGCCGCTGCCTCACCGGCGTCGGCCACAAGATCAGGGCCAGCAAGACCGCCAACCCCTGATTTCGTACGCCTACGAAAGTCCCGTGGCATCCCCGCGGCCTGGCCGCGACGCCGGGCCGCAGCGCGACCGCCGGGCTGATTCACCGGTCCGGCCCCACACCGGGAGTGTGGTGACTTCGGGTCCCGTGCGCACCCGAAGTCCCCACACAGGTCTGCACCCCTTACCTAGGGGCTATCCGATGGCGAGATCGCGCAGGATGCGGCGGGCCGCGTTGTGTCCCGCCGCCCCGATCACGCTGCCGGCCGGGTGCGTCCCCGCCGACCCGGAATAAAGCCCGTCCAGCCCCGTGAAGTACGGCATCCGCTGATCGAACGCGACCGTGTTGTCCACGTGGTGGATGTGCCCGCCGGTGATCCCGAAGTGCTCCTCGATCCCCGGCGGCGTCAGCGCGAACACGTCCGCCACCAGGTCCGAGGTGCCGGGCGCGTACTCGTCGCAGATCTCCAGCAGCCGCCGCACGTACCCCGGCAGCTCGGTCTCCCACGATGACCCGGCGATCGAGTACGGCACCGACTGCACGAACAGTGCCGACGAGTGGTGCCCGTCGGCGTCCTGCAACGACGGGTCGACGGTGGTGTGCACGTACCACTCGATCGTCGGCGCCGACGGGAGCCGGCCGGCCTGCACGTCCGCCCACATCTGGCGCACCGACGCCATCGATGAGCCCGGCAGCAGGTGGATCGTCGACCCGAACGGCGACGGCGCCCCTTCCGGCAGGCACGAGAAGCGGGGCAGGTCCCGCAGCGCCAGGTTCACCTTCAGCGTGGTCCCGGGCCGCCGGACGGCTGCCATGTGCGAGGTCAGCGAGGAGGGCAGGGCACCCTCCGGGACAAGATCCATCAGGCGGTACGGGTCACAGCCGCCCAGGACCACGCGAGCCGACACCGTCCGCCCGTCCTCCAGCACCACTCCGCTGACAGCGCCACTGTCGACCGAGACCGCCGAGACGGGAGCGCTGGTGAACAGCCGCGCCCCGGCCGCCCGGGCCGCGTCGGCGAAGGTGCGCGAGACGGTGCCCATCCCGCCCGCGGCGATCATCCAGGTGCCGTCCGACCCGGGCAGCCGGCACATGTTGTGCACCAGGAAGTTGTGTCCGGTGCCGGGGTCGTCCGGGCCCGCGTTGAGCCCCGACAGACCGTCGGTCACCGTGTACATCGCCGTCAACAGGTCACTTTTGAACCCGAACCGGCCCAGATAATCAGCGACACTTCCTCGTACCAGGTCAAGGAATGTGCTCTGCAGCTGTGGCCGGATGTGCCGGTCGGCGATGTCCTCCACCGAAGCCGGCTCCTCCAGCCAGGCCGGCGCGAGATCGGCGCGCAGCGCGCCGATCTCGCAGGCCAGCGCTTCGTCGGCGGCGACGTCACGCGGCGAGAAGAACTTCTCCATCTGGGCCCGGGTGGCCTCACGGTCGGCGCCGAACAGCAGGTACGGCGAGCCGGCCGGTCCCGCGGTGGGCAGGAAGTAGTGCGGGTCGCGGCGCAGGACCGGAATGTCGACGTCGAGCGTCCGCAGCAGTTCCGGCGGCATCAGGCCGAGCAGGTAGGACCCGGTGGACTGGCCCAGGCCGGGCACCTTGCGGAAGGGGCGTTCGGTGCGGGTGGCGCCACCGAGCACGCCGGCGGCCTCGAGTACGACGACGTCGAGCCCGGCGCGGGCCAGCAGGATCGCGGAGACGAGACCGTTGTGGCCGGCCCCGATGATCACCACATCGGCGCGGTCGGGAATGGGGGTCATGCCGAGCGAGAGTACCCCGCCGTTCGGTCCGCCGGAGTCGCCGATTCGTCCGTTAAATGGGCCTTGACGGGTGCTGAGTGCGTCATCGCGAAGCCGGCCAGGAGCACCACGTGGAACAGGTACAGCCAGAGACCCACCGCGACCATCGCCCCGATCTCGGTGAATCCGCCGAACGGCACGCCCAGGTCCAGCGGCAGCGAGCAGAACAGGATGAAGCCGTGCAGGAACCCGGAGAGGTTCGCCGCGGTGAACGACCCGATCAGGATGGTCGGCAGCCAGGCCGGCCGGCCCGGGGCGACGTAGCGGAACACCCAGATCACCACCGGGGTGAGCACCAGCCAGGTGGCCAGGAAGGACAGCACCACCCCCAGCACCGCCCACCAGCCGCCGCGCAGCCAGAGCCCGCTGGTGGTCGGCAGCGCCAGGAAGAGGGCGAGCAGCAGGGCCGGCGCCGCGGCCAGCAGCGGCAGCCAGAGCACCCGCCCCCGCCACCCGACCAGCGTCTCACCGGGCCGGCGGAGCGAGACGAACGCCCGCCGCAGGCCCTCGCCGTAGAGGGTGGCCGGCAGCAGGCTGGCCAGGGCGAGCCAGGGCGTCAGGGCCAGCCCGGCCTCGATCAGCGCCGACAGCGCGCGCGGCGCCCCGATCTCGGCCGGCAGCGCCGAGATCGTCCGGCCGGTCAGGTCACGGACGCGTTCGGCGCCCACCACCAACCCGGTGATCCAGATCGCCAGCAACGCGACCGGGACCACCGCTATCCCGGCGTAGAACGTGATGGCGGCTGCGTGCAGGGAGACGTCCCGACCACGCAGCGGCCGGAAAAGTGCCGACACCCGCATGGGCTCCCCTTACCCGTTACGGGAAGATGGGCCACATGCGCGAACTGGTCCTGCTCGGCTCCACCGGATCCATCGGCACGCAAGCCATCGACATAGTCCGGCGCAACCCCGACCGGTTCCGCGTGGTGGCGATCGGGGCCGGCGGCGGCAACGTCGAGCTGCTCGCGGCGCAGGCCCTCGAACTGGGCGTCGAGGTGGTCGGCGTGGCCCGCTCGTCGGCCGTGCAGGATCTTCAGCTCGCCTTCTACGCCGAGGCCCAGAAACGGGGGTACGCGACCGGCGACTTCAAGATCCCGAAGATCGTCGCCGGCCCGGACGCGATGACCGAGCTGGCCACCCACCCGTGTGACGTCGTGCTCAACGGGGTGGTCGGCAGCCTCGGGCTCGCGCCGACCCTGGCCGCCCTCGAGTCGAAGCGGATCCTCGCGCTGGCCAACAAGGAGTCCCTGGTCGCCGGCGGCCCGCTGGTGCGGCGCGTCGCCGCGGAGGGCCAGATCGTCCCGGTCGACTCGGAGCATTCGGCGCTCGCCCAGTGCCTCCGCGGCGGCGCCGCGTCCGAGGTACGGCGCCTGATCCTGACCGCGAGCGGGGGAGCGTTCCGGGGGCGGCGCCGCGACGAGTTGTCGGATGTCACACCCGAGGAGGCGCTCAAGCACCCGACCTGGGACATGGGCCCGGTCGTCACGATCAACTCGGCGACGATGGTGAACAAGGCGCTCGAGGTGATCGAGGCGCACGAGCTGTTCGGCGTGCCGTACGACGACATCGAGGTGATGGTCCACCCGCAGTCGGTGCTGCACTCCCTGGTCGAGTTCACCGACGGGTCGACGCTGGCCCAGGCCAGCCCGCCGGACATGCGGCTGCCGATCGCGCTGGCTCTGGCCTGGCCGGAGCGGGTGCCGCAGGCCGCCGCCGCGGTCGACTGGACCCTCGCGCACAACTGGGAGCTGCGCCCGCTCGACGACGAGGCGTTCCCCGCCGTCCGGCTGGCCAAGGAGGCCGGCCGCGCCGGGCGATGCCTTCCCGCGGTCTACAACGCGGCGAACGAGGAGTGTGTGGCCGCGTTCGTCTCCGGTCGGCTACCGTTCTTGGGCATCGTCGACACGCTCGAGCGGGTCCTGGCGGCGGCCCCGGATTTCGCGGAGCCGGGTACCGTCGAGGACGTGCTTGCGGCCGAGGCATGGGCGCGTGCCCAGGCGCAGCGGACGATCGCAACTCTGGCTGAAGGAGCCTGATGCTGTTCTGGCTGGGTGTGGTGGCGTTCGCGCTGACCATTCTGATCTCGGTGAGCCTGCACGAGCTGGGTCACATGATCACCGGCAAGCGTTTCGGCATGAAGGTGACGCAGTACTTCGTCGGGTTCGGCCCGACCATCTTCTCCTTCCACCGCGGCGAGACCGAGTACGGGTTGAAGCTCATCCCGCTCGGCGGCTTCTGCAAGATCGTCGGGATGACGCCGCAGGACGAGGACGTCGCCCCGGAGGACCAGCACCGCGCCATGTGGCGGTTCCCGGTCTGGAAGCGGACCGTGGTGATGGCCGCCGGCTCGATCACCCACTTCATGCTGGCGCTGGTCGGCGCGTGGGTGATGGCGATGACCATCGGCCTGCCGAACACCGACATCCCGCAGACCGCCGAGCAGCAGCGCTCCGCCCCGGCGATGATCTACGTGGGCGACTGCATCCGCACCCAGCTGGACGACACCAGCGCCGACTGCGTGCCCGGCACCGGCAGCGCTCGCGAGGCCCCGGCGAAACAGGCCGGCCTGCGGACCGGTGATCTGATCACCAAGGTGGGCGCCACCCCGGTGTCCAACTACGGGCAGCTCACCGACGCGATCCGCGCCTCGGCGGCCGGCCCCACCGAGTTCACCTACCTGCGCGACGGTCAGACCGCCACCACCAAGGTGGACCTGATCAGCGCCGAGCGCACCCCGCTGGACGACCCGGAGGGCCCGGTCTCCCAGGTGGCCGTCGCCGGCGTCAGCTGGACCACCGATCAGCCGGCCGTGATCACCTACAGCGCCCTCGGCGCGATCCCGGCCTCCGGCGACTTCAACTGGTACCTGGTGGAGAACTCGCTCAAGGCGATGGCCCGGATCCCGGAGAAGATCCCGGCCCTGTGGAACTCGATCACCGGGGAGGAGCGCGACCCGGACACCCCGATCAGTGTCGTCGGCGCGAGCCGGATCGGTGGCGAGGCGATCGAGAAGGGCGTGCCCGAGGTCTTCTGGCAGGTCTTCATCTCGCTGAACGTCTTCATCGGCCTGTTCAACCTGCTGCCGCTGCTGCCGGTGGACGGCGGGCACATCGCGATCGCCTGGTTCGAGGCCATCAGATCAAGGCTTTACAAACTCTTCAAGCGACCCGATCCGGGCCGGGTGGACTACTACAAACTGATGCCTCTGACGTACGCGGTCATCCTGATAGGTGGCGCGTTCACCCTGTTGACCGTGACCGCCGACATCATCAACCCCATTACGATCTTCAAGTGAGTGAAAAAGTGACCGCGATCAGTCTCGGAATGCCGGCGGTCCCCCCGCCGCCCCTGGCCCCTCGCCGGCACAGCCGCCAGATCATGGTGGGCAACGTGCCGGTCGGCGGCGGCGCCCCGATCAGTGTCCAGTCGATGACCACCACGCTCACCGCCGACGTCAACTCCACGCTCCAGCAGATCGCCGAGCTCACCGCCTCCGGCTGCCAGATCGTCCGGGTCGCCGTCCCCTCGCAGGACGACGTCGAGGCGCTGCCCGCGATCGCCAAGAAGTCGCAGCTCCCGGTGATCGCCGACATCCACTTCCAGCCGAAGTACGTGTTCGCCGCGATCGACGCCGGCTGCGCCGCGGTCCGGGTCAACCCGGGCAACATCCGGCAGTTCGACGACAAGGTCAAGGAGATCGCCAAGGCGGCCTCCGACGCGGGCATCCCGATCCGGATCGGCGTCAACGCCGGCTCGCTGGACAAGCGCCTGCTGGAGAAGTACGGCAAGGCCACCGCCGAGGCCCTGGTCGAGTCGGCGCTCTGGGAGTGCTCGCTGTTCGAGGAGCACGGCTTCCGGGACATCAAGATCTCGGTGAAGCACAACGACCCGGTCGTCATGATCCGGGCGTACCGGCAGCTCGCCGAGCAGTGCGACTACCCCCTCCACCTCGGCGTGACCGAGGCCGGCCCGGCGTTCCAGGGCACCATCAAGAGCGCGGTGGCGTTCGGCGCGCTGCTCGCCGAGGGCATCGGCGACACGATCCGGGTCTCGCTGTCGGCGCCGCCGGTCGAGGAGATCAAGGTCGGCAACCAGATCCTGGAGTCGCTGGGCCTGCGTGAACGCGGCCTGGAGATCGTCTCCTGCCCCTCCTGCGGTCGCGCCCAGGTCGACGTCTACACCCTCGCCGAGCAGGTCACCGCGGCGCTGGAAGGCTTCCCGGTGCCGCTGCGGGTGGCCGTCATGGGCTGCGTCGTGAACGGCCCCGGCGAGGCCCGCGAGGCGGACCTCGGCGTGGCGTCCGGCAACGGCAAGGGCCAGATCTTCGTCAAGGGCAAGGTGATCAAGACGGTGCCCGAGTCGATCATCGTGGAGACGCTGGTCGAGGAAGCTCTGCGGCTCGCCGACGAGATGGGTGCCGAGCTCCCGGACGAGCTGCGGGAGCTGCTCCCCGGCCCGACCGTCACGGTTCACTAGCGTCCGGCCCTTCGCCGGCTGCCGCCATCGCTCGACGCGTGCGGCGCCGTCTCGCCACCTGGGCCTACCGCCCGTGGCCTGCGGCGCCGTTCCGCGCTTTCTCGGTGCCGCCGCCGGGGCTGCACGCCCTGGGCGAGCCCGCCCCGCTAGAACAGCACCGTTGCGAACGAGCCCGCCGAGACGAACCCGCACCGCGCATAGACCCGCCGGGCCGCCGTGTTGTAGTCGTTCACATAGAGGCTGACCGTCGGTGCCACCCGGCGCAGCGCGTCGGCGACCACCGCCGCCATGGCCCCGCCCGCCAACCCGCGTCCCCGCCACTCCGGGTGCACCCAGACGCCCTGCACCTGTGTCGTCCGCCGGGTGATGATCGCCAGCTCGGCCTTGAAGATGACCTGATCGCCACAGAACCGCGCGTAGGCCCGCTTGCCCTTCACCAGCTCGGCGATCCGCCGCCGATAGCCGCGGCCGCCGTCGTCCAGCAGCGGTGAGACGCCGACCTCCTCGGTGTACATCGCCACCGCGGCCGGGAAGAGCTGGTCGACCTCGCCCGAGCGGACCAGGCGCACCTGTGGATCGGGCCGCACCATCGGATCGCGATCGGTGACCAGCAACGGCTGATGGTGCCGCACGTCGCGGGCCGGGCCCCAGTGGCCGCCCAGCCGGTTCCACAGGTCGAGCACCGCCTCGGACCGACCGATGATCGACGAGCAGATCCGCGGCTCGGCGCCGAGCAGGTCGGCGAACGCCGCGGTCGCCGCCGGGGTGGCGCCGACCGGCACGAGGTGCGCGCCGGACCAGATGATCGATTCGATGCGGCGTGCCGGCTCATAGCCGTAGATGCGCCCGTCGGAGCGCCACCAGTTCAGACCGTGGGAGGCCACCCGCTCCGCGATCTGCGCGCCCGCATAGGGATCGGCGTCAAGGATCCGCTCGATCGCCGCACGCTCGGGCTCACCGAGCTGCCGAATGGGCACCGTCAACACAGATACCAGATTGCCAGATCCGAGGCGTTGCACACGTACCGCAACCCCGCCTTCGGAGAAACCCTTGCTACCGACACTTCGCCGATATATCGTCTAACTATCGACGACAGAACGGAGAAGGATATGAGGTACGCACACGAGGGACATCGCGGACACGGTCACGGCCCCGGCGGCTGGCTCGACGAGGCGCGCCGGCGCGGTTTCGGCTTCCCGCCCGGATTCCCGTTCGGCGGCCCCGGCGGCGGCTTCGGCCCGCCCGACTTCGGCCCCCGCGGTCCACGCCGCGGCGGCCGCGGCGCCCGGCAGAACGTCCGCCCGGCGATCCTGGCACTGCTGCTGGAGCGCCCGATGCACGGTTACGAGATGATCCAGGAGCTGGACGCGCGCACCAACGGCATCTGGCGCCCCAGCCCCGGCTCGGTCTATCCGACCCTTCAGCTGCTGGAGGACGAGGGCCTGATCGAGGCCACCGCCGAGGGTGGCCGCAAGAGCTACCAGCTCACGTCCGACGGCCGGCCCGAGGCGGAGACCGCCGCCCAGAACCCGCCGTGGGCCCAGATCGGCGACGACGCCATGTCCCAGGTGCAGGACTTCCGCGACGCCGCGGTCGGCATCATGGGCGCGCTCAAGCAGGTCGGCTTCAGCGGCACCCCCGAGCAGCGCCAGAAGGCGCTGGAGGTGCTCAATGAGACGAAGCGCAAGCTCTACGCCATCCTCGCCGACAGCGAATGACCCCGGCCCGCGAGCTCGCGTGTGAAGTTGTGGTGCGCTTCGCGCCCGAACTTCACACGCGAGTCGGGTTGCGGGCTTGAGGGCGGGCGCCCTACTGCCGGCCGAGGGCGCTGATCAGCTCGTGCAGGGCAGGGAGGCCACCGCGCTCCAGCTCAGGGGTCGGGATCAGGGCCATGACCGGGACGGTGACGCCCGCGTCGGCGTAGGCCTGGACGCGCAGGCGGCACTCCTCCGGCGACCCGTGCACGATCAGCTCGTCGACGAGGTCGTCCGGAATCGCGGCGAGGGCGCCCTTGCGGTCACCGGACTCCCAAGCCCGCCACATGCCGGCGAGCGTCTCGGTCCGACCCAGCCAGCGGTGGAAGGCGGCGTACGCCGGAACGGTGAGGTAAGACGTGATCATGCGGCGGCCGACGGTGCGGGCGTAGCCGGCGTCCTCGGTCGGGATGACGAAGATGCGGGCGGCCACCTCGAAGCCGGCGCCGGCCTCCTTGGTCTCGGCGAGCGCGGTGGTGACGTCGGTGGCCGACAGCCAGTTGAGGATCACGCCGTCCGCCTCGGCGGCCGCCAGGCGCAGCATCTGTGGGCGCAGCGCGGCCAGCATGAGCCGGGGCGGCACGGCGGGCGGGCGTTCCAGCCGGAAGCGTCGGACGGTGAACTCCGGATATTCCTGGTCGACCACCTCGCCGGCCAGGGCGGCGCGCAGGAAGCGGAGCATGTCGCGGCTGCGGGCGTACGGGCGGACGAAGTCGGCGGCGTTCCAGTCGCCGGAGACGACCGGCGAAGAGGCGCCGATGCCGAACTGGAACCGGCCCGGCGCGGTCTCGGCCAGCGCCGCAGCGGTCATCGCCAGCAGGCCGGGCCCGCGGGTGAAGACCGGGGCGATCGCGGTGCCCAGCCGCAGGCGTGGCTCCCAGGCGGCGGCCAGGGTGAGCGGGGTGAAGGCGTCGGTGCCGTTCACCTCCGCACTCCAGACGTCGGTGAAGCCCGCGTCGGCCAGCGCCGAATAGACGGCGGCGTGCTCGGCGAGCTGCACGCCACCGAGCGGAACGGTCATGCCCCAGCGCATCGACATGTCCCCGATCCTGCCTGTACCGGCCGACCGTGTCTACCGGTCGGTAACATCTGGTGGCCCGCACCGGGGTGCGGGCCACGACGAGAGGTCAGGAAGCGGAGCGCCAGGCCGCCGCGAACGAGGTGCGGACGTTGGTGCGCATCAGTGAACCCCGGTAGACCCGGGCCCCGATCGCCAGCAGCACCACCGCGGTGACCGCCAGGATCAGCAGTGCCACCACCGGTTCCCAGGCCGCCGCGTCCTCCTTGAAGAGCCGGATCGGCATGGCGATCGGCGATGAGAACGGGATGTACGAGAGCACCTTCTGTGCCGCCGCGTTGTCCTGCATGAACAGCACCGCGAAGAACGGGAGCAGCACCGCCATCTGCACCGGCACGGAAGTGTTGGTGAGGTCCTCCTGGCGGGCGGCCAGCGCGCCCACCCCGGCCCAGAGCGTGGCCAGCATGACGAAGCCGAGCGCGAAGAACGGCAGGAACCAGCCGATTGCCGGGCCGACCGCGCTGACCACACCGGTGTCGACGTCGGTGACCGTCATCCCGATGAACGCGACCAGCGCGATCAGGGCTATCTGCCCGAACGCGAGCAGCGTCATCGCGACGACCTTGCCGGCCAGCAGCACCCCGACCGGAACACTGGAGACCAGGATCTCGACGATCCGGGTCTGCTTCTCCTCGACGACGCTCTGCGCGATCTGCAGGCCGTACGTGTACGAGGTGAAGAAGAACAGCATGGCCAGTGCGGCCGGCACCACGAACTGCAGGAACGGGTCCAGGCCGGAGGCATCGAGCAGCCGGACCGGGGGAGCGGTGCTGAGGGCCTGCACCACCTCGCTGGGCGCCTCCTCCAGGGCCAGCACCTCCGGGCCGGGCAGGACCGCCGCCTCCACCTCGCCGTCGCGCACCAGTCGCTCGGCGGCGGCCGTGTCGGGCGCGGCCTGCACCTCCAGGCCGCCGGCGGTGAGCTGCGCGGTGGCGGTGTCGCCGACCACGGCGACCTTAGTGGGGCCGCCGTCGAGGAAGGCCGGCAGGGCGATCGAGCCGACCACGATGACCAGGAAGAACACGGTGCTGTAGAGGAACGCCTTGTCGCGCAGCTTGACGCGGAGCTCGCGGGCGGCAACCAGCCGGACGGCTTCGAAGTTGGTCACTGGATCACCTCTCGGAAGATCTCGGCCAGGGAGGGTCGCACCGGGCCGAACGCGCGGACCGGGCCACGGGCGAGGGCGGCGCGCAGCACACCCTGGTCGTCGGCGCCGTCTTCGAGGTCGAAGACGGCGCGTGGGCCGTCGAGTTCGACGAGGCTCACGCCGGGCTCGTCGCGCAGCCAGCCGGCGTCGGCGCCGACCTCGACCGAGAACCGCGGCAACGCGTACTGCTCGCGCAGGTAGGAGCGGCTCCCGGCAGCCCGGATGGTGCCGTCCGCAATGATCACCAGGTCGTCGCAGAGTCGTTCGACCAGGTCGAGCTGGTGGCTGGAGAAGAGCACCGCGGCGCCGGCCGCGGCCCGCTCGCGCAGGACGGCGACGACGTTGTCGACGGCCAGCGGGTCCAGGCCGGAGAACGGCTCGTCCAGGACGAGCAGCTCCGGGTCGTGGACCAGGGCCGCGGCGATCTGCACCCGCTGCTGGTTGCCGAGCGACAGTTTTTCGACGGGGTCGTTCTCCCGTCCGGCCAGCTCCAGGCGCTCCAGCAGGGCGGTGGTTCGCCGGCGCGCGTCGGCTGTGCTCACCCCGTGCAACCGGGCCAGATAGACGACCTGGTCGGCGACGGTCATCTTCGGATAGAGCCCGCGCTCCTCCGGCATGTAGCCGAAGCGGTGCCGGACCTGCTGGTCGATGGCGGTGCCCTGCCAGGTCACCGCGCCGGAGTCGGCGGCGAGGACACCCAGGATGATCCGCATGGTCGTGGTCTTGCCGGCGCCGTTGGCGCCGACGAAGCCGGTCAGCCGGCCGGCCTCCACCGCGAACGACACGTCCTTGAGGACCTGCCGGTCGCCGAAGGACCGGTTGACGGCATCGACGTTCAGGATGCTGGTCATGGGGATCACGCTAGGCGGTGATCGATGTCCCGTCGTCCGGCGCGCGGACGACCGGCAAGGTCCTCCGCGCGGAGGACCTCAGGCTCCGGGCCGAACCACACCGAGCTCGTACGCGAGCACGACGGCCTGGGTCCGGTCCCTCGCGCCGAGCTTCATCAGCACCCGGCTGACGTGCGTCTTCACCGTGGTCTCGCCCAGGTGCAGGGTCGCTGCGATCTCCGCGTTGGTGGCCCCGCCGGCGAGCTGGACCAGCACCTCGTGCTCCCGTGGGGTCAGATCGGCCAGGCGGACGGCGGGCTCGGGGGAGCGCTGCCGGGGCAGGGTGAACTCGGCGATGACCCGGCGGGTGACGGCGGGCGCCAGCAGCGCGTCGCCGGCCGCGACGACGCGGACCGCCTCGGCGAGCGCCTCCGGGGTCCCGTTCTTGAGCAGGAAGCCGCTGGCCCCGGCCTGAAGTGCGGCGAACAGGTAGTCGTCGCGGTCGAACGTGGTCAGGATCAGCACCGACGGCCCGCCCCGGGAGGCGATCCGCCGGGTCGCCTCCAGCCCGTCGACGCCCGGCATCTCCACGTCCATCAGCACCACGTCGGGGCGTAGTGACAGCGCCAGCTCGGTGGCCTGTTCGCCGTCCGCCGCCTCACCGACGACGGTGATGTCGTCCTCCATCTCGAGGATCACCCGGAAGCCGGTACGCACCAGCTGGTGATCGTCGGCCAGCAGGACCCGGATGCTCACGCCTTTCCTCCCGCGCTCGTCAGGGCCGGCGCGTACGGCAGCCGCGCCCGCACCCGGTATCCGCCCGTACCGCGTGGCCCGTGCTCCAGGGTGCCCTCGTGGATCGCCACCCGTTCCCGCATGCCGATCAGGCCCATCCCGTCCGCCGCGGCGGGCGCGGTGCCCCGGCCGTCGTCCGCGACGTCCACCTCGAGCTCCCCGCTGAGATAGCGGAGCCGGATGTCGAGGTTCCGCGCGTGCGCGTGCTTGAGCGTGTTGGTGGCCGCCTCCTGCACGATCCGGTACGCCGCCTGGGAGACCGAGTCGGGCAGCGGCACCGCGTCACCGTACACGGCGTAGTGCACGGTCAGCCCGGCCTCGCGGGCGTTCTCGGCGATCCGCGCGATCCGGTCGATCCCGGCCGGGGCGGCTTCGGCGGCGGAGCCGGTGGTCCCGGCGGCGGTGGTTTCGGAGGCCCGCAACGCCCCCAGCATCCGCCGCAGCTCGCCGACCGCGGTGCGGGCGCCCTCCTCGATCGCGGCGAGCGCCGTCCGGGCCCGTTCCGGGTCCTTGTCCAGGGCCCGCCGGCAGGCGGACGCCTGGATCCCCATCACCGACACGTGGTGCGCGACCACGTCGTGCAGCTCGCGCGCGATCCGGACCCGTTCGCCGAGGACCGCCCGTTCGGAGGCGGCCGCCTGGGCCGCACGCAGCTCGGCGGCCTGCGACTCGACCGTGGCCAGCCGGCGGGCGCTGTTCCACGCGGCGTCACCGACCAGGTAGACCGAGCCGAAGAAGATGGCGTTCACGAAGTAGTTGTTGAAGACCAGCGCCCAGAGGGCCGGCAGCTCACCGGAGGCGCCGGAGAAGCCCTCGTCCATGATCATGTCGTGCGACGTGAGGAACGCGGCGGTGAGCCAGCCGAACATCGCCACGATGATGGCCAGCCGGATGTTGCGGGCCCGCAGCCGGCTGGGGCCCCAGGCGCCCAGCGTGTAGATCATCGCGTAGAGGGCGTACGAGGCGACCTGCTGCTCCTGCGCGCCGCGGGTCTGGCCGCCGATGTAGACCAGCGACATCACGATCGCGGCGGCCTCCGGCCACCGGCGGCGCCACACCAGCGGCAGCGTGGTGCCGATCGCCCACCCGATCTGTTCGAGCCGGGCCGGCGCGTTCTCGCTCGCCAGCAGGCCGAAGCTGCGCGAGAGGAAGAGGTTGAGCACCGCGACGGCGACCACCGCCAGCCCGATCCACAGGTCGTTGCGGCGCTGCGCGGCGGTCGGGCCGGGCCGCCGCCACTCCTCGACGTTCCAGGAAGGGAGCATGGGCCGACCATCGCACGCTGACCCGGCGCCGAGCCAGGCCGGGTCACGGCGCTGAGGGCGATCTCTCCGGGCGGGGGCCGCTGAAGTAGAGCGCGGCGCCCAGGTCGCGGCGGGTCTGGGTGGGAACGGTGACGTCCTCGCGGGGGCCGGGCGTGCCGCCGAGCTCGGCGATGCGCCGGTGGGCCGCCTCCAGGCGGTCCTCCAGGGCCACGATGCGGCAGGCGGCGGCGAGGGGGAAGCCTTCGTCCAGCAACTGCCGGACCCGGGCGGCGAGGTGGAGCTGATGACGCGAGTACCGGCGGTGGCCGCCGCGGGAGCGCTCGGGCTCGATCAGCCCGGCCTCGTCCAGGCTGCGCAGGAAGGCGGGCGTCACGCCGATCAGCTCGGCGGCCCGGCCCATGCTGTGAACCGGCTCGTCAGCGTCCATGCTTCCCCAGGGCGAGTGAAGGGCGGAGGGATGGGCGGAGTAGGACCAGGGCCCCGGCGGGTAACCGGGGCCCTGGCTTTTCAATTCTTGTGCCGGTCACTGCCGGCTCATGTGGTCGACCGGCTGCGTGCCGCTAGCGGTCGACCGGAGTGATTGGCATCGGCTGCGATCACCTCTTGTCGGTTCGGGGACGTCGTGATTACGCGTTGCTGCGGTATCTCGTCCTCCTTCTCCAACTCAGCGACAGTTCCAACTCAGCACTAGTGCCGGTGGAAGTCGGCGGTGGCTGTCCGCCGTGGCCGACAAGGCAAATGTATGCCTCTCCCGCGCCGATTTCTAGACTCGCCGCTGTAGATTTTCTCCGAGAAAGGTCTGACTAGCTGCGAAAACTCTTGCGACCGTCGATGTCTTGCCGATGGCGGCGCGGGACGCGCGCAGATGCGCGGAAGAGAGAGTGGCCACGTCCCGCGCTGCCGCCGAAGCGGCGATCCTGCCGAGGAATCGCTGCGTCCAGGCTGGCACCGGGGTAGGTCGCCGGCAACGCAATTAACGCTTCTCATTGACGCCCGTAACACCACAGCGAGATCATCACGGCATCCGTGGCTCAGGTCACACCCCTTCGGGCAAGGGAGCACGTAGATGACCACAGACGAGGAACGTCTCGCCCAACTCGGTTACAAGCAGGAACTGCACCGCCGGCTCTCCGGCTTCTCCAACTTCGCCGTCTCCTTCTCGATCATCTCGATCCTGGCCGGCGCGATCACCTCGTACGGGATCGCGATGACCGCCGGCGGTCCGATGGCCATCACCCTGGGCTGGCTGTTCGTCGGCATCATGGTGACCTTCGTGGCGCTGGCGATGGCCGAGGTGTGTTCGGCCTATCCGACCGCCGGCGCCCTCTACTGGTGGGCCGCGGCACTGGCCAAGCGCAACAAGGCCGCCTGGGCCTGGTTCGTGGGCTGGTTCAACTTCCTCGGCGAGGTGGCGGTCACCGCCGCGATCGACTTCGGCGCCGCGATCACCACCTCGGCCTTCCTCAGCCTCACCTTCGACATGGAGGTGACCACCGGCCGGACCTTCCTGATCTTCCTGGTCATCATCGTCGTGCACGGCCTGCTGAACACGTTCGGTGTCAACCTGGTCCGCCTGCTCTCCGACGTGAGCGCCTGGTGGCACCTGATCGGCGTCGCGGTGATCGTCGGTGTGCTGGCGGTGATCCCGGACCAGCACAAGCCGATCTCCGAGGTGTTCTTCGAGGTGCGGAACGCGACCGGCTTCGATTTCGCCGGGGCCGGGGTGTACGCGGTGCTCATCGGCCTGCTGATGGCGCAGTACACCTACACCGGCTACGACGCCTCCGCGCACGTGGCGGAGGAGACCCACGACGCGGCCCGCGCCGCACCGCGCGGCATCGTGCTGTCGGTCGTGGTCTCGGTGCTCGCCGGTTTCGTGCTGCTGTTCGCCATCACCTGGTCCATCCAGGACTACGAGGCCGCGCGGACCAGCGAGCTCGCCCTGCCGCCCGCACAGATCTTCATCGACGCGGTGGGCCATGACACCGGCACGTTCCTGCTGTTCATCTGCATGGTGGCGCAGTGGTTCTGCGGCATGGCCTCGGTCACCGCGAACTCCCGGATGTCGTACGCCTTCGCCCGTGACGACGCGTTGCCCGGCTCGCGGATCTGGAAGAAGGTCAACTCCCGCACCGGTACGCCGACCAACTCGATCTGGCTGTGCGTCGGCCTCTCCACCCTGCTGGTCCTGCCGTCGCTGTGGAACACCACCGCCTACCTGGCGGCCACCTCGATCGCGGTGATCGGCCTCTACATCGCGTACGTCGGGCCGGTCTTCCTGCGCCGGATGAACCGGGACTTCGTGCCCGGGCCGTGGAATCTGGGCCGGTGGAGCGCTCCGGTCGGATGGATCGCGATCGTCTGGGTAGGGGTCATCTGCGTGCTGTTCGTGCTCCCCACGGCCAGCCCGATCACCGCGTCGACGTTCAACTACACGATCGTCGCCGTGGCGGTGGTGGTCGGCGCGGCCACCGTCTGGTGGTTCGCGAGCGCCCGCAAGTGGTTCACCGGCCCGAAGCAGAACCTCATCGAGAAGGCCGCGCACGGCGAGCAGACCATGCCGACGCCGAACGACTGAGAGGACACGACCCATGGATCTCGAGGAACTCGACGTCGCCGTCGACAACGGCAGCATCGACACCGTGCTGCTGGCCCTGACCGACATGCAAGGACGGTTGCAGGGCAAACGGCTGCACGGGCGGTATTTCATGGACGAGGTCGTCGACGGCGGCAGCGAGGGCTGCAACTATCTGCTCGCCGTGGACGTCGACATGAACACCGTCGACGGCTACGAGATGTCCTCGTGGTCCACCGGGTACGGCGACTTCGTGATGAAGCCGGACTTCACCACGTTGCGCCGGATCCCGTGGCTGCCCGGCACGGCCCTGGTTCTGGCCGACCTCACCGACACGGCCGGGCAGCCGGTGCCGCCGTCACCCCGGCAGATCCTGCGCCGCCAGCTCGACCGGCTGGCGGCGCACGGTCTCACCGCGTTCGCGGGCACCGAGCTGGAGTTCGTGCTCTACCGGGACACCTACGAGCACGCGTTCACGAAGAACTACCGGGACCTGACGCCGGCCAACCAGTACAACGTGGACTACTCGCTGCTGGGCACCAGCCGGGTGGAGCCGCTGCTGCGCCGGATCCGCAACGACATGTACGGCGCGGGGCTGATCCCGGAGAGCGCCAAGGGGGAGTGCAACCTCGGTCAGCACGAGATCGCGTTCCGGTACGCGGACGCGCTCACCGCCGCCGACAATCACGTGATCTACAAGAACGGCGCGAAGGAGATCGCCGCCCAGGAGGGCATGGCGCTCACGTTCATGGCCAAGCCGAACGACCGGGAGGGCAACTCCTGTCACATCCACTTCTCGCTGCGCGGCGAGGACGGCCGCTCGGCGATGCTCGGCGACGGTCCGGCGCACCTGAGTGAGACCGGGCAGCGGGTGCTGGCCGGCCTGCTCGCCACGATGCGCGAGTTCAGCCTGTTGTTCGCGCCCAACATCAACTCGTACAAGCGGTATCAGCCGGGGTCGTTCGCGCCGACCGCGCTGCGCTGGGGCGTGGACAACCGGACCTGCGCGCTGCGGATCGCCGGGCACGGTCAGGGCATGCGGGTGGAGAACCGGGTGCCGGGCGGTGACGTCAACCCCTACCTGGCGATCGCTGCCCTGGTGGCGGGCGCGCTGCACGGGATCGAGAACGAGTTGTCGCTGGAGGACGAGTTCGTCGGGAACGCGTACGGGGACGAGACCGCCGAGCGGGTGCCGGGCACGTTGCGCGACGCCGCGGACCTGTGGGGCGCGAGCGGGATCGCGGCGACGGCGTTCGGCGCGGACGTGGTCGCGCACTACGCCAACATGGCCCGGGTGGAGCTGGCCGCCTACGACGCGGCGGTCACCGACTGGGAACTGCGCCGCGGCTTCGAACGCCTGTGAATTCCGGCTCCGGGAGAGGATGATCAAGGCGTGACCGATGTGATCAACCCGGCGACCGGGGCGAGCTTCACGACCGTACCCGCGCTGGATCTGACCGCGACCGACGCGGCGATCGAGCGATCGCAGCAGGCGTTCGCGACATGGCGCCGGGTGGCGCCCGGAGACCGGGCCCGGCTGCTGCGCCGGTTCGCGACGGTGGTGGACGAGCACCTGGAGGAGCTGGCGCAGCTCGAGGTACGCAATGCCGGTCACACCATCGGGAACGCGCGCTGGGAGGCGGGCAACGTCCGGGACGTCCTGAACTACTACGCGGGCGCCCCGGAACGGTTGTCCGGCCGGCAGATCCCGGTGGCCGGCGGCGTCGACGTGACGTTCCACGAGCCGCTCGGCGTGGTCGGGATCATCGTGCCGTGGAACTTCCCGATGCCGATCGCGGGCTGGGGTTTCGCGCCCGCCCTGGCGGCCGGCAACACGGTGGTGCTCAAGCCCGCCGAGCTGACCCCGCTCACCGCGATCCGGCTGGGTGAGCTGGCGCTCACGGCGGGCCTGCCGGAGGGCGTCTTCCAGGTGCTGCCCGGCAAGGGCAGCGTGGTGGGACAGCGGTTCGTCACCCACCCGGCGGTGCGCAAGGTCTGCTTCACCGGCTCCACCGCAGTCGGTAAGGCGATCATGGCGGGCTGCGCCGACCAGGTGAAACGGGTGACACTGGAGCTCGGCGGCAAGAGCGCCGGCATCGTCTTCGCGGACGCCGATCTGGAGGCTGCCGCGGCCGCCGCGCCGGGCGCGGTCTTCGACAACGCCGGGCAGGACTGCTGCGCACGGTCCCGCCTGCTGATCGAGCAGTCGGTGTACGACAAGTTCCTGGCCCTGCTGGAGCCGGCCGTGCGGGCGTTCCGGGTGCTCGATCCGGCGCTGCCCGAGGCCGAGATGGGCCCGCTGATCTCCGCCGGACAGCGGGACGTCGTCTCGTCGTACGTCCAAGGCGCCGACATCGCGTTCCGCGGCACCGCGCCGGAGGGTGCCGGGTGGTGGTTCCCGCCGACCGTGCTGCTCGCCGCCTCGCCGCGGGAGAGGCACTGGCGGGAGGAGATTTTCGGCCCGGTCGTCTCGGTGCTGCCGTTCCGCGACGAAGAGGACGCGATCCGGCTCGCCAACGACACCGAGTACGGGCTCTCCGGTTCGATCTGGACGCGTGACCTGGGCCGGGCGCTGCGGGTCTCGCGGGCGGTGGAGACCGGCGCGCTCAGCGTCAACAGCAACTCCTCGGTGCGGTACTGGACGCCGTTCGGTGGCATGAAGCAGTCCGGTCTCGGCCGTGAGCTGGGCCCGGACGCGCTGCTGTCGTTCACCGACGTGAAGAACGTGTTCCTCGCTTCTGATTAGGAGTTCTCGTGCAGCGTTTGCAGGACCGGATCGCCGTGATCACCGGCGCCGGCAGTGGGATCGGACTGGCGACAGCGCGCCGTTTCGCGGCCGAGGGGGCCCGTGTGGTCTGCGTCGACATCTCGGAGGAATCCGGCAAGTCGATCGCGGACGAGGTCGGCGGCGAGTTCGTGGAGTGCGACGTCGCGGACGAGGAGCAGGTCAAGGCCCTGTTCGACGGCGTGGCTGAGCGGCACGGCCGGGTCGACATCGCCTTCAACAACGCCGGCATCTCCCCGCCCGACGACGACTCCATCCTGGTCACCGGCCTGGACGCCTGGGAGCGGGTCCTCAAGGTCAACACGACGAGCGTCTTCTTCTGCTGCAAGTACGCGATCCCGCACATGCAGCGGCAGGGCAAGGGCTCGATCATCAACACCGCGTCGTTCGTCGCGCTGCTCGGCGCGGCCACCTCGCAGATCGCCTACACCGCCAGCAAGGGCGGCGTGCTCGCGATGACGCGGGAGCTGGGCGTCCAGTTCGCCCGGGAGGGCATCCGGATCAACGCGCTCTGCCCCGGCCCGGTCGCCACCCCGCTGCTGATGGACCTGTTCGCCAAGGACCCGGAGCGGGCCGCCCGCCGGCTGGTGCACGTGCCGATGGGCCGGTTCGCCGAGCCGGCGGAGATCGCCGCCGCGGTGGCGTTCCTGGCGAGCGACGACGCGTCGTTCATGACCGCGTCACAGTTCGTCGTGGACGGTGGGATCACCGGGGCGTACGTGACGCCGTTGTGACGTTTGGGCACCGGCTACCGTGGGAAGGGACTTCTCTACAAGGTGTAGGGGTCGAATCCTCGCCCGCCCGGGTCGGTCCCCGTGTAGGTGAGACAGAGGGGCCCGTGACGCGGCGCCGGTTCTCCGGCGCCGCGCGCCTGTGAGTAAACGGTGGTGCAATGCGTCCGATCATCGGCATAACGACCTATGTCCTGCCCGCGACCTGGGGCGTCTGGCACGACCTTCCCTCCGCGCTGGTGCCGCACGACTACGTCGAAGCGGTCCGGCTGGCCGGTGGCCGGGCCGTGCTGCTGCCCCCGGACGACCTGGACGCCGATGTGCTGGACCGGCTGGACGGGCTGCTGCTCTCCGGCGGGCCGGACCTGGAGCCGTCGCTGTACGGCCAGGACCCCGGGCCGCACACCGTCATCCATCCGGAGCGTGACACCGCCGAACTGGTGCTGCTGCGCGCGGCGCTGGAACGGGACCTGCCGATCCTCGGCGTGTGCCGGGGCATGCAGCTGCTGGCCGTCGCGGCCGGCGGCTCGCTGCACCAGCACCTGCCGGACGTGCTGGGCCATGAGAAACACCGGCCCGCGCCGGGCGTCTACGGCTCTCAGCCGGCGGACTTCACCCCGGGCAGCCGCATCGCCGGCCTGATGGGCGAGGACGTCACCATCAACTGCTTCCACCATCAGGGCATCGCCGACCCCGGCGCGCTGACGGTCACCGGCCGGGCCGCGGACGGCCTGCCCGAGGCGGTGGAGGCCCCCGATCGACGGTTCGTGCTCGGCGTCCAGTGGCACCCGGAGGTGGGCCGCGACCGGCGGCTCTTCGGGGCGCTGGTCACGGCCGCGGAAAGGAACCCATGCGCAGACCACTGATCGGCCTCACCTCGTACGCCGAACACGTGACGTACGGCCGTAACGACGTGATGGCCGGAGTGCTCCCGATGACCTATGTGAAGGCGGTGCACGCCACCGGTGGCCGCGCCGTGCTGATCACCCCGGACGATCCGGGCGCCGACGTGCTGGAGTCGCTCGACGGCATCGTCTTCTCCGGTGGCGGTGACATCGACCCCTCGCACTGGGGCGCCGAGCGGCACCCGGAGACCGAGGCGGACAAGACCCGGGACACCGCCGAACTGCTGCTCATGCGCGCCGCCCTCGACGCCGACCTGCCGGTGCTCGGCGTCTGCCGGGGCATGCAGGTGATGGCCGTGGCCACCGGCGGCTCGCTGCACCAGCACCTGCCCGACGTGATCGGCAGCGAACGCCACCGCGCCGCCCCGGGCACCGACCCGCTCGCCGCCGACGCCTCCGACTACGGCCGGCACGACGTGCTCGTGGACGAGACGAGCCGCGCCCACCGCTGGTTCGGGCGGTCGCTGACGGTCAACTCGTTCCACCACCAGGCGGTCGCCGATCCGGGCGCGTTCACCCCGGTCGGATGGTGCCCGGAGGACCAGGTCGTGGAGATCATGGAGCACGCCGGGAAGACCTTCGCGCTGGGCGTGCAGTGGCACCCCGAGCGGACCTCGGACCTGCGCTGTTTCACGGCGTTGATCGAGGCGGCCGCCGGCGTTCGCTCGGCGGCTGCGGCATAACTGTCGATCTTCAGCGCTGCGATCGGGCGGGCGCGCGTTTTCCGGTGTTACGGTGCCACCGGGCCGGGTGATCCGACCGGCCGGCGAAGATCCGTGGGAGGCGAGGATGGGTGCCCTGCCGAGCCGGCTGCGCATCGCCTTCGACCGTGGCGGCGAGACAGGCGCGCGGATGTCCGCACTGGACTGGTCCGCCACCCCGCTCGGCGAGCCGGCGACCTGGCCGGCCGAACTCGTCGACGCCGTCGTCACGATGCTCGCCTCCCGGGCGGGGATCGCCGTCTTCTGGGGGCCGGAGTACACGACCCTCTACAACGACGCGTGCATCGCGATGCTCGGCGACAAGCACCCCGGACATCTGGGCCGGCCCGGCAGCGAGGTATGGCCCGAGACGTGGCACGTCCTGCGGGGCCTCTTCGACGGGGTGATCGAGAACGACCGGGCGTACCGCTCGACCGATCACCTCTTCCTGCTGGAGCGGCACGGATTCCTCGAGGAGACCTACTTCGACGTCTCGTACGACCCGATCCGGGACAGCGAGGGCCGGACCCGCGGGCTGCTGGGCATCATCTCCGACACCACCGGCCGGGTGCTGGGGGAACGCCGGCTGCGCACGCTCGGCGCCCTCGGCCGCCGGCTGCCCGGCGCGCCGGGCCAGGACGCGCTGGTCGCCGAGGTGGCCGCGGTGCTCGGCGAGAACCCGGCCGACCTGCCGTACGCGGAGCTGGTCCTGAACGAGCCGAACCACCCGGTGCTGCGCGAGGTGATCGACAGTGGACGCCCCGGCGGGGTGGCGTTGCGCGAGCTGACCGCCGACCCGGCTCCCTCCGCCGCCGACGAGGCGCTGGTGCTGCCGGTGGGCGTGGGCGCCGAGACGGTGGGCGCGCTGGTCGTCGGCGTGAGCCGGTACCTCGACCTGGCCGGCGACTACCGGGACTTCCTCGACCTGGCCGCGACCCAGATCTCCCGGGCGGTGGCGGGCACCCGGGCGTACGAGCACGAGCGGGAGCGGGCCGCCGGACTGGCCGCCCTGGACCGCGCCAAGACCACCTTCTTCTCCAACGTCAGCCACGAGTTCCGGACGCCGCTGACCTTGATCCTCGGCCCACTGGAGGACCTGCTCGCCGGCCAGGCCGTGCCGGGCACCGTGCGGGACCGGCTCGGGCTGGTGCACCGCAACGGCCTGCGCCTGCTCAAACTGGTCAACACCGTGCTGGACTTCTCCCGGCTGGAGTCCGGGCGGATGCGCGCGGTCTACCGCCCCACCGACCTGGCCGGGCACACCGCCTGGCTGGCCGGCACCTTCCGGCCCGCCGCGGAGCGCGCCGGACTGGAGCTGACCGTGGACGCGCCCGGGCTGCCCGAGCCGGTGCACATCGACCACGAGCTCTGGGAGAAGGTCGTCTTCAACCTGCTCTCCAACGCGATCAAGTTCACCCCGGAGGGCGGCGTCACAGTGCTGGTGCACGCCGACGGCGAGCACGCCGTCCTGGCCGTCCGCGACACCGGCGTCGGCATCCCCGAGGCCGAGCAGGCCCTGCTGTTCGACCGCTTCCACCGGGTGACCGGGGGCTGGGCACGCAGCCACGAGGGGACCGGGATCGGGCTGGCGCTGGTGCACGAGATCGCCGAGCTGCACGGCGGATCGGTCGAGGTGGAGAGCCGGCCGGGACACGGCAGCGAATTCACGGTGCGGATCCCGTTCGGCGCCGGCCATCTGCCGCCGGACCGGATCAGCGAGGACCCGGCGGCCGACCCGGCGGAGTCCCGGCTCTGGGTCGACGAGGTCACCTGGTGGGCCGGCGACGGCCCGGACCTGGCCGAGCCGGTCCGGGAGCGGGCCGGCGGCCGGATCCTGCTTGCCGACGACAACGCCGACCTGCGCGAGCACGTCTCCCGGCTGCTCGGCCCGCACTGGGACGTGGTCGTCGCGGTGGACGGCGAGGCGGCGCTCCAGCTGGCCCGGGAACACCCGTTCGACCTCGTGCTGACCGACGTGATGATGCCCCGGCTGGACGGGTTCGGCCTGGTCGCCGCGCTGCGTGCCGACGAGCGGACCCGGGACGTGCCGATCGTGGTGCTCTCCGCCCGGGCCGGCGAGGAGTCCGCGGTGGAGGGGCTGGCCGCGGGCGCCGACGACTACCTGATCAAGCCGTTCTCCACCCGCGAGCTGATCGCCCGGGTCCGGGCCAACCTGGAGCTCGGCAAGAGCCGCCGGGAGACCGTGGACCGGCTGCGCCGCCTGGTGGACGCCGCGGTGGCCCTCAACACCGTGCCCACCACGGCCGAGGTGCTCGACGTCGCGGCGCGGCACGTGCAGGCGATGACCTCGGCCGGCCGGGTGGTGCTGACCGCGCCGGACGCCCGCGCCGAACGGGACGGCGGCGCCGCCGGGTCCGTCCCGCCCGACCTGACCCTGCCGCTGCCGGACACCGCCGGGCCGCCCCTGGGCGAGCTGCGGGTCTGGTCCGGCGCCGAGGGACCGGCCGAGCCGGCGGTGCTCACCCAGCTGGCCCGGCTCGTCGGGCTGCGGCTGGCGAACGCGCGCCTCTACGAGTCCGAGCACCGGATCGCCAGCACCCTGCAGCACAGCCTGCTGCCGCAGACGCTGCCCCGGGTCCCGGGCGCCATCGTTGCCGGCCGGTACGTGCCGGGCAGCAGCGAGGCGCGGGTCGGTGGCGATTGGTACGACGTGATCGCCGCACCGGACGGTGAGCTGTTCCTGGTCATCGGCGACGTGGTCGGCAAGGGCGTCCAGGCGGCGGCCGGCATGGGGCAGCTGCGCAACGCTCTCCGGGCGTACGTCCTGGAGGGCTTCGACTGCGGCGGGGCTCTGTCCCGGCTGAACCGGCTGGTGGACACGCTCGGCCGGCGGCAGTTCGCAACCGTGCTCTGCGTCGCGTTCGACCCGCGCACCCGCCGGTTGCGCTACTCGTCGGCCGGCCACCCGTCGCCGGTCGTGATCGCGCCCGGCAAGGCGGGCTCGTTCCTCTACGGCTCGGCGCTGGGCCCGCCGATCGGCGCGCTGGGCCAGGTGACCTATCCCACCCGGGAGACCGAGCTGGACGCGGGCACCCGGTTGCTCCTCTACACCGACGGCCTGATCGAGGACCGCCGGCACGGCATCGACGACGGCCTGGCCGAGCTGACCGTCGACGCCGCCGAGCCCACCGGGCACATCGAGGACCTGCTCGACGGCCTGCTCGCCAAGGCCACCCGGCAGACCCGCCAGGACGACATCGCGCTGATCGCGTTCGAGGTGACCGAGCCCCGGGAGTTCGTGCTTCGCCTGCCGGCCGAGGCCGGGGTCCTGACCGTGCTGCGCCGGCGGCTGGAGGACTTCCTGGCCGCGCACGGCGTCACCGAGGCGGACGCCTTCGACCTGGTGGTGGCGGTCTCCGAGGCCGCGGCGAACGCCATCGAGCACCCGCTGGAGCCGGCCGAGCCGGCCATCACCGTCGAGGCGTCGGTGGCGGACGACGCGGTGGTGGTGACGGTCCGCGACACCGGCAGCTGGCGGCCGGCCACCGACCCGGGTTTCCGGGGGCGCGGGCTGGCACTGATCGGGGCACTCACCGAACTCTCGGTGCACCGCTCACCGGAGGGCACCGCGGTGACCCTCAGGCGACCCCGTACCTAGGACTTCAACCAGGGCTGTTCGCCCAGCCCCGAGATGTCCAGCACCCGCCGCACCCGGTCGGACGGGATGACCGCGAGGCTGTCCGGGTATCGCTCGGCCAGCCGGACCAGCGTGTGGATCGCGGCCGAATCGAAGAACGTCACCGCGCGCAGGTCCAGTGTGGCGGCGGTCGCCCGGTCCGGCGTGGCGGCACGGAAGACGGCCTCGGCGGTGGCCATGTCGACCTCGCCCGTCACGGTCACCGTGACCCGATCACCGGTCACCTCTCCGATCGCCGAAAAGTTCGGGTCCTGGCCCTCTTGATCCACGAAGACACGATTCCACAGCGGTCCGCCGGGCGGCAAGGACAGCCCGTCCGCTGCGGGCCGGGCACGCCGCGGGCCGGATATTCTGTGCAGATGACCGTACGTGCCCCACTCGTTCCGGGAAAGCAGTCGCGTGCGCGATCAGTCCCGGCGCAGATCGTCCGCCCCGAGTACGTGGGCAAGAAACGCCCGCGCGAATGGCGCGGCTCGCACGTGCAGACCCCCGAGACGATCGAGAAGATGCGGGTTGCGGGGCGGATCGCCGCGCAGGCCACCCAGCTGGCGGGCGAGCACTGCAAGCCCGGCGTCACCACCGACGAGATCGACCGGGTGGTCCACGAGTTCATCCTCGACCACGGGGCGTACCCGTCGACCCTCGGCTACAAGGGCTTCCCCAAGTCCTGCTGCACCTCGCTCAACGAGGTGATCTGCCACGGCATCCCGGACTCCACGGTGCTGGAGGACGGCGACATCATCAACGTCGACGTCACGGCGTACCTCGACGGTGTGCACGGCGACACCGACGCGACGTTCCTGGTCGGCGACGTCAGCGAGGAGGCCCGCCTGCTGGTCGAGCGGACCCACGAGGCGATGATGCGGGGCATCCGCGCGGTCGCCCCGGGCCGTCCGATCAACGCGATCGGCCGGGTCATCGAGGCGTACGCGCGGCGGTTCGGGTACGGCGTGGTCCGGGACTTCACCGGTCACGGGATCGGCGAGACCTTCCACTCCGGGCTGTACGTGCCGCACTACGACAACCCGCGGCTGGACACGGTGATGGAGACCGGGATGACCTTCACCATCGAGCCGATGATCACACTGGGCACCCATGAGTACGAGGTCTGGAAGGACGGCTGGACGGTCGTCACCCGGGACCGCAGGTGGACCGCCCAGTTCGAGCACACCCTCGTGGTCACCGACGACGGTTACGAGATCCTGACGCTGCCGTGAGGGACTGGATCAGTCGAACAGCGCGCCCAGGGCGCCGTCCACCGGCCGGCCCCGGGCCGCCAGTTCCTCGGCCTGATAGCGCAGGATCGCCCCCAGCTCCTGCATGTCGGCCGCGGCCACCCCGGTGTGCTTGACGGCGTCCGCCTTGCTGCGGAAATACGTCCGGGTCAGCAGGCCGGTGACCATCGCCGCGTGCAGCCGCGCCTCGGCCATCAGGAGCATGGCGGAGTCGGTGTCGTACCACTGCGCCAGCCGGACCGCCCGCACGTGCGACCCGTTGGCGATCGCCCAGTTGTGGCGGGCCAGCTGGGTGAACTCGGCCGGGCGCGCCTCGGCGACCAGGGTCAGGTGCGCCTCCCGCTGGTCGGCGAACCAGCCTTTCGGATCGTGCAGCGGGAAGTTGTTGATGAAGCCGTCGGCCAGCAGCGGCCAGCGCGGGGTCAGCACGCGGGACAGCCCCATGGCCTCCTCGGCGCACATCACCTGCAGCTCCACCGGCACCCCGTCGACCTGGCGCATGGTGGGCTTGGGACCGGTCTTCGGCCGATAGGTGACGACGACCAGATTGACGTCGCTGCTGTCGGTGTCGTCGCCGTGCGCGACCGAACCGTGCACGCCGATGGCCTGCACCTCGGCGGGCCAGCGATGCTGGATGACGTCGCGCAGGCGGAACGCGAGCGCCCCGCGGGGGGTGCCGCTGTCGATCCCGTCGATCACTTCCTCATTCTCGGCCATAGCCGGCCGTGGGGAAGGCCCGATCCGGACCTTTCACGCGCGTGGCGCGACCCGGAGGACGCCCCACGCGTCACGCGATCAGCCGGTCACCCCGCGCGGCCCGGGAAAGCCAGGGTCAGCGGAGCGACTCCCGCGATCCGCCGCCATCGGGTGGCGCGAACCGCGGAATCGGTCAGAGCGGACAACGCGTCGGCGCGTTGCGTGCCCTCGGTGACCGGAAGCACCACCCGCCAGGCCTGGGCCACACCGTCCTCGACGTGGATCGCCAACCTCAGCGCGCTCGGCCGGTCGATCACCTCGAACGGGAGCTGGTAGCCCGCCGGCGCCGGCGGGGCGCTGGCCCCCTGCTCGTCCAGCAGGTCGACCAGGTCGTCCCGGCGGTTGCGGTGCGCCTGCTCGGCGGTGCGGGCCCGGTCCTGCTCGTCGGCGTCGAGATGCACGCCGATCAACCCGTACGCATAGATGGCCGCCTCCTCGGCGGCGAGCGCGCCGGTCAGCTCGGTGCTCATCGCAGCGCCTCCGCGTGGGTCGCCCGGCAGGCGGCGATCGACCCGACCAGCGCCACCCGCTCCTTCGGCGCCGTCCGGCAGGCCGCGACCGCGTTCTTCTGCGCCGCCTGCTCGGCCTTGCGCAGCTCGGCAGTGGGGTCGCCGTCGGTGGCCGAGGCCGAGGCCGAGGGTGCCGCCACCCCGGACGGCGGTGTCGTGCCGATCACCCGGGCCAGCTCGGTGGCGTGCGCCCGGTGGTCCTCGGCGAGCGGGGCCAGCCGGGTGGCCAGGTCCGGCCGGGCGGCGACGGCCCGGTCGTACGCCCCGGCCAGGGCGATCGCCTCGTCCAGCAACGGCTGCAGCGGGTCCGGCGGCGGCGTGGGCTCCGGCTCGTCGTCGAAGAGCCCGCATCCGCCGAGTCCCGCGACGATCGGCAACACGCCGGCCGTGGCCAGCACTCTGCGGCGTGTCTGTCCCCCTGTCATCACCACGGGGCCAGTCAACACCATCCGATCGGTGCGGCGGTGCTCCGGTCGGCCGGGCCGCGCGTTACGCTCGGGGTCAGCCGCGGGGCGGGTTCAGCCCGGCGGCATATAGTCGTTCCGAAACCATCCAGTCGTTGCAAACCTATCCAGTTGTTGCCACACACCTAGTCGTTGCCCGCGCAAGCCGTGGAAGCGGCGCCAGAGCTGACGAGAGGTCGAGCCCGATGACGCAGCGTGGTCGCGCCGGGGCCCGGCCCGGCGGCCGTCCCGGTGACCGCCGCACCCGCCCGGAGGCGGAGAGCCGCACTCCCGCCGCACCACGGATCGACTTGACGGCCGTCCGGGCCAGGATCCGTGCCGTGGTCGAGCCGGTGGTCGAGAAGGCGGGTTACGACCTGGAGGACCTCGCGGTCTCCCGGGCCGGTCGCCGGCACGTGGTGCGGGTCCTGGTCGACACCGACGGCGGCGTCGGCCTGGACGATGTGGCGATCATCTCCCGGGAGATCTCGGCGGCGCTGGACAATGCCGAGGAGAGTGGCGGCGAGCTGCTCGTCGGGGAATACCAGCTCGAGGTCGGCTCGCCCGGCGTCGACCGGCCGCTGACCGAGCCGCGGCACTGGCGCCGCAACACCGGGCGCCTGGTCGCGGTCAACGGCGTGGTCGGCCGTGTGACGTCGGTGAGCGACAGCGGCGTCGTGCTCGACGTGGACGGCGCGACCCGGGAGCTGGGCTTCGCCGAGCTCGGGCCGGGCAAGGTGCAGATCGAGTTCAAGCGCCTGGACGACGCCGACTTCGGCGAAGACGAAGACGTGGACGACGTGGACGACGACGAAGACATTGACGACGAAGGGGAGGGCGAGGAGTGAACATCGACCTCGCGGCGCTGCGCGCCCTGGAGCGCGAGCGGGAAATCCCGTTCGAGACCATTCTGGCGGCCATCGAGACCGCACTGCTGACGGCGTACCGGCACACCGAGGGCGCGGAGAGCCACGCCCGGGTGGAGATCGACCGCAAGAGCGGGGTGGCCTCCGTGCTGGCCCAGGAGCTCGACCCGGACGGCAGCGTGGTGCGGGAGTGGGACGACACCCCGCACGACTTCGGCCGGATCGCGGCGATGACCGCCAAGCAGGTGATCCTGCAGCGCCTCCGGGAGGCCACCGACGAGCAGCACTTCGGTGAGTACGCGGGGCGCGACGGCGACCTGATCACCGGTGTGGTGCAGGCCGACGCGGCGCGTGCCGAGAAGGGCATCGTCATCGTCGACCTGGGCAAGCTCGAGGCGGTCCTGCCGCAGTCCGAGCAGGTCCCGGGCGAGACCTACGAGCACGGGTCCCGGATCCGCTGCATCGTGGTGCACGTGGCCAAGGGCTTCCGCGGCCCGCAGATCACCCTGTCCCGCTCGCATCCGGCGCTGGTGAAGAAGCTCTTCGCGCTGGAGGTGCCGGAGATCGCCGACGGGACCGTGGAGATCGCCGCGATCGCCCGTGAGTCAGGTCACCGCACGAAGATCGCCGTCCGCTCCACGGTGCCCGGCGTGAACGCGAAGGGCGCCTGCATCGGCCCGATGGGCCAGCGGGTGCGCGCGGTGATGAGCGAGCTGCACGGCGAAAAGATCGACATCATCGACTGGTCGGAGGATCCGGCGCAGTTCGTCGGCAACGCGCTCTCCCCGGCCAAGGCGCTGCGGGTCGAGGTGGTGGACGCCGCCACCCGGACGGCCCGGGTCACCGTGCCGGATTTCCAGCTCTCGCTGGCGATCGGCCGGGAGGGGCAGAACGCCCGGCTGGCGGCCCGGCTCACCGGCTGGCGCATCGACATCCGCCCGGACAACGAGCCGGCCGGCGTCTCGGACCGTGATGCGGCCGAGGCGGGGAACTGACCGGATAAGCGCCCGGCGCGATCGAGGGGTAGACTTGTCGACGGTCGGCCCGACGCGAACCTGTGTCGGCTGCCGCAACCGCGCGCCGGCCGCTTCATTGCTGCGGTTCGTCGCGGCCGGATCCGGGGGAGACCTCCGGCTTCTGCCCGATCCGGGCCGTCGACTGCCGGGCCGGGGAGCACATCTGCATCCCGATCCGGCTTGCTTGGCGCAGGCAGAGAGACGTCGTGCCTTCGGGCGTGCGTTACGTCTCACTGGTGTTGCTGACACTGGCCTGCTCGCCGAGCACATTCGTACGGTCTCCGTGCCGTGCGGACCCACCGATGACGAGGCGTCCACGCTTCGTCACGACCCAGCAAGGTAGGACGACTCAGATGAGCACACGATGAAGTCCCTGAAATGACAAGGCTTCTAGTGCACGAGTGAGGTCTGTGCGGGTGCGCTCGCACGACCTCGAAGTGAGGAGTGCAGTGCCAGGCAAGGCCCGCGTTCACGAGCTCGCCAAAGAGCTCGGGGTCGACAGCAAGACCGTGCTCGCCAAGTTGAAAGAAATGGGCGAGTTCGTCAAATCCGCATCGAGCACCGTCGAGGCCCCCGTGGCCCGGCGGCTCCGAGGCGCCCTCGAGCAGGGTGGAGCCGCTCCGTCGGCCCCCTCGGCTCCGGCGCCCGGTGCTCCCGCCGCTTCCGGTGGATCGAGCACCGCCACGCCTCCGCGTCCGGGACCCCCGATGGGGCGGCCTCAGCCGCCGCGCCGCCCGGGCCCGCCGCAGGCCGGTCCCAGCAACGTTCCTACTTCCCCTGCTGCTCCGTCGCCCGGCCCGTTCGTCCGGCCGAAGCCGTCGGTTCCCGGTCGCCCGGGCCCGACGCCCGGCCCGGTCGCGAAACCGGCCAGCGCGCACGACATCGAGGTGGCCGCCGCCGAGGCGCGCGCCTCGGCGCTGAAGGCTGAGCAGGAGGCTGCCGTCAAGGCGGCACGCGACGCGCAGGCCGCCCGTTCCCGGGATGCCGAGCGCCGCCCGCAGGGTCCCGCCGACGGCGGCGCCCCGCGTGGGCCGCGCCCCGGTCCCGGCAGCGTCCCGCCGCGTCCGGGCTCCCCGGCCGCAGGTCGCAACACGCCTCCGGCTGCGCCCGGCGGTCCCCGTCCCGGTCCGGCCGGCGGCGCTCCGCGCCCGCCCGCCCGTGGTCCGGGCAACAACCCGTTCGGTGTCTCCGGTGGTGGGGCCCCGCGGCCCTCGCCGGCCGGCATGCCCCGGCCCAACCAGGCCGGCATGCCCCCGCGGCCGAGCCCTGCCTCGATGCCCCCGCGGCCCAGCCCGGCGTCCATGCCGGCGCAGCGCCCGGGTCGTCCCGGTGGCGGTCCCGGCGCCGGTGGCGCCGGTCGTCCCGGCGGTCCCGGTGGCGCAGGTCGCGGCGGTCCCGGTGGTGGCGGCGGTGGCGGTGGCTACCGTGGCGGTCCCGGTGGTGGCGGTGGCGCCGGTGGCGGCTTCCGTCCCGGTGGTGGCGGCGGTGGCGGTGGCTACCGTGGCGGTCCCGGTGGTGGCGGTGGCGCCGGCGGCGGCTTCCGTCCCGGTGGCGGCGCCGGCGGTCCGGTCGGTGCCGGTGCTCCCGGTCGTCCGGGCGGTCCCGGTGGCCGTGGCCGTGGCGGCGGTGCGGCGGGTGCCTTCGGGCGTCCCGGCGGCCGGCCGACCCGTGGCCGGAAGTCGAAGAAGCAGCGGCGTCAGGAGTTCGACAACCTGTCGGCGCCGCAGATGAGCTCGGGCGCGCCCCGCGGTAACGGCCAGGAGATCCGGCTGTCCCGTGGCGCGTCGCTCTCCGACTTCGCCGACAAGATCAACGCCAACCCCGGCTCGCTCGTCCAGGAGATGTTCAACCTGGGTGAGATGGTGACCGCCACGCAGTCGGTGTCCGACGACACCCTGCTGCTGCTCGGCGAGCACCTGGGCTTCACCGTGATGATCGTCAGCCCCGAGGACGAGGACCGTGAGCTGCTCGCGCGGTTCGACATCGACCTCGACGCCGACGTGGCCGAGGAGCGGCTCGTCACCCGTCCGCCGGTGGTGACCGTCATGGGTCACGTCGACCACGGTAAGACGAAGCTGCTCGACGCGATCCGCAAGACCAACGTGGTCGCCGACGAGGCGGGTGGCATCACCCAGCACATCGGCGCCTACCAGGTCGTCGTCCCGCACCAGGGCGAGGATCGGGCGATCACCTTCATCGACACCCCGGGTCACGAGGCGTTCACCGCCATGCGTGCCCGTGGCGCCAAGGTCACCGACATCGTGATCCTGGTGGTCGCGGCCGACGACGGCGTGATGCCGCAGACGGTCGAGGCGCTCAACCACGCCAAGGCCGCCGAGGTGCCGATCGTGGTCGCTGTGAACAAGGTCGACAAGCCGGACGCCAACCCGGACAAGGTCCGGCAGCAGCTGACGGACTACGGCCTGCTCGCCGAGGAGTACGGCGGCGACACCATGTTCGTGAACGTGGCCGCCAAGCCCGGCATCGGCATCGACGACCTGCTCGAGGCCGTCCTGCTGACCGCTGACGCGGCGCTCGAGCTGACTGCCCCGATCGACGGCCCCGCCCAGGGTGTCGCGGTCGAGGCGCACCTGGACAAGGGTCGCGGTGCCGTGGCCACCGTCCTGGTGCAGAAGGGCACGCTGCGGGCCGGTGACTCGATCGTGGCGGGTGGCGCGCACGGTCGCGTCCGGGCCATGCTCGACGAGAACGGCACCCAGGTCGCCGAGGCGGGTCCGGCCCGTCCGGTCCTGGTGCTCGGTCTGACCTCGGTGCCGAGCGCGGGCGACACGTTCCTCGCGGCCGAGGACGACCGCACCGTGCGGCAGATCGCCGAGCAGCGGCAGGCACGCCGTCGCGCGGCGACCTTCGCCAACTCGCGTCGTCCGAAGTCTCTCGACGAGATGATGCGGGACATCAAGGAGGGCGAGAAGGCTTCGCTCACCCTGGTCATCAAGGGCGACGGCTCCGGTTCGGTCGAGGCCCTCGAAGAGGCGCTGTTCAAGATCGAGATTCCGGACGAGATCCAGCTCAAGGTCATCCACCGCGGCGTCGGTGCGATCACCGAGAGCGACGTCAACCTGGCGTCGGCCTCGTCGGAGCAGACCGCGACGATCATCGGCTTCAATGTCCGGGCCTCGAACAAGGTCAAGGAGATGGCCGACCGCGCCGGCGTGGAGATCCGCTACTACAGCGTGATCTACCAGGCCATCGAGGAGATCGAGGCGGCTCTGAAGGGCCTGCTCAAGCCGGAGTACGAGGAGGTCGAGCTGGGCACCGCGGAGATCCGCGAGGTCTTCCGCTCGTCCAAGATCGGTCTCATCGCCGGTTGTATCGTCCGGTCGGGTCTCATCCGCCGCAACGCCAAGGCGCGGATCCTGCGCGACGGCGTCGTGGTGGGCGAGAACGTCACGATCAACTCGCTGCGGCGGTTCAAGGACGACGCCACCGAGGTCCGCGAGGGCTTCGAGTGTGGTGTGACCTTCAGCGGTTACGGCTCGCCGCAGGTGGGCGACGTGATCGAGACCTTCGAGATGCGCGAGAAGCCGCGGGCGTAAGCCTCGGCTGATCAGAGTGCGGCCCCGGCGCCTGGCGCCGGGGCCGCCTTCGTTCTTTGGTGAGTACGCACGACGCGGAGTCCCGGGGCCACACCGCGACCACCTGCCGGGCCGGGCCCGGCGGCGCGGCCCCCGGGCGGAGCTGCCGGGCCGGGCTGCAAGGATGACGGCATGTCCCGGTATGCCATGCTGCTCGCTCCGTCCGCCAACCGCGTCTACGCCGATCAGGCGTCCCGGATGTCCGTCGCGGAGCTGGCCGCCTTCGGCCCGGTGCTCTCCGCGGAGCTCGCGGACATCGACACCACCGTGATCGGCGGCGTGGAGTACGTCACGTTCGACGGCTCCCTCCAGGAGCGTGACATCGCCTACCTCGCCAACCTCTCCTCGGCGTACGCGCTGTTCGAACGGGTCGGCGAGGACCTGCTGCGCCCGCTCGTGCTGAGCCCGCTGGCCCGCTACGACAGCGACCTGATCACCATCCCGAAGTACGCCGGCAAGACGAACGAGCAGTTCACCAAGCTGGTGCTCAACCTGACGCTGCTCGCCTCCGCCTCGGCCGGCCGGATGCTGGACGGGCGGCTGACTGTCCTGGACCCGCTCTGCGGCCGCGGCACCACGCTCAACCAGGCCCTGATGTACGGCTACGACGCGATCGGCGTGGAGATCGACGGCAAGGACGTCGAGGCGTACAAGCTGTTCCTCCAGACCTGGCTGAAGCGCAAGCGGCTCAAGCACACCGCCGACCTGGTCCCGGTGCGCCGGCAGGGCCGCCGGGCCGCCCGCCGCCTGGAGGTGACGATGGCCGCCAGCAAGGACGACCACAAGGCCGGCGCGGTGCAGAAGCTGACCGTGCTCCAGGCCGACACCACCCAGCTGGACGGCCTGATCCGGGGCGGCGTCGCCGACGTGCTGGTGGCCGACCTGCCGTACGGCGTGGCGCACGGCAGCTACGACGACGACGGCGGCATCTCGCGCCGCCCGCTGGACCTGCTGGAGCGGGCCGTGCCGCAGTGGCTGCCGCTGCTGCGTCCCGGCGGCGCGATCGGGCTCTCCTGGAACACCAAGGTCGCCAAGCGGGAGCTGGCCGAGGACGTCCTGCTGGCCAACGGGCTCACGCTGGTCGAGCACCTCCCCCTGGAGCACCGGGTCGACCAGGGCATCGAACGCGACGTGGTGGTCGCCCGCAAATGACACCACCCGGCGTGTGAACTTCGGGTGCGATCCGAACCGGAAATTCACACGCGGGGGTTCTGAGCCGGGCGTACCCTGCTCGCTGATGTATACCGAGACCGCAGTTTTCGACCTGCTCCTGCCCGGTGACTCCCGCTCGCTGAAGCAGAAGCGCTCCTATCTCCGGCCGATCATCGCGATGCTGAAGAAGTTCGAGGTGAGCGCCGCCGAGGTGGGTTTCCACGACCTGCACGGCCGGGCCCAGATCGGGGTGGCGGTGGTGGCGCCGGACCCGGCGCAGGCCCGTGCCGTCATCGACACCTGCGAGCACCAGGTGGCCGGCCGTCCCGAGATCGAGTTGCTCTCGGTCCGGCGGCGCCTCTACGGCGACGACGACTGAGTCCGCCCGCGGAGATGGGGTGCCGCCCCCGGCCGTGGCCCGCCGGGGCGGAAAACCGATGTCATACCGGTAATTCGAGCTGGGTAGGCTTCAGCCGTTGGGGCGGGGGCGGTGCTGACCCGCGGAATGACAGTCGGAGGTGGGCGAGATGTCGGATCCGGCCAAGACACGGCGACACGCGGAGCGCGTCCGTGAACTGGTGGCTTCGCTGGTGCGGGAGATCAAGGACCCGCGACTCGGCATGGTGACGATCACGGACGCCCGGATCACCGGCGATCTGCGCGAGGCGACGGTCTTCTACACAGTCCTCGGCGACGTGACCGAGCAGGCGTCGACCGCGGCGGCCCTGGAGAGCGCGAAGGGGATGCTGCGCAGCCGCGTCGGCCACGCGCTCGGCCTGCGGCACTCGCCGAGCCTGGCGTTCGTGCTGGACAACGTGCTGGACAACGTCAAGGAGATCGACGACCTGCTGGCCCAGGCGCGGCACCGGGACGAGGAGGTCCAGCGGCTGGCCGCCGGCAAGAAGTACGCCGGCGACCCGGACCCGTACAAGAGCGACGAGGACGAGGACGAGGACAATCCGGAACGGGTGGGCGCTGCCGAGGACCAGGGTTGACCCTGTCCGAGCCCTCGGCCGAGCAGTGGGCCGCCGCGGTCGCGGCGGTCCGCGCGCTCGGCGACGACGACGAGATCCAGTTGATCTGCCACGTGAACCCGGACGGGGACGCGCTCGGCAGCATGCTGGGCTTCGGCCTGGGGCTGCGGCGGCTCGGCTTCCGGCGGATCCGGGCCACGTTCCCGGGCGACTTCCGCGTCCCCGGGCCGTACGCGACGCTGCCCGGCTCGGACCTGCTGGTCCCGGAGTCGGAGGCCTTCGCGGAGCCTGCGCTGGTGCTGGTCTTCGACGTGGCGAGCGAGTCGCGGCTCGGCGGGCTGGCCGGCCTGTTCGCCGCGGCGCCGGCCGGCGTGGTGCTCGACCACCACGCGTCGAACACCGGCTTCGGCGGGGTGCAGCTGGTCGACCCCCGGGCGGCGGCCACCTCGGTGGTGGCCGAGCAGTTGCTGACCCGGCTCGGCGTCGAGTTGGACGCCGAGATCGCCGAGTGCCTCTATGTGGCGTTGGCGACCGACACCGGCTCGTTCAAGTTCGACCTGACCACTGTCGCGGTGCACGAGCTGGCAGCCCGCCTGATCGCCACCGGCCTGCGCCCGGGGGAGATCTCCCGGCGCATCTTCGACAGCCGCCCGTTCGGGGCGATGAAGCTGGCCGGCGAGGTGATGGGCCGGGCGGTGCTGGAGCCGGACGCGGCCGGCGGCCGCGGCATGGTCTGGACCTATGCGACGCTGGCCGACCTGGAGCGGCACGCGCAGCCGCCGTACGTGCTGGACGCTCTCATCGACCCGGTCCGCTCGGTGGCCGAGGCGGACGTGTCGGTGCTGGTCAAGCAGGTTGCCGCGGGCGAGTGGTCGGTGTCGCTGCGGAGCAAGGGCGCTGTCGACGTGAGCGGCGTCGCGGTCTCCCAGGGTGGCGGCGGTCACCGGCTGGCGGCGGGCTTCACCGGTCACGGCGACGCCCAGGATGTGGTGGCCGTGGTTCGTCGCCTTCTTGACGAACACCTGAACTAGGCAACGTTTCAGCACTTGAATGGGGGTCACCCGACAGGGTGGCTCCCATTTTTGTCGTCCCGGATCGCGGGATCCGCCGGATGGGCGGGCGTAGTGAACGTTAGTTTGGGGGCTGAACGGTGATTTGGTTTCGCGCGGCTGACACCACCGCCTTCCGCGAGACCTCGAGCCACCCGGGTCCACCGCCCCGGGCCGCGTCACGTCCGCCAGCGATCCGGCGATCCCGGATCGGGCTCCTGTGACGCCCTGCTCGACCGATTCCGGGCGCCCCGTGCCGCGGTGCGCCCCACCCCACCGTGGAGGATCCACTCATGGCTGCCAAGCCGAAGCCCCAGCCGTCCGACGACTCCGCCGAGCAGGCGCGCCGCGCCCTGCAGACCTCGCTGGACACCCGGCAGTAAATGTAAGTGACGGGGTCGCATTGCGGCCCTTACTGCGAGGCGGGCATCATGGGTCACCATGAGCCCGCCTGCAGACTCGCCGGCTGAGCCGCGCCACACCGCCTCCGCCCGCCGGATCGCCGCCCTGGCACTGCCGGCGCTGGTGGTCCTGGCCGCCGAGCCGCTCTACGTGCTCGTCGACACCGCTGTCGTCGGGCACCTCGGGCCGGTCGAGCTCGCCGCGATCGCGGTCGGCGGCACGATCATGTCGATGGCCGCCTGGTTCGGCACGCTGATGGCGTACGGCACCACCGGCCGCGCCGCCCGCCGTTTCGGCGCCGGGGACCGGTCCGCGGCCGTCGCCGAGGGCGTCCAGGCCTCCTGGCTGGCGCTCGGCCTCGGCCTGCTGCTCGCCCTGGCCGGCCTGGTCGGCGCCGAACCGCTCGCCCGGGTCCTGGCCGGCAACCCGGAGACCGCCGAGGCCGCCGCGGGCTGGCTCCGGATCGCCGCTTTCGGCGCGCCCGGCCTGCTGCTCGCCGCAGCCGGCAACGGCTGGATGCGCGGCGTCCAGGAGACCCGGCGCCCGCTCACCATCGTGCTCGGCGCGAACGTGCTGTCCGCCGTGCTCTGCCCGATCCTGGTCTATCCGTTCGGGCTGGGCCTGACCGGCTCCGCGATCGCCAACGTCACCGCGCAGAGCGTCGGCGGCGGCCTGTTCCTGCTGGCCCTGATTCGCGAGACCCGCAGCCTGCGCCCGATCCCGGCGATCATCGTCGGCCAGATCGTGCTCGGCCGGGACCTGCTCATCCGCGGCGCCGCCTTCCAGGCCTGCTTCCTCTCCGCCACCGCCGTCGCCTCCCGCTTCGGCATCGCCGCCGTGGGCGCCCACCAGATCGCCCTGCAACTCTGGTTCTTCGCGGCCCTGGCCCTCGACGCCGTGGCCATCGCCGCGCAGTCCCTGGTCGGCGCCGCCCTGGGCGCCGGTGACGCGGACGAGGCCCGCGACGTGGCCCGCCGGGTGACGCTCGCCGGCGGCGTCGCCGCGACCGCGTTCGCCGCCCTGGCCGCGGCCGGGGCCTCGGTGGTGCCCGGACTGTTCACCTCGGATCAGGCGGTGCTGGACCAGGCCGCGATCGTGTGGCCGTGGTTCGTGACGCTGCTGCCGTTCGCCGGCATCGTCTACGCCCTGGACGGGGTGCTGATCGGCGCGGGGGACGTGGCTTTCCTGCGCACGGTCACGGTGCTTGCCGCGCTGTGCGGGTTCCTGCCGGCGATCTGGCTCGCGTACGCCTTCGACCTCGGACTGGCCGGGGTGTGGGCGGGTCTCGGACTGTTCACGTTCGCCCGCTTCGCGGCGCTGGTGTGGCGGTGGCGCTCGCCTCGGTGGGTGGTCGTCGGCGCGACCCGCTGAGAAACCGGTCGTGGGGTGCGGGCGGGGCGGTTGCGGTGACGTGGGCCGGGTGCGCTCTCGCCCTCGGGCGGGCGGTGCGCGCCGTGTCACGGCACCGCAGCCGGGTGACCACCGAGCTCCGCCCGGCGGAGGCGGCAAAGGCCGGAGTGGGCAGCGAGGCCGCCGGGAACAGACGGCACCCCGTGGTCTCGGCGGGGACCGATGGCGCGTACTCCCGCGGCTTTGAAAGGAAGGGGGACCGGACCGCCTGGGTAGACCATCGCGGGCGCAAATAGGGTGGTCGTGTGGATGGGCTGATCGTGGTGGACAAGCCGGCCGGGATGACGTCGCATGATGTCGTCGCGCGGATCCGGCGGCTGGCGAAGACGCGACGGGTGGGGCACGGCGGGACGCTGGACCCGATGGCCACCGGAGTGCTGATCATCGGGGTGAACCGGGCCACCCGGCTGCTGACCTATGTGATCGGCGCGCGGAAGAGCTACACCGCGACGATCCGGCTGGGGGAGTCGACCGTCACCGACGACGCCGAGGGCGAGGTCACCGCGACCGCGCCGGCCGGGGCGGTGACCGACGAGGCGATCCGGGCGCAGCTGGCGGCGCAGGTCGGCGAGATCGATCAGGTGCCCAGCGCGGTCAGCGCGATCAAGATCAAGGGTGTGCGGTCCTACAAGCGGGTGCGCGAGGGTGAGGCGGTCGAGATCCCGGCCCGGCGGATCACCGTCTTCGACCTGGAGGTGCTGGACATCCGGCGTCCGGAGGGCGGTGCGGTGATCGACGTGGACGTCGATGTGACGTGTTCGTCGGGGACCTACATCCGGGCGATCGCCCGTGACCTGGGTGCCGCGCTGGGGGTGGGCGGCCACCTCACCGCGCTGCGCCGGACCGCGGTGGGGGAGATGACGCTGGCAGCCGCGGTCACCCTCGAGGAGCTGGAGGAGCGTGCACCGGACGTGGTCGGGCTGCCGATGGCGGAGGCGGCACGGCGGGCGTTCCCGCAGCGCACGGCCTCCGCGGAGGAGACCCGGACGCTGCGTCACGGTGGGCCGCTGAGCGCCGCCGGCATCGAGGGGCCCTACGCGGTCTTCGACGAGGCCGGCGAGGTGCTGGCGATCGTCAGCGAGCGCGAGGGCAAGGCCCGGGCGGAGATCGTGCTGGCCCCGGCCTGATCAGCCGGTGCCGGCCGGGGTGGGTGGCACCGCGTTGCGCAGGCGGATCCGCATCGGGGCCGGGGCGGGTGTCGACGGCAGGGGGTCGGCAGGCAGGCCCGCGACCTCGACCGTCGGTCCGTGCACGTCAGGGGTGGGATGCTCGTCGGGCCGGCGAGGTTCGTCGTCGTGCTGGTCCATGGTCCAGCCTCCTGGTATCGGTGACAATCGTAACTATCCGGGCGAGGCCCGGTGGGCGTTCCTCCGGGCTGCGGGATCGATACGCTAGGGCGCCGGAAGTTCAGCGGAGGGGCGTTCGATGCAGCGGTGGCGGGGCTACGAGTCGGTCCCCGGCGGGTGGGGCCGGTCGGTCGTGACGATCGGCGTCTTCGACGGCGTGCACCGCGGGCACCAGGCGATCATCGGGCACGCCGTGAAGCGGGCCCGTGACCTGGGCCTCCAGTCGGTGGTGATGACCTTCGACCCGCACCCGGCCGAGGTGGTCCGCCCGGGTTCGCACCCGGCGGTGCTCACCGAGCCGGTGCGCAAGGCCGAGCTGATCGAGCAGCTCGGTGTCGACGCGCTCTGCGTGGTGCCGTTCACCCCGGCCTTCTCCCAGCTCACGCCGAACGAGTTCGTGCACGACGTGCTCGTCGAGGCGCTGCACACCGCGGTCGTGGTGGTCGGCGACAACTTCCGCTTCGGGCACCGGGCCGCCGGCGACGTGACGATGCTGGAGTCGCTGGGGCAGAAATTCGGGTTCACCGTCGAGGACGCGCCACTGGTCGCGGAGAACGGGCTGGTCTTCTCCTCGACCTACATCCGCAGTTGTGTCGACGCCGGTGACGTGCGGGCCGCGGCGGCGGCGCTGGGCCGGCCGCACCGGCTGGCCGGTGTGGTGGTCCGGGGTGATCAGCGTGGCCGCGAGCTCGGTTATCCGACCGCCAACTTGATGGTGCACCGCTACGCGGCGGTGCCGGCCGACGGCATCTACGCCGCCTGGCTGACCCGGGGCGGGGAGACGGTCGCCCGGCGGGCCAGCGTGTCGATCGGCACCAATCCCACCTTCTCCGGGCGGGAGCGCCGGGTGGAGGCGTACGTGCTGGATTTCGAGGGCGACCTCTATGGCGAGCGGGTCAGCCTCGACTTCGTCGCGCACCTCCGTGAGCAGCGGAGATATGAAGGCATCGACCCGTTGATCGCCCAGATCCGGGCCGACGTCGAAGAGACCCGGGTGTTGCTCCCGTGACGCCCTGATAGGGTTTAACCGTCGTTGGGTTGTCCCGACACCGATCCCGCTTGCCTGCCCGACGCCGCGGGTGCGGGAAATCGTCTGAATCGGCAACACAGAAGTCCGGAGAACATGGCGCTCGATCAAGAGACCAAGAACAAGATCATGGGTGAGTACGCGACCAAGGACGGCGACACCGGTTCGCCCGAGGTTCAGGTCGCCATGCTCACCAAGCGGATCGCTGACCTGACCGAGCACCTCAAGGTGCACAAGCACGACCACCACAGCCGTCGTGGTCTGCTGCTGCTGGTCGGCCAGCGCCGCCGCCTGCTGAACTACGTTCAGAAGAAGGACATCGCTCGCTACCGGACGCTCATCGAGCGCCTCGGCCTGCGTCGATAGTTTTGATCCTGGGGGAGCGGCGCTCCCCCAGGAAGCACCACTGAAACCCACGGACCCGCGCGGATCACACCGTCAGCACCCGGTCCTCGGTAGTGGTTCCCAGGCACAGCCTTCCTGGGTACTTCGATCGAAGACCGGCCTTTGCGAACCGCGCTGTAGACCGCCGGGTCCTCGACGAAGGAGTACCGCACTTCATGACCGAGCAGAACACCGCTCTCGGCACCGAAACCCGCACCGCCGTCATCGACAACGGATCGTTCGGCACCCGGGAGATCGTCTTCTCGACCGGCCGCCTCGCTCAGCAGGCCGCCGGCTCCGTGATCGTCCAACTGGGCGACACCACCGTCCTCTCCGCGACGACCGCCAGCAAGCAGCCGAAGGACCACTTCGACTTCTTCCCGCTGACCGTCGACGTCGAGGAGCGGATGTACGCCGCGGGCCGCATCCCCGGCTCGTTCTTCCGGCGCGAGGGCCGTCCCAGCGAGGACGCCATCCTCACCTGCCGCCTGATCGACCGGCCGCTGCGCCCGTCGTTCACCAAGGGCCTGCGCAACGAGGTCCAGGTCGTCGAGACGATCCTGGCGCTCGACCCGGCGCACCCCTACGACGTCGTCGCCATGAACGCGGCCTCGATGTCCACCAAGCTCTCCGGCCTGCCGTTCAGCGGCCCGGTCGGCTCCACCCGGGTGGCGCACGTCGAGGGCCAGTGGGTCGCGTTCCCGACCCTCGAGGAGCTCGAGCGGGCGACGTTCGACATGGTCGTGGCCGGCCGGACGCTGCCGGACGGCGACGTCGCGATCATGATGGTCGAGGCCGAGGCCACCCCGCACGCGATCAAGCTGATCTCGGCCGGCGCCGCCGCGCCGACCGAGGAGATCGTCGCCAGCGGCCTGGAAGCGGCCAAGCCCGCGATCCGCGAGCTGTGCCGCGCGCAGAGCGAGCTGGCCGAGGTCGCCGCGAAGCCGGTGGCCGACTTCCCGGTCTTCCTGGACTACCAGGACGACGTGTACGCGGCCGTGACCGAGGCGGTGCGCGGTGAGACCGCCGAGGCGCTGACCATCGCCGGCAAGGCCGAGCGTGAGGAAGCGCTGGACCTGATCAAGGCCAAGGCGCACGAGCTGCTAGACGAGCGGTTCGAGGGCCGGGAGAAGGAGATCAGCGCGGCGTTCCGCTCGGTCACCAAGTCCGAGGTCCGCCAGCGGGTGCTGCGCGAGCAGATTCGCATCGACGGCCGCGGGCCGCGCGACATCCGCCCGCTGACCGCGCAGGTCGGCGTGCTGCCGCGGGTGCACGGCTCGGCGCTGTTCGAGCGTGGCGAGACCCAGATCCTGGGCGTCACCACGCTGAACATGCTGCGTCTCGAGCAGTCGCTGGACACTCTCGCTCCCGAGAAGACCAAGCGCTACATGCACAACTACAACTTCCCGCCGTACTCGACCGGTGAGACCGGCCGGGTGGGCTCGCCGAAGCGCCGCGAGATCGGTCACGGCGCGCTGGCCGAGCGGGCTCTCGTGCCGGTGCTGCCGTCGCGCGAGGAGTTCCCGTACGCGATCCGGCAGGTCTCCGAGGCCCTGAGCTCCAACGGCTCCACCTCGATGGGTTCGGTCTGCGCCTCCACGCTGGCCCTGCTCTCCGCCGGTGTGCCGCTGAAGGCCCCGGTCGCGGGCATCGCGATGGGCCTGATCTCGGACGAGGTCGACGGCAAGACGCAGTACGTGGCGCTCACCGACATCCTCGGCGCCGAGGACGCGTTCGGCGACATGGACTTCAAGGTCGCCGGCACCAGCGAGTTCGTCACCGCCCTGCAGCTGGACACCAAACTCGACGGCATCCCGTCGGACGTGCTGGCCGGCGCGCTGCAGCAGGCGCACGAGGCCCGCGCCACCATCCTCAGCGTGATGACCGCCGCCATCGAGGCCCCGGCCGAGATGAGCGAGTACGCGCCGCGCGTCACCACGGTGAAGATCCCGGTCGACAAGATCGGTATGGTGATCGGCCCCAAGGGCCAGACGATCAACGCGATCCAGGACGAGACCGGCGCCGACATCTCCATCGAGGACGACGGCACGATCTACGTCGGCGCGACCAACGGCCCGGCCGCCGAGGCCGCGGTCGAGCGGATCAACGCGATCGCCAACCCGACCATGCCGAAGGCCGGCGACAAGTTCCTCGGCACCGTGGTGAAGACCGCCGCGTTCGGCGCCTTCATCTCGCTGCTCCCCGGCCGCGACGGCCTGCTGCACATCTCCAAGGTGGGCGACGGCAAGCGGGTCGACAAGGTCGAGGACTTCCTCAACGTCGGCGACAAGGTCGAGGTGTCCATCGCGGACATCGACGCCCGCGGCAAGATCTACCTGGACAAGGTTCGCCCGGAGGGCGAGGAGGCCCCGGCCGCCGCTCCCGCGGCTGCCGAGGGTGGCCGTCCCCCGCGTGAGCCCCGTGAGGACCGCGCCCCGCGTGGTGAGGGTGGCGGCAGCGGCGAGCCCCGCCGTCGCCGGACCCGGCCGAGCGGTGAGCGTGGCGGAGAGCGTCGCGACTAAGTGACAGCGAACAGCAACCGCGGGCCGGCCGGAAGGCCGGCCCGCGTTGTCACCCGGACCCTTCAGGACGGCGTAAGGAAGACAACGCTGCCCAGCGGCCTGCGGGTCATCACCGAGGCCATTCCCACCACCCGCAGCGCCTCGCTCGGGATCTGGGTGGGTATCGGCTCCCGGGACGAGACCCCGGCCCTGCACGGCGCCTCGCACTTCCTGGAGCATCTGCTCTTCAAGGGCACCCCCAAGCGCACCGCCCTGGAGATCTCCGCGCAGATCGAGGCGGTCGGCGGGGAGACCAACGCCTTCACCACGAAGGAATACACCTGCTACTACGCGCGGGTGCTCGACGCCGACCTGCCGCTCGCGGTGGACGTGCTGGTCGACGCGGTGGCCGACTCGATCCTCGACCCGGCCGACGTGGAGACCGAGCGGGGCGTGATCCTCGAAGAGATCGCCATGCACGAGGACGAGCCCGGTGACGAGGTGCACGACGTCTTCGCCGAGGTGCTCTACGGCAGCCACCCGCTGGGCCGGCTGATCTCGGGCACCCCCGAGTCGATCGCGCCGATGACCCGGAACCAGATCAACGGCTTCTACCGGCGCCGCTACACCCCGCCGCAGATCGTGGTCGCGGCCGCCGGGAACCTGGACCACGCCACGGTCGTCCGGCTGGTCCGCAAGGCGCTCGCCGGCACCCCGCTGGACGCCTCTCCCGCCGCGCCCGCCCCCACCCGGGCCGGTGACAAGCGGGTCCGGCTGCGGAAGGCGCAGCGGGCGATCCTGCACCGTGACACCGAGCAGGCGCACATCGTGCTGGGCGGCGCCGGGCTGGGCCGCCACGACGAACGCCGGTTCGCCCTGGGCGTGCTGAACAACGTGCTCGGCGGCGGCATGTCGAGCCGGCTGTTCCAGGAGATCCGGGAGAAGCGCGGTCTCGCCTACTCGGTCTACTCGTACGCCGGCCAGTACGCGGACTCCGGCCTCGTCGGCGTCTACGCGGGCTGTGCGCCGGCCAAGGCGCCCGAGGTGCTCGACCTGATCCGCGGCGAGCTGGACCGGGTGGCCGACAAGGGCATCACGGCCGACGAGCTGATCCGTGGCAAGGGCATGGTGAAGGGTTCGTACGTGCTCGGCCTGGAGGACACCGGCTCCCGGATGAGCCGGCTCGCCAAGTCGGAGCTGCTGCACGGCGACCTGATGGGCGTCGACGAGATGCTGGCCCGGGTGGACGCGGTCACCGTCGAGGAGGTCAACGCGGTCGCCGCCGACCTGTTCTCGGGTGAACGTTCGCTGGCCGTGGTGGGACCTTTCGACGAAGCCGAGTTGCACGCGTAGTTACTCTTGGACCCCGTGACGACGCTGGAGACCCCGACCGAGACCCCCGCCACCCCGCCCCCGCCGGAACTCCGGAAGCGGCGGATCATCGGGATGCTGATCTGGACGGCGGTCTTCGCCGTCGGGGTGTGGTTCGTCGGCGTGCCGACCAGCGACCCGCTGATCGCCTTCGGGTGGCTGTGGCTGGCCACCATCGCGTGGCGCAACTACGAGCCGTGGAAGACCCACCTGCGGTTCCTGCGCGACTGGCTGCCGATCTGCCTGCTGCTGGTCATCTACAACGTGTCCCGGGGCTTCGCCGACGGCCTCCTGTTCGAGCCGCACGTCACCGAGCTGATCGCCTTCGACAGGTGGGCGTTCGGCTGGTTCACCGACGGCCTCACCCCGACCGAGTGGCTGCAGCGCGAGCTCTGGCAGCCCCGTGTGGTGCAGTGGTGGGAGGTGGTCGTCTCGATCGTCTACTTCTCGCACTTCCTGACGCTGCCGACGATCGCCGTGGTGCTGTGGATGCGGTCCCGCCCGCAGTGGGCCCGGTTCATGCGCCGCTGGTTCCTGCTCTGCGTGCTCGGCCTGATCACCTACTTCCTCTACCCGGCGGCCCCGCCGTGGTGGGCGGCCGAGGCGCAGCACGGCTCGCTGGTCGAGGCGACCCGCATCTCCACGAACGGCTGGGACGCGATCGGCCTGCACGGCGCCGGCAACACCCTCAACGCGCTCCAGGTGGAGGCGTCGAACCCGGTCGCCGCGATGCCGTCGCTGCACACCGCGTTCGCGTTCATGGCCGTCGTGTTCTTCCTGCCGATGGTGCGCCGGCGGTGGTGGCCGCTGCTGTTCGCGTACCCGCTGTCGATGACGTTCACGCTGGTCTACACGGCCGAGCACTGGGTGATCGACGTGCTGGTCGGATGGGCCTACGTGGGGCTGGTCTTCCTGCTCGTCGGCGCTGCCGAGCGGTGGTGGGAGTCGCGCCGCCGTACGTTAGGTTGACGGTGTGACTGAACAGATTCGCGTCGGTGTCCTCGGCGCCCGGGGTCGCATGGGCCTCGAGGTCTGCAAGGCTGTCGACGCCGCGGACGACCTCGAGCTGGTCGCGATGATCGACCAGGGTGACTGGCTCTTCAGCGCCTCCGACGCGGGCGCTCAGGTGCTGGTCGACTTCACCAGCCCCGACGTGGTGATGGACAACCTGCGCTGGGCGATCGAGCAGGGCATCCACGTGGTGGTCGGCACGTCCGGTTTCACCCCGGAGCGGCAGGAAACGGTGCGCGGCTGGCTGGCCGGCAAGCCCGGCGTGGGGGTGCTGATCGCGCCCAACTTCGGGATCGGCGCCGTGCTGATGATGCAGTTCGCCGCCCGGGCCGCGCGCTACTTCGACTCCGTCGAGATCATCGAGCAGCACCACCCGCGCAAGCTGGACGCCCCGAGCGGCACCGCGATGCACACCGCCAAGGTGATCGCCGACGCCCGTGCCGCGGCGAACTGCGCGCCGATGCCGGACGCCACCAAGGAGGAGCAGCTCGGCGCCCGCGGCACCGACGTCGACGGGGTGCGCGTCCACTCGGTCCGCGCGGCCGGCCTGGTCGCGCATCAGGAGGTGCTGTTCGGCACCACCGGCGAGACGCTGACCATCCGGCACGACTCGCTGGACCGCTCGTCGTTCATGCCCGGCGTGCTGCTGGCCGTCCGCAACGTGGTCTCCCGGCCCGGCCTCACCATCGGGCTCGACCCGCTGCTGGACTGATGGCCGAGCTCTCCACGCGCGGGCGCCGGGTCCGGGTCCTGGCCACCGTGATCTGCCTCGTCCTCCTGCTCGCCGGCACCTTCTTCGGCGACGACGACCATTTCCCGTTCGGCCCGTTCCGGATGTACGCGTCGTCGCCCGACCCGGACGGCGACGCCAAGGACACCCGCGTGGAGGGCGTCGACGTGACCGGCCGCACCGTCGTGATCACCGAGGCCAACAGCGGCATCCGGCGCGCCGAGATCGAGGGCCAGCAGTCGGCGTACGAGCAGGATCCGGCCCGCCTGAGCCGGATCGCCGAGGCCTATGCCGAGCACACCCCCGGCGCCCCCGCCCTGCGCGAGGTCCGCATCGTGGTCCGCTGGCACGGCATCCAGGACGCCCGCCCCACCGGGTCGTACACCGACGAGGTCGTCGCCGACTGGATCCGCCCATGATCACCCGCTGGCTCTTCGCGCCGGTGCCGCGCGGCCGGATCGCCGCCTTCCGCACCCTGGTCTACCTCTTCGTCGCCCTCGACCTGGTCGTCTTCACGCCCTGGGTGCGCGCGCACGCCAACACTCCCGGCGACCTCTACCAGCCGCTGCTGATCGGCCGGATCCTGCCGTTGCCGACACCCACCCCGCTGCTGGTGCACGGCATCTTCTGGGCGCTGCTGCTGCTCAGCCTGGCCGCCGCGTCCGGCCGTGCGCCCCGCCTGCTCGGCTGGCCGATCTTCATCCTCTACCTCGAGTGGATGATCATCGCGATGAGCTACGGCAAGGTCGACCACGACCGCGTCGCGTTCCTCGTGGCCCTCGCCGTCCTGCCCACCGTCGGGCGTGCCCGCCACCGCGACACCACGCTCACCGAAGCCGGCGGCTGGGCCCTGCGGGTGACCCAGATCGCGGTCATCTGCACCTACTTCCTGGCCGCCCTCGCCAAGCTCCGCATCGGCGGCCTCGAGTGGCTCACCAGCGGCGTCCTGGCGCAGGCCATCATCCGCCGCGGCACCGACCTGGCCGATCTGATCGCCGCGGTGCCCGGTCTGCTGATCGTCGCCCAGTGCGGCATCATCGCGTTCGAGCTGCTCAGCCCACTGATCTTCGTCGTCCCGGAGCGGTGGCGGAACTGGGTGGTGGCCTTCTTCTACTCGTTCCACCTGGCCACGTTCGCGACGATCACCATCTCGTTCGCGCCGCACCTGGTCGCGATGGCGAGCTTCCTGCCGTTGGAGCGGGCCCGCCCACGTTTCCGGCAGGCGTTCCGGCGCCGCCCACCCGCCGTCGAGGCCGGACAACAGACCAAGATCTAGCCCTTCTGGTACGCGTGAGGGGTTCCCAGAAGCATCGATCCTGTCCCGGGGCCACCCCGCGAGCCGGGCGTACGGTCCGGGCCGTTGCGCGGGTGCCGGGCTGGGCTGCCGGGTCGAGCTCTCGAACACGCGGGCCAGGTCTCCGGTCCGGGCCGCTGCGCGGCCGGTCGCCCGGCCCCGGGTCAGCTCTCCGCGGTGGGGGAGGACGGCTGCGGGCGCAGGTGGGGCGGCACGGCGCAGGCGGCGGTGCCGCCCGGCATCAGGTCGCGGTGGTCGGCCACCCACTGATAAGCGGGCCAGGCCGCGGCCCGGACCGGCCCCAGGCGGAGCGTCCCGCCCGCCAGCGACCAGAACCGGCCGGCGTCACGGAGCAGATGACCGATGGCGTCCGGGCCGGCCGCGACGGTGCCGTCCGTGCCCACCCACTGGACCGCGGCCTCGCACTGTTCGACGGTGAGGCCGAGGGCGGGCAGGTCGGCGAACTGGTAGGGGACCACCGTGGCCCGGGTGGGGATGCGCCGTTCGATGAACTCGGCACAACTGGTGCAGAAGGAGCAGTCGCCGTCGTAGACGAAGGTCGGCCGGGTGTTCGTCACGCCGCTATTCTCCGTCCACCGCGACGTGCATGCGGAGTTGGGGTACGAGCAGGTCGTCGACGTCCAGCGCGCGACCGGCGCCGTCGGCCTCCCAGCCGGTGGAGCCGAGGAACTTGCGCATCACGTCGTCGGCCTCGTACACCCAGGCCACCGCCGTGCGGAAACCGTCGTCGCGCCAGTTGTCGACGGCGGCGGCGAGCAGCCGGCTGCCGTGGCCGCGCCGGCCCCAGCGGGGTTCGATGAGCAGGTCGGTGACGGCGGCGACGTCGTCCGGCAGGGGCTGCTCGTCCGGGGCCAGCGCCTGCTCGTCGGCGGGGCCGGAAGCGGCGAACCCGACGACGCTGGTGACGCTCTCGCCCTGTTCGACGGCGATCAGCACCCGGTGCCTCGGGGTCGGCGGCTCGGTGATCGCCTCGGTCCAGCCACGGGCGAGGTATGCCTCGTCCAGGTTGGCCAGCACGTGCGCCGGGAACATCCGGCGATAGGCGGTGCGCCAGGTGGTGAGCTGGATGCGAGCGATCTCCGGGGCGTCGCCGGGACGCGCGGGACGGACGAAGCCGAGAGCCATGGCGGCAACTTTGTCACACCCCTGCCCTAATGTGCTTTCACGATGGCCGTTCCTGACTCCCTCTCCGTCTCCCAGGCCCGCCGGATCACGCTGGCGGCCCAGGGCTTCGCCGACCCGAAACCGGGCGGCGTCACCGATCTGCGTCATCTGCGCCGGGTGCTGCGCCGCCTGCACCTGATCCAGATGGACTCGGTGAACGTGTTGCAGCGCGCCCATTTCATGCCGCTCTACAGCCGGCTCGGCCCCTACCCGGCCGGCCTGCTGGAGCGCGCGGCCTATCGGCGGCCCCGCGAGCTGTTCGAGTTCTGGGGGCACGAGGCCTCCCTGATCCGCACCGACCTGCAACCGCTGTTCCGCTGGCGGATGACCCGGGCGCACGAGCTGGCCTGGGGCAACATGCGGCGGGTGGCGGTCGAGCAGCCCGGCCTGGTGTCCTGGGTGCTCGACGAGGTGCGGGAGCGGGGGCCGATCACCGCGGCCGAGATCGAGCACGACGCCCCGCGCAGCAAGAACCACTGGGGGTGGAACTGGTCGGTCGTCAAGCAGGCGCTGGAGTGGCTGTTCTACACCGGCCAGGTCACCGCCGCCGAGCGCACCACCTCGTTCGCCCGGCGATACGACCTGCCGTCGCGGGTGCTGCCGGCCGCGGTGCTCGACGCGCCGACCCCGGCCCCGGCGGAGGCGTTCCGGGCGCTGGTGGAGCTCTCCGCCGAGGCGCTCGGGGTGGCCGCCGAGCCGGAGCTGCGGGACTACTTCCGGTTGCCGGTCAAGGAGTGCCGCACCGCGATCGCCGAGCTGGTCGAGGCCGGTGTGCTGCGGCCGGTGACAGTTGCCGGGTGGCGGCCGGCGGCCTATCTGCATGCCGGGGCCAGGCTGCCCCGGCGGGTGCGGGCCGCGACGCTGGTGAGCCCGTTCGACCCGCTGATCTGGGAGCGGGCGCGCACCGAGCGGCTCTTCGACATGGCATATCGGATCGAGATCTATGTCCCGCAGCCCAAGCGGGTGTTCGGCTATTACGTGCTGCCGTTCCTGCTCGGCGAGCGCTTCGCCGCCCGGGTCGATCTCAAGGCCGAGCGGAGGACGGGGGTGCTCCAGGTCCCGGCCGCCTGGATCGAGCCCGGCGCCGGTCCCGAGGAGACCGCGGTCGCGCTGGCTGCCGAGCTGCGGCGGCTGGCCGGCTGGCTGGGCCTGGACTCCGTGGCCGCCCCGGAGCGGGGAGACTTCGCCGGGCCCCTGGCCGCCGCGCTGAAGGTCGCTGACCAGCAGCCGCCGGGTGCGGGCGCCGAACAGCCGCCGGGTGCGGGCGCCGAACAGCCGCCGGGTGTGGGCGCCGAACGGCCGCTGGGCGCGAGCGATGAACAGCCGCCGGGTGCGGGTGATGAGCAGCCGTCGGACGCGGGTGGCCCGGGTGTACCGTGGCGGCCATGAGCACCGCCCCGACCGTGGGTGAGCTGCCGCCCTGGCTCGCCGACCAGCCCGTCCAGGGGCCGGTCGTGCCGCCCGAGTGGCTCGCCTACCCGCAGCAGGACCGTCTGACCCGCTTCGTCACCCGGCTCGCGGCCCGCTCACCGATCTGGCTGGCCCCGGTGGCCGTGCTCGCCTGCATGGGCGCCGCCGCCGGTTACACGCTCTACAGCGATCCCGTCCAGGCCGAGGCCGGCGCCGAGCCGAGCTGCGTGGTGAAGTTCATGACCGGCTTCGTCTGCCCGGGGTGCGGCGGCACCCGCGCCGCTTGGTACTTGTTGCACGCCAACGTGCCGGCCGCCGCCCGCCACCACCTGATGTTCGTCTTCGCGGTGCCCTTCCTGCTGTACATGTACGTGGCCTGGGCCGGCCGCGGCCTGTTCCGGTGGCGGCTGCCGCAGATCTCGATCAGTCCGGCCGTCATGATCACATTCATGGCGGTGTGGGGTGTCTGGAGCATCCTGCGCAACCTGCCGTGGGCGCCGTTCACCGCTTTCTACGTGTGACCGGGGCGTCCGATAGGTTGTGGGGTATGACGCACGACCCGCGGCCCTTCGGACGGCTGCTGACCGCCATGGTGACCCCGTTCACCGCCGACGGTTCCCTGGACATCGAAGGGGCGGCCCGGCTCGCCGCCCACCTCGTCGACGAGCAGCGCAACGACGCTCTCGTGATCAGCGGCACCACGGGGGAGTCCCCGACCACGACCGACGCGGAGAAGGACGCTGTCCTGCGCGCCGTGGTGGAGGCGGTGGGTGACCGTGCCCGGGTCGTCGCGGGGGTGGGCACCAACAACACCGCCCACACCATCGAGCTGGCGCACGCCGCGGAGAAAGCCGGCGCGCACGGCCTGCTGGTCGTCACGCCGTACTACAACAAGCCCCCGCAGGCCGGTGTCGAGCGGCACTTCCGGGCGGTCGCCGACGCGACCGGGCTGCCGATCATGGTCTATGACATCCCGCACCGGGCCGGCACGGCGATCGCCACCGAGACCATGTGCCGGATCGCCGAGCACGAGCGGGTCGTCGCGGTCAAGGACGCCAAGGGCGATCTGATCGCCAGCTCCTGGGTCCTGGCCCGGACCGATCTGGCCTACTACTCCGGCGACGACGCGGCCACCCTGCCGCTGCTCTCCATCGGCGGGGCCGGCCTCGTCGGCACGTCGACGCACTTCACCGGCGTCCTGGCCAAGGACATGATCGAGGCTTACGAGCGGGGCGACACCGCCGCCGCGCTGAGCCTGCACCGCCGGGCGATGCCGCTGTTCACGGGCATTTTCCGGTCGCCGGGGACGATGCTGGTCAAGGCCGGGCTGAACGCCCTGGGCCTGCCCGCCGGCCCGGTCCGCTCGCCACTGGTCGACGCCGGTGACGAGGAATTGAACCAACTGCGCCAGGACGCCGCCGCGGCCGGCATCGTGCTCTGACAGGAAGAGGCGAATGAGTCAAGCACACGTGGAGCTGGGTACCCCGCCGCCGCTGCCGGACGGCGCCCTGCGCGTCATACCGCTCGGCGGGCTCGGCGCCATCGGCCGCAACATGACCGTTTTCGAGTTCGACGGGAAGCTGCTCGTCATCGACTGCGGCGTGCTGTTCCCGGACGTCGAGCAGCCGGGTGTCGACCTGATCCTGCCCGACTTCACTCCCATCCTGGACCGTCTGGCGGACGTCCAGGCGATCGTGCTGACCCACGGGCACGAGGACCACATCGGCGCGGTCCCCTATCTGCTGGCCCACAAGCCGGACATCCCGCTGGTCGGGTCGGAGTTCACACTGGCCCTGGTCGAGGCGAAACTGGCCGAGCGGCGGCTGGACCCCTACACGCTGACCGTGCGTGAGGGGCAGGTGGAGCGGCTCGGGCCGTTCGAGTGCGAGTTCTTCGCGGTGAACCACTCGATCCCGGACGCCCTGGCCGTCGCCGTGCGGACCCCGGCGGGCCTGGTGCTGCACACCGGCGACTTCAAGATGGATCAGGTGCCGCTGGACGGGCGGATCACCGACCTGGCCGGTTTCGCCCGGCTCGGCGCCGAGGGCGTCGACCTGCTGCTCTCCGACTCCACGAACGCCGAGGTGCCCGGGTTCGTCACCCCGGAACGCGACATCGGCCCGGTGCTCAGCTCGATCTTCGGCAAGGCCCGCGGCCGGATCATCGTGGCCAGCTTCGCCTCGCACGTGCACCGCGTGCAGCAGGTGATGGACGCCGCCTGGGAGTACGAGCGGAAGGTCGCGCTGATCGGGCGGTCCATGGTCAGGAACATGGGCATCGCCCGTGACCTGGGACTGCTGCGCATCCCGGACGGTCTACTGGTCGGCCTGGACGAGGCCACCCACCTGCCGCCCGACGAGATCGTCTTCATGTCCACCGGGTCGCAGGGCGAGCCGATGAGCGCCCTGGGCCGGATGTCCACCGGGGACCACCGGCACATCACCATCGCGTCCGGTGACACCGTCGTGCTGGCCAGTTCGCTGGTGCCGGGCAACGAGACCTCGGTCTACCGGGTGATCAACCAGTTGTCCCGGGCCGGCGCCACGGTCATCCACAAGGAGACGGCGAAGGTGCACGTCTCCGGGCACGCGCCCGCCGGCGAACTGCGCTACCTGCTGAACGTGACCCGGCCGAGCAACCTGATGCCGGTGCACGGCGAGTGGCGGCACCTGCGTGCCCACGCGCAGCTCGGGATCGAGACCGGCGTGGCGCCCGACCGGGTCGTGCTCTGCGAGGACGGCGACGTGGTCGACCTGGTCGAGGGCCACGCCCGCGTGGTCGGCCGGGTCCGTAGCCGGTACGTCTACGTGGACGGTCTCGCGGTCGGCGACGTCAGCGAGTCGCTGCTGACCGAGCGCCGGATCCTCGGTGACGGCGGGTTCATCGCCGCCACCGTGGTGATCGACTCGGTCACCGGCAAGGTGGTCGGCGAGCCGGTCATCTCGGCGAAGGGCTTCTCCGAGGATCCGGAGGCGTTCAACCCCGTGGTGCCGTTGCTCACCGCGGCGCTGCACCGGTCCGCCGAGGACGGGATCACCGACACGCACCAGTTGCAGCAGGTGGTCCGCCGGACGGTCGGCCGCTGGGTGAACGATGCCTACCGCCGCCGGCCCATGATCGTGCCCACTGTCGTGGAAGTTTGACGGTTTTTTCAACCATCTATACCTCTGCTGCGTACTCCCTGGCACCGGTGCCGCCCCCACGGCACCCGTGGCGGAGGGAGCTTTCCACATGCAGCGCAGACCGATCGCCGTGGCGGCGGCGGTATTGGCGGCGACGGGAGCGGCGGTGGCTTTCACCCTGCCGTCGCTCGCGGGTACCGAGTCGGACAAACCGTCGTCCACCGTCGCCGGCAAGGACGGGGACGTCTCCCCGCAGTTGCTCGCGGCGATGAAGCGTGACCTGGGCCTGAACGGCGACCAGGCACGCACCCGGCTGGCCCGGGCACAGTGGGCCGGCGGGGTCTCGGCGACGCTGGCCGTGCAGACCGGGGACGATTTCGGCGGCGCCTGGCTCGCCGAGGACGGCACCACCCTGAAGGTCGCGGTCACCGATGCCGGTGCGGCCGAGGAGGTCAAGGAGGCCGGCGCGGTTCCGGTGATCGTCAAGCGCAGCGAGGCTCAGCTCGACGCGGCGAAGACGAAGCTCGACACCGCGGACTCCAGCCCGAAGGACGTGACCGGCTGGTACGTCGACCCGTCCACCAACAAGGTGGTCGTGGTCGCGAAGCCGGGCGCCAAATCGGCGGCGCTGCGCTGGGCGCAGAACAACGGCGTCGCCTCCGGCGCGGTCTCCGTGCTGACCAGCAAGGCGCAGCCGAAGCCGCTGTTCGACGTGCGCGGCGCCGACCCGTACTTCATCGCGGTCGACGGTGGGCAGGCGCGCTGCTCGATCGGCTTCTCGGTGGAGGGCGGCTTCGTCACGGCCGGCCACTGCGGCGCCGAGGGCGCCCGGACCACCGGCTTCAACAACCAGGCGCAGGGCACCGTGGAGTTCTCGGTCTTCCCGGGCGAGGCCGACATGGGCTTCGTCGCGGTGAACGGCGACTGGGACCCGCGCCCGGTGGTCAACGACTTCCAGGGCAACGAGCTCCCGGTCGCGGGCAACACCGAGGCGCCGGTCGGTGCCGCGGTCTGCCGTTCCGGCTCCACCACGGGCACGTTCTGCGGCACGATCCTGGCCAAGAACCAGACGGTGCGGTACCCGGAGGGCGCGGTCACCGGGCTCACCCGGACCGACGTCTGCGCCGAGGGTGGCGACTCCGGCGGTCCGTGGCTCTCCGGTGACCAGGCCCAGGGCCTGACCTCGGGCGGCTCGGGTGACTGCACGGCCGGCGGCGAGACGTTCTTCCAGCCGGTCAACGAGATCCTGGCGGCGCAGAACCTGACGCTGGTCACCAGCGGCGGGGGCGCCCAGCCGCCCGCGGCGAGCGCGCCGCCGGCCGAGGAGGGCGAGGAGCCCGCGTCGGCCTGTGACAGCCTGCCGGTCCAGCGGGAGAGCTCGATCTCCCGCTCCGGCGCGGCGCAGGCGCAGCCGGACGGCGGGGCTTACCGGGCCCGTGCGGGCACGCACACCGCCTGCCTGGACGCTCCGGAGGGGGCGGATTACGACCTGCTGCTGCAGCGGGTCAACAGCCGGGGTCAGTTCCGGACGGTCGCTCAGGCCACCGGCGACGGTGACAAGACCCTGAGCTTCGACGGCCGGTCCGGGACCTACCGCTACGTGGTGGTCGCGACCTCCGGCACCGGCGCGTACTCGCTGGGCTTCAACGTCTCCTGATCCGAGACGTCTCAGGCCAGGAGAAGTCTCCTGGCCTGAGACGGATGCGGTCCGGCGAACGGGGCTCTCCTTCAGGAGGGCCCCGTTCCGCCTTTCTTGAGCTCGCCCAGCGCCTCGCTGAGCCGCACGCCGGTGGCGATGCCGCAGAGCAGCACCTGGTCCAGTTGCTCCGGCGTCACGCCGTGCTCCCAGTCGGTGGTGACTTCACCCACCACGACCGCCGACCCGTCGTCGGTCACGTGTACGTACGCCTTCGGCCAGAGCTGATCCCGGTTCCAGGTGTTGCAGAACTCGTACAGCTTCGGCACGTCGTCCACCGGGAAGACGTGCTGCATCATGCCGCGGACCTGGAGGATCTCCTTCCGCTCCCCGAGCCGGAAGAAGTAGACGAGGTTCCCCTGGAAGTTGCCGGCGATGTCGTCGTCGGCATCGACGAGGTACGTGAAGCCCCGCGCTTCCAGCGCAGCCTTGATCATGTCGTTGCTGAGAGGTTGCACTTCACGATGGTAATTGCCCGGAAAGCGAGAAGCTGTCACGGTGCGCCTTCTCGGCGGATCGGCATCGCCCGGCTACCGTGACACTCATGGCGGGCCGTACTCCTCCGGCGAGCCGGGGCCGTGCCGCGTCCACGTCGCGCGGCTCCGCGGTCAACCGTGCCCGTCAACCGGCGCGCAAGGCGGCCGCGCGCAAGGCGCCGGCCCGCCGGGCGCCGGTCCGCCGCCGCAGCACTGCAGGCGCGACGCTCGCGTCCGGCCTGGGCCGCGGCGTCGGCGCGCTCTGGATGGGCCTCGCGCACAGCGTCGGCTGGGTCGCCCGGGGCGCCGGCCGGCAGGCCGCGACGGCGCGCAACATCGGTCCGGAGCACCGCCGGGACGGCGCGGGTCTACTCGTGCTCGGCCTCGCCATCCTGATCGCGGTCGCGCTCTGGGCACGCGGCGCGGGCCCGGTCGGCCTCTGGCTGGGCGACACCATCCGGCTGTTCCTGGGCAGTCTGGCGGTGCTGCTGCCGCTGCTGCTGTTCTACGGCGCGGTCCGGCTGATGCGGGAGCCGTCCGACCCCGAGCACGGCGGCCGCCATCTGGTCGGCTGGACAGCGATCGTGGTGGCCACCGCGGCGCTGCTGCACATCTCCGGGCAGCCGGCCGACGAGATCGCCATGGACGAGGCGGGTGGCCTGCTCGGATTCGGGATCGGCGGCGTGCTGGAACGGGCCGTGACCGCCTGGGTGGCCGTACCGCTGCTGGTCCTGCTCTTCGTCTTCGGTCTGCTGGTGATCACCGCGACGCCGATCGCCAAGATCCCGGAGCGGATGATGCTCCTGCTCGACGTGGTCAGCGGCCGCCGCCCGGTGCGCACCGCTCCGCTGGAGGACCTGCTCGAGGCGCCGGCCGAGGGCGAGGAAGAGGCGCCCGCCCGGCGCCGGCCGTCCCGCCGGCGGCAGGCCGCGATGGCCGAACCGGAGGCGGACGTCCCGCCGGACGACTTCGACGAGGAGATCATCCTCCACGACACCGTCGCCCTGCCGAAGGTGCCGGCCAGCCGGCGCAAGCCGAAACCGCCGGAGCACTCGCCGCTGCCGACCCGCGCCGAGCAGCTGGAGATCTCCGCGGTGGCCGGCGACTACCGACTGCCGCCGCCGAACCTGCTCGGCGCCGGCGCCCCGCCGAAGGCCCGCAGTCGCGCCAACGACGAGATCATGGGCGCGCTCAGCGGGGTCTTCGACCAGTTCAACGTCGACGCGGTCGTCACCGGCTTCACCCGCGGCCCCACCGTCACCCGGTACGAGGTGGAGATCGGCCCCGGCACCAAGGTCGAGCGGATCACCCAGCTGTCCCGCAACATCGCGTACGCGGTGAAGTCTCCCGACGTGCGGATCCTCAGCCCGATCCCGGGCAAGAGCGCGGTCGGTGTGGAGATCCCGAACACCGACCCGGAGAACGTCGCGCTCGGCGACGTGCTGCGGTCCCGGGCCGCCACCGCCGATCACCACCCGATGGTGGTGGCGCTCGGCAAGGACATCGAGGGCGGGTTCGTCGTCGCGAACCTGGCCAAGATGCCGCACATCCTGATCGCCGGCGCCACCGGCGCGGGCAAGAGCTCCTGCCTCAACTCGCTGCTGGTGTCGCTGCTGACCCGGGCCACCCCGGACGAGGTGCGGCTGCTGCTGATCGACCCGAAGCGGGTGGAGATGACCGGTTACGAGGGCATCCCGCACCTCGTCACGCCGATCGTCACCAACCCGAAGAAGGCCGCGGACGCCCTGGAGTGGGTGGTCCGCGAGATGGACATGCGGTACGACGATCTGGCCGCCAACGGGGTCCGGCACGTCGACGACTTCAACCGCAAGGTCCGCAGCGGCGAGATCACGGCGCCACCGGGCAGCGAGCGCGAGATGAAGCCGTACCCGTACCTGCTGGTGATCGTGGACGAACTGGCCGACCTGATGATGGTGGCGCCCCGCGACGTCGAGGACTCGGTCGTCCGGATCACCCAGCTGGCCCGGGCGGCCGGCATCCACCTGGTGCTCGCCACCCAGCGGCCCAGCGTCGACGTGGTCACCGGCCTGATCAAGGCGAACGTGCCGTCCCGGCTGGCCTTCGCGACGTCCTCGCTGGCTGACTCCCGGGTCATCCTGGACCAGCCGGGCGCGGAGAAGCTGCTCGGCCGCGGTGACGGGCTCTTCCTGCCGATGGGCGCGTCGAAGCCGGTCCGGATCCAGGGCGCGTGGGTCGACGAGAAAGAGATCGCCGCGGTCGTCAAGTTCTGCAAGGACCAGCGGGAGCCGGAGTTCCGGGAGGACGTCACCGAGGCGCCGGCGAGCAAGAAGAAGGACATCGACGAGGAGATCGGCGACGATCTCCAGCTGTTGATCCAGGCCATCGAGCTGGTGGTGACCAGCCAGTTCGGCTCGACCTCGATGCTGCAGCGCAAGCTCCGGGTGGGTTTCGCCAAGGCGGGCCGGCTGATGGACCTGATGGAGACCCGCGGGATCGTCGGGCCGTCGGAGGGGTCGAAGGCGCGCGACGTGCTGATCAAGCCGGACGAGCTGGAAGAGACTCTCGCCGCGCTGCGGGTGGACTGAACGTCTGCCGGAAGGTGAAGGCCTCCGGGCCCGGTCCGGCGGCGGCGAGCCGGCCCAGGCGGGAGATGGCCTGTCGCATCGTGGGCCGGTTTCCCGCCGGGATCCACCACAGCGCCAGCGACTCGCGGTGCCCGTGCGGCACGAACCACTCCCGCCGGCGGCGCAGATAATCGAGGTGCTCGCTCTGATAGGCGTACGCCCGGAGGGCCTCCACCGACTCCCAGACCGACAGCGTGTAGATCTGCAGCGGGTGGCCCGGCGCGGCGATGGTGCCGTCACCCTGCTCGCCGATGAGCCGCCAGACGAAGCCGGGTGAGCGGTCGGCCAGCTCGTTCATCAGCGCGATGCCGGCGGCGAACCCGGCCATCGAGGGATCTTCCAGCGGGGCTCGCATGCGTGCGGTGTTGACGTGGGCCAGGTGGAAGTCGGTCATGTCCTCAGCTAACCGGGGCGCCTCTCTAAAGTCAATCAGTTTGATTTTTAGAAAGTGTGACGCAGCAGCGCTCCGGCGCCGGCTCCATCCGCGCGGTCCACCCGGCCTGCTGCAGCAGCCCTTCGATCATCGCCAGGCTCATGCCGCAGATCAGCGGCGGGAACTGCTCGGCCAGGCGGTGGTACGGGCAGTTGTGCAGCACGATCCGGTCGTCCCCGTCAGGCGCCGGCGCATAACCGTGCTCGGCGAGCAGGGCGGTGACGTCCGGCCGGCCCGCGCCGGCCCGGGTCCCGTGTGCCCGGGCCACCTTGGTGAGCGTCTCGTCGGCGCCACTGCGTTCCAGTGCCTCGGCGAGCAGTTCGGCGGCGGCGCGATAGGAGCGCGGCGGCACGCTGACCGCGTGCTCGGCCGTGGCCACGCGGTAGAGCTTGGCGGGACGCCCGGCGCCCGGGCCGGTCCGGCCGGAGCGGCGCGCGTACGACGTCTCGAGCAACCCGGCGTCCACCAGTTTGTCGAGGTGGAACGCGGCCAGCGTACGGCCGATGCCGAGCGCCTCGGCCACTTCGTCCCGCCCCACCGGAGCGCCGGGCGACCCGGCCACCGCCTGGTACGCCGCCCGCCGCACCCCGTCGGCCAGCGCGGCGACCGACGCCAGATCGTCCAGATTCTCTGTCACCCGGCAATCGTATTGCCAACCGGTGTTGGTGCTAGACGGGCCGCCGGAGCCTCGGGCTCGGGCGGGACCCGGTGGCGCAGCAGGGCCGCTGCCGAGCCGACCAGCGCGCCGAGCATCAGCAGCGCCAGGATCCGCAGATCGACCGCGACCATCCCGGACTTGAACAGGTAACTCGCATAGGCCAGGAACGTCGCGAACTGCACCAGCGCCGGCACGAACCACATCCGGCGGGGCGTCCGGAACGCCGCCGCCACGGTCAGCGCCTCGGCCAGGATGAAGTAGCGCTCGTGCATCCCGGGGAGCAGGAACGGCACCAGGATGCTCGACGTGGCGGCCAGCAGCAGCACGCCGGCGGCGTCGAGGGTCACCTTGCGGATCAGCACGGTGTACGCGAGCACCAGCACCGCGGCCACCGCCAGCAACGAGCCGGCGGTCTTCAGCGTGTCCAGCATGACCGGCGCCGCGCGGAAGAACGTGTAGATGGTCGGGGCGTTGAGCGTCAGGCTCTGGTACTGCCCGCTCTGGTGGGCGTAGATCAGCATCAGGTCGCCGAACGGGCGGCCGGCGATCCACGCCGGGACCGCGAGCACCACGTACACCGCCGGGATCGCCGACAGCGTGTACCAGCGCAGCCGGCCGGCCAGCACCAGGACCATCAGGACCGGGAAGATGAAGACGGTCTGCAGCTTCACCGAGAACGCGACCCCGATCAGGATCATCGCCGTCCACGGACCGCCGCGCAGCAGGTGATAGAGGCCGGCCACCGCGAACGCGGCGTAGATGCTGTCGCACTGCGCCCAGTACGCGCCGTTCAGCACCACGGTCGGCAGGAACAGCACGACCAGCCCGGCGAGCGCGCCCGGGCGCCAGTCGCCGCCGCGCAGCATCACGATGCGGGCGACGTAATAGGCGAGCACCGCGTCGAACACCACCGACAGTGACTTCACCAGGACCAGCAGCGTGGCCGGCGTGTGCGCGTCCAGCCAGACCAGGCCGGTCAGCAGATAGAGGTACGGCACGTTGTAGTTCGCGAAGTCGCCGGCCAGCGCCTCGAAACCGCCGTTCGCGGCGATGTGCTCGGCCCACGGCCGGATGAACGCGACGTAGTCCGGGCTGACGGTTGCGAAGCCGACGAGCCGGACGGCCGCGGCGACGACGACGAGCGCCACCAACAAGAAGATCTCCGGGCTCGCCACCCGACTCCGAAATGCCGACATGAAGCGGAGAACCTACCGGGCCGCGATGACCGCCGTCCCGGTCTCAGGTGAACGCCGGTCACCCGGCAGGTTGCCGCGCGTGGTCTCCGGCGCCCGGTCCGGCCGCAGCGCCTGGGCAGCCGTGGCGACCAGCGCGGCCGCCAGGAGCACGGTGAGCAGGCGCAGGTCGACCGGCCCCGGGTCGAGCGTCAGCAGATAGTTGAGATAGGTCACCAGCGAGGCGGCCTGCACCAGGACCGGCACGAACCACAGCCGTCGCGGCGCCCAGAACGCCGCGACCACGGTCAGCACCTCGGCGAGCATGAAATAGCGCTCGTGCATGCCCGGCAGCAGGAACGGCGCCAGCAGCGCCGAGGTGGCCGCCAGCATGACGACCCGCTCGTCGCTCAGCCGCAGCCCGCGCCCGACGACCAGGAAGGCGAGGATCAGGACGGCGGCCACCGCGAAGAGGGTGCCGGCCGAGCGGGCCAGATCCATCATCTCGGGGGACTGCGGTCGTACGAAGGTGTAGACGGTGGGTGCGTTGAGGGTGAGTTCCGGGAACCGGCCGGTCTGCCCGGCGTAGATCGTCAGCAGATCGCCGAAGGGCCGCCCGGCGAGCCAGGCCGGCACCGCCAGCAGCAGATAGGCCGCCGGGATCGCGAGCAGGCAGCGCCACGGCACGCGCCGGCCCAGCACCAGCACCAGCAGCACCGGGAAGAGGAAGACGGTCTGCAGCTTGAACGCGAAGGCGACCCCCAGCAGCGCGCTGCCCACCCACGGCCGGTCCCGCAGCAGGTGGAAGACACCGGCAACGGCGAACGCGGCGTACACGGTGTCGCACTGCCCCCAGTACGCGCCGTTCAGCACCACGGTCGGCAGCAGCAGCACGGTGAGCCCGGCGAGCAGAGCCATCCGCCGGTCACCGGCGCGCAATCCGACGATCCGGGCGGCGTAGTAGGCCAGAACCGCGTCGAACACCGCCGAACAACCCTTGATCCAGGTCAGCAGCGGCACCGCGGTGTGCGTGTCCAGCCAGGTGAACCCGGTCAGCAGATAGAGGTACGGCACGTTGTAGTCGGAGAACGGCAGCCGAAGCGCCGAGAACATCCCGTGTTCGGCGATGAACCGGCTCCACGGCTCCAGGTAGTACTGGTAGTCGAGGGTGACCAGGCCCAGGCCGTACAGCCGGACCACCAGCGCGACGCCGAACAGGCCGGCGGCCAGCAGGGCTTCCGGCATGACTCGTTTCATCCGCTTGCTCCCCCGAACAGCACGAACAGGAAAGTACCGCTGCGGCGCAACGGAGAACCCGGACAACCGGTCCGTGCGGAGGAAGGTGACTCGCGGGCGGCCCGGTAACCTTGGCGGGTGTCTGTAACGCCTCCCTCCCGTCGTGTCGCTCTCCTCACTCTGGGCTGCGCCCGTAACGAGGTCGACTCCGAAGAGCTCGCCGCCCGTCTCGACGCCGGTGGATGGGAGGTCGGCACCGACGCCGAGGGTGCGGACGTCGTGGTGGTGAACACCTGCGGCTTCGTGGAGAAGGCGAAACAGGACTCGATCGACACGCTGCTCGCCGCGTCCGACACCGGCGCCAAGGTGGTCGCCGCCGGCTGCATGGCCGAGCGGTACGGCAAGGAGCTGGCCGACAACCTCCCCGAGGCGAACGCGGTGCTCGGCTTCGACGACTACACCGACATCGCCTCCCGGCTGGACAAGGTGCTGGCCGGCGAGACGCTGGACGCGCACACCCCGCGGGACCGGCGCGAGCTGCTGCCGATCACCCCGGTGCAGCGGCACACCGCCAAGGTGGTCGTGCCCGGGCACGCGACGGTTGACGAGCACACCCCGGCGCACCTGCGCACGGTCCTGCGCCGCCGGCTGGACAACGGCCCGGTGGCTTCGCTGAAACTGGCCAGCGGCTGCGACCGGCGTTGCGCGTTCTGCGCGATCCCGGCGTTCCGCGGCTCGTTCGTCTCCCGCGACCCGCAGGAACTGCTCGCCGAGGCGGAGTGGCTGGCCAAGTCGGGCGTGCGCGAGCTGGTGCTGGTCAGCGAGAACAGCACGTCGTACGGCAAGGACCTGGGCGACCCGCGAGCGCTGGAGAAGCTGCTGCCGCAGCTCGCCGCTGTGGACGGCATCGTCCGGGTGCGCGCCAGCTATCTCCAGCCCGCCGAGACCCGCCCCGGGCTGGTCGAGGCGATCGCCACCACGCCCGGTGTGGCGGCTTATTACGACCTCTCGTTCCAGCACTCCAGCGAGCCGGTGCTGCGCCGGATGCGCCGGTTCGGCTCGACCGAGCGCTTCCTGGAGCTGCTCGACTCGGCCCGCAAGCTGGCGCCCGCCGCCGGCGCCCGGAGCAACTTCATCGTCGGCTTCCCCGGCGAGAGGAAAGAGGACGTGGACGAGCTGGCCCGGTTCCTGACCGAGGCCCGGCTCGACGCCATCGGCGTCTTCGACTACAGCGACGAGGACGGCACCGAGGCGGCCGGCCTGACCGGCAAGGTCCGGGAATCCACCATCAAGCGGCGGTACGACCGGATCGTTGCGCTCGCCGAGGAGCTGTGTGCCCAGCGCGCCGAGGACCGGCTGGGCGACACCGTCGAGGTGCTGGTCGACACGGTGGACGGCGACGAGGTCGAGGGCCGCGCCGAGCACCAGGCACCCGAGGTGGACGGCTCCACCACGCTCGTCGCCGGTGAGCACGGGGTCGACCTGACCGTGCTGCGCCCGGGCGACCTGGTCCGGGCGCGGGTCACCGGCACCGAGGGGGTCGACCTGATCGCCGTCCCGGTCGAGATGATCTCGGCGGCCCCGGTGCCGGCACGATGACCAACGAGCCGGTTCCGGCGCCGGCGCCGCGCGTGGTCTCGCTCTACAACGCGGCCAACGCGCTCACCGTGATCCGGATCGTGCTCATCCCCGTCTTCCTGGCGTTCGTCGTCGCCTCCGCGATGACCGACCCGGACTGGCGGATCGCGGCCTGCCTGGCGTTCTGTGTGGCGTCGGCGACCGACTTCGTGGACGGCTGGATCGCCCGCCGCTGGTCGCTGGTGACCTCGTTCGGCAAGGTGGCCGATCCGATCGCGGACAAGGCGCTCACCGGCACGGCGTTGGTGCTGCTCTCCGCGTACGACCAGTTGCCCTGGTGGGTCACCATCGCGATTCTGGTGCGCGAGTGGGGCGTGACCGCCCTACGGTTCTGGGTGATCAGGTACGGGATCATCCCCGCCTCACGTGGCGGCAAGTTGAAGACCGGCCTGCAGACCGCCGCGATCGCCTGGTACCTGTGGCCCGTGCCGGAATCAGCGGCCCCGATCGGGGTAGTCCTGATGGGCGGCGCGCTGATCGTCACCGTGGTGACCGGCGCGGACTACGTGGTGCAGGCGCTGCGACTGCGGCGCAAGGGGACCAGCTAGGGGGAAAGCTCGTGGAGATGGCGGTGGCCGCCGCGGCGGCCGTGCACGTCCTGGTCGAGCGTCAGGAGACCGTCGCGACCGCCGAGTCGCTCACCGGCGGCCTGGTGGCGGCGACGATCGTGGAGATTCCCGGGGTGAGCAGTGTCTATCGGGGCGGCATGGTGGTCTATGCCACCGAGCTGAAGGGGACGCTCGCCGGCGTACCGAAAGAGCTGCTCGCCGAGCGTGGCCCGGTGGACCGGGACGTGGCCGCCGCGCTGGCGTCCGGCGTCCGGGAACGCTGCGGCGCGGACTGGGGCCTGGCGACCACCGGCGTCGCGGGTCCAGAGCCGCAGGACGGCAAGCCGGTCGGCCTGGTCTATGTGGCGGTGGCCGGCCCGTCGGGGGTCGAGGTGCGCGAGCTGAAACTCACCGGAAACCGGGAGGCCATCCGCACCGAAAGTGTGACCGCCGTCCTGCAACTGCTGGTGGACGCGCTGCGTTCCACCACCGCGTCAGTCTGAGCTGGGAATACCGCCCGTCTGGTGGTGGTTGTCCGGTACTGTGCCGGGCCGGTGGGCCCAGGAATTCGGCGGGGCGGGATGTCGGCGCCGCCCGCGCCAGGTACGGTTGCGAGAAGCCTCCGGCGGATGCCGGCGGCCCCGCTCGCAGGAGGAGGTGCCATGGTCCTGCTACGCCGCGTTATCGGCGACGCACTTCGTGCGCGCCGGCAGGGGCAGCACCGCACGCTGCGCGAGGTGTCGACGGCCGCCAACGTGAGTCTGGGATATCTGTCCGAGATCGAGCGAGGGCAGAAAGAGGCGTCCAGCGAGCTGCTGGCCGCGATCTGCGACGCGCTCGGCGCCCGCCTCTCCGAGTTGCTCAGCGAGGTCAGCAACACCCTGGCCATCGCCGAGAACATGGAGGGCGTCCTGGTCCCGGTGGAGGAATCCGACGTCTCCGTCTCGGTGCACCAGGACTCGCCGCTGAAAGCGACGCTGCGCACGACTCGCAAGCAGCAGCGGGACGTCGTCTACGCTGCTTGATCATGTCATTACGACCGCAGGGCCGCCCCCTCAGGGGCGGCCCTGCGTGCATATCGCCCAGTGCCTCAGGGGGGCGTAGCCTCGATGCCAGGGGAGACCCTGAGATCCCCCGGAGGACACGTGACGCCGCTGGCGTCGAGCTGACACGATGGGTTTCGCGTCACCGTCCGGTAACCCCGTGCCGGTGACGCCTGACGACAGAGCGACTTGAGGGGATACCGCGAGATGGCGAACCCGTTCGTCAAGGGCTGGCATTACATGATGGCGCTCTTCGGCGCGAAAATCGACGAGTACGCCGATCCGAAGGTGCAGATCCAGCAGGCCATCGAGGACGCCCAGCGGCAGCATCAGGCGCTCGTGCAGCAGGCCGCCGCCGTGATCGGCAACCAGCGGCAGCTCGAGATGAAGCTGTCCCGGCAGATGACCGAGGTCGAGAAGCTGCAGGGCATGGCCCGGCAGGCGCTCGTCCTGGCCGACCGGGCACGCGCCGCCGGTGACGAGGCCGAGGCCCAGAAATACGAGTCGACCGCGCAGACCCTGGCGACCCAGCTGGTCTCCGGCGAGCAGTCGATGGAGGATCTGAAGACCCTGCACGACCAGGCGCTCGGCGCCGCCGGTCAGGCACGCAAGGCGGTCGAGAACAACGCGATGGTGCTCCAGCAGCGCATCGCCGAGCGGTCCCGCCTGCTCAGCCAGCTCGAGCAGGCCAAGATGCAGGAGACCGTGGCCAAATCGCTCGAGTCGATGTCGCAGCTGGCCGCGCCGGGCAACACCCCGTCGCTGGACCAGGTGCGCGACAAGATCGAGCAGCGGTACGCGAACGCTATGGGCCGGGCCGAGCTGGCCTCCAACTCGGTCGAGGGCCGGATGCTGGAGGTGCAGAAATCCAGCCTGGACCTGGCTGGGTCGTCGCGCCTGGAGCAGATCCGGGCCAGCATGGCCGGCGAGAAACTGGGCGGCGCCGCGACGCAGCCCGCAGTCGAGCAGAACACCGCGACGCCCACCGCCGACCCGGCGAGCGTGGCCCGGCTCGACGAGATCCGCGCCAGCATGAACCAGAAGCGCGGCGACACCACAGCCGCGGGCTGAGCATCTCACCACGGAGGGGAGCGACGGTGGACGAGCGGACCAGGCACTTCCGGCGGCTCAAGCGGCTGCGCGGATCGGCGCGCCGATGGAGCGTGCTCGGTGGTGGTCTGACCGCGGCGGCCGCCGTCCTCACGCCGTACGCGGGGATCGGCATTGTTGACGCCGCGTGGGCGGCCGGTGCGGGCGCCTCCGCGATGCTGGCCTGGTGGCGCTGGAGCGACCACCGGGAACTCGCCGCGACCCCGGCGCCGCCGCCCTCGCTGCCGGCTTCCGGTCTCACCAAGGCCCTGGAGAAATCCCCGGTCGGGCGGACCGTGCTGCACGAGGTCCGCCGCCAGAAGAACCGGTACGCACTGCGCGGCTCGGTGATCGCCGAGGCGTGGGACCGCCTGGACCGGGCGTCGATGGCGATGGCCGGCCTGGCCGGCCGGCTCACCGGCGAGGGCGAGACCGCGCTGCTGGAGGCTGCCTCCGCCGAGGGCTGGCTGCGCGACCTGGGGCAGCGGGCGGCGAGCGTGGAACGCGCCATCCCGCTCAGCAGGGACGGCAAGCAGGACACCCTGGTCCGGTCGCACGCCACGCTGGCCGAACAGTTCGTCGACGGCGTCGGGGCTTACGAGGACCTGGTCGCGGCCTCGGCGAGTTACGTCGCGGAGGACGGGCACCCGGTGGCCGACAGCCGCCACCCGGCGTACTTCAGCCTGCTCGAGGCGACCGACCGGCTGCGCGGCTTCGCCGAGGGCCTGGCCGAGCTGCGCGACACCACGACCCGTTTCAAGTCAGCGAGCTGAGGGCTGGCACCGGGGGCACCAGTACGTGACCCGTTCACCCTGCTCCGCCTTCTGGATCGCGCTCGCACACCGGCGGCACGGCTGGGCGCGACGACCGTACACATAGCTCGTCTCGCCCCGGCGCAGCGAACCGGTCGTGGTCTGCGTCCAGCGCCCCTTGTTCGAGGCCACCAGTTTCTGCGCCAGCTCCACCGTGGCGGTCAGGTCCGGCACGTCGGCGACCGGCGTCCACGGCCACAGGCCGCGCAGGAACAACGTCTCCGCCTTGTAAAGATTGCCGACGCCGGCCAGGTTCCGCTGGTCGAGCAGCGCCTCCGCGATGCTGGCCGCCGGGTGCGCGGCTATCCGGCGGGTCGCCTCGGCCGGATCCCAGTCGTCGCCGAGCAGATCCGGGCCCAGATGCCCGACCAGCTTCTCCTCCTCCGCGGTCGGGATCAGCATGACCTCGTGCAGGTGGTACCCGACGGCCACGGACCGCTTGGTGCGCAACACCACCCGGATCAGGTGGGCCGGCCGGCCGGTCCAGCGCTCACCCGGCGCGTACGCCCGCCAGGCACCCTCCATCCGCAGATGCGAGTGCAGGGTGTGCGGCGGCCGCCCCTCCTTCTCCAGGCGCAGCAGCAGATGTTTGCCGCGGCTCGCGGACTCGGCCACCGTCCACCCGGTCAGGTCGGTGGTGGCCAGCCGCGGCACCCGGAAGTCGGAGCCCGTCAGCACCTCACCGGTGAGCGCGCGTTCCACGACCCGCGCGGTGTTCCAAACGGTGTCCCCTTCCGGCATGGTCCCTATCGTGCCCGGAATATCCCCGCTCAAGCGCGTGGGCCCGCTCGGCCGGGCCTTTCTTCCCCCGCGCGGGCTCGGCTCTCCCGGGCTCTGCTTTCCCGCGGGCTCCGCTTCCACCGCGGCTCTGGTAAAAGCGCGTGACCCGGCTCGCGCGGGCTGAAAGTCTGCCCGCATGGACTTGGAGATCACCCGCTACTCGGCCGAGCTGGCCGACGTCTTCGCCGAACTCGACGGGTTCTGGCCGGAGTTCATGATCAAGGACCCGGTGGCGGCGCTCTATTACGGCTATTTCGACACTTTCTGGCCGGAGTACGCGCTGCTGGCGACGGACCGGAAGACCGGGCGGGCGGTCGCCAAGGCACATTCGGTGCCGCTCTCGTTCGGCGGCGACATCGCCTCCGGACTGCCGGAAGGCGGCTGGGACTGGGCCGTCCGGGCCGCCGTGCACGACCGGCTGACCGGGGCGACACCGGCCATCGTGTCGGCGCTGGAGATCCTGGTGCGGCCGGACCTGCGGGGCACCGGCCTGTCCGGCCGGATGCTGACGGCGATGCGCGAGAACACGGCCGCGCTGGGATTCACCGACCTCGTCGCGCCGGTCCGGCCGAGCGGGAAACACGCTCAGATCTTCCAACCCATCGACGTGTACGCCCACGCGACCCGACCCGACGGACTGCCCACGGACCCCTGGTTGCGCGTGCACGTCCGGGCCGGTGGGCGAATCGTGAACGTCGCCCACGCCAGCATGGCGATCCCCGGCACGCTGGATCAGTGGCGGTCGTGGACCGGGTTGCCGTTCGACGTCTCCGGGCCGGTGGAGGTGCCTGGCGCGTTGTCGCCGGTGCACTGTGACGTGGATCAGGGGGCCGCGGTCTATGTCGAGCCCAACGTCTGGGTGCATCACCGGATCTGAGGTTCCCGGTCACGGGCCTCGGCGTTCCCGGTCACGGGCCTCGGCGTTTCCGCCACGGGCCGCGTTCCCGGTCACGGGCTCTGGGCGTTCCTTCCGGCAGCTTTGATCCTTCCGGCGGCTCCGCGCTTGCCACCCACCTCTCAGCGGGCGGCGAGCCGGACCAGGTCTCCCGGCCGGACCGACAGGACGACCACCGCCCGGCCGTTGTTCACCGCGATCGCCACCCGATCCGCCGAATCGGGGAAGACCAGCAGCTCACCGGCGTTCACATCGGCGAAGGTGGCGCCGCGGCGGGCCCGCACACTCCCGTTCACCAGGAGTTCCGGTCCGAGGCCGGTGAGCGCCGAACCCTCGGCCGCGAGCTGCACGTTGCCGAACCGGTCCACGGTCAGCACCTCGGCCTCGATCCAGCCGTCCCCGACCGTGACGATCGGGGCCGGTAGTCGTACCAGCGAAACCGGATCCACCGCCGGACCGGCCTCCCCGGCCGCCGCCCCCGCCGCGATCCGGGCCGCGACCGGCGCGAAGACGTCCCGCCCGTGGAACGTCCGGGAGACGTCGCCCAGCATCCAGCTCTTGTTGGTCAGCTGGTGCGCCGACTCGATCCCGCCCAGCGCCTCGGCCGCCCAGATCAGCAGCCCGTTGTCCGGGCCGACCAGAATGCCGCCGGGCGTGGCCAGCACCACTCCGCGCCGGGCCGTGCCGACACCCGGGTCGACCACCGCGAGATGCACTGAAGGCGGCAGGTAGGGCGCGGTCTGCGCCAGCACCGCGGCCCCGCGCGCCACATCGGCCGGCGGCACATGATGGGTGACGTCAATCACCCGTACATCGGGCGCGACCCGCGCGATCGACCCGTGGCAGGCCGCGACGAAGCCGTCGAACGTCCCGTAGTCGGTGGTGAAACTGATCCATCCATAACCGGCCATGGTGGTCAACGTTACTGCGAGTTGCCGTCGGATGTGGACGGGGCACGCCGCGGGCTCAGTTCCCGCCGAGCTGAACCCACTTCGCGCTCCGCTCTGCCGTTTGCCGTGACCAGCCGCCAGCCGTTTGCCGTGACCAGCCGTTTGCCGTGACCAGCCGCCAGCCGCCAGCCGCCTGCCGCCAGCCGTTTGCCGTGACCAGCTGCCTGCCTTGCCGCCTGCCGTGGCCCGCTGCCTGCCTTGCCGCCGCCTGTGCCGTGCGATGCCGGTGCTCCGCCCACCCGTCCCGTGATCTCCGCCCCAGCTTCCCGGTATCTCCGCGTCCGAGGCGAGCCCACCGCCGCGGCATGGCAGGGTTGATTCATGCGTCTCGTGATCTTCACCGAGCCCCAGCAGGGCGCCAGCCACGACGATCTGCTGCGGGTGGCCAAGGCCGCCGAGGACGGCGGGTTCGACGGCTTCTTCCGCTCCGACCACTACCTGAGGATGGGCGACGGGCCGGGCCTGCCAGGTCCCACCGACGCGTGGGTCACGCTCGCCGCGCTGGCGGTCCAGACCTCCCGGATCCGGCTCGGCACGCTGGTCAGCTCGGCCACGTTCCGGCTGCCCGGCCCGCTGGCGATCGCCGTGGCCCAGGTCGACGCGATGAGCGGCGGCCGGATCGAGTTCGGCCTCGGCGGCGGCTGGTTCGAGGCCGAGCACACCGCGTACGGCATCCCGTTCCCGGCCCTCGGCGAACGCTTCGACCGCCTGGAGGAGCAGCTCGCCATCATCACCGGCCTCTGGGGCACGGCCGCCGGCGAGACCTTCGGTTTCGACGGCAAGTTCTACCAGCTGGCCGACTCCCCGGCGCTGCCCAAGCCGGTCCAGTCCCCGCTACCGGTGATCGTCGGCGGTCACGGCAAGAAGCGCACCCCCGCCCTGGCGGCCCGGTACGCCGCCGAGTTCAACGTCCCGTTCTCCAAGATCGAGGACATCCCCGCCCAGTTCGACCGGGTCCGCGCCGCCAGCACCGCCATCGGCCGCGCCGAGCCGCCCGCCTTCTCCGCCGCCGCCGTCCTCTGCGTAGGCCGCGACGACGCCGAGATCCGCCGCCGCGCCGCAGCCATCGGCCGCGAGGTGGAGGAGATGCGCACCAACGGCGGCATCGTAGGCACCCCCGCCGAAGCCGTCGAGACCATCAACCGTTACGCCGAGGCCGGTGCCTCCCGCCTGTTCCTCCAGGTGCTCGACCTCAGCGACCTCGACCACCTGGACCTGGTCGCCGCCGAGGTGGCTCCCCAGCTCTGACCCTCGCCCCCACAGCACCACCGATCCACAGCACCACCGATCCACAGCACCACCGACCCACAGCACCACCGACCCACAGCACCACCGATTCACGATGCCGGCCGCTTTCGAGCGGCCGGCATCGTCGCCCGCGCCTCCTTCACGCCCGCAGCCGCAACCCCCGAGGTGTCGTCCGGAAGCCCGCCGCCGTCAACGCGTCCCGCAACGCCGAAGCATGCACCGACTCACCATCGGCCCGCTCCACCGACATCGCCCCCAGCGCCCCTGACCGCACCGCCCCCGCAAGCCCGTGGGCCGCTTTCGTCAGCGACTCCGCCTCGTCCGTGAACGACAGCAACGTCCGCCCGCCGCGCTCCACATAGAGCACCACCTCACCACCGACCAGCACGACCAGCGCGCCGGCCTTGCGCCCGGCCCGGTGCCCCGCCTTGGCGACCGGCTCCCCGTCACCGCTGTCCACGATCCGGTCCGGCCACGGCAGCGCCGCCCCATAGGGGTTCGCCGGATCGGTGGCCGCCAGCACCACCGCCGTCCCGGCCCGTTTCTCCAGCTCGGCCGGCTCGGCCAGCGCCCGCAGCCGGTCCACCGCACCGGGCACCGCGAACTGTGCCGCCCCGAGCCCTTCGACGAAGTAGCCCCGCCGGGCCGCGCCGCGTTCCTCGAGCGCCGCCAGCACCGGGTAGACCGCCGCGAACCCGCCGGTCACCCCTTCCGCCACGGCCGCGCCCCGGGTCACCACCCCGTGCCGCTCCAGCAGCACGTCCGCGACCGCCGCCGCGCGCCGGGTCGGGTCCAGGTCCCGCTCCGGCAGTCGGGACCACCGCCCGGCCATGTTCAGCGGCCCGGTCCGCGACGGCATCTGCGGCCGCCCCGGGCGCCTGTACCGCGCGCGAGCCGGCGCCGCTTTCGCCTTGTGCGCCCCGCTGCCGCCCAGCATCGCCCGCAGCGGCGCGAACGTGTCGTTGGTCAGGTGGCCGGCCCAGACCAGGTCCCACACGGCGGCCGCCAGGTCGGTGTCGTCGGTCGAGCCGACCCGGTCGGAGAGCGACCGGAAGAACAGCGCCTGCCCGTCCCCGAGGGCGTCCAGGACGGTCTGGTGCAGCGGTGTCGCCGCGAACTCGTCGTCGGGCAGCGGCAGCAGCAGGGCAGCGCTGTCCGCGTACGCCAGGGTCACCCATCCGTCTCCGCCGGCGATCGAGCCGGACCCTGCCCACAGCACCTCGCCGCTGCCGCACAACTCGTCGAGCAGCGGCGCGGCGTAATCGGCCACCCGGGCGGGCAGGACCAGCCGTTCCCAGGCGGAGGCCGGCACCGCGACCCCCTGCACCTGCTCGATCACGGCCGCCACGGCGTCGACCCCACGCGCGTTGCCACCCACCTGCTGCCAGCGGGGCAGGAACGCGGCCAGCACCGCCGGCGGCACCGGCTCGATCTCGCGCCGCAGCGCCGCCAGCGACCGCCGCCGGAGCATGCGCAGCACCTCGGCGTCGCACCACTCGGTGCCGGCGCCGCCCGGCGAGAACTCGCCCGAGGTGACCCGGCCGGTCGCGCTCAGCCGTTTCAGCGCCTGCTCGACGACGAACACGCCCAGCCCGAACCGGGCCGCGCAGGTCGCCGCGGCGAACGGCCCGTGCGTCCGCGCATATCGCGCCACCAGGTCTCCGAGCGGATCGGCGACCGGCTCCAGGTAGGCCTCCGGAATCCCGACCGGCAGCGCCACCCCGAGCGCGTCCCGATAGCGCCCCGCGTCCTCGATGCCGATCCAGCGTTCCTCGCCGGCCACCCGGATCTGCACCACCCGCCGGGCCGCCGCGAGGGTGAGCGCCCACTCCTCGGGCGCACCCCGTTCCGCCAGCTCGGCCGTCGACAGGTCACCCAGGAGTCTGAGCAGCTCGGCGGTGTCCTCGGCGTCACGTGGCGTGCGCTGTTCGGTGCGCCACTGCAGTTGCGCCTCGGTCTCCGCCACCACCTGCGGGTCGAGCAGCTCGCGCAGGTCGACCCGGCCCAGCAGCTCACCCAGCAGGGTGGAGTCCAGGGCGAGGGCCGCCGCCCGCCGTTCCGCGAGCGGGGCGTCCCCCTCGTAGAGGAAAGCGCCGACGTAGCCGAAGAGCAGCGACCGCGCGAACGGCGACGGCCGCGGGGTCTCGGTCTCGATCAGCCGGACCTTGCGTCCGGAGATCTCCCGCATCAGGCCGACCAGGCCCGGAACGTCGAAGACGTCCTGCAGGCACTCCCGGGCAGCCTCGAGCGTCACCGGGAAGTCGGCGAACTCGCGGGCCACGTCGAGCAGCTGCGCCGACCGCTGGCGCTGTTGCCAGAGCGGTTGCCGGCGGCGGGGGTCGCGCCGGGGCAGCAGCAGCGACCGCGCGGCGCACTCCCGGAACCGGGCGGCGAACAGCGCGGACGTGCCGACCGACTCCTCCACCAGCTGGACGATCTCCTCCGGGTCGAACGTGACGAGCTCGGTCCCGGGCGGCTCCTCCGCGGTGTCCGGCAGCCGGATCACTATGCCGTCGTCGGAGGGCATCACCTGACCGTCCACCCCGAACCGCTCGGAGAGCCGCCGGGCGATCGCCAGCGCCCACGGCGCGTTGACCTTGGCGCCCAGCACGCAGTGCACGGTCATCCGCCAGTCGCCCAGCTCGTCGCGGAAGCGTTCCACCACCACGGTCCGGTCGTCCGGCAGGTGCCGGGTGGCCTCGCGCTGCTCCCGCAGATAGGACACCAGGTTGCCGGCCGCCCACTCGTCCAGGCCGGACTCGCGCAGGGCGGCGGTGGCCTTCTCGTCGCCGGCCCGGGTGAGCGCGCGCAGCCGGGCGCCGATGGCCCGCCCCAGCTCGATCGGCCGGCCGGGGGAGTCGCCTTTCCAGAACGGCATCCGGGCCGGCGCCCCCGGGGCGGGGGAGACCAGCACCCGGTCCGGGGTGATGTCCTCGATGCGCCAGGACGTGGAGCCGAGCAGGAAGACGTCGCCGACGCGAGACTCGTACACCATCTCCTCGTCGAGCTCGCCCACCCGCGAAGCCCGTTCCGAACCGGCCAGGAAGACCCCGAAGGTCCCGCGGTCCGGAATGGTCCCGCCGCTGGTCACCGCCAGGCGCTGGGCGCCCGGCCGGCCGGTCAGCTGGTCGGTCCCGCGGTCCCAGACCAGCCGGGGCCGCAGCTCCGCGAAGGCGGTCGAGGGGTAACGCCCGGACAGCATGTCCAGCACCGCGTGCAGCGCCGAGTCGGGCAGCTCGCCGAACGGCGCGGCCCGCCGCACCAGCGCGGCGAGCTCGTCGACCTGCCACGCGTCCAGCGCCACCATCGCGACGATCTGCTGGGCCAGCACATCGAGCGGGTTGCGCGGGTAGTGCAGCTCCTCGATGGCGCCCTCGCCCATCCGCTCCGCCACGACGGCGCAGGAAAGCAGGTCACCACGGTGCTTCGGGAAGACCACGCCGCGCGAGACGGCACCCACCTGGTGCCCGGCCCGGCCGATGCGCTGCAGGCCGGCCGCCACCGACGGCGGCGCCTCGATCTGCACCACCAGGTCGACCGCGCCCATGTCGATGCCGAGCTCCAGGCTGGAGGTCGCGACAACGGCCGGGAGCAGGCCGGACTTGAGCGCCTCCTCGATCTGCTTGCGCTCCTCGCGGGAGACGCTGCCGTGATGAGCCCGGGCGACGAGCGGCGGGGCCCCGCGCGTCCCGCCGGCCTGTGCCATGACCTCGGCGGGCATCCGCACGGACGCCGGCACGAGCCCGGCCGGCTGCCCGGCCGGCTGCCCGGCCTGCTGCTCGGACTGCTGTTCGGTCCGCTCGACGGCCAGCTCGTTCAGCCGGGCGCAGAGCCGCTCGGAGCTGCGCCGCGAGTTGGTGAAGACGATCGTCGACCGGTGCGCCTCGATGAGGTCGAGAACCCGCTCCTCGACGGCCGGCCAGATCGACGGTGTGTGCCGCCCGCCGCCCGGGTCGTCGCCGTCCGGCTCGGGCGCCTCGTCGAGCCGGGTCATGTCCTCCACCGGGACCTCGACGGCGACCTCGATCGTCTTGGCGCTCTTCGGCTGCACGATCTCGACCGGCTGCGCGCCGCCGAGGAACCGCGCCGTCTCGTCGATCGGCCGGACCGTCGCGGACAGCCCGACCCGCTGCGCCGGCCGCTCCAGCAGCGCGTCCAGCCGCTCCAGCGACAGCGCCAGATGCGCGCCGCGCTTGGTGGCAGCGACCGCGTGCACCTCATCGATGATCACTGTCTCGACGCCGCGCAGCGAATCCCTTGCCGCGGAAGTGAGCAGCAGGAACAGCGACTCCGGCGTGGTGATCAGAATGTCCGGCGGGGTGCGGGCGAAGTTGCGCCGCTCGTCCGCCGGGGTATCCCCGGTCCGCATGCCGACGGTGATCTCCGGCGGCGGCAGCCCGAGCCGGCCGGCCGCCTGCCGGATGCCGGTCAGTGGCGCCCGCAGGTTGCGCTCGACATCCACCGCCAGCGCTTTCAGCGGGCTGACGTAGAGCACCCGGCATCGCTGCCGGACCTGCTCGGGCACCGGCTCCCGGGCCAGCTTGTCGAGCGACCAGAGGAACGCGGCCAGCGTCTTGCCGGAACCGGTCGGCGCGACGACGAGCGCATGGCGCCCGGCGCCGATCGCCTGCCACGCGCCGGCCTGGGCAGCGGTGGGCGCGGCGAAGGCAGCCGTGAACCACTCCCGGGTGGCGGGGCCGAACTTCTCGAGCACCTCTCGCATGCCGTTCATCCTGCCCCGGGGGTCTGACAAAAAACCGGCGGCGCGGGCCGGCTGCCCCACTTCCGCCGGTTGCCGGGTCGATCCAGGTGCCTGCGGGCGTACGACCGATCGAAGCGTTCCTCGTGTCCGTCCCGACTGCACGCGGCGACCGGGTGATCGTCGTTCCGTGGGCGGTCTGCGCTGATTATCCTGATACCGACATGATGGGCGGTGCCGATGGCGGTCAGGCAGATGCTCGTCGCCGATCGGTACCGTCTCCTGGAGCCGGTCGGCGCCGGGGGGATGGGACGGGTCTGGCTGGCCCGCGACCAGATGCTCGATCGCGACGTCGCGATCAAGGAGATCGTCCCGCCCGACTGGATGACCGACGCGGAGAAGGATCGGCTCCGCGACCGCACCCTGCGTGAAGCCCGCAGCGCAGCCCGGCTGAACCATCCGAACGTGGTCCGGATCTACGACGTCGTCCGGCACGACGGCCAGTCCTGGATCGTGATGGAGTACATCCCGTCCCGCTCGCTGCACCAGGTCCTTCAGGAAGAAGGCCCCTACGATCCGGCCGGCGCCGCCCGGATCGGGCTCGCCGTGCTCGACGCGCTGGATGCCGCCCACCGCGCCGCGGTCCTGCACCGGGACGTGAAGCCGCACAACGTGCTGATCGGCACCGACGGCCGGGTCGTCCTCACCGACTTCGGCCTGGCCACCTTCCTCGACGACGGCACGATCACCGCACCCGGCCTGATCGTCGGCTCCCCGCAGTACGTCTCACCGGAACGCGCCCGCGACGGCGCCTCCACTGTCGAATCGGACCTCTGGTCCCTGGGCGCGACCGTCTACGCCGCCGTCGAGGGCCGCTCGCCGTACGCCCGCGACTCCGCCATGGCCACCCTCGCCGCCCTGGCCACCGATCCGCCGGATCCACCGGTCCGCGCCGGGCCGCTGGGCCCGGTTCTCGAAGGACTCCTGCGCCACCGCCCCGCCGACCGCCTGACCGCGGCCGAGGCCGAGCACCGGTTGCGCCTGATCATCAGCGTGGACCACCGGGAGATCCCGCTGGTCCCCGGCCAGCGCACCGCGCGGCACCGCCCCGAAGAGCCGCGCACGGAGCCGCGCACGCCGGCGACGGACGCGCCCTGGGAGCACCCCGCCCCGGAAGACCGGGAGCACCCCGCCCCGGAAGACCGGGAGCACATCACGCCGGATGGCCAGGAGCACGTCACCCCGCAGGAACCGAGCGGGTCCACCGCCGGCGCGGCTCCGGAGGTCTCGGAGGAGCCGTCCAAGCCGACGGACGACGCGATCTTCGAATACCCCGCCGTCGAGGCGGAGCCGGACACCGACCCGTTGGAAGCCCCGGCCGCATTGCCGAATCCCGGGCCGGCACCGGGCCCCGACGAGGAAGTGACGACACCTCTGCACCAAGCCGGGCAAGCGCTCGTGCCCGTGGTGTCCCCGCACCGAATCGTCCTGACCGGCCAGGTCCTGAGCCCCGCCAAGGACCGCCCACCACGCGGACCAGGCGCGGCTCAGGCCCGCACCCGTACCCGTACCCGAGCTCGCCGCGCCGCCGTCGCCGGCCTGCTGCTGATCCTGGTCGGCGGAAGCGTGGCAGCGGGATACCTGGCCCAGAACAGCGGACCCCGTCCCCATGTCGTGCTCCCACCCGCAGCCGTCGCCTCCCACTCCACACCGGGCCCATTGCTTCCCGGCGGCGCTCCCGCCCAGCCGCCTCCCGGCGGCGCTCCCACCCAGCCGCCGTCCGCCGGCGCTTCCACCCAGCCGTCCTCCGTGGGCGTCCCCGGCCGGCCGGCCTCTGCGGCTCCCCGCTCGGAACCGGCACCCGAGCGGTCCCCGGCCCGGGGCGCACTGCCGACGACCATCGTCAGGAACTCGGTCGGGACCTCCCCGGCGGCCTGCGACGACCCGCCACCGGCAGACGCCAGGACCACCCCGAGGAGGAATGCCGCCCGCGGTGTCAACGGCTGGAACCTGCACGCCGGCTGGTCGTACTTCAACGACGGCTCCGGTTTCCACATCGCGGTGCCGGACGGTTGGACGTACCAGCGGATCGGCAGGACATACTGCTTCCGCGACCCCCGGAGGCCCGTGGTCCTGACCCTGGATGTGGGCCGCGACCCTGATCTGGATCCGTTGCGTGCCTGCCAGGCCGAGAACCTCCGTCTCCAGCGGGAGGGCGGACCTACCGGTTACACGCTGATCGGTATCACGGCCGTGCCGCTGCTCCACAAGGCGGCCGACTGGGATTACCGCTATCAGGGCGAGGACGGCAGCCCGCGACGCGCCGGCATCCGCTGGTTCACCGTCAACGGCAAGGCTTACGTCCTGGGCTGGGCCACCCCCGACAACACCTGGAACGACGACCTCAGCAAGATCCAGATGGTCCGCAGCACCTTTTACGCCAGCCGCCGCGCAACCGCCGACGCCGATCGCGGCTGACCCGCCGACCGTGATCGACCTGCTGCCCGCTGCCCAAACCCCGCTGCCCGCTGTCTAGCCGGCGCTCGCCGTGGCCAGCTTGATGCCGAAGCCGACGAACAGCGCACCCACCCCCGCCGTGGCGCCCGCCGCCAGCCGCCGACGCTCCCGGAACTGGCCGGCCAGGAACCGCCCGCCGAAGATCAGCGCGGACAGGTAGAGCAGGCTGAAGAACTGCACCACCGCGCCGAGCACCAGGAACGACAACGCCGGGTACGGATAGCCGGGCTCCACGAACTGGATGAAGAACGACACGAAGAACAGGATCGCCTTGGGGTTGAGCAGGCTGATCACAGCGGCCCGCCGGAACGGGTTCTGCAGCTCGGCGAGCTCCGCGGCGTCGACCGCCGCGGCCGCTTCCGCCCGGTTGCGCCAGCGTTTCCAGCTGTTGCGGATGATGTTGACACCCACCCACCCGAGGTAGGCCGCTCCCGCGTACTTCAGCATCAGGAAGAGCGGGGGATAGGCGCCCAGCAACGAGGCCACCCCGGTCGCCGACAGGATCATGAGCACCGCGTCGCCGATGAACACGCCGCACACCGCCTGGTAACCCGCCCGCACACCGCGCCGCGCCCCGACCGACAGCACGTAGATCGAGTTGGGCCCCGGCAGCAGGATGATGGCGATCACGCCGAGGACGTACGCCCAGAAGTCGGTTATTCCCAGCACTGGTCCTCCCTCGTGGATCGAGTGCGGAGCGGGCTCATCCGGCCGCCAGCCGATCCCGCAGGCGCCGCGCGGCCGCCGGCCACTCCTCCGCCGTCATGGCGAACAGTACGGTGTCACGCCAGGTGCCGTCAGGCCGCGGCCGCTGACGCCGGATGACCCCGTCCCGGCCGGCACCCAGGCGCGCGATGGCCCGCTGGGAGCGCTCGTTGCGAACGTCCGTGTACCAGAAGACGCGCTCCGCGCCGAGCACGTCGAACGCCCGCTCCAGCAGCATCAGCTTGGCCTCGGTGTTGACGCCGGTCCGCCACCACTTGCGGCCGACCATGGTGTGCCCGATCCCGAGGGACCGGAAGTTCGTGTCGATGTCGTGGTACGTCGTCATCCCGATCACCGTGCCGGTGGCCGGGTCCACCTGCGCCCACCCGGACCGGTGGCCGAGCCACTGACCACGCAGCACGTCCTCGATGGTCTCGGCGAGCTCCTCGGGGGTGCGCGGACGGGGCGTCGGCAGGTGCTGCCAGACCTCCTCGTCGTCGAGCGCCTCGAACAGGCCCTCGACGTGTCCCGGCGTCAGCGGTTCCAGCCGCACGTGGCGCCCCTCGAGCACCACCGGCGTCTGCCACTGCGACGGGTGCCCGGGCAGATAGCGCGGCGGAGCCACCCGCACGCCCGGGTCGGTCTGCGGGGGCCCGGCCACCTGACGCAACGGCAGCACGCCTGCCCAGTGCGGCAGACCGAGGTCCTCCGGGTCGTCACCCACCCCGCCGGCGCGGACCCGGACCGAGACCTCGACGAGCGGCAGCGCCAGCACGGCCGTCTGAGCCAGCTCCTGCCGGTTGGGCGGCCGGCTGTCGGCGGCCCGGCCTTCGCCGATCTTGTCGGACAGCGCGGTCAGCACCCGTCGCTTCTCGGCCTCGTCGGTCACCGGCCGGGCCACGCCGAGCACGACCACGGAGCGGTAGTTGGCGCTGTGGTTGAACTGGGATCGCGCGTACACCAAGCCGTCCAGCCGAGTGACGGTCACGCAGACCGGCACGCCGTCGCCCCGGGCCTGCAGGCCCAGCCGCCCGCCGGTCGACGCGTGCAGATAGAGCGTGTCGTCGACGCGGACGTGCAGGTTGGGCAGCACCCTGGGCTCGCCGTCGACGACGAATCCGACCGCGCAGTCCCACGCCTCGTCGAGGATGGCGTGGGCGGTCTCGCGCTCGTAGTGCATGCGACTGCGGGTGCGGGTCGCTGTGGTCCGCTCGGTCGGGGGATAGAGGTCGGTCATCGGAGCCTCCCACTGGCGATCTTCTCGGACGGTGAACTGCTTGCGGTGCCATCTGCTTGCGGTGCCATCTGCTTGCGGTGCCATCTGCTTGCGGTGCCATCTGCTTGCGGTGCCATCTGCTTGCGGTGATGACTGTACTAGTACATAATCGTTGCTGTGCCAGCACAGTATCAGGTCGATGGAGAGACCGCCGCCGAGATTTCCGCCAGCATCGAGACCGGCATCGTGCGGGGTGACTGGCGGTCCGGGGCGGCGCTGCCCTCGGTGCGAGTTCTCGCGAGCGCCCTGCATGTGAGCCCCGCCACGGTCGCGAAGGCCTATCAGGAGCTGCGACAACGGGGGGTGATCGAGACCGAGGGTCGCCGGGGCACCCGGGTCAGGGAGCGGCCCGCGGTGGCCGTCCCGCGCTCGCTGCTGCATCCGCCGGTTCCGGAGGGCCTGCGCGACCTCTCGGCCGGCGAGCCGGACATCCTGCTGCTGCCCTCGCTGGGTGCGGCACTCTCGGCCGTCGCCGCGAAGTCCGGGCAACCTCAGGGGTACGCGTCTGCCGTCACCATGCCGGAGCTGATCGACGCCGCCCGTCCCCGGCTCCTGGCGGAGGGCATCCCGGTCGAGGACGCCGCGATCGCAGTGACCGCCGGCGCCCTCGACTCGATCGAGCGGGTGCTGAACGCGCACCTGCGCCCGGGCGACACGATCGCGGTCGAGGATCCCTGCTGGGCCAACCTGATCGACCTGATCGCGGCTCTGGGCCTGCGCCCGGTGCCGGTCGCCGTCGACGCGGAGGGTCCCGACCCCGAGGCACTCGACACCGCCCTGCAGGCCGGCGCCCGCGCCGTGGTCATCACCGTCCGCGCCCAGAACCCGACCGGCGCGGCGGTGAGCGAGCAGCGCGCCGCCCGGCTCCGCGAGGTGCTCACCGGTCGCTCCGACGTCGTGGTCATCGAGGACGATCACGCCGCCGAGCTGGCCGAGCAGGCGCCGCACTGCGTCGGGCCGGTGACCGGGTCGTGGGCCTTCGTCCGCTCGGCCTCGAAACCGTTCGGTCCGGACCTGCGGATCGCGGTGCTGGCCGGCGACGAGACGACGATCGCCCGGGTGGTGGGGCGGATGCGGATCGGCATGGGCTGGGTCTCCACCACACTCCAGCGGCTCCTTCTGCACCTCTGGCAGGACCCCGCGGTCACGGCGCGGGTGGCCGGCGCCGCCCGGGCATACGCGGAACGCCGTCGCGGCCTCCGCGACGCGCTGCGCGCCGCCGGGATTCCCGCGCTCGGTGACAGCGGCATCAATGTCTGGGTCCCGGTGCCCGACGAGACACGTGCCGTCGCTGCGCTGCGCGACGCCGGTTATGCGGTCGCTCCCGGCGCACCGTTCCGGCTCCGCTCCGGTCCGGGAATCCGGGTCACGGTCAGCTCGCTCGACCCCACCGACATCCCGGACCTGGCCCGGGCCGTCGCCGCCGCCGTCGGTGCCGCCGCCCCCATCTCGCCGATCCGCTGATCCCGGCGCCCCCGATCCCGGCGCCCCCGATCCCGGCGCCCCCGATCCCGGCGCCCCCGATCCCGGCGCCCCCGATCCCGGCGCCCCGGCGCCCCGGCGCCCCGGCGCCCGGCGGCTCGGTGGCGGGCTCGTCCGGCCCCGAGGCCGATGGCCCGCGATCGATGCCGTCACCCGACCGGGTCGGGCCGGTCGGCATGCCGCCCGCCGGTACGGGTAGAACGGAGGAATGCCACGCACCGATGCGCCGGTCGGCGCCGAGCGCTGGGTTCCGCCGCGCTCTCAGAGCATCGACGAGCTGAAGTCCGCGGCGGCCGGCTGCCAGGGCTGTGAGCTCTACCAGGACGCCACCCAGACCGTCTTCGGCCGCGGGGCGCCGGACGCGAAGGTCGTGTTCGTCGGCGAGCAGCCGGGCGACGTCGAGGACCAGCGCGGTCTGCCTTTCGTAGGCCCGGCCGGCCGGCTGCTGCGCGAGGCCGTCGACGCTGCCGGCATCGACCCCGCCGATCTCTACATCACCAACGCGGTCAAGCACTTCCGGTTCGAGTTGCGCGGCAAGCGGCGCATCCACCAGAACCCCGGGCCGGCGCACATCACCGCCTGCCGGCCCTGGCTGGTCTCGGAGTTCTCGCTGCTGAAGCCCGAGCTGGTGGTCATCCTCGGGGCGACCGCGGGGCGCGCGCTGCTGGGGCCCGCGTTCCGGGTGACCAAGTCGCGCGGGCAGCTGATGCCCTGGCCGGCGTCGGCTCAGCATCCGGAGGACTTCCCGCTGACCGAGATCCAGGCACTGGCCACGATCCATCCGTCGGCGGTGCTGCGGGCGGACGACCGTGACGCGGCATACCAGGGCCTGGTCGACGATCTCAAGGTGGCCGCCACGGCGCTGTCCTGAGTGGCCCGACCAGATCTGGGTACGCTCGAACGGTGCGGTTGACAGATTTCTGGGGACGTCTCGAGCAGAGTTTCGGGCGGGCCTACGCCCGCAGCATGGCGGCGGATCATGCTTTTTCGGATCTCGGGGGACGGACCATAGACCAGGCAATTGCGCAGGGTATCGAAACGGCTACCATCTGGCGCGCTGTGGTCTCCAGTTACCCCGATCGAGTGCCCGCTCGACTACGCTGAGCTGCTTTCGTACACCCGTTCGGCGTGTCGTTCGATCGTCGTACAGGTGTTCGGCTATTGTCCATAGCGGCTTGGCATCCACAGCCTGGCGGTGGGGTGGAAGATTTTTGTCATACCCACCGCATACCGTGTCGGCCGTGATGAACAAGAGCTCTTCGACGAAGAACGCGAAGTCGAATACAGGGGTGGCGGCAATGGCAGCAGGACCGGACCGGGAAAAGGCGCTCGAGCTGGCGCTGGCACAGATCGACAAGCAGTTCGGCAAGGGCTCGGTGATGAGGCTCGGGGAGCGGCCGGTCGTGCAGACCGCTGTCATCCCGACCAGCTCCATCGCCCTCGACGTGGCGCTCGGGGTCGGCGGTCTGCCGCGGGGCCGGGTCATCGAGATCTACGGGCCGGAGTCGAGCGGTAAGACCACGGTCGCGCTGCACGCGGTGGCCAACGCGCAGAAGGCCGGCGGCATCGCGGCGTTCATCGACGCCGAGCACGCGCTCGACCCGGATTACGCGCGGGCCCTGGGCGTCGACACGGATGCCCTGCTCATCTCCCAGCCGGACACCGGCGAGCAGGCGCTCGAGATCGCGGACATGCTGATCCGCTCCGGCGCACTCGACATCATCGTCATCGACTCGGTCGCCGCGCTGGTCCCGCGCGCCGAGATCGAGGGCGAGATGGGTGACAGCCACGTGGGTCTCCAGGCCCGGCTGATGAGCCAGGCCCTGCGGAAGATCACCGGCATCCTGAGCAACTCCGGGACGACGGCGATCTTCATCAACCAGCTCCGCGAGAAGATCGGTGTCATGTTCGGCTCGCCCGAGACGACGACCGGTGGCCGCGCGCTCAAGTTCTACGCGTCCGTGCGGCTCGACGTGCGCCGCATCGAGAGCCTGAAGGACGGCACCGACGTGGTCGGCAACCGGACCCGGGTCAAGGTCGTGAAGAACAAGGTGGCCGCGCCGTTCAAGCAGGCCGAGTTCGACATCATGTACGGCAAGGGCATCTCCCGCGAGGGTTCGCTCATCGATGTCGGCGTCGAGCAGAGCATCATCCGCAAGTCCGGCGCTTGGTACACGTATGACGGCGACCAGCTGGGCCAGGGCAAGGAGAAGGCGCGGGAGTTCCTCAAGGAGAACCCCGACGTGGCCGCCGAGATCGAGAAGAAGATCCTGGAGAAGCTCGGTGTGGGGCAGACCACCGGGGACGCCGCGGGCGGCCCCGAGCTCCCGCCGGTCGACTTCTGATCCCGGTAATCCGTGATGGCCGGACGACGTGGCGCCAGGTCCGGGCGAGGATGGGATGCCATCCCGCCCCGGGCCGGCGCTGGCGGCTCCGAGACTGCTGGCGGCTCCGGGACCGCTGACGGCTTCGAGGTCGCTGACGGCGACTCGGGGGCTTACCAGGGTGGTGCGGGGCGACGCCGGCGGGCAGCCGGCTCACGGCGCTCGCCGGACGGCACCACGCCACCGGGCACGGACGACCTCTTCGGTGAATCGGCCGAGCGCAAGCCGGCGAAACCGCCGCAGAGCGAGCCCGAGCGGGCGCGGGAGATCTGCCTCCGGCAGCTCGCCGTCCGCCCGCGGACCCGTGCCGAGCTGGCCAAGGTGCTGGCCCGCAAGGAGATCTCCGAAGAGGTGATCGCCGAGGTCCTCGACCGTTACGACGAGGTCGGCATCATCGACGACGCGGCGTTCGCCCGGGCCTGGGTCTCCAGCCGGCATCATGGGCGCGGCCTGGCTCGCCGGGCGCTCGCCAACGAGCTGCGCCAGCGCGGCGTGGACGCGGAGACCGCGGGTGAGGCGCTGGATGTGCTCGACGACGAGTCCGAGGCCGCCGCGGCGCGCGCCCTGGTGGATCGCAAGCTGCGGTCGGCCCACGGCACGCCCGAAGCGGTCTTCCGCCGGCTCGTGGCCATGCTCGCCCGCAAGGGCTATTCCGCCGGCGTCGCCATCCGGGCCGTCAAGGACGCGATGGCCGACCGCGACGCCGAAGAAGCCGAGTTCGCCGACGCCATCGACGCCGACGCCCTGGCAGACCAGGCCGTCGATCCGCCGGCCTGACGGCCAGGTGAGTCCCGGCCTGACGGCCAGGTGAGTCCCGGCCCGACGGCCAGGTGAGTCCCGGCCCGAGGGTCAGGTGAGTCCCGGCCTGACGACTGGGCCGGTGAGCGCCCGGCCCGACGACTGGGCCGGTCATCGGGCGACCCCACGCCGACCGGAGCCGCGGTGCCCAACCCTCGGCTTCGACCGGCTTTTCCCGGCCGCATCCGGCGAGGCGTGGCATTGGTGACGTTCCTGACCCGTCTCACCGATATAGTCCCGATGTGAGGATCTTTCCTCTTGCATCCGTTCGGGGTGGGTCCCCGTTGCGTTCCCGCGAACGCGACAACCGGCCCGCTCCACTGTCACGCTCCGTGTTGCCCAGCGCTTCCGGTGGCGTGTCCGGGGATAATGGAGGGCGAGACTCTCGGCCGGGTGCGGGCTCTGTCTGCTCCAGGCGTGATCGCACGGTACGTCGGAAATATCCCGGCGGGATCGTGAGCTGGGCGTAAGCATGTCTGTGCCCTACGTCCTATCCGCTGCCGAATCATGAGTCCTTGACCGAACCGGTGCTTGCGACCTAGCCTCGCGTTACACAAGGTTTGTTCGACCATCGCATGCAACAGGCACAACATAGATCGCATCACATTACGGCATCACTTGGCCGCCAACCGGCCTCGTGAAGCCTCCATCGGCCGCTGACCGCGCGGCAGGTGGCGCGACATAACGGCGGTTGACCCCACAACTCCACACACTCCGATCCGAGCAACGATCGGCTGGCTCGCAGGCTGGAGACGGCAGATCATCCTCGACAGATAAGCCACTAAGAGTGACTCGACCGGCGATCGGTCAGCCGCGACCCGGCCGCATCAAGGCCGCGACCCGGCCACCAGGCCAGGGGCCGCGACCACGGCAAGCCGCGAAGAGTCCTTCGTATCGGTGAATCTGACAGCCGGCAGCACCGGCTCCGAGGAGCAACGGCCGATCAGTCTGCGGTCACGGAGGCCCGGGTCCACGAAGCCACCGGCTCTCGTGGCCCCAGACCGACGTACCAAAAGCTCGAAGCCGAGGCAGCCGAAGCCCAAGGCCGAAGCCGAAAGCCGAAGTCGAAGGCCGAAGCCGAAGCTCGACACCGAGGTGGCCGAGGCCGAGGCCGAAGATCGAGGTTGACGCGACCGACCAGCCAGGTTCACGTAACCAGGTCTCAGAGGTTCACGTAACCACGGCCGGCAAGCCACGGCGAAGAAGCCGGCCACCACGGATCTCGGAGATCGCCCCGGAGCCCGGAAGGGATCCGAACGTCGAAGGCGGAGCGTGTGAGCCCGGGGTTCACCGCCGCCTGCGGTCATCTGCCTTGGTCGGGCATCCCGCAGAGAGGCCGCGCGCGTGCACATCGCGCCGGCGGCGAAGGGAGACGCGGCGAGATGACCCCCCTGGCCTGGGTGCTCGTGGTTGCGACGATCGTGCTCGCCGCGTCGGTGATAGCCGGGATCTTCTTCGGCGTGCGAGCCGTGCGCAATCTGCAGGCGGTGCGGCAGGACGCCCAGGTGCGCCAGGACCAGGCGGTCGGGGACGCCCAGGCCAAGGTCGCCGACGCCAATGCGAAAGCCGCTTCGGTACGCGCTGAGACCGCCGCCGCGAAGGCGGAGGCGAACGCCGCCCGGGCCGAGGCCCGTCGTGTCCTGGAGACCGCGCACAGCGAGGCCGACACCATCCTGGAGCACGCCCACCGGCAGGCCGAGACCGACGCCGAGCAGGTGCGTGCCGCCGCCCGCCGGTCCGGGGAGCGGGAGATCGCCCTGCTCAACGCCACGGTGAAGGAGCAGGCCGCGGAGGTGGAGCGCCGCGCCGCCCGGATCGACGAGCGGGAGCGGCTGCACGCCGAGGAGGTGGAGCGCCTGGTCGAGCGGGAGCGCCGGCTGGCCACCCTGGAGACCGACCTGGCCTCCCGCGAGGCGCTCGTGGCGAAGCGGGAGGCGGAGCTCACCAAGGCGGAGGAGACCCGCCGCCGGGAGTTGGAGCGGATCGCCGGGTTGACCGCGGACACCGCCCGTACCGAGCTGATCGAGGCGATCGAGGGGCAGGCGAAGCGGGAGGCCGCCATCCTGATCCGGGACATCGAGACCGAGGCGAAGAGCACCGCGGACACCCGGGCCCGGCACATCGTGGTCGACGCGATCCAGCGGATCGCCAGTGAGCAGACCGCGGAGAGTGTGGTCAGCGTCCTGCATCTGCCCAGCGATGAGATGAAGGGCCGGATCATCGGCCGGGAGGGCCGCAACATCCGGGCCTTCGAGTCGACCACCGGCGTCAACCTGATCATCGACGACACCCCGGAGGCGGTGCTGCTCTCCTGCTTCGATCCGGTACGCCGGGAGGTCGGCCGCCTGACGCTGGAGAAACTGGTGCTGGACGGCCGGATCCACCCGCACCGCATCGAGGAGGTCTTCGACAGCGCCAAGAACGAGGTGGAGCGCCTGTGCGACCGGGCCGCCGAGGAGGCGCTGGTCGACGTCGGGCTCACGAACATCCACCCGGAGCTGGTGAAGCTGCTGGGCCGGCTGCGGTACCGCACCAGTTACGGCCAGAACGTGCTGAAGCATCTGGTGGAGACCGCGCACATCGCCGGCATCATGGCCGCCGAACTGGGCCTGGACGTGCCGACGATGAAGCGGGCCGCGTTCCTGCACGACATCGGCAAGGCGCTGACCCACGAGGTGGAGGGCAGTCACGCGCTGATCGGCGCGGATCTGGCGCGCAAGTACGGCGAGCACGAGGACGTCGTCCACGCGATCGAGGCCCACCACAACGAGGTGCCGCCGCAGACCATCGAGGCTGTTCTCACGCAGGCGGCCGACGCCTGTTCCGGGGGCCGCCCGGGCGCCCGGCGGGAGAGCCTGGAGGCGTACGTCAAGCGCCTGGAGCGGATCGAGGAGATCGCCGGCGGCAAGTCCGGCGTCGAGAAGGTTTTCGCGATGCAGGCCGGCCGGGAGATCCGGGTGATGGTCCGCCCGGACGACATCGACGACATCGGCGCCGCGGTGCTGGCCCGGGATGTGGCCAAGCAGATCGAGGAGGAGCTGACCTACCCGGGCCAGATCCGCGTCACGGTCGTTCGCGAGTCCCGTGTCACGGAGCTGGCCCGGTGAGGCGTCAGATCTGGCGCGTGGCGTCCGTGAGGGCCACCGGCGCCGCCGCCTTGGCCTTCGGCATCCGCATCAGCCGCCGCTGCAGCCACCAGGCGAAGACCGACAGCGCCCCGCACATCGCGATGTAGATCGCGCCGATCACCAGGTACGCCGGCACGTAGGGCAACCCGAACGCCAGCCGCCCACCGATCGTCTTACCGGCGGTCAGCAACTCGGGGTACGTGATGATGAAGCCCAGCGCGGTGTCCTTGAGCAGCACCACGAGCTGGCTGACGATTGCCGGCAGCATCGTCCGGAACGCCTGCGGCAGCAGGATCAGGCGCATCACCTGGCTCTTGCGCATGCCGATCGCGTACGCCGCCTCGGACTGCCCTTTGGCGACCGCGTTGATGCCGGCCCGGAAGATCTCTGCGAGCACCGACCCGTTGTACAGCGTCAGGCCGATGATCAGCGCCCACATGATGTCGAACGACCAGCCGTACTGCAGTCGCGCGTAGTAGGCGAAGAAGATCAGGATGAGCAGTGGGATGGCCCGGAACAGCTCGACCATCCAGGTCGACGGAACCCGCAGCAACGCGCGGTCGCTGAGCCGCCCGGCCGCGAAGACCGCGCCGAACAGCAGCGCGAGCACCGACGCGATGCCGGCTGCCTTGAGCGTGGCGACGACGCCGTTCACGATTTCCATCTGAACGGCTTTGAACTTGAACTGGTCCCACCGGCGGGCCTCGAACTGGCCGGTCTTCCAGAACCGGTAGATCACGAAGACGATCAGGCCGACGATCGCCAGTGTGGCGACCGCGCCGATGATCGCGTTGCGGCGCCGTCCGCGCGGGCCGGGCAGGTCGTACAGGACCGCGCTCATCGCGCCACCGCCATCTTGCGTTCGAGGGACCGCTGCAGCACCACCAGCGGCGCGATCAGAATCAGGAAGCCGACGACGATCCAGAGCAGTACGGCGATCTGCGGCTCACCACGCTCGGACATGTACGCCGGGATCGCGCCCGCCTCCAGCACCGAGAAGCCGGCAGCGATCGTGGTGTTCTTCAGCATGGCGATCATGACGCTCATCAGCGGCGGCACCATGGCCCGCAGCGCCTGCGGCAGGACCACCTGGCCGAGCACCTGGTCGAACGTCATCCCGATGGCCCGGGCCGCCTCGGCCTGTCCGGCGGAGACCGTGTTGATGCCGGACCGGATGACCTCGCAGACGAACGCCGCGGTGTAGACCGTGAGCGCGGTGAAGGCCGCGGTGAAGTACTCCAGGTTGACCTGGAGCTTGGGCACCGCGAACACCAGGAACGCGAACACGAGCGTCAGCGGCGTGTTGCGCACGATGTTGACGTAGGCGGCGCCGAACCACCGCAGCGCGGGGATCGGTGAGACCCGGAACGCACCGAGCAGGGTGCCCAGCAGCAGGCTGCCCACAGCCGCGATCAGAAACAGCTTGACCGTGTTGCCGAAGCCTTCGAGGTAGAGGCTCCAGTTGTCGGTCAGTACCCGGAAGAAATCCGTCATGCCCCGTCCTTCAAGTCGCCGGCCGGCGTCGGGTGGCGAACCACCCGACGCCGGCCGGCGCGGCGTGAATCAGTAGCGCTCGAGGGTGGGCGGGCTGGCCGGCGAACCGGACTTGCCCAGCGTGCCGTCGTAGATCTTCTGCCAGGTGCCGTCGGTGAACGAGGCCTCCAGCGCGTCGTTGATGTAGTCGCGGAACGCCTTGTCGTCCTTCGGCAGGCCGATGCCGTACTTCTCCTCGCTGAACGGCGCGCCGACGACCTTCATGTCGTCCGGGCTCTGTGCCGCGTACCCCTTGAGGATGGCGTCGTCGGTGGTGACCGCGTCGACCTTGCTGTCGAGCAGCTGCGAGACGCACTCGGAGTAGGTCTTGAACTCGACGATGTTCTCCGGCTCGGTCAGAGCCTCGTCACGGACCCGCTGGATCGGCGTGGAGCCGGTGGCCGAGCAGACCTTCTTGCCCTTCAGCGTGTCCTTGCCGGTGATCGCCGACTCGTCCTTGCGGACCAGCAGGTCCTGGCCGGCCACGAAGTACGGCCCGGCGAACGAGACGTCGGCCTTGCGCTTGTCCGTGATCGAGTAGGTGCCGACGTAGTAGTCGATCTCACCACCCTTGATCGCGGTCTCCCGGTTGGCGGACGGGATCTCCTTGTACTCGATCTTCGCCGGGTCGACGCCGACCTTGGACGCGAGGTACTGCGCGATCTCGACGTCGAAGCCGCACCGGGTGCCGGAGGTGTCCTTGTAGCCCAGGTTCGGCTGGTCGAACTTCACGCCGACGACGACCTTGCCGGCCGACTTGATCTTGTCAAAGGTCGGGCTGCCGGTGACCGCGGCCGCGGTGTCCGCGGTGAAGGTCGCACCGGACGGCTGGCAGGTGTCCGAGGCGGGGGCCGCGGCGCTGCCGCCGTCGCCGCTGGGGGTGGGCGCGCCCTCCTCGCCACAGGCGGCCAGGGCGAAGGCGAACGCCGCGGTGGCGGCGATCGCGGTTACCCGCTTCATACGCATGCTCAATCTCCTCTTGTAAGTGACAGAAAGCACAACGGTCAGTGCGTCAAGATTTTGGACAGGAAGTCCTTGGCCCGGTCCGTCTGCGGATTCGCGAAGAACTCGGCCGGCGGGGCCTCCTCGACCAGTTGTCCGTCTGCCATGAAGACGACGCGGTTCGCGGCGTGCCGGGCGAAGCCCATCTCGTGGGTGACGACCACCATCGTCATGCCCTCGGACGCCAGCGCCGTCATCACGTCCAGCACCTCGCCGACCATCTCCGGGTCGAGGGCGCTGGTCGGCTCGTCGAACAGCAGCGCCTTGGGCTGCATGGCGAGCGCCCGGGCGATCGCGACGCGCTGCTGCTGACCGCCGGAGAGCTGGGCCGGGTACTTGTCGGCCTGGTTGGCGATGCCGACCCGCTCCAGCAGCGACATGGCGCGCTCACGGACCGCGGCGGGCTTCTCCTTGCGCACCTTGACCGGTCCCAGCATCACGTTCTGCACGATGGTCTTGTGCGCGAACAGGTTGAAGGACTGGAAGACCATGCCGACCTCGCTGCGCAGACGGGCGAGGGCACGCCCCTCCGCGGGCAGCGGCTGCCCGTCGAAGGTGATGGTGCCGGAATCGATCGGCTCCAGCCGGTTGATGGCGCGGCACAGCGTGGATTTGCCGGACCCGGAGGGTCCGATCACGACCACGACCTCGCCGCGCGCAACAGACAGATCCACGTCCTGCAGCACGTGCAAGGGCCCGAACCACTTGTTGACGTTGTCGAGGACGATGAGAGCCTCTGTCACCCCTGGTCCATCCACTCGTTGTCGGTTCACTCGAATGGACACACCCTATGGGGCGCTCCGTATCGGATCGTGTCGAGAATGGTCACGGAGCGGTAACACAGCAGGTGCCGGCGGGATGGGGTGGACACCATGATGGGTATGGCGGCGGACGGCCTGTGGAACTGGAGTGTGGCCGCGCGGATCGAGCCCGACCTGATCCGGGGCGCACTGGCCGGCGCGCTGGAGCAGCCGGTGCACGATCTGGTTCCGGGCAGTGACGCTCTGCTGTGCGACGTCTATCACGTCGGTGGCGACTTCCCGACAGTCGTGGACGTCTACCTCGCACCGTCCGGTGTCGCCGAGACGACCATCGCCAGCGCCGTCGCGGTCCGGCTGCATGCCGCGGTCCTGCTGCCCGACGACACGCTCGACCCGACGCGGTACGTCCTGGCCGAGCCCGACGGGACGTTGCAGCCGGTGCACGTCGACGAGCGGGAGACGGACGACGGGACGGAACGGCGTGTGCTGCGCCCCTGCAACTGTGGCCGTACGCCGGAGCGGCCCGCCGCCGCCTAAGCAGTACCCTGGTCAATTGCCATGACTACCGAATTGCAGGGCGCCCCGCGCACCTATGACGTGCGCACCTACGGCTGCCAGATGAACGTGCACGACAGCGAGCGGATCTCCGGCCTGATGGAGGACGCCGGCTACGTGCGCGCCGCTGATGCGGACGCGGCGGACGTGGTCGTCTTCAACACCTGCGCGGTACGCGAGAACGCCGACAACCGCCTCTACGGCAACCTCGGCCACCTGCGCCCGACGAAGCTGAAGAACCCGGGCATGCAGATCGCCGTCGGCGGCTGTCTCGCGCAGAAGGACAAGGGCGAGATCGTCAAGAAGGCGCCCTGGGTGGACGTCGTCTTCGGCACCCACAACATCGGCTCCCTGCCGGCCATGCTCGAACGGGCCCGGCACAACGAGGAGGCGCAGGTCGAGATCCTCGAGTCGCTCGAGGTCTTCCCGTCGACGCTGCCCACCAAGCGCGAGTCCACGTACGCCGGCTGGGTGTCGATCTCGGTCGGCTGCAACAACACCTGCACGTTCTGCATCGTCCCGTCGCTGCGCGGCAAGGAGAAGGACCGCCGGCCCGGCGACATCCTCGCCGAGGTGCGTGCCCTGGTCGCCGAGGGCGTCCTCGAGGTGACCCTGCTCGGCCAGAACGTCAACTCCTACGGCGTCGAGTTCGGCGACCGTCTCGCCTTCGGCAAGCTGCTGCGCGCCACCGGCGAGGTGGAAGGCCTGGAACGCGTCCGGTTCACCAGCCCGCACCCGAAGGACTTCACCGACGACGTGATCGCCGCGATGGCCGAGACGCCGAACGTCTGCCACTCGCTGCACATGCCGCTGCAGTCCGGCTCCGACCGCGTGCTCAAGGCCATGCGCCGCAGTTACCGGCAGGAGAAATACCTCGGCATCATCGAGAAGGTGCGCGCCGCCATGCCGGACGCCGCAATCACCACCGACATCATCGTCGGCTTCCCCGGCGAGACCGAGGAGGACTTCGAGCAGACCCTCGAGGTGGTCCGCCGGGCGCGCTTCTCCAGCGCGTTCACCTTCCAGTACTCGATCCGTCCCGGCACCCCCGCCGCCACCATGCCCGACCAGATCCCCAAAGCCGTCGTGCAGGACCGCTACAACCGGCTGATCGCCACGCTCGAGGAGATCACCTGGGCGGAGAACAGGAAGCTCGTCGGCGAGAAGGTCGAGGTGCTGGTCGCGGTCGGTGAGGGGCGCAAGGACGAGCGCACCGGCCGCCTCTCCGGCCGGGCCCGCGACGGCCGCCTGGTGCACTTCGCCACCGGCGGCCTCACCCCGCGGCCCGGCGACATCATCGAGACGGTCGTCACCTACGCCGCCCCGCACCACCTCAACGCCGACGGCGACCCGCTGAGCCACCGCCGCACCCGGGCCGGCGACGCCTTCGAGGCCGGCCGCACGCCCAAGCTCAAGGGCGTGTCGCTCGGCCTGCCCACCCTCGGCGTCCCCGCCCCCCTCCCACCCACCGAGGGCTGCGCCCTCTGACCCGCCGAAGACCCGCCGCCGGCCGCGCCCTCTGACCCTCGCCGGAGACCCGCCGCCGGCCGCGCCCTCTGACCCCGCCGAAGACCCGCCGCCGGCCGCCCAGCCCTCTGCCCCCGGCCGGCCACGCGGCTCTCCAACCGGGTGCCGCCACCCCCGGTAGCGGGTTTTCCTGCGTGGTGATTTCGGGCGCGTAGCTCACCCGAAATCACCACACTCAGGTCTGCACCGTGCCGGCGGCGGTACGGAGCTGATCGAGCAGGGCGGCCGTCCCCGGCGGATCGGGCGGATCTCCCAGCACGGCCGTCGAGATGCGCCTGCCCGGTCCCGGCAGCGCCACCACCCGCACCCGCGGATGCCGATGGGCGGCCAGCGCCAGCGCCGGAAGGGTCGTCACTCCCATCCCTGCGGCCACCAGTGCCTGCACCGCCACGTAGTCGTCCGTGGTGAACCGGATGTCCGGCGTGAACCCCTCCGCCGCACACGCGCTCACCAACCGCGCACGGCACCGCTCACACCCGCCGATCCACGGCCGATCCCGGAAATCCGCGAGCCGCTCCCCGTCCCACCCCACCGGCGCCACCAGATGCGCCGGCTCATCCCAGAGCGCCTCCACCCGCACCCCGGACCCGCCCACGCCCGCCGAAGCCCGCCCGCCAGGCCCGGCAGCGCCCGCCGCAGCCCGCATTCCCGGCTCGTCGTCGCTCGCCGCCTCGCGCACGTGGTCGAAGATCACGGCCACCTCGACCTCGCCGTTGCGCAGCAGGCGCAGCGCCTCCGGCGGCTCGGCCTCGGTGAAGCGCAGGTCGACACCCGGATGCGCGGTCGCGAAGCCGGCCGCCGCCACCGGCACGAACGTGCCCAGCGCCGACGGGAACGCCGCCAGCCGCACCCGGCCGCTGCGCAACCCGTTCAGCTCGGCCAGTTCCGTCTCCACCGCCGCGAGCCGGCCCAGGATCTCCTCGGCCCGCTCGGCGAGCAGCCGCCCGGCCTCGGTGAGCCGGACGCCCCGCCCCGCCCGCTGGAGCAGGCGGGTGCCGGTCTCGGCCTCCAGCCGGGCCAGGTGGTGACTCACCGACGGCTGGGCGTAATGCAGCGCCTGCGCCGCCGCGGTCACCGTTCCGTGCCGGGCGACCGCGACCAGCACGGTGAGGCGGTTGACGTCGAGCATGGGGCCAACGTATCAACCGCATCTATGGGTTTCTGAGCGGAATGACATTGGACCTATGCATGCCCTGCGCGCCAGCATCGACGGCATGGAACTGAGCTTCGACGACATCCGCGCCGCCCGCGAGCTTCTGCGGAGCCATCTGCCGCCCACCCCGATGTGGTCCTACCCGCTGGTGGACCGGGCCGCCGGCACGCCGGTTCTGATCAAGCACGAGAACACCCAGCCGGTCGGCGCCTTCAAGGTGCGCGGCGGCCTCACCCTGCTGGCCGGGATGACGCCGGCCGAGCGTGCGCGGGGCACGGTCACCTGGTCCACCGGCAACCACGCGCAGTCGCTGGCCTATGCCGGGCACGTCTTCGACGTGAAGTGCACGGTCGCCATGCCCGCCGCCACGCCGCCCGCGAAGGCCGAGGCGGTCGAGTCCTGGGGCGCCCGGGCGGTCCGCACCGGCAACTCGCTGGAGGCCGCCGAGCACTACGCCCGGCGGTACGCCGCCGAGACCGGCGCCCGCCTGATCAGCCCCGGTGACACTCCCGAGCTGCTGGCCGGGGTCGGGACTGTCCACCTGGAGATCCTGGAGGCCCGGCCGGACCTGGACGCCGTCGTCGTCCCGGTCGGCAGCGGGACCGGCGCCGCCGCCGCGTGCCTGGTCGCCGCGGAGCTGGCCCCGGACTGTGCGGTGATCGGCGTGCAGTCCGCGGCCTCACCCGCGGCGCACGACTCCTGGCGCGCCGGCGAGCTCGTCGAACGACCCAACCGCACCGCCGCGGCCGGGCTGGCCACCGGGCGCGGCTTCGCGCTGCCGCAAAGCATCATGCGTGACCGGCTCGCCGACTTCCTGCTGGTCACCGACGATCAGATCACCGAGGCGCGGCGCCTGCTGGCCACCGCCGCCCACACCCAGGCCGAAGCCGCCGGCGCCGCCGCCCTGGCCGGTGTGCTGTCCCGCCCCGATCTCTTCGCCGGACGCCGGATCGCCGTCGTCTGCACCGGCGGCAACGCCGACAACACCGAACTAGCCGGCCTGCCCTGAGACCGGTGTGTGAAGTTCGGGTTCGCATCGAACCTCAACTTCACACACCGGGGGGAGCCCGATCGTCAGCTGGCCTGCTCGGCGAGCGAGAGGAACTGACGCTTGGAGGCGAGCGCCTGCTCCGCCTCCTTGATCCGCCGGGCGTCACCGGCGGCCTGCGCGCGGGCCAGCTTCTCCTCGGCCTCGGCGACCTGCTCCCGCATCTGGCGCAGCAGCGGGTTGTCCTGCGGGCTGGTCTTGCGCCACGCCGAGTCCATCGCGACCCGGATGCGCTCCTCGGCGGCCCGCCAGCGACGGTCCAGCGAGGCGGACGACTCGCGCGGCACCCGGCCGGCGTCGTGCCAGGCGGCCTGCGCGTCGCGCAGCTTGTTCTGTGCGGCGCGCGGGTCGGCGTCGACGTCGAGGGCTTCCAGCTCGGCCAGGATGGCCTGCTTCTTCTCCAGGTTTCCCTGATATTCGGCGTCGCGGGCGGAGAAGACCTCGCTGCGGCGGGTGAAGAAGGCGTCCTGCGCGGCCCGGAAGCGTTCCCAGAGGCGCTGCTCGGCCTCCTTGGCGGCGCGCGGCGCCGCCTTCCACTCGGTCATCAGGTCCTTGAGCCGGTTGGCGGTGGCCGCCCAGTCGGTCGAGTCGGAGAGCGCCTCGGCCTCCTTGACCAGCTCTTCCTTCGCGCCCTGGGCCTGCTTGCGCTGACCGTCGAGGGTGGCGAAGTGGGCGCCGCGGCGGCGGGTGAAGCCGTCGCGGGCAGCGGCGAACCGCTTCCACAGCTCACCGTCGGTCTTCTTGTCGACGCCGCGGATGGTCTTCCACTCGTCGAGGATCTCCTTGAGCCGGTCGCCGGCCGTCTTCCAGCCGGTGGCCTCGGCGGCGATCTTCTCCGCCTCCTCGACCAGCGCGGTCTTGCGGGCGACCGCCTCGGTCCGGGCGACCTCGCGGGCCGCGCGGGCCTCGCCGGCCTTCTCCTCGGCGAGGGTGGCGAGCCGCTCCAGCCGGGCGGCGAGACCGTCGATGTCGCCGACCACGTGCGCCTCGTCGAGCTGGGTGCGCAGTCGCTTGACGCTGCTCAGCGAGTGGGCGGCGTCGGCCGCGCCGGACTTGAGCCGGGCCTCGACGAGGTCGACCTCGGTGACCAGGTCGTCGAATCGCCGGGCGAAGTGAGCGAGTCCCTCTTCCGGGGTGCCCGCCTGCCAGGAGCCGACCACGCGGTCGCCCTCGGCGGTCTTCACGTACACGGTGCCGTCGGCATCCACGCGCCCGAAGGCCGTCCAGTCGTTCATCAGCTCATCCTCGTTCTTCCCGGCGTCACCGGTCCCACCGGACCCGGAGCCACCGCCATAGCGCAGCCTCGAATGCCAACCTTCCCACCGGCATTCTTTCTCGCGCATTGTCACAGGTCCAACCCGGTTAGGGGAAAGCTCCCACCGACGACCGTGACACAACGGTGTCCTACGGTTGGCCGGTGCCGTACCGGACAGAGCATCGCGTGGTCACCGTCGTCGGCCCGACAGCGGCCGGGAAGTCGGCCCTGAGCATCGCTCTCGCCCGGGAACTCGGTGGTGAGGTGGTCAATGCGGACTCGATGCAGCTGTACCGCGGGATGGACATCGGCACCGCGAAGCTGACCGTCGAGGAGCGGGCCGGCGTTCCGCACCATCTGCTCGACATCTGGGATGTGCGGGTGACCGCGGCCGTCGCGGAATATCAGCGGCTGGCCCGGGCGGCCGTCGACGAGATCCTCGGGCGGGGGCGGGTGCCGTTGCTCGTGGGCGGCTCGGGGCTCTACATCCGGGCGGTGCTGGAGGACTTCGAGTTCCCGGGCACCGATCCGGAGGTGCGGGCCCGGCTGGAAGCCGAGTTGGAGACTCGCGGCGTGAACGAACTTCATGCCGATCTGGCGGAAAAGGATCCGGCGGCGGCCGCGAAGATCCTGCCGTCCAACGGCCGCCGGATCGTCCGCGCCCTCGAAGTGATCGAGCTGACCGGGCGGCCGTTCACCGCCAGCCTGCCCGATCCCGAGCCGGTCTACGACGCGCTGCAGATCGGCGTCGACCGGGACACCGCCGACCTGGACCAGCGGATCGCCCGCCGGGTGGACCTGATGTGGGCGGCCGGCCTGGTCGACGAGGTGCGCGGCCTGGACGGCATCCGGGAGGGCCGGACCGCGTCGCGCGCGCTGGGCTATCAGCAGGCGCTCGCCCAGATCGACGGCACGCTCACCGAGGACGGGGCCAAGGACGACACGGTTCGCGGCACCCGGCGTTTCGTCCGGCGGCAGCGGTCGTGGTTCCGGCGCGATCCGGCGATCACCTGGCTGGACGGCGCCGCACCGACGCTCGTGGCGGACGCCTTGCGCCTTGCGGAATGATGGTGTCGTGTTTTTCACCAAGGGCCACGGAACCGGCAACGACTTCGTCATCCTCCCCGACTTCGACGGCGAGCTGGAGCTGACGCCCGAGCTCGTCGCGGCGCTCTGCGACCGGCGCCGGGGGATCGGCGGCGACGGGGTGCTCCGGGTGGTGCGCAGCGCCAAACACCCGGAGGCGGCGGGCCAGGCGGGCGAGGCCGAGTGGTTCATGGACTACTGGAACAGCGACGGGTCGCTCGCCGAGATGTGCGGCAACGGCGTGCGCGTCTTCACCCGCTTCCTGCTGGAGCGCGCGCTGGCCACGCCGGGCCCGGCGGGCCTGCCGGTGGCCACGCGAGCCGGGATCATGGTCGCGGTGGTCGGCGCGACGACGATCAGCGTGCGGATGACCACCCCCCGGTTGTACGCGGGAAGCACCGCAACCGTCGGTGGCCTGACCATTCCCGGCGTTGCCGTGGACTGCGGGAACCCGCACCTCGTCTGCGGGCTGCACGACGGTCTCGCGCTGACCGGGCTGGACCTGACCCGCGAGCCGGCGTTCGACGCCGCCGTCTTCCCGCACGGGGTGAACGTCGAGTTCGTCGAGTCGGCCGAGCCGGTCGACGGGGTGGACGGGCACGTCCGGATGCGGGTGCACGAGCGCGGCTCCGGCGAGACGCTCTCCTGCGGCACCGGCGCGCTGGCGGTCGGTGCGGTGGCACTGCGTGACGTGGGCCGGGAGACCGGCTCGATCGCCGTGGACGTGCCCGGGGGCCGCCTGATCGTGCGGCACGACGGCGACGGCTGGTGGCTGGAAGGGCCGGCGGTGCTGGTCGCCGACGGTGAGGTGCGGCTCTGATGCTGCACCGCGTCGCGCATCGCGGCTACTGCACGGTCACGCCGGAGAACACGCTGCCCGCCTTCACCGCCGCGGTCCGGGCCGGCGCCACGTTCGTCGAGTTCGACGTCCGGGTGACCGCCGACGGCGTGCCGGTGGTGATCCACGACCGGACCGTCGACCGCACCACCTCGGGCAGCGGCCAGGTCTGGGACCTGAGCCACGACCAGGTGGCGGCGCTGGACGCGGGCTCCTGGTTCGATCCCGGTTTCGCCGGTCTGCGGGTGCCGACGCTGGCCGAGACGCTGGACCTGCTCGCGCCCACCGAGCCCGAGCTGCTCGTCGAGATCAAGCCCCCGGCCACGCTGGATGAGGTCAAGGCGGTGATGGCCGAGCTCACCGAGCGCGACCTGCTGGACCGGTCGGTGGTGCAGAGCTTCGACACCGACGTGTTGCGCAAGGCCCGGTCGGTGGTGCCGGAGGTGCGGCGCGGGCTGCTGCTGTTCCGGTTCGACGCGGAGACCGTCGAGCTGTGCCGCGAGCTCGGCGTGACGTACTGCAACCCGCCGTTCGCCGACGTGCTGGACGATCCGCAGACGATGGCCGGTCTGGCGGCGGCCGGAGTCGGGGTGATGCCGTGGACGACGAACGACATGGCGATGTGGCGCCCGCTGGTCGACGCCGGGGTGGCCGGCCTGATCACCGACCGGGTCGGTGAACTGGCCGGCTGGTCCCGGTCCGCGCTCTAGAACACCTCTTCCGGGGCCTGCTCCAGCTCCGACTCCGGCACGGCGGCCGGGTTGGCCGGCGCCGGCACGCCCTTGACCACCGCGCGGATGGCGGCGGCCACGGCCGGCGTGACCCGCGGGTCGAACACGCTCGGGATGATCACCGTGGGGTTGAGCTTCTCCTCGCCCACCACGTCCGCGATGGCCCGGGCCGCGGCGAGCGCCATCTCCTCGGTGAACTCCTCGGCGCTGACGTCCAGCATGCCGCGGAACACGCCGGGGAAGGCCAGCACGTTGTTGATCTGGTTGGGCTGGTCGGACCGGCCGGTGGCGACCACGGCGGCGTGCCGGCGGGCCTCCCGCGGGTCCACCTCCGGGTCCGGGTTGGCCAGCGCGAACACGATCGACCTGTCCGCCATCCGGGCGATGTCGTCGCCGGTGAGCAGGTTCGGCGCGCTGACCCCGATGAAGACGTCGGCGCCGGCGATGGCGCCGGGCAGGTCACCGGAGTAGTTGTCCCGGTTGGTGTGCTCGGCGAGCCACTGCCAGCTCTCCGACATGTCCGGCATCCCACGGTGCAGGGCGCCCTTCCGGTCGTACGCGATGATGTCGCCCACGCCCTGGCGCAGCAGCAGCTTCATGATCGCCGTGCCGGCCGCCCCCGCGCCGGAGACCACCACCCGGACGTCCTGCATCCGCTTGCCCACCACCCGCAGCGCGTTGGTCAGCGCCGCCAGCACGCAGATGGCGGTGCCGTGCTGGTCGTCGTGGAAGACCGGGATGTCGAGCAGCTCCCGCAGGCGGGTCTCGATCTCGAAACACCGCGGCGCCGCGATGTCCTCCAGGTTGATCCCGCCGTACGCCGGCGCGATCGCCCGGACGATGTTGACGATCTCGTCGGTGTCCTGGGTGTCCAGCACCACGGGCCAGGCGTCCACCCCGCCGAACCGCTTGAACAGCGCGGCCTTGCCCTCCATCACCGGCATCGCCGCGGCCGGGCCGATGTTGCCCAGCCCGAGCACCGCCGAGCCGTCGCTGACCACCGCGACCGTGTTCCGCTTGATGGTGAGGCGGCGGGCGTCCGCCGGGTTCTCCGCGATCGCCATGCAGACCCGGGCAACTCCCGGCGTGTACGCCCGGGACAGTTCGTCCCGGTTGCGGAGCGCGACCTTCGACGACACCTCGATCTTGCCGCCCAGGTGCAGCAGGAAGGTCCGGTCGGAGACCTTGCGGACGTCCACCCCGTCCTGTTCCTCGAGCTGCTTGACCACCTGGTCGGCGTGCGCGGCGTCGGCGGTGTCACAGGTCAGGTCGACCAGGACGCGGGTGGAATCGGAGTCGACCACGTCCAGGGCCGTCACGATGGCCCCGGCCTCGCCGACACAGGTGGTGAGGCGGCCGATGGACGAGGCGTCCGCGGTAACGGCGATACGGATCGTGATCGAGAATCCTGCGCTCGGCAGGCGGGTGGTCACCACGGTGTTCCCTCCGACGTTGGTGGGTGAGTACCCGCATTGTCGCTCTTGGGGAATAGTCGATTCCGTCGCGGTGGTTACTCATGAGTCGTCCACGGTTATGTAGATGCGCCGCCCGGCGGGACGTGCCACGCTGGGGCGGAGGAGGTCACTTTTGCGAAACACCTACCAGACGCCCGTCCTTGACGAGCCGGAGCTGACAACCGGCGAGCTCGAGCTCGAGGAGCGGCACTCGCTCAGGCGGGTGGCCGGTCTCTCCACCGAGCTCACCGACATCACCGAGGTCGAATACCGGCAGCTGCGACTCGAGCGGGTCGTGCTGGTCGGTGTCTGGACCGAGGGCGGTGTCGACGCCGCGGAGAACTCACTGACCGAGCTGGCCGCCCTGGCCGAGACCGCGGGTTCGCAGGTCCTGGAGGGCCTGATCCAGCGGCGTAAGCAGCCGGACGCGGCCACCTTCATCGGCCGGGGCAAGGTCGATGAGCTGCGTGACGTGGTCGTCTCCACCGGGGCCGACACCGTCATCTGCGACGGCGAGCTCTCCCCGTCGCAGCTGCGCAACCTGGAGCAGCAGGTCAAGGTGAAGGTGGTCGACCGGACCGCCCTCATCCTCGACATCTTCGCCCAGCACGCGAAGAGCCGGGAGGGCAAGGCGCAGGTCGAGCTCGCCCAGCTGCAATACCTTCTGCCGCGTCTGCGCGGCTGGGGTGAGTCGCTGTCCCGTCAGGGCGGCGGCGCGGGCGGTTCGGGCGGCGGTGGCGTCGGGACCCGTGGTCCCGGTGAGACAAAGCTCGAGACCGACCGGCGGCGGATCAACACGCGCATCTCGAAACTGCGGCGCGAGATCAAGGCCATGCGGACGGTACGGGAGACGAAGCGCTCCCGCCGGACAGCCAGCGGCATCCCCGCCGTGGCCATCGCCGGTTACACCAACGCGGGCAAGTCCAGCCTGCTCAACCGTCTGACCCAGGCCGGTGTCCTGGTGGAGAACGCGCTGTTCGCCACCCTGGACCCGACCACCCGGCGGACCGCCGCGGAGGACGGGCGCGAGTTCACGCTCTCCGACACGGTCGGTTTCGTCCGGCACCTGCCGCACCAGATCGTGGAGGCGTTCCGCTCCACGCTGGAGGAGGTGGCCCAGGCCGACCTGGTGGTGCACGTCGTCGACGGTGGCCACCCGGACCCGGAGGGTCAGGTCAGCGCGGTGCGCGAGGTGCTGGGCGAGGTCGGCGCCGACCGGATTCCCGAGCTGCTCGTGGTCAACAAGGTCGACGCGGCCGACGAGGAGACGCTGCTGCGGCTCAAGCGGACCTGGCCGGATGCCGTCTTCGTCTCGGCGCGCTCCGGACTGGGCATCGCCGAGCTGCACAAGGCCATCGCCGACCGGCTGCCCCGCCCCGCCGTCGACCTGACCGTCCTGGTGCCGTACGACCGGGGTGACCTGGTGGCCAGGGTGCACCGGTCCGGTCAGGTGCTCCAGTCGCGTCATCTGGACGACGGCACCGAGCTGCGCGTACGGGTGGACGAGCGGCTCGCGGCCGAACTCGACGAGTTCCGCTGCTGATTCAAGTGTCATAACGGACTTCGGCGAGCGCTCCACCCCAGGTTGATCCACACGTGATACCGGTACGGGACGCCGCATGCGACACTGGTCGGATGCGGCGTCTCGTGTTCCCGATCATCGTGGGTCTCGGCATGGTGATGATCGGTTCCTCCGGCGCGTCCGCCGAGGACCCGACTCCCGCTGCCACGGTCAGCGCGAAGGCGACGCCCGGCAAGAAGCTCTGCAAGGTCGTCGACGAGCGGCTCGACGAGATCTCCGGTCTGGTGGCGACGAAGAACGGCTACGTCGCCGTCAACGACGGCACCGAGAACGAGGCCAAGAAGAAGATCTTCTTCCTGGACAACCAGTGCGCGGTCGAGAACGTGCAGGAGTTCAGCGGTGACGGCCCCAAGGACCCGGAGGATCTGGTCCTCTCCGCGGACGGCGACACGCTGTGGATCGCCGACATCGGTGACGGGGGGATCCGCTCCGGTGCGGAGCCCCGCCCGACCGTCGCGCTGTGGAGCATGCCGGCCAACGGCAACAAGAAGCCGGTGCTCTACCGTCTGAGTTATCCGAACGGCGACGCCCACGACGCCGAGGCGCTCCTGCTCAACGGTGACGGCACCCCGCTGATCGTGACCAAGGAGATCGGCGCGAACGCGGGCGTCTATCAGCCGACCGGCCCGCTCAAGGCGAAGAACGCCGACGGCGTCCCGATGAAGCGGGTCATGGACCTGCAGATCAACGCTACCGAGACGGTCGGCAACCCGGTCGCCCGGATCGGCAACAAGACCATCACCGGCGGCGCGGTCGCCTCCGGTGGCGGCAAGGTGGTGCTGCGCACCTACACCGACGCGCTGGAGTGGGACGTCACCGACGGCGACGTGCTGGGCGCGCTGAAGAAGGAGCCGCGCACCACCGGGCTGCCCAACGAGCCGTTCGGCGAGGCGATCTCCTACAGCCCCGACGGCAAGACGTTCCTGACGGTCTCCGACATGAACGGTGATCGCGAGACCGCCAACAACATCCGGCAGTACACACCCGCCACCACGGTCGCGAAGATCTCCGAGAAGTCGGGGGCCGACCAGGCCGGCGACCCGTGGTACCTGTCGGTCGACAACGTCACCTACGCGGTGGCCGGCGTCGGCGGGTTCGGCCTGATCCTGGTGGCGGTCGGTGTCTTCGGCATCCTGCGGTTCCGCAAGTCGCCGCAGGCGGCCGCCCTCGACGAGGACGACGCGCCGGTCGGCGGCGGTCTCAAGTCCGGCGATCCGGAGACCGAGCTGATCGGCGTCGGCGGCGTTCCGCCGCGGGCTGGCGCTTACGGTGGCGGGCGTCCCGGGGGCGGGCCGGTCTACGGCGCCCAGCCGGGTCCGGCGGCCGGGGGCCCGCAGCGTCCCAACGGCGTGTACGGCGGCGGCGCCCCGCAGTATGCCCGTGGTGGCCAGCAGCCGCCCCGCCCACCGCAGGGCCAGCAGCCCCGCCCGCCGCAGGGCCAGCAGCCTCGCCCGCCGCAGGGCCAGCCGGCCCGCGCTCCGCAGGGTCAGCCGCCTCGTGGCCCGCAGGGCCAACCCGCTCGTGGGCCCCAAGGTCAGCCGCCCCGCCCGCCGCAGGGTCAGCCCGCTCGTGGCCCGCAGGGTCAGCCGGCCCGCGCTCCGCAGGGTCAGCCGCCTCGTGGCCCGCAGGGTCAGCCGGCCCGCGCTCCGCAGGGTCAGCCTGCTCGTGGCCCGCAGCAGCAGCCGCCGCGTGGGCCTCAGCAGGGTCAGCGCCCCCCGCAGGGTCAGCGACCCCCGCAGGCCCCGGTCCGGGCCCCGCAGCCGCCGGCGCGTGGGCCTCAGCAGCAGCCCGGCCGGGGCGGTGTCTACGGCGCTCAGGAGCCCGGTCAGGGCCGGCCCGGCCCGGCTCAGCAGCAGCGCGGCCCGCAGCAGGGTCCGGGCAAGCGGCCTCCGGGCACCTATGGTGGCCGTCCGCCGCAGGACGGTTTCGACGACCGGAACGGTTACCGGCGGTAACAGCCGTCGACGAGAGAGGCCGGTCCGCTCACTGAGCGGACCGGCCTCTCTCGTCGTCACACGCGCCGCAGCACCGCCACCACGCGACCCATGATCGTCGCGTCGTCACCGGGGATCGGGTCGAAGGCCGGGTTCGCCGGCATCAGCCACACGTGCCCGTCCCGCTGCCGGTAACTCTTCACCGTCGCCTCGCCGTCGATCATCGCGGCCACGATGTCACCGGCCTCGGCGGTGGGCTGCTGGCGCACCACCACCCAGTCGCCGTTGCAGATCGCGGCGTCGATCATCGAGTCGCCCTTGACCTCCAGCATGAAGACCTCGCCCTCGCCGACCAGCTCGCGCGGCAGCGGGAAGAACTCCTCCACCGCCTGCTCGGCCAGGATCGGTCCGCCGGCGGCGATCCGGCCGACCAGAGGCACGTACGCCGGCTGCGGCCGGGCGGCACGCAGCGCCTCGTCGTCGACCATCTCGCCGGGCACGCGCACGTCCACGGCGCGCGGCCGGTTCGGGTCGCGGCGCAGGTAGCCCTTGGTCTCCAGAGCCTTCAGCTGGTAGGCCACGCTGGACGGGGACACCAGCCCGACCGCCTCGCCGATCTCGCGCACGCTGGGCGGGTATCCGTAACGCTCCACCCAGTCACGGATGAACTCGAGGATCCGCCGCTGCCGGGCGGTGAGGTCCGAGGCGACGGCCTCGGGCATGTGGCCGACCGGGGTGACCGACCGCAGCTGCGGCGCGTCGGCTCCACGGGCACGGCTGGGTGAACGGCGCCGCAGGGCCGCTGAGGCGCCGGATGCCTCAGGCCCGGTCTGGTGTTGCTGCCGGCTAGTCCGGTCGTCGGTCGACACGTCCGCCCTCCCTGTCGGCCAGTGCCTGTCGGCACGTGGTGCGTCGCGGAGCCGGGACTGGCGCCGTGGGGATGGCGTTTGTCCGGCTGACCCCTCTTGACGGAAAACCGTAGTAGGCAGGTCCGACATATTCAAACATCTGTACGAGGTTTTCCCGGCGTGTCGCTCTCCAGTGCTCGACTTTCGTACCTGCGTTCTGATAGACCGTCGTACGGGCGTTCTATCGAACGGGTGTCCGATAAGGGAGGGCGAGATGGTGAGCACTGGTGCGCGACACGCCGAACCGCCGTTGCGGCTCACGCGTCGGGGGCGGGCCGTGCTGCTCGGCTTCTACGTCGCACTGGCGGCGCTCGCGAGTGTGGTCCTGTTCACCACCGCGGCACAGGGCTGAGGCCCGCGTTTTCACCCTCGCGCGCCGCGACCGGGGCGAATCCGCCGGGCCTCCGGCGCGTCGGGTCGCACAACCGGCGGCTCCGAGTGATCGTGACATCACCCCTGGTGGTGAGGTGCAAAATACGGCGCGTCGGCATGCCGCTGAGCTTGCGTCGCCGTCCGGCGGGGCATAGCGTCTACCCCAACATCTAGTGGTTACAAAGATGTAAGTCATCCACAGGTTGGGTTTCCTCTCCCCGGTTATCCACATGTCGTCCACAGCGCCGCGGCGGTTTCCGCCTCTGCGGGGCTGCGCTTCTGCATGTCCGGATTCCATCGAGAGGGTGTCCGGAAGGGGTCGCGGTGCGTTGCCCGTACTGTCGCCATGCCGATTCGCGCGTGGTCGACTCACGTGAGGCCGACGACGGTCAACTGATTCGTCGCCGGCGGGCGTGTCCCGAGTGCGGCAAACGCTTCACGACGGTCGAGGAGGCGGTCCTCGCCGTCGTCAAGCGCAGCGGCGTCACCGAGCCGTTCAGCCGGACGAAGATCATGAGTGGCGTCCGGAAGGCCTGTCAGGGCCGGCCCGTCGACGAGGACTCGATCGCGCTGCTCGCGCAGCGGGTCGAGGAGACCGTCCGGGCCCGGGGCGCCGCCGAGATCCCCAGTCACGAGGTGGGCCTGGCGATCCTCACGCCGTTGCGTGAGCTGGATCAGGTGGCCTACCTCCGGTTCGCCAGTGTCTACAAGTCGTTCGACTCTCTCGACGAATTCGAGAAGGAGATCGCGGCACTGCGCGACGCGCCGACCGTCCGGGAACCCGGGACGCGACACGCCGTCGCGCCGCGGTCCGCCGGCCGCGCGCCGAAACTCAACGGCTGAGCGGGCCGACATTCAGCTACACCTGTCCGTGGTACTACGAGGGGGAGCACGTTCATATGGCCGGAGACGGCATCACAGCAGGTCGCCAGCGCAGCCGCACCAACGGCGGGACCAGCGCGGCGGCCGGGGGGCTGCGGGTGGAGCGGGTGTGGACGACCGAGGGCGTCCACCCGTACGACGAGGTCGAGTGGGAGCGCCGCGACGTCGTCATGACCAACTGGCGTGACGGCTCGATCAACTTCGAGCAGCGCGGCGTGGAGTACCCGGCGTTCTGGAGCGTCAACGCCGCGAACATCGTGACCACGAAGTACTTCCGGGGTGCGGTCGGCACGCCGGAGCGCGAGTGGTCGCTCAAGCAGCTCATCGACCGGGTCGTGCAGACCTATCGCAAGGCGGGCGAGGACTACGGGTACTTCGCCACCGCGGCGGACGCCGAGCTGTTCGACCACGAGCTCACCTACATGCTGCTGCACCAGGTGTTCAGCTTCAACTCGCCGGTCTGGTTCAACGTCGGGACGAAGTCGCCGCAGCAGGTCAGCGCGTGCTTCATCCTCTCCGTCGACGACTCGATGGACTCCATCCTCGACTGGTACAAAGAGGAGGGTCTCATCTTCAAGGGCGGTTCCGGCTCGGGTGTGAACCTGTCCCGGATCCGGTCGTCCAAGGAACTGCTCTCCTCCGGGGGGACGGCGAGCGGCCCGGTCAGCTTCATGCGCGGCGCCGATGCCAGCGCCGGCACCATCAAGTCCGGCGGCGCCACCCGGCGCGCGGCGAAGATGGTCATCCTCGATGTGGACCACCCGGACATCGAGGAGTTCGTGCAGACCAAGGCGCGCGAGGAGGACAAGATCCGCGCGCTGCGGGACGCCGGCTTCGACATGGACCTCGGCGGCTCCGACATCGTCTCCGTGCAGTACCAGAACGCGAACAACTCGGTGCGGGTCAGCGACGAGTTCATGCGTGCCTACGAAGAAGGCACCGAGTTCGGTCTGCGCGGCCGACTCAACGGCGAGGTCATCGAGACCATCGACGCCAAGAAGCTGTTCCGCGACATCGCCAAGGCCGCCTGGGAGTGCGCCGACCCCGGCCTGCAGTACGACGACACCATCAACGACTGGCACACCAACCCCGAGACCGGCCGGATCACCGCGTCCAACCCGTGCTCGGAGTACATGTCGCTCGACGACTCGTCCTGCAACCTGGCGTCGCTGAACCTGATGAAGTTCCTCAAGGCCGACGGCGGCTTCGAGGTGGAGAAGTTCGTCAAGAGCGTCGAGTTCATCATCACCGCGATGGACATCTCGATCTGCTTCGCCGACTTCCCGACCGAGAAGATCGGTGTCACCACCCGGGCGTACCGTCAGCTCGGCATCGGCTACGCGAACATCGGCGCCCTGCTGATGGCCTCCGGCCTGCCGTACGACTCGGAGGGCGGCCGCAGCGTCGCCGCCGCGATCACCTCGCTGATGACCGGTACGGCGTACCGGCGCTCCGCCGAGCTGGCCGGTGTCGTCGGGGCGTACGAGGGTTACGCCCGCAACGCCGAGGCCCACCAGCGCGTCATGCGCAAGCACGCCGCGGCGAACGACGAGATCCGTCCCCAGAACCCGGTCGCTGCCGAGATCGTCCGCGAGGCCACCCGCCAGTGGCAGAACGGCAACAAGATCGGCGCCAAGAGCGGCTGGCGCAACGCCCAGGCGTCGGTGCTCGCCCCGACCGGCACCATCGGCCTGATGATGGACTGCGACACCACCGGCATCGAGCCCGACCTGGCGCTGGTCAAGTTCAAGAAGCTGGTCGGCGGCGGCTCCATGCAGATCGTCAACCAGACGGTGCCGCGCGCCCTGCGCAGCCTCGGCTACCCCGAGGAGCAGGTCGAGGCGATCGTCGAGCACATCGCCGACCACGGCAACGTGATCGACGCCCCTGGCCTCAAGCCGGAGCACTACGCGGTCTTCGACTGCGCCATGGGCGAGCGGGCCATCGCGCCGATCGGCCACGTGCGGATGATGGCGGCCGTGCAACCGTTCATCTCCGGCGCCATCTCCAAGACGGTCAACATGCCCGAGACGGCGACCGTCGAGGAGATCGAGGAGATCCACTACCAGGGCTGGAAGCTCGGCCTGAAGGCGCTGGCGATCTACCGCGACAACTGTAAGGTGGGGCAGCCGCTCTCGGCGGCGAAGAAGAAGCCCACCGCCGTCGAGGCGCCGGCGGAGACTGCTGTCGAGAAGGTCGTCGAGAAGGTCGTCGAGTACCGCCCGGTCCGCAAGCGCCTGCCGAAGAAGCGGCCGTCGGAGACGGTGTCCTTCTCGGTCGGCGGCGCCGAGGGCTACCTCACCGCGTCGTCCTACCCGGACGACGGCCTCGGCGAGGTCTTCCTGAAGATGTCGAAGCAGGGCTCCACCCTGGCCGGCGTGATGGACGCCTTCTCGGTGGCCATCTCGATCGGCCTGCAGTACGGCGTCCCGCTGGAGACGTTCGTCGCGAAGTTCACCAACATGCGCTTCGAGCCGGCCGGCATGACCGACGACCCGGACGTGCGGATGGCAGCGTCGGTGATGGACTACATCTTCCGTCGCCTGGCGCTGGACTTCCTCGACTACGACACCCGTGCCGAGCTGGGCATCTTCACCGCCAAGGAGCGCACCGCCCAGGCGCAGGCCGAGGCGGCCGCCGAGGCCACCGCCGTCGCGGACCTCACCGCGATGGCCGCATCCGCGCCGGTCTCCGCCCCGGTCGGTGCGGCCACCGCCCCGGCCGAGGCGCCCGCACCGGTCGTCGAGCCGAAGCCGGTCCAGATCTCCGCTGGCTCCTCCACGGAGCTGCTGGAGAAGGTCACCGGCCACGCCGCGGACGCGCCGCTCTGCTTCACCTGCGGCACCAAGATGCGGCGGGCCGGCAGCTGCTACGTCTGCGAGGGCTGCGGCTCGACCTCCGGCTGCAGCTGAGTGCTCGTGAGATGACCGAACGAAAGTCCCCCGGACGGCAGCGTCCGGGGGACTTCTCGTTGCTCGTTGCTGTCAGCAGTTCGACCTGGCCCACACCGGCAGCCGGCGCACGACGGTCCGCTGGGACTCGACCTCGGTCTCGGTGACCCGGCTGAACACCCGCCGGCAGTCGGACAGCTTCACCTTCGTGAACCCTTGGTGCGCTTGTAGTTGCCCGCCGCGCAGTGCGGCTTGCAGGTGTTCACGTCGCGCGTCGCCGTGGCACGTGCGGTGGTCCGGTTCAGCGACGTCCACCGCACGTCGGCACGGAGCGGGGGCCTGACGATCATTGCCTACGATGGTCCGATGCAGGAGACGGGTGGCCGCGTTCGGCTCGGCCTGGTGCAGTCCTTCGCGGTCTGGCTGGTCGCGTTCGGCGCCATGTGGTTCGCCCGGAATGCCGCCGTCGCCTGGGCCTTCTTCGGCACCGGGCTGATCACCGTGCTCCTGCTCGGCAACCTGCACCGGCGCCGTCACCGCCCTGACAGCGCCGTCGGCGCCTACACCGGCGCCGTCCTCTGGCCGCTGTTCCTCGGTGCCACGCTGATCGCCGTCGCCGCCGTCACGGCGTCGCTCTCGCCGTACGAATAGCGACCACTACTCGGCTGGCCGCGCCCTCCGACTCCCCGCCTCCGAGCCGGCCCGTGCCCACGGCCCGAGCCGGCCAGTCGGCAACCACGCAGGTAGAACGTCGCGGATCAGGTACGGCTGCCGGCCGAGACGTCCCAGCTGGAGCCAGGCTCCCGCCCGGCCCAGGAACGCGCAGACGCGCGCGCCCGTCCAGCCGGCCCTACCGCTGCTCGGTGAGGAAGTCCGTGATGACGGAGGCGAGCAGCGCCGGCTGTTCGATCACCATGGCGTGGGAGGCGTCGGCCAGCGACATGTACCGCAGACCCGGCGCGGCCTTCGCCTGCTCGACCAGGTAGCGGCGGTGCGCCTCGTACAGCTCGGCGAACGGCTCCTGCTCGGGCAGGCTCCGGGTGGGCAGCACCACGAGCTGCGGGCAGGAGACAGCGGCGTAGACGGGGGTCAGGTCGAGCCCGTTCATCAGTGCCCGGAGCTGGGTCGTGGTCGCGGCGGACGGGCGGGTCGAGGTCTGGCCGTTCTCGTGGACCAGGTTGCGCCGGAAGCCCTCGATCCACACCTTCTCGTTCGCGCCCATGTCCCGGGCCGCCATCTGCTGCCGTTCCACCATGTCGGGCAGCTGCTCGGCGGGGATCACCCGGCCGGCCGCGGCCTCCATGGTGTCGAAGACGGCGTGCAGCCGGGCCAGCTCTGCCTCCGCCTTCTCCGGGTCGAGGCCGGGCAGGTGTTGCGGCCGGGTCGGCGGCGGGTTGCCGTCCAGGCTGATCACGCCGGGCGCCTCGGGGTGGCGTTGTCCCCAGAGGATGGCGAGCATGCCGCCGAGCGAGTGGCCGACGATCGCGGGCCGGTCGAGGTCGAGCTGGACGCAGACCGCGGCGAGGTCGCCGAGCGCGGCGTCCCACGTCCACGTGCCCTCACCGGACCGCCCGTGTCCGCGCAGGTCCAGGGTGATGACCCGGTGCCGTGGGCGCAGCGCCCGGGCCAGTGTGGTCATGTGGGCGAGGTTGCCACCGGCCCCGTGCACCAGCACCAGGGGCGGCTGGTCACCCCCGAAGTCCCGGACGGCGATCGGCACGTCCCCGGCGTCGATGAGACGGTCATTGATCATGGTGGCTCCCTGTCGAAGGCATGGATGGCGGCGCATCATCGCCCGCACACAGCATCCTTCCGGTGTCAGCGGGCGTCAAAACGCACGGCCGGTGAGCCGAGCCTCTTCACCCGCAGTAACGCAATGCGGCATGATCCACCCCTTCCGCTCAGCGCGCCGGGCCAGTACGGTGTGCCCCGAAGCCGGGGAGGATGACGAGTTGCGTACGCGTTTCGCCGTGCCGGGCGCCGCCGTGCTGCTGTTGCTGGCCGTGCCCGCCTGCAGCAAGCCCGCCGAGTCCAGCAGCGCAGCAGCCCCGCCTCCGGTGAAGATCGTCGAGCCACCGGCGGCGTCGGCGGGCGGCGCCTGCATCCTGTGGGACTGGGACTTCATCGAGGAGATGATCGGCCTGCGATTCTCCGTGGCCGCCTCCGACCAGGTCGACGAGACCTCCACCTGTGTGGTGCAGAACGTGAGCGACCCGTGGCCCGACCTGTCACTGTCCGTGGTGGAGACGACGAAGGCGGACGCTGCCCTGTTCGCCGCCGAACGCACCCCGGCGAAGGCGACCAAGCTCAAGGGTCTGGGCAAGGCCGCCTACCGGTTGAACTCCAAGGCCGCGGACGGGCACGGGCCGACCGTGGAGATCGGCTGGCTCAGCGAGGCGAACCAGCTGCAGACGCTGCGGTTCCGGTTCGCCCCGGGTGCGAAGGCCGCCGACGTCAAGGCGATGAACGCCAAGCTCCTCGGCATGGCCAAGGCGATGAGCACCACGAACGGCTGAGCCCGGGAGCCGCTGAAAGACGAAACTTCAGCGCGCCGCGACGAACACCCGGGACGCCACCTCACGCGGCAGCCGGATCTTGTCCCCGGACCGGTCGATGGTGACACCGTCGCGCTCCTGCGCCACCGTCACCGTCGTGCCCGGGTCGATGCCGGCCGCGTGCAACTGCCGCAGAACGTCCGCGTTGGTCTGCACGCTCTCGCAGATCCGCCGGACCACCACGTCGCCGCTGAGCCCCGGGAACGCCAGGTTCCGCTCGCCGGAGTTGAGCGAGTCCTCGAACGGGTCGTCCGGCCGGCCGAGCTGGTCGAGCCCGGGGATCGGGTTCCCGTACGGCGAGCGGGTCGGCTTGTTGAGCAGCTCGTAGACCCGCTTCTCCACCGCGTCGCTCATCACGTGCTCCCAGCGGCAGGCCTCTTCGTGGGCCTCCTCGTAGGGCATTCCGATGACGTTGACGAGCAGCAGCTCGGCGAGACGGTGCTTGCGCATGACGCCGACCGCGGTGTTGCGGCCCAGTTCGGTGAGCACGAGGTGGCGGTCGTTCTCGACGGTGAGGAGGCCGTCGCGCTCCATCCGCGCGACGGTCTGGCTGACCGTGGGACCGCTCTGGTGCAGGCGCTCGGCGATCCGGGCGCGGAGGGCCGGAATGCCCTCTTCCTCGAGCTCGAGGATGGTCTTCAGATACATCTCAGTGGTATCGACGAGATCATTCACGATGCGGTCCTCCCAGCAGCGATATTACCGCGTGGCCGGGGGTTGACATCCGCCCCGAGCAAGTGCCAAGAGACCCTACCCGACGCCGAAACTCGTGTGCTGCCGACACGACGTGCCCGGCCGGGGGACGGCGGCCGTGGCAGCATGGCGGCATGGCGGATGAGACGACAGCGGTGGTGTGGGACAGCGCGCTGTTGGAGTACGACATGGGCGACCATCCGCTGAACCCGGTGCGGGTGGAGTTGACCATGGCGTTGGCCAGGGAGCTCGGGATTCTGGACCGCCCGCACGTGCGGATGGTCACGCCGCGCCCGGCCAGTGACGCCGATCTCACGAGGGTGCACCGGGCCGACTATCTGGACGCCGTCCGGCTGGCGCCGATCGACCCGTTCTTCACCGGCTGGGGTCTCAACACCGCAGACAACCCGGTATTCGAGGGCATGCACGAGTCGTCGGCACGGATCTGCGGCGCCACTCTCGCGGCCGTCCAGGCGGTGTGGCACGGGTCGGCCCGGCGTGCGGTCAACATCTCCGGCGGTCTGCACCACGCCATGCCGGCCCGCGCCGCCGGGTTCTGCGTCTACAACGATCCGGCCGTGGCGATCGCCTGGCTGCTGGAGCAGGGCGCGCAGCGGGTGGCGTACCTCGATGTCGACGTGCATCACGGTGACGGGGTGCAGGCCGCCTTCTACGACGATCCGCGGGTGCTCACGGTCAGCCTGCACGAGACCCCGCTCGCACTGTTCCCGGGCACCGGCTTCGCCGACGAGGTGGGCGGGCCGAACGCCGAGGGCACCGCGGTGAACGTGCCGTTGCCGCCGAGCACCGACGACGCCGGCTGGCTGCGCGCCTTCAACGCGATCGTGCCGTCGGTGGTCCGGGCCTTCGCACCGGAGATCATCATCAGTCAGTGCGGCGCCGACGCGCATCACCTGGATCCGCTCGCCGATCTGCGGTTGTCGGTCGACGGCCAGCGCGCGGCGTACATCGCGATCCGGGCCCTGGCCGACGAACTCTGCGACGGCCGGTGGGTGGCCACCGGCGGCGGGGGGTACGCGCTGGTCGAGGTCGTCCCGCGGGCCTGGGCGCATCTGCTCGCCGTGGCCACGGGTGAGCCGCTGGACCCGGCCACCAGCACTCCGCTCGCCTGGCGCGAACTGGCCGCGGAACGCTGTCCCGGCACTAGGATCCCGGAGACGATGACCGACGGCACGCCACCGGTGATGCAGGAGTGGTCGCCGGGCACGTCCGACGCGGTCGACCGGGCGATCCTGGCGACGCGCACGGCGGTGTTTCCGTTGCACGGCTTGGATCCCCACGACCCGAGGGACTAGGTGTGGAACGCAGCGCAGACGTCCTGCTCGCCGACGGTTCGGCCGCGCACCTGCGGCAGATCCGCCCCGAGGACGCACCGGCCATCGTGGACTTCCACTCCCGGATGAGCGACCGGACCCGCTACCTGCGGTACTTCTCGCCGTACCCGCGGATCCCGGAACGCGACCTGCAGCGGTTCGTCAACGTCGACCACCGTGACCGGGAGGCGTTCGTCACCGTGGCGGACGGCCGGATCACCTCGGTGGGCCGTTACGAGCGTCTGGGGCCGGACTCCCCCGAGGCCGAGGTGGCGTTCGTGGTGGAGGACGCGTTGCAGGGCCGGGGGATCGGGTCGGTGCTGCTGGAGCATCTGGCCGACGCCGCCCGGGATAACGGCATCACCCGTTTCGTCGCCGAGGTGCTGCCGGAGAACAGCGGCATGCTGCGGGTCTTCGGTGACACCGGCTATCAGGTCCAGCGCAAGTACGCGGATGGTGTCGTCCATCTGAGTTTTCCGATCGCGCCCACCGAGAAGTCGCGGGAGGTGCAGGAGTCCCGCGAGCACCTGACCGAGGCCCGGTCGATCGCCCGGCTGCTCGCTCCGCGCGGCATCGCCATCTACGGCGCCAGTGCCACCGGTCACGGGATCGGCGCGGCGCTGCTGGGCAATCTGCGTGACGGCGGTTTCACCGGCTCGATCGTGCCGGTCCACCCGTCGGCGGAGCGGGTGGCCGGCCTCCCGGCGTACCGGACCGCGGCGGACGCCGGTGTACCGATCGATCTGGCCGTGATCGCGGTGCCTGCCGAGGCCGTGCCGGCAGCCGGGGCGGATGCGGCCAGGGCCGGCGCCGGTGGGGTGGTGGTGGTCTCCACCGGTTTCGCCGAGGCCGGCGCGGAGGGCGCCGCCCTGCAGCGTGAGCTGATCGAACGGGCCCGCGCCGCCGGGCTGCGGGTGATCGGCCCGGGCAGTTTCGGGATCGCCAGCACCGATCCCGGCGTCCGCCTGAACGCCACCATGTCGCCGCGCCTGCCGACCGCCGGGCGGGTGGGTTTCTTCAGCCAGAGCGGGGCCCTCGGGGTGGCGCTGCTGGCCGAGGCGGACCGCCGGGGTCTGGGTCTGTCCAGTTTCGTGTCGGCCGGCAACCGCGCCGACGTCTCCGGCAACGACCTCCTGCAGTACTGGCAGGATGATCCCGGCACCGACGTGGTCCTGCTCTATCTGGAGACGTTCGGCAACCCGCGCAAGTTCGCCCGGCTGGCGCGCCGGATGAGCCGGATCAAGCCGGTGGTGGCGGTCGCGTCGGCGACCCGCCCGCCCGGTCTGGCCGGTCCGCTGCCCGGTCCGGACGCGAACGCGGTGACTGCGCTGTTCGCCCGTTCCGGCGTCATCCGCGTGGACACCGTTCAGGAACTTTTCGACGTCGGCATGCTGCTGGCTCATCAACCGTTGCCGGCCGGGCGCCGGGTCGCCGTCGTGGGCAACTCGTCGGCGCTGGCCGAGCTGGCTGTCGGCGCGTGCCGTGCCGCCGGGCTGGTGATCGCCGAGGGATATCCGCACGACGCGGGCCCGGGGGCGACCGCCCACGACATCGCCGACGCGCTGGCCGACGCAGCGGTCGACGAGCGGGTGGACGCACTGATCGCGGTCTGCGCGCCGCCGGTGCCCGGCCAGCTCTCCGACGAGGACGCCGACTTCGCCGCGGCGCTGGCGAGCGTGGCGCTGGCCGGCGAGAAACCGACGGTGGCCACGCTGGTCTTCGGGCGGGTGCCGCCGCGGGTCCCGGTCTATCCCTCGGTCGAGGAGTCGGTGCGGGCGCTGGCCCGGGTGGTCAACTACGCCGACTGGCTGCGCCGGCCGCCCGGCGTCATGCCCGAGCTGTCCGGTGTGGACATGGCGGCGGCGCGGGCCGCGGTCGCGGCGGAAAACCTGGAGGGACTCCTTGCCGCGTACGGGATCCCGGTGGTCCCGTCGATCCTGGCCACCTCCGCCGACGAGGCCGTCACCGCGGCGGCCGAGCTGGGTTATCCGGTCGCTCTCAAAGCGGCGGGCGGTGGGTTGCGGCATCGGATCGACCTCGGCGCGGTGCGCCTCGCGCTCGCCGACGAGCAGGGGGTACGCGACGCGCACCGCGAACTGAGCTCCGCGTTCGGCCCGGACGTCCTGGTGCAGACCATGGTCCCGCCCGGGGTGGCGTGCGACGTCGAGGTGGTCGAGGACCCGGCGTTCGGCCCGGTGGTCGGTTTCGGTCTCGGCGGCGTGGCCAGTGAACTCCTCGGCGACCTCGCCTGGCGGGCTGCCCCGCTCACCGACCGGGCGGCCGAGGCGCTGGTGCACGAGCCGCGAGCGGCGCCGCTGCTGCACGGGTACCGCGGGTCCACCCCGGTGGACCGGGCCGCGCTGATCGACCTGTTGTTGCGGATCGGCCGGCTGGCCGACGAGCACCCGCGGGTCCGCTCGCTGACGCTGAACCCGGTGCTGGCCCGGCCGGACGGTTGCTCGGTGCTGCACGCGGCCGTGGAGTTCGGCGAGGCCGGCACCCGCCCGGACACCGGCCCCCGGCGACTGCGCAACGCTTAGACCGCAACGCTCAGACCGCAACGCTTGAAGCCGCAACGCTGAAGGCCCTGTCCCGCGGGTGCGGGGCAGGGCCTGTGGTCAGCGCCGAGCTCAGGACGCGTACGCCTCGAGGCGGGAGGCCCGCTCCGGGTCACGCAGCTTCAGCATGGTCACCTTCTCGATCTGGCGGATCCGCTCCCGGCTGAGGCCGAACTCGCGGCCCACCTCGTCGAGGGTGCGCTGCCGGCCGTCGTCCAGGCCGAAGCGCAGCCGGATCACCGCCGACTCCCGCTCGGAGAGGGTGGCCAGCACGATCTCCACCTCGTTGCGCAGCTCGCCCCGGGCCACGCCCTCACCGGGCTGGTTGGGGTCGACCGCGGCGACGAAGTCACCGAGGGCGCTCTCGCCGTCCTCACCCACGGCCTGGTCCAGGCTGACCGGCTCCCGGTCGTACGAGATGAGCTCGATGACCTGGAATTCCGGCACGTCCATCGCCTTGGCGATCTCGGCGATGCTGGGCTCGCGGCCGAGGGCGACGGCCAGGTCGCGGCGGCTGCGGACCATCCGGTTGACCTGCTCGACCATGTGCACCGGGATGCGGATGGTGCGGGCCTGGTCGGCCATGGCGCGGGTGATGGCCTGCCGGATCCACCAGGTGGCGTAGGTGGAGAACTTGTAGCCCTTGGTGTAGTCGAACTTCTCGACCGCGCGGATCAGGCCGAGGTTGCCCTCCTGGATCAGGTCGAGGAACGCCATGCCCCGCCCGGTGTAACGCTTGGCGATGCTCACCACGAGCCGCAGGTTCGCCTCGAGCAGGTGGTTCTTCGCGGCCCGGCCCTCGGTGACGATCACCTTCAGCAGCGGCGCGAGGTCGGCGCCGGCGGCCGGCAGCTTCTCCTCGGCGTACAGCCCCGCCTCGATGCGCTTGGAGAGAGTCACCTCCTCGACGGCGGTGAGAAGGCGAGTGCGGCCGATGCCGTTCAGATAGGCGCGGACCAGATCGGCGGAAACGCCCCGCTCGTCGGTCGCGTCCAGGTCGGCCAGCGTCTCGACTTCGTCGGTCATGATGGTCTCGACGACCGTGGACTCCGACGCCTTCATCTCCAGGACCACTTTGAGTCCCCTCCCCGCGATAACGTCTCGTGCGTACCAGCCGCATCCGTGCCGGTGATGAGTAGCTTGGTCTGCGGCGCGTTAAGCGGAGGTGAGGCCAGCGTCCAGGTGGCATGAATCGGGGAGAACCCTGACGTCGACAAGCCGACAGCCTCGACGCTTGATCACCGAGAGTGGTTGGCAGGCCTCGATACTGTGCAGTTCTGCTGAGAAAGGGACAGGTGTGGTCTTCAAACGCATGATGCAGGCGTTCGGCGTGGGCGGTCCTTCGGTCGACACGGTGCTCGCCAACCCGAACACATATCCGGGCGGCTTCCTCGAGGGACAGGTGCACGTCGTCGGCGGCGACCACGCCACCGACATCGAATACCTCGCGATCGGCCTGATCACCCGGGTCGAGGTGGAGAGCGGCGACAGCGAGTACCAGACGAACCAGGAGTTCCACCGGCAGCGCCTCACCGGCTCCTTCCGGCTGGACCCGGGCGCCCGGCACGACGTGCCGTTCCGGTTCGAGGTGCCCTGGCAGACCCCGATCACCGAGCTGTACGGGCAGCGCCTGCACGGCATGACGATGGGCCTGACCACCGAGCTCGAGGTGGCCCGCGCGGTCGACAAGTCGGACCTGGACCCGGTCGCGGTGCACCCGCTGCCCGCCCAGGAGCGGATCCTGGAGGCGTTGCTGCGCCTCGGTTTCCGGTTCAGCAAGGCGGATGTGGAGAAGGGCCGCGTCTACGGCGTGGAGCAGCACCTGCCGTTCTACCAGGAGATCGAGTTCTACCCGCCCGCGCAGTACGCGCGGGGCATCAACCAGCTGGAGCTGACCTTCCTGCCCACGCCGAACAAGCTGCAGGTGGTGCTGGAGCTCGACAAGCGTGGTGGCATGTTCTCCGAGGGGCACGACGCGTTCGGCAGCTTCGACGTCGATTACGCCACCGTGGACCAGGTCGACTGGACCGCCCGGCTGGACCAGTGGCTGCGCCAGGCCGCCCAGCGGCGCGGCCTCTTCTAAAGCTCGAGCAGGACCGTCCGCGGTCCGACATTAACGCTTTCGACCAGCATGTGGGCCCGGAAGCGACCGGTTGCCACGGTCGCTCCCCGGGCCCGCAGTGCGTTGACGAACTCGGTCACCAGCGGCTCGGCCACCTCGGCCGGCGCCGCCGCGCTCCAGGTCGGGCGGCGGCCCTTGCGCGCGTCGCCGTACAGCGTGAACTGGCTGACCACCAGCACCGGCGCGTCCTCGTCCGAGGCTGACCGCTCGTCGTCGAGGATGCGTAGTTCCCACGTCTTACGGGCCAGCTCGGCCGCCTTGACCGGGGTGTCGTCGTGCGTCACGCCGACCAGCACGAGCAGGCCGTCCTCGATCTTTCCGACGATCTCCTCGTCGACGGTCACGCTCGCCCGGCTGACCGTCTGGACCAGTGCGCGCATCGGACTCCCCGTTTCTCGGTGTGGCTCCGCCCCGCGACGGTAGCGGGTCGTGCTCGGCTGTTCGCCGCCGCCGTGGTTTGCGCTTAAGTCTGATCGAACTCTCTGCATATCGCACCGGCGCGGTCCCGGCCGGTGCCACGATTTCCCTGGTCGACGGGAGCCGCCGACCCATCCTCTCCGGCACCGAAGCCGACGGCGAGCTCCCGACAGCGGCGAAGAGAATTCCGCACCCGCGTGCGCCGGATCGACCGGACTCAGATGGGAGACCACCCATGCCCCTCACCAGCACCGCCAACCCGCGTGCGACGGACGGCGCCCGGACCGCCCGCCCGGCTGCGGCAGCGTCCACCACCGCCCGTCCGGCCCGGGGAGGCGATACGGACGCGACGAAACGCCAGGCCCGCTCAGTGGCCAAGCAGCAGCAGGCGGCCGAGCGGATCGCCGCGGCCACCGCCGAGATCTCCGCGCAGAACGCCCAGGCGGCGGAGGCGTCCCGGCAGCTCACCGAGTCGATGCAGCAGATCGCCGCCGGCGCGGAGGAGGCGTCGGGCGCCACCCAGCAGAGCCTGGCCGCGATGAACCAGGTGGAGGAGCGGGCCGGGCAGCAGCAGACCACCACCCGTCAGGTGGCCGAGCTGAGCCAGGCCCTCCAGGTGCTGCTCAACGAAACCCGGCAGGGCATCAACACGCTGCTCGCCAACGTCGACGGAGCGTCCACCCGGCAGACCGCGTCGGTCGTGACGATCACCGAGTTGGAGAAGCAGGCCGACGAGATCGGCGAGATCGTCAAGACCGTCGCGCACATCGCCGACCAGACCAACCTGCTGGCGCTGAACGCCGCCATCGAGGCGGCCCGGGCGCGGCAGCACGGCAAGGGCTTCGCCGTCGTCGCGGACGAGGTGCGCACGCTGGCGGAGACGAGCGAGCGCAGCGCCCGGCAGATCCGCGACCTGATCGACGAGGTGCGCAACAGCGTCACCGAGATCGCGGGCGCCGTGCAGGGCTCCGCCGAGGCGGCCCGGGGCGAGGTGGAGAAGGGCAAGACGATCATGTCGCAGCTCGAGACCATCCGGGCCGACATGGGCACGATCATGGCCGGCGCCACCGAGATGGCGGCCACGGCGGAGCAGTCCAAGCGGTCCGCCGGGGCAGCGAAGCAGCGGTCGGAGGAGATCGCCGCGGCGGCCGAGCAGCAGTCCGCGGCCTGCGAGGAGTCGTTGCAGACAGTCGGGCAGCAGAGCCAGGCGCTGCGGCAGAGCGAGCAGGCGGCGGAGGAACTCGCCGAGGTGTCCGAAACCCTGCGCAGCAGCACCGACATCGCCAAGAGCGCCGAGGAGGTGGCGGCCGCCGCCGAGGAGCTGTCCGCGTCGGTCGAGGAGATCAACCGGGCCGCCAACCAGATCAACGTGGCGATCAACGAGATCAATGCGGGTGCCCGGACAGCGGCCGAGAAGGGCCAGCAGACTGCGGAACTGGTCAACCAGATCGAGCAGGGCGCCACGCTCTCGGCCGATCGGGGTGGGGCCGCGGTGGAACGGTCTGACGTCATCCTCGAGCTGCTCGCCTCCAACAAGGAGGCGGTCGACTCGATGATCGACGCCATCGGCGCCGCCGCGCGCAGCGGCATCGAGAACGTCCGCAAGGTCAGCGAACTGGAGCAGATCTCGCGACGCATCGACAAGATCGTCGATGCCATCGCCAACGTCTCGGTGCAGACCAACATGCTGGCGGTCAACGGGTCTGTGGAGTCCGCTCGGGCAGGTGAGTTCGGCAAGGGCTTCGCCGTGGTGTCGACCGACATCCGGAACCTCGCGCGCGACTCGGCGGACAACGCCGACCGGATCAAGGACTTGGTCAAGGCGGTCCAGGACCGCATCGTCGAGGTGCGAAGCGACCTGGAGGAGACCAGCCGCATGTCGATGGCGGAGGCGGAGTCGGCCAAGGCCACCACCGCCCGGCTCGTGGAGATCGAGCGCGACATGCAGCAGGTGCGCAGCGGCAACGCCGAGGTCCGGGAGGGGGCGCAGCAGATCGCGAGCGTCCTGGGCGAGGTGAAGGTCGGCCTGGAGCAGATCGCCGCCTCCGCCAACGAGGCCGAGCAACTGGCCGGTCAGGCCTCCACCGCGGCCCGGGAGCAGGCGCAGGGCGCCGAACAGCTGGCGGCCGCGGTCGAGGAGATCGCCGCGCTCGCCGACGAGCTGCAGAACGCCTGAGCCGGCGAGGGGAGCCGACGATGAGCGTCGATGTGGAGGAAAACGCGTCCGAACTGGACGACGACAACGCTGATTACGTCACCTTCGACATGGCGGGGGAGCGGTACGCCTTCCCGATGCGCCGGGTGCAGGAGATCATCCGGATGCCTGCCGTGGTGAAGGTGCCGCTCGGCCCGCCGTCGCTGGAGGGGCTGGCGAACCTGCGCGGCCGGGTCCTGCCGGTGGTCAGCCTGCGGCGCTGCTGCGCGATGGACCAGACCGGGCACAACGAGACGACCCGGGTGATCGTGGTCGACGGCGGGGTGCCCCTCGGCTTCGTGGTGGACCGGGTGGCGAGCGTCATCAGCATCGACCCGCAGCAGATGGAGGCGGCCGAGGCGGTGCAGTCGACGGTCCGGTCGGACGTGCTGGTCGGGGTGATCAAATCCGGTGACGGCGACATGACCACCGTGCTGGACGTGGACCGCCTGATCGGCACCCAGTTCTCCCGCCTCTCGGAGCAGCGCGGCAGCCGCGACGCGAGCGCGGCGGCCCGGGTGCCGGGCGAGAGCGACATCGACGGCGAACTGGACGACACGCTCGAGTTGGTGAGTTTCGCGGTGGAGGGCCAGGAGTACGCGCTCCCGATCGACCAGGTCCAGGAGATTGTGCAGGCGCCCGAGTCGGTGAGCCACGTGCCGAACGCGGGCAGCCGGGTGCTGGGCGTGATCGACCTGCGCGGCCGGCTGCTGCCGGTGGTGAGCATGCGGCGGGTGTTCGGGTTGCCGGTGACGCCGCTGGAGCCGCAGAACCGGATCGTCGTGGTCTCCATCGACGGCGGGGTGGTCGGCGTGGTGATGGACACGGTGCGCGAGGTACTCCGGGTGCCGCACGAACTGGTCGCCCCGTTGCCGGGCGTGGTCGCCGGCGACGGGCGCAAGAGCGAGGTGGAGTCGGTGTGCCGCCTCGAGGACGGCAAACGGCTGGTCTCGGTGCTCAGCGTGAGCCGGATGTTCGACTCGCCGGAGGTGCGCGACGAGATCGCCGACTATCGGGAGGACCAGCGGGAGATGGCCGAGGAGCAGGCCGGGACGGACGACGACGGGCGCGGTGACGAGGAGCTCTTCGTGGTGTTCCGTCTCGACGACGAGGAGTACGCCGTCGACGTGGACACGGTGCAGGAGATCATCCGAGTGCCCAAGGCGCTGATCCGCGTACCGAAGTCGTTCGACTTCGTGGAGGGCCTGGTCAACCTCCGCGGCACCGTGCTGCCGGTGGTGGATCTGCGGACCCGGTTGGGGCTGGAACGTTCCGAGCGGGACGAGCGGCAACGGATCGTGGTGCTGATCATCGGAGGGGTCCGGACCGGGTTCATCGTGGACTCGGTCGCCGAGGTGGCCCGGGTCGGGCGCAACGTGCTCGAGCCGGCCCCGGAGCTCTCGGCCGAGCAGGCCAGGGTGGTGTCACGGGTGGCGAACCTGCCGGATCAGCAGCGGATGCTGTTGCTCGTGCAGGTGGACCAACTGCTTGCGGCCGATCAGGCCGACCAGGCCGCGCAGCTGTGCGAGGCCGCGGTCGACGAGGCCCTCGCCGCCGTCTGATCGGAGACCGCCGTTGCCATCCACGTCCGTGCTGGTCGTCGACGACTCGGCCCTGATGCGCCGCGCGCTCAAGCAGATCCTCGTCGACGCCGGCGACTTCGAGGTGCACACCGCCCGCAACGGCGTCGACGCGCTGGAACAGCTCGGCCGCGTGAAGCCGGCCGTCGTGACCCTGGACATCAACATGCCCGAGATGGACGGCCTCACGTGCCTTGCCAAGATCATGGAAGAACAGCCCACCCCGGTGGTGATGGTCTCCTCATTGACCGAGCACAACGCCCTGGTCACGCTGGAGGCTCTCGAGCTGGGCGCGGTGGACTACGTGCCGAAGCCGGGCGGCACCGTCTCGCTCAACATCGACGAGGTCGCCACGGACCTGGTGGCCAAGGTGCGCGGGGCGGCCGCCGTGCGGCTGAAGCGGGCCGGTGGCCTGAGCGCTCGGCTGCGGGCTCAGACCCAGCGGTCGGCGTCGGCCCCGGCACGCCGGGAGCTCACCGCGGTCGGTTCGGTCGACCTGGTGTTGATCGGCTGCTCGACCGGAGGTCCGGCGCTGCTGCACGAACTGCTGCCGCAACTGCCGGCGAGCCTGGGCGCGCCGGTGGTGGTGGCCCAGCACATCCCGGCGTCGTTCACCGCGACGCTGGCCCGCCGGTTGAACGAGTCGTGCGCGCTGCGGGTGCACGAGGTGGACCGCATCATGAACGTGCAACGCGGCAACATCTACATCGGCCGGGGCGGCGCGGACGTCATGGTGGCCCGGCGGACCGACGGTCTGATCGTCAAGAGCGTGCCGGCCGCCGCGGAGTACCGGTGGCACCCGAGCGTGGACCGGCTGGTCGGCTCGGCCCGGCGCTACGTCGACCCGGCACGGCTGGTGTGCGCGCTGCTGACCGGGATGGGTGACGACGGCGCCACCGAGATGGCCGCTGTCAAGGACGGCGGTGGCCGCACCATCGCCGAGGCCGAGGAGACGGCCGTGGTCTGGGGTATGCCCGGCGAGCTCGCCCGGCGCGGCGGGGCCACGGCCGTGCTGCCGGCGTACGAGATCGCCGACCGGCTGGCCGACTGGGTCCGCTGACGTCGAGAAAGGGTGATCACCATGGGGCTCGTCCGTAAGCAGGCCTCGCAGCAGCCCGAGGAGGAGACTCCGCCGGCGGAACCGTCGGCCGAGGAGTTGATGCGGCAGATCGGCGACGAGGATCCGGAGCGGCGTCGTGAGGCGGCGCTGGGCCTGGCCGGGGTGACCGAGGCGGTGCCCGATCTGCTTGCCCGGGTCGGAGTGGAGACCGAGACGAGCGTCCGCGACGCCGTGCTCACCACCCTGGCCGGGTACGACTTCGAGGACGTCGCCGGCGCCCTCGCCGTGCACCTGGCCAGCGACGACGCGGCGCTCCGGACGGCCGTCGCCGAGGCGCTGGGCACCATGCCGCGCTCGGTCCCGGCGCTACTGCCGAGCCTGACGGCGGCCCCCGACCACGACGTCCGGGTGATGACGGCGATGGTCCTGGCCGACCTCCAGCACCCGGACGCGCAGGTCTGGCTGACCCGGATGATCGCCGAGGACCCGCACCCGAACGTGGTCACCGCGGCGATCGACGCGCTGCTGCCCTCGGCGACCGCTGAGCACGCCCCGGTGTTGGAGGAGGCGATGCGCCGCTTTCCGGACGACCCGTTCCTGCGGTTCACCGTCCAGGCGGCGCTGCCCCGACTGGTCGGGACGGCCTAGGTGAGCGCGCCCGCCACCGGGGCCGGCCTCTCGGACACGGAATTCACCCGGTTCACCGAGTACTTCTACAAGCGCACCGGCATCCACTTCACCTCGGCGAAGCGGTATTTCGTCGACAAGCGGATCGACACCTGCATCCGCGACTCGCCGTACGACACGTTCGCGAGCTGGTTCGCCGCGCTGCGGATGAGCGAGAAGTCCGACATGTTGCAAGGGCTGATCAACGAACTCACCGTCAACGAGACGTACTTCCTGCGCGAGGACTACCAGTTCGACGCGATGCTCAGCACGGTGCTGCCGAACGTGCTGCGTGACCGCGGCGGGGTGAACCGGATCGTCGGGCCGGTGAAGATCCTCTCCTTGCCCTGCTCGACCGGTGAGGAGCCCTACTCGATCGCGCTGCGCCTGCTGGAGGAGTGGGACCAGATCGACCATGTCGACGTGGAGATCCACGGTGCCGACATCGACAGCGACGTCCTGGCCAAGGCGGCACACGCCAGCTACGGCGAGCGGTCCGTGCAGCGGATCCCGAAACCGTGGATGAACAAGTACTTCACCTCGGTCGGCGCCGGGCGCTACCAGGTCGACGAGGGCATCCGCAGCGCCGTCACGCTGCACAAGATGAACATCTGCGACACGGCCGCGATGCGCGCCTTCCGTGACTTCGACGTCGTCTTCTGCCGCAACGTGCTCATCTACTTCGACGAGCTGTCCAGCCGCCGGGCCGCCGAGAACCTGTACGGCGCGATGCGTCCCGGCGGCTATCTGTTCCTCGGCCACTCCGAGTCGATGAGCCGGATCTCGCCGATCTTCACGCCGACCCGCCTGCCGGAGGGCCTCGTCTACCAGCGACCGACCGGAGCCAAGTGATGACCTCGGATACCGTCAGCAAACCCCGGGTGCTCGTCGTCGACGACGCCGCCACGGTGCGGCTCTACCACACCAGCCTGCTCGCCGAGGCGGGCTTCGAGGTGGCCGAGGCGGCGAACGGCCTGGAGGCGGTCGAGGCCGCCCTGAGTACCGCGTTCGACCTGTTCGTGGTGGACGTCAACATGCCGAAGATGAACGGCTACGCCTGTGTGGAGACGCTGCGGTCGGAGACGGTCGGCACCGCCGCCCCGGTGCTGATGATCAGCACCGAGGACCGGCCGGGGGACGCCGACCGGGCCTATCAGGCCGGGGCGAACCTCTATCTGGTCAAGCCGGTGGCCGGCGACCGGCTGGTCCGGATCGCGACCATGCTGACCAGCGGGAAGGACGAGCCGGCATGAATCCGCTGCTCGCCCAGTTCCTCGCCGAGGCCAACGACCTGCTGGCCCAGGTGGACGAGGGCCTGCTCCAGCTGGAACGCCGACCGGGCGACCCGGAGCTGGTCAACGAGGTGTTCCGCGCGGCGCACACCTTCAAGGGCTCGTCCGGGCTCTTCGACTTCCCGGAGCTGACCCGGCTCACGCACGCGGCCGAGGACCTGCTGGACGCGGTGCGTGGCGGCCGGCTCGGGCTCGACTCGACGATGACCGACGACCTGCTCGCCTCGTTCGACCTGATCCGGGGCTGGCTGGCCCACGTGACCGCGCACGAGCGGCTGCCGGCGAGTGCCGGCAACGACGCGGCCGGCCTGATCACCAAGCTGCGTGCCCCGCTCGGCGGCGAGTCGGTGACCGCCACCCAGACCGCGGCCGGCCCGGTGCAGACGATCGACGTCGCGCCCGAGTGGCTGGCCTGGTTCCAGGCCGAGTGGCTGACCGAGTTGGCGAGCTGGCTCTCCACCACGTCCTCCACCATGCGCTTCGTCCGGTACGTCCCGGACTCCGACTGCTTCTTCCGGGCGGAGGACCCGGTGCACCTGATCCGTCAGGTGCCCGCGCTGGAACGGCTCGGCGTCGTGCCGCCCGAGCAGTGGCCGGCCCCGGACGAATACGACGAGTACGTCTGCCTGCTCTCGTTCGTGGTCGCCACCCGGGCCGCCGTCGGCGAGCTGGAGCACCTTTTCCGGTACGTCCCGGACCAGGTCCAGATCGTCGAGCTGGACGCCGACGCGATCACCCGGCACCTCAGCGGCGAGCCGCCGTTGCGCGTCGAGGAGCCGATCACGGTGGCCGTCACCGAGGTGATCGACTCCGACCGGGCCGCCGACGCCCGGGCGGTGCTCGCCGCGGCACGCCGCGCGCTGGAGGTCAGCGCGTGCGCGGGCCCCCAGCTGCGAGCGATCGCGGGTGGTGTCGCAGCGGCGGCACGGACCCTCGGCGTACCCGTGGATCTCGAGGACGCGGACTGCGCGGCGGTGCAGGCAGCCGTCGCCCGCCTGCTCGCCGAGGCGGCCCCGGAGCCGGCCGGGCCGATCGCCACGCCGGCGACCACGAGCACCGCGATCGCCGCCGCCGCACCCGCCGCGGTGGCGCCGGCCGAGATGGCCGGGCGGGCCGAGGACCCCGGTGGCCAGGTCGGCACCCGGGTGCTCAAGGTCGATCAGGAGAAGGTGGACCGGCTGATGGAGCTGGTCGGCGAGCTGAACGTGGCGAAGAACGGGCTCACCTTCCTGGCCGACGCCGCCGAGGAGGAGTTCGGCAGCCGGGTCTTCAGCCGCCGGATCAAGGACCAGTACGCCGGCCTGCACCGGATCGCCGAGGAGCTCCAGGCGTCCGTGATGGACGTCCGCATGCTGCCGCTGTCGGTGGCGTTCGGCCGGTTCCCGCGCCTGGTCCGCGACCTCAGCCGGCGCCTCGGCAAGACGATCGAGCTGGTCACCGAGGGCGAGGACACGATGGCCGACAAGGACGTCATCGAGGCGCTCGGCGACCCGCTGGTGCACCTGGTGCGCAACAGCCTGGACCACGGCATCGAGCTTTCCGAGGAGCGGCTGGCGGCCGGCAAGCCCCCAGCGGCCCGCCTCACCCTGGCGGCGGTGGCCGACGGCGACGCGGTGATCGTCGAGGTCTCCGACGACGGGCGCGGCGTGGACCCGCAACGGGTCAAGCGCAAGGCGTACGAGAAGGGGCTGATCACCGAGGAGGAGCTGGAGTCGCTCTCCGACACCGAAGCCGTCAACCTGGTCTTCCGCGCCGGCTTCTCCACCGCCGACCAGGTCTCCGACCTGTCCGGCCGGGGTGTCGGCATGGACGCGGTCCGGGCCAGCGTGGAGAAGCTCGGCGGCACGGTGACCATGCGTTCCCGGTTCGGCCAGGGCACCTCCACCCGGCTGCGGCTGCCGCTCTCGATGGCCGTCACCCAGGTGATGGTGGTCAGCGTGGCCGGCCAGCGCTTCGGCATCCCGGTCGACCTGGTGGTGGAGACCGTCCGCGTCCCCGCCGAGGAGATGGGCCGGGTGCTCCACCAGGAGGTGGTGGTGATGCGCGGCGAGGTGGTGCCGGTGATCGACCTGGCCCGGGCGCTGGACATGCCGTGGGAACCCGAGCCGGCCGCCGACCGCGCGATCCTCGTGGTGAACGTCAACGGCCAGCGGGTCGGCCTGCTCGTGTCGGCCTTCCACCGCGAGGTCGACGTGATCCTCAAGCCGATGGAGGGCCTGCTCGCCTACGCCGACGAGTTCTCCGGGACGGCTCTGCTCGGCGACGGCCTGGTCCTGCTGGTGCTGAACATGAAGGAGGTGCTCGGCCTTGCCGCTCGAGTTGCATGACGACAGCGCCACGCTCGTGGGCGTGGTGACCGTGGACGAGGTCGAGCAACTGGTCGGCTGGTTGCGCGCCGCCCGCAGGCCCAAGGTGAGCCTGCGGCGTTGCAACCATCTCCATACCGGCGCGCTCCAGGCGCTGCTGCTCTTCCGCCCGAAGATATCTTCAGCACCGGTTGACGCCTTCCTGGCGGCTCAGGTGCTGCCGCTGCTCAACGGGAGCAGCGGAACGGCCGGCCAACGGGGGAACGAACCACCATGACCACAGTGATGCTCGTCGACGATTCCGCCACCATGCTGATGAGCCTCAAGTCGATCCTGACCAAGGCCGGGTACGCGGTGGAGACCGCGGGCCACGGCAAGGAGGCCCTCGACAAGCTCAGCAAGGGTGTCAAGCCGAACCTGATCATCAGCGACGTCAACATGCCGCAGATGGACGGGATCACCTTCGCCCGCGAGGCCCGCAAGGCCCCTGGCATGCGGTTCACGCCGATCCTCATGCTGACCACCGAGTCGGAGCAGACCAAGCGCGCCGAGGCGAAGAGCGCGGGCGCCACCGGCTGGCTGGTCAAGCCGGTCGCGCCCGACCAGCTGCTCGGTGTGATCAAGCAGGTTCTGCCCGGCGCCTGACGGCCGCTCGTAACGGAGGTACCGCATGCCCAGCCTTCTCCGGAAGCTGTCGCCCGCCCCGGCCGAGCCGGCGGAGCAGCGGCCGCGCGGGGACGTGGTCGCTGAAGCGCTGGAGCCGATCACTCCGTTCTGCGAGGTGATCGACGGCCACGTGTGTGACGTGATCGGCCTGACCGGGGAGGCCGCGGAGGCCATCGTCGAGCAGCTCCTCAAGGTCGACTCGCTGGCGGAGGTGATGGCCGGCGACGTGTCCCAGCTCGCCGGCACCCTCGGCCGCACGGAGAGCGAGCTGAGCCAGGTCAGCTCGTCGAACGACCAGCTGGTCGGCCGCCTCATCTCGTACTTCCTGCACCGGGACCACCAGATCCGCGCCCTGGTGGACCAGATGCGCGAGCTGGACCAGCACGTCAAGCAGATCGAGGAGGTCAGCCGGGCGACCAACATCCTGGCGCTGAACGCGATGATCGAGGCGGTCCGGGCGGGCGACGCCGGGGAGGGTTTCTCGGTCGTCGCCGACGAGGTGCGCAAGCTGGCCCACCGCTCGTCCGAGGCGGCGCACGGCATCGGCAGCAGCATCGCCGACCTGACCGCCAGGCTGGACTCGGTGCTCTCCGACGACAGCCAGTTCGACCGCAGCGGCGACCTCCCGCCGCTGACCGAGGAGACCGCGATGACCCGCCGGCTCGGCGGCATCGCCGACGCTCAGCGGGAGATGTCGGAGATGGTCGCCGGCATCCTGAAGGACACGGTCATCGCCGCCGAGCAGGTGCAGCGCAGCTCCGCGGCGCTCACCGCGGAGACCAGCGGCGCGGTCGGTCACGTGCAGTTCCAGGACATCAGCCGGCAGATGCTGGAGCATGTGAACGAGGCGGTCGCCGACGTGCGCCGGCAGTCCGAGCAGGTGGCCGCGTACGCCCGTGGCGATCTGGGTGAGCAGGATCTCGTCGCGAGTTCCATCAAGATCGAGGAACTGCGGTCGAAGCACGTCATGTCCCGCCAGAGGTCGACACACGCCGCGCAGACCGGCGCCGACGTCGAGGCCGACACGGAGCCGCTCATCGAGCTGTTCTGACCACACGACGGCCGAGAGAGGGTGCCGGATGGCTCGGATCGAGGGGCATGGTCCCGACGCGCCGACCGAACAGGACGCGGTGAAGGCACTGGCGGAGCTGATCGGCCCGCGGATGGCCGAGGGGATGTGGAGCCTGTCGGTGCAGTCGCTCGGACTGCACCGGCCGGTGACCGCGCCGGCCGACCTGCGGCGGGTGGCCGAGCACATCATGGAGATCGGCGAGCTGAGCCGGGTGGCGGGCCGGTCGCTGAAGGTCCGGATCATCACCTATGGAGCTCTGACGGGCGGCTCGGTCCGGGCGTGACCGCGGCGTGGGAGCATGCAGACATGGGCTTCCAGATCGCCAACGAGCCGGACGCCGACCGGGTCCTCGACGAGCACCCGTTCGCCGTCGTCATCGGCATGATGCTCGACCAGCAGTACGGGATGGAGCACGCCTTCCGGGGCGGCTGGAAGGTGCTCAGCCGGTTCGGCACGCTGGACCCGGCCGCGATCGCCGCCGCGGACGCCGAGTCGTTCAAGCAGCTGTGCAGCACGCCACCGGCGATCCACCGCTTTCCCGGCTCGATGGCGGCCCGGCTGCAGGAGCTGGCCGCGCTGGTCGAGTCCCGCTACGACGGCGACGTGACCCGGCTCTGGACCGAGGCCGCCACCGGCAAGGAGCTGTTCAAGCGGGTCCAGGAGCTGCCCGGCTTCGGCAAGCAGAAGGCGCAGATCTTCGTCGCGCTGCTCGCCAAGCAGCTGGGCGTGCGGCCGGCGGGCTGGGAGGCGGTGGCCGGCGACTACGCGCTGGAGGGTTACCGCTCGGTGGCCGACGTGGTGGACGCCGCGTCGCTGGGCAAGGTGCGCGAGTTCAAGCAGCAGAAGAAGGCGGCTGCCAAAGCGACATAGATCCTCCGGGCGTTGGGCACAACGGCCCTGACGGTGCAAGGATGGCAAGGTCGATCGGAGACCTCGCGTGAAGAAGCACCCGGTGTTGATCACCGATGCCGCTCGCAGTCAAGATGATCAACTCCGCAGCCGCCAGATCCGCTACGTCTCCATGATGAGCGTGCGCGCCGCCTGTCTCATCCTGGGCGGTGTGCTGATCAGCGCCCAGGTTCCCCTCCTGCCCGTGTGGCTGGTCCTCTGCGCCGTCGGCATGGTCTTCCTGCCCTGGGCCGCGGTGCTGATCGCCAACGACCGCCCACCGAAGTCCAAGGCCGAGCGCGCCGCCGACGCGGCTGCCCGCGAAGACGTCCGGATGGCGCTGGAGGAGCCCCGCCCCGAGCCGGAGTTCATCACCATCGACTCCGAAGTGATCGACGAGGCCCGCCCGCGTAAACCCTAGGGGCGGGCGCCGATCCGGCCCACCGCCGCGGCGCCCAGTGCGGTGCCGGCGTCCAGGGCCGCCTGCGGCCCCAGGCCGGAACACCATGCGGTGAGCAGGCCGGCGGCGAAGGCGTCACCCGCACCGGTGGGGTCCTTGACGGGTACGCTCTCCGCGCTCGCCGTCCACGTCCCGCCATCCCGGTCGCGCCACACGGCACCGGCCGGTCCCCGCTTCACCACCGCGTGGCGCACGTGCGCCGTGAGCCGCCCCGCCTGCTCGGCGGCGGTGCCCGGACCGGCCAGCACCTCCGCCTCGTCCGCGTTGCACAGGAGCAGGTCGGCGTCGCGTACCCAGGCAAGAAAAGCGTCCGCACCCACCGCGCGCAACGGTGCCGCCGAGGCCGCGTCGACGCTCACCGTGAGTCCCCGTCCGGCCGCCGCCGCGAGGGCCGCGAGGCCCGCCGGCCGTGAACCCGTGTGCAGCAGCGGATAGCCGGAGAGATGCAGGTGCCCGCCCGCCGGCGCGGTGCCGGTCACCGAGCGGACGTGTGCCGGGTCGAGCAGCAGCGCGGCGCCCCGATCTGTGATCATGGTGCGCTCGGCGGGGCCGGTGAGGACCACCACGCTGCCGGTCGCCACGTCCGGGTGGACGCGCACCGCGCACCGCACCCCGGCCCGCTCCAGCTCGGCCACCCGTTCCCGCCCGGCGGCGTCGTCGCCGACCGCGGCCACCAGCGTCACCGGGTGCCCGGTGTGGGCGAGCCAGGCCGCGGTGTTCGCGGCCTGGCCGCCGCCGCTGACCCGGATCGCCGCGTCGGTGTCCGATCCGGGCTGGATCGCGGACGTCTGCTCCACCAGGACGTCGGTGACCAGATCGCCGACGACGATCGTTCCGGGCGGTGACGTCATCGGATCGCGAAGCCCACCGGGGCGGCCGTGCCGGCGTCGGTGGCCGCCGCGATCCGGGCCGCCAGCGCCGCGTTGCGCAGGATGATCCGGATGTTCACCTCGAGGCTCTTCCCCTCGGTGCTGGCGTGGAAGTGGCTCAGCAGGAACGGGGTGACCGCCTTGCCGGTGATGTTCTGCTCGGCCAGCAGGCTCAGGCCGCTCGCCAGGGTCCGGTCGTGCAGCTCCGGGTCGAGCTGCTCGCCGGTGGGCAGCGGGTTCGCCAGGACCAGCGCGCCCTCGCTGACGTCCTGGTCCCGCCGGGCCCGGATGAAGTCCGCGACCTGCTCCGGCGAGTCGAGCTGCCAGTCGACGTCGAAGCCGCCGTCGGTGATGAAGAAGCCCGGGAAGCGCCGGGTCCGGTACCCGGCCACCGAGACGCCGAGGGTCTCCATCCGCTCCAGCGTGGCGCCGACGTCGAGGATCGACTTGACGCCCGCGCAGACCACCACGATCGGCGTCCGGGCCAGCGCGGTGAGGTCGGCCGACTCGTCGTAGGTGATGTTCGCCTCGCGGTGCACGCCGCCGAGCCCGCCGGTGGCGAACACCCCGATGCCGGCGCCGGCGGCGATCGCGCTGGTGGCGGCGACCGTGGTGGCCCCGTCGGCGCGCCGGGCCGCGGCGATCGCCAGGTCCCGCACCGAGAGCTTGGCCACGCCCTGGGCCAGCGCCAGGTGCTTCACCCGGTCGTCGTCCAGGCCGACCACGATCTCGCCGCCGATCATGCCGATGGTGGCCGGCTCGGCGCCGTTGTCCCGCACGGCCTGCTCGATCTCCCGCGCCACCCGCAGGTTGTCCGGGTGCGGCAGCCCGTGCGAGATGATGGTGCTCTCCAGGGCCACCACCGGACGGCCGTCCCGCCGCGCACGGGTCACGTGCTCGCCGTATCGAATCGCGAAGTCGGTCACAGTGCCTCCCCTGTCGTGCCCTGCCGGTCCTCGTCTGCGAGACCGTGGGCCGGTTCGGCCGGGAGACCGCTCGGTGCGGCGGTCCCGGCCATGGCTACCGTACGGCTCCTGTGGCCTGCGTTGTCGTTGGACCGGCCAGGCGTGAGGTGCAAGACTTGGCGGCCGAGGCTTCGCTGTTTTCCTGAAGGGCAGATAACCGTGAGCACCCAGATCCTGGAGCGTCCGGAGACCAAGGATGCCGACACCGGTCCGGAGATGTTCCACTACGTGCGCAAGGAGAAGATCGCGGAAAGCGCGGTCATGGGCACCTTCGTGGTGGCCCTCTGCGGCGAGAAGTTCCCGGTGACCAAGACGCCCAAGCCGGGATCACCGGTGTGCCCGCAGTGCAAGGAGATCTACGAGGCCATGAAGGCCTGATTCTCGGCGTGCCGGGTGGGTCCACCCCGCTCGTCACCAGGTCCACCGCTGCCGCCTCCGGCGCCTCCGCGCGCTCGGTGGCGGCATTCTGTGCTGCTCACCACGGCGTCCGGGGACGGCGTCGTGACCCCGCCGATCCGCCGCCCGCGGCTATGATGAAACCCGCCTCCGCGCCCACAGACCGCGGGGGTTTTTCCATGATGAAGGGATCGTCGCAGCTTGAGCCCGCCTCCGCCGAACCTGGACGTCTTCCCGCCGCTGCGGGACTGGCAACGCAAGGCGATGGTGACGTACCTTCGTCGCCGCTCCGAGGACTTCATGGCGGTGGCGACGCCCGGCGCCGGCAAGACCACGTTCGCCCTGCGGATCGCCGCGGAGATGCTCGCCGACGGCACCTGTGACGCGGTCACGGTGGTCTGTCCCACCGAGCACCTGAAGACCCAGTGGGCGCTGGCGGCGGCCCGGGTCGGCATCCAGCTCGACCCGAAGTTCCGCAACGCTGACGTGCACTCGTCGCGGGACTTCCACGGGGCGGTCCTGACGTACGCGCAGGTCGGCATGGCGCCCGCGGTGCACAAGCGGCGCACCCTGACCCGCCGCACGTTCGTGATCCTCGACGAGATCCACCACGCCGGTGACTCCCGCACCTGGGGCGACGGGGTCAAGGACGCCTTCGAACCGGCCGTCCGCCGCCTGCTGCTGACCGGCACCCCGTTCCGCTCCGACGAGAACCCCATCCCGTTCGTGAGCTACGAGCGCGGCCCGGACGGCATCCAGCGCTCCCGTGCCGACTCGGTGTACGGCTACGCCGACGCCCTGCGGGATCGGGTCGTACGTCCGGTGCTCTTCATGGCGTATTCGGGCGAGACCCGGTGGCGGACCAACGCCGGCGACGAGCTGGCGGCCCGGCTGGGCGAGCCGATGACCAAGGACCTGATCGCGCAGGCCTGGCGGACCGCCCTGGATCACCGGGGCGAGTGGATGCCCCAGGTGATGCGGGCCGCCGACGCCCGGCTCACAAAGCTGCGTGAGCACGGCATGCCGGACGCCGGCGGTCTGGTGATCGCCAGCGACCAGACGGCCGCCCGGGCGTACGCGAAGCTCCTGCACGACCTCACCGGCGAGCCGGCCACCGTGGTGCTCTCCGACGACGAGGGCGCCTCCGGCCGGATCGCCGAGTTCGCCGCCTCGGAGAAGCGCTGGATGGTGGCGGTCCGGATGGTGTCCGAGGGCGTCGACATCCCGCGGCTGGCCGTCGGGGTCTACGCGACCAGCGCCTCAACCCCGCTCTATTTCGCCCAGGCGATCGGCCGGTTCGTCCGGGCCCGCCGGGAGGGCGAGACGGCGACGGTCTTCCTGCCCAGCGTTCCGCACCTGCTCGGGCTGGCCAGCGAGATGGAGGCTCAGCGCAACCACGTGATCGGCGCGCCCAAGGACAAGGACGGGCTGGACGACGACGTCCTGGAGCGCGCGCAGCGGACCGAGGACGCGCTCGGCGAGCTGGACAAGATGTTCGAGGCGCTCTCCGCCACCGCCGAGCTGGACCAGGTCATCTACGACGGGACCTCGTTCGGCACCGGCGCGCGGACCGGCACCGCCGAGGAGGCGGACTATCTGGGGCTGCCCGGTCTGCTCACCCCGGACGAGGTGTCGCTGCTGCTGAACAGGCGGCAGTCGGAGCAGCTGGCGGCTCAGAAGCGGCAGCTGAAGGACGAGGCGAGAAGCGACGTGCCGGTCCAGCGGGAGCCGGTCGTGCAGCTCAGCGCGGGGGAGCGCCGGGCCACCCTGCGCCGGCAGCTGAACACGCTGGTCGCCGCGCACCACCACCGGACCAACCTGCCGCACGGCAAGATCCATGCCGAGTTGCGGCGACTCTGCGGTGGCCCGCCGAGTGCCCAGGCGACGATCGAGCAGCTGGAGGAGCGGATCGCCACGATCCAGACCTTCTGAGCATTCCGGACGGCTATGTTAAGTCGGCTTGACGTCAAGCCGACTTAACATCAGAATCGTTGGCATGACCACGACGCTGATGGATCGTTTCGTTCGCTGGAACCTCGACTTCGACGGCGACCTCTACGGCCGCGACGAGCGTGAGCGCCTGCGGTGGTACGAGGGGACCGCTGTCGCGGCGCAGTGGCAGGTGATCACCGTCCCGTGGGCGGCGGCCCTGCTGGTGTGGCTGCTGGGCAAGCCGGTGGTGCTGCCGCTGGCCGTCATCCTGGCCGCGCTGATCCTCCCGCTGGCGGTCTGCGTCGGCTGGGTGAACATGCGCCGGGTGGACACCACGCCCCGGGAGTGGAGCCCGAAACGGCTGGTGCTGAGCACGCTGGTGGGCCTGCCGTACGTGGTGTTCGCCGTCGGGGCGTTCTACCACATCCAGGGCCCCGACGGCGGCGGCTGGAAGGGCGCGATCGTCGGGGCGCTGATCGGTCTCGCCGGGGGCGCGGTGGCCCAGGGCGTGGCCACCCGCAAGCGCCGCCGGCTGGACGCCCTCGTCGTCGCGGACGAGGACTGATGGCACCGGTCCGGGCCGCTGAGCCCGACGGCGCGACCGGCTCCCGGATCCGGGAGGCCCGCAAGGGCGTCGGCCTGACCCAGCAGGGTCTCGCCGCCGCGGTGGAGGTGAGCCGGCAGACCATCATCGCGATGGAGACCGGCGATTACGCCCCCTCGGTCTACCTGGCCGTCAAGATCGCCAGAGAGCTGCGGACGACCGTCGAGGACCTCTGGGGCTGAGCCGGGCATGCAGAAGGGCGCTCCGTCCACGGAGCGCCCTTCTTTCAAGCCTCAGTCGGGGGACCGTTGCTCAGTTGTTGGAGTTGGACATCATGCCCGCGCCGCGCCAGGTGAAGTCGGGGTCAGCGGTGAACTGAACCGCGATCTTCACCAGATCCTCGGCGTAGCGGTTTGCGTGGTGGCCGCAGAACACCAGCTCGCCACCGCCTGCCAGGCTCAAACGGAGCTTCCCGGCTGCATTGCAGCGGTCGCACCGTTCATCGGCTGCTGGGCCGGCGAGGCTTCCCGCCGGCGGCGTGAGAGTCGGGGTCATCGCCTTCCTCCTCTGTTCGTCACCGATGAACATGTTCCTCGGCTACTGCTCACACATCGTGCAACACCCTGCACCGTTGCAGCCTTCCCAAAGTGCCCCGGGGGGACCGAGGTCACACAATGGTTCTGGCTAGTGTGCCGTGATCCAAGGGTGCCACGTCAACGATCATTTCTGCACAACGGTCTGATCACCACCCGTTGATGTACGGGTGGTGACCATTTAGACACCGAATGTTGACGGCTGGGTCCTAGTCGAGATAGTCCCGGAGGACCTGCGACCGGGACGGGTGCCGCAACTTCGACATCGTCTTCGACTCGATCTGCCGGATCCGCTCCCGGGTGACCCCGTAGACCTGGCCGATCTCGTCCAGCGTGCGCGGCTGGCCGTCGGTGAGGCCGAAGCGCAGCCGGACCACGCCCGCCTCCCGCTCGGACAGCGTCTGCAGCACCTGCTGGAGCTGGTCCTGGAGCAGCGAGAAGGAGACCGCGTCGACCGCGACGACCGCCTCGGAGTCCTCGATGAAGTCACCGAGCTGGCTGTCGCCCTCGTCGCCGATCGTCTGGTCCAGCGAGATGGGCTCACGCGCGTACTGCTGGATCTCCAGCACCTTCTCCGGCGTGATGTCCATCTCCTTGGCCAGCTCCTCCGGGGTGGGCTCACGGCCCAGGTCCTGGAGCAGCTCGCGCTGGATGCGGCCGAGCTTGTTGATGACCTCGACCATGTGCACCGGGATGCGGATGGTGCGGGCCTGGTCGGCCATGGCGCGGGTGATGGCCTGCCGGATCCACCAGGTGGCGTAGGTGGAGAACTTGTAGCCCTTGGTGTAGTCGAACTTCTCGACCGCGCGGATCAGGCCGAGGTTGCCCTCCTGGATCAGGTCCAGGAACGCCATGCCCCGCCCGGTGTAACGCTTGGCCAGCGAGACGACGAGCCGCAGGTTCGCCTCGAGAAGGTGGTTCTTCGCCCGCTCACCGTCCCGGTTGATCCACTTCAGGTCGCGCTCGAAGTTGCGCTCGAGGGACTCCTCGCCCTCCTCCGCGGCGCGCAGGCGCTCCGCGGCGTAGAGGCCGGCCTCGATCCGCTTGGCGAGCTCGACCTCCTGCTCGGCGTTGAGCAGCGGGACCTTGCCGATCTGCTTGAGGTACGCCCGGACGGAGTCGGCCGAGGCGGTCAGCTCGGCGTCCCGGCGCGCCTGCTTGAGCGCCTCGGACTCCTCGTCGTCCCACTCGAAGTCGCCATCGGTGGCCGAGCTGGCGGCGTCGGTGGCGGCGGCCGCGACCAGGGCGGGCGGCTCCTCGACCACAACGTCCTCGATCTCGGCGGCGAGCGCCTCGGGATCGATCTCCTCGCCGGGGGTCTCACCGGGCTCGCCGGGCTTGCCCGGCGTGGCCTTGGCCGCCGCGGTGGTCGCCTTGCGGGCCGGCGTCGCCTTGGCGGCGGCCGCGGTCCTGCGGACCGGTGCGGCCTTCTTCGCCGGGTCGGCAGCGTCGCCCTCAGGGCCCGGAGCGGCCTGCTTCGGCGCGGGCGCCGCCTTCTTGACCGGCGCGGTCTTGGCGGTGGTGGCCTTCGAGGCGGGTGTGGCGGCGCGCGCGGCGGACACCTTGCGCCGCGTGCTGGCCGAGCCGTCCACGACCACGGTGATGCCGGCGTCCACGAGCCCGCGCAGGATCTTCTTGGCCTGCGCCGGGTTGACCGCGGCGGACTCGAGCGTGTGCGCGACCTGTGCCGAAGTGAGTTGCCCGCCAGCACCCTGGGCATGGGTGATCAAGGCCTCGGTGAGAGAGCGAACGTCGGCACCGTTCTGGTGGGCTTCTGTCACGAATGACCTTCCGGAGGCGATGTGGTTGGGCACGGCCATGGTCCAGCGCAGCACGCGGGGGCGGTCTCGCCGGAGTCTGTTTGGGGGCCCTCGGAACACGGACAGTCCCGCAGGTGAGCATCCGTGAAGCGTGGGCAGGGGTGAATTGTAGCGCCGCTGACCGAGATCCTCCGCCTCCAGCACGCCGCCAGGGCCCGACGACCTCGTCGGAGACGCTCGGAGCGAGAATGCTATCGGTGGAAAGGATCCCGATGTGAGCGAGTTTTCAACGGTATCGACGCCCGGCGAGTTGTTGGCGGTGGCGGTCCGGGTGGCCCGTGCGGCGGCGGTGACCGCCCGGCGGATGCGGGCCGAGGCGATCGGCGACGTGCAGACCAAGAGTACCGACACGGACGTGGTCACCGCGGCCGACAAAGCGGTGGAGCGACAGGTGGTCGACGCGCTCTCGGCGGAGCGGCCCGGCGACGGAGTGCTGGGGGAGGAGTACGGCGACTCGGTCACGGTGCAGCCGGGCGCGATCCGGTGGATCCTGGACCCGATCGACGGCACCGTGAACTACCTCTACGGTCTGCCGCAGTACGCGGTCTCGCTGGCTGCCGAGCGCGACGGCACGGTGGTCGCCGGGGTGGTCGTCAACGCGGCGACCGGCGACGAGTGGACCGCGACCCTCGGCGGCGGCGCCTGGCGGGCCGGCCGCCGTCTCAGCGGCTCCGTACGGACCTCGCTGGACCAGGCCCTGGTCGGCACCGGGTTCGGGTACGACGCGCGCCGACGGGCCCATCAGGGGGCCGTGCTGGCCCGTCTGATCACCCGTGTGCGTGACATCCGACGGCTCGGCGCGGCGGCACTCGATCTCTGCGCGGTCGCGGAGGGCACTCTGGACGCTTACTACGAGAAGGGCCTGAACCTGTGGGACCACGCGGCCGGAGGCCTGATCGCGGCGGAGGCGGGCCTGACCGTCGGCGGGCTCGACGGCGCGCCCGCCGGCAAGCAGATGCTCGTGGCGGCGCCGCCGGCGCTCTTCCCGCCGCTGCACGACGCGCTGGTCGAACTGGACGCGGCGGGCGGCCCCTAAGGGCCGACTTCTTCGGCCTTCTCCTCCGCCTTGGCCTCCGAGACCGGCTTGGCGCAGGCGCCCGGCGGCAGCTCCGGCTTGCCGATCTCGACCAGCGACTGGTTGACCTCGGTGGTGGTGGCCAGCTGCTGGAACTGGTTGCCGATGACGATCTCCACCACGGCGCCCTTGCGCTTGGGGTTGTAGACCATCTCCGACTGGGCGAGGAAGTACGCGCGAAGCAGTTGCGCCTTGCCCACCGCCTCCGGGCCGAACCGGATCTCCGCGACGCCCTTGACCTTGTTCTTGCTCTTGCCGGGGTCCTCCACGGTGAACCGGCGGTTCTTGAACTCGCTGGTCACGTTCTCGGCGACACCCGACCGGGTGGTGCCGTTGAGGACCTTGACGGTGACCTCGGCCGGGTCGTCGGGCAGTCGCACGTCGGCGAGCGGCGCGCCGTCCGGGCAGGCGCCGCCGTTCACCAGATCGCGCTGGGTGTCACGGACCAGCGCCACCACGACGAAGACCACCGCGGCCACGGCGAGCACGCCGATGACGACGAGCGCTCGGACGCGCGCAAAGCTCATGGGGCTGGCTCCAGGGTTCCGACGGTGGACCCGGGTGAGGTCGCCGGGCTTGTCGAGAGGTTAGCGTCTGTCCGCCAGGGGCGCGGAAAGAGGGAATGCCTCCGGCGCGTTGACGATGATCCAGAGGCTGGGGCCCCTACCTTGATGTCGCCTCAGTCACATCGGGAACAATGTGCCGCCGGAACGCGTACAAGCCTGCCGCAGCAGCGGTAAGGTTCCGCGCTCGCCGGAGCCGTTCCGGGTGTCAGAAATCGTCCAGCGGAACCGGGAACCGAAACCTTGTCACCGGCGTTACAAACGCCAAGTGACACATCGATACAGGAGAGTGAAGACCGATGGCCACCGACTACGACGCCCCGCGTCGCGATGAGGTCGACCTCGGCGAGGACAGCCTCGAGGAGCTCAAGTCCCGCCGTGCCGACTCGCAGTCGGGCGCAGTGGACGTCGACGAGGTCGAGGTGGCGGAGAGCTTCGAGCTGCCCGGCGCCGACCTGGCCGACGAGGAGCTCACCGTCAAGGTGTTGCCGATGCAGACCGACGAGTTCCGTTGTGCCCGTTGCTTCCTGGTGCACCACCGCAGCCAGCTGGCCGTGGAACGCAACGGAGAGCTGATCTGCCGCGAGTGCGCCTAGGCGCACTCGCGCGCAGGCGCCCTTCACCCGATCGCGGCCTGCGCGGTCGGGCGTACGGCGTTCGCCACGAGGGTTTCCCCAACGGGTTTGACCCTGGGGCGTGACCGGGAACTTCTCCGGTGACGGCCGAAGGGGAGGACGACGATGAACCACGCGGATCGTGCGAGCGGGCCCGGTGCCGACCCAGGCGCCGCGAGCGGGCTCCCGCCTGCCCGGGAACCTGATCGGGCCGGCGGCACCGACGTGGAGCTGGGCCGCACCGCAGCGGCCCTCACGTCCGAGGATCTGGAGCCGGCCGGCCGGCGGCGGCTCCTGGGCCGCTTCGTCGCCGACGCCCGGGCCCGCGGCGTCGGCCGGCTGTTCCGCCCCGGGGCGGCGGTCCGCTGGATCGCCGACACGGTGACGGACCTGGCGCCGCATGTCCCGGTGCGCAGCCTGGAGCGGCTGCGCGAGCACTTCCCCGGTCTGGACGACGAGGAGCTGGCCGAGCGGCTGATCCGCAACGCCACCCGGGCCACGGCCGGGGTGGGCGCGGCGGGTGGCGGGGTCGCCTCCATCCAGTGGGTCGCCACGCCGACCCTGCTCTCGGCGCCGGTGCTGCTGGCCGCCGAGACGGTCGCCGTGGTGGCCGTCGAGCTGAAACTGATCGGCGAGCTGCACGAGGTCTACGGCCGGCCGATCACCGGCGGCACGCCCGAGCGCGCCATGAACCTGGTCGAGGCCTGGTCGGGCCAGCGCGGGGTGAATCCGCTGGTCCCGGGCGTGGGCGTGGCCACGGTGCTGGGCACGACGGCACGCAAGGAGTTGCAGAAGACGCTGCTCAAGCGGTTCGGGCGCAACCTCACCACGTTCGGGCCGATGCTCACCGGCGCGGCGGTGGCGAGTTATCTCAACCGGCGCGCGACCCGGGCGCTGGGCGACAACCTCCGCGAGGATCTGCGCAAGCAGCGCGCCAAGGACGTCACGACGACTGAGCGGCGCGCTCTCGGCGACTGACCTCGAGCAGCGCGGTGGCCAGCTCGACCGGGCGCCGGGTGCTGATCACCCAGAAGGGTGTCGGATCGTCCGGATCGTCCAGGAGCACCTGCACGGCCGGGCCGATCCAGGGACGCTGGATCACGAACGCGTACGGGTGGGCGCCGACCCCGAGGGCCTCGCGCTTGCCGGCCGCGTCGAGGGCGATCACGTCCGAGACCACGCCGACCGGCAGCCGGGCGTCGTCGACGCGGAACTCCCGCTCGGTGACCGTGACCAGCAGCCTCCCCGCCGGGGCGAGCAGCAGCAGGCTCAGCGGGAGCAGCACCGCGAACGGCAGCCAGAGGGGCACCTCGGGCAGGCCCAGGGTGAGCTCGGTGGCGATGATCGCGGCGACGAGCAGCGTGGCGGGCCAGGCCCACCACGGGACGCGAAGCCGTTCGCGATAGGTCGCCGCCGTGCGGTCCGGGGACTCGGGTGTCACCCTCGAAGGGTACGGCGCGCCTCCGGTGCGGGGCGCGGCAGGATGGCAGGGTAGGTGCCGCCCGCAGCGTGCGTACGAGTGAGGATCCTCCCCAGTGAACGACGTCGTGATCCAGGTCCGGCAGCTCGACCCGGATCTGCCTCTGCCGGCCTACGCCCACCCCGGTGACGCCGGCGCGGACCTGTTCGCGGCGGAGGAGGTGGAGATCGCCCCGGGCGCCCGGGCCAAGGTCCGCACCGGCCTGGCGATCGCCCTGCCGGAGGGGTTCGTGGGTCTGGTGCACCCGCGATCCGGGCTGGCGGCTCGCCTCGGTGTGACGGTCCTCAACGCGCCCGGTACGGTCGACGCCGGTTACCGCGGCGAGATCCTGGTGATCCTGATCAACCACGATCCGGGGAACACCGTCAAGATCTCGCGAGGCGACCGGATCGCCCAGCTAGTGGTTCAGCGGGTGGAGCGCGCGGTGTTCCACCCGGTGGACACGCTCGACGACACCTCGCGGGGCGCCGGCGGGCACGGTTCCACCGGTGGCCACGCAGCGCTGCCCGGGCAGCAGACTCGAACGGAAGGTGCCAGTGATGTTCTCCCGTAAGAGCGGGCCGAAGCACGTCCGCGCGGCCGACGCGCCGCCCTCCAAGGCGCTCGCCGAGAGCCTCACCTCGGACGGTGCGGCCCCGCCGCCCGAGTTCGGGCCGTGGGACGCCAAGCACGCGCCGGGGGATGTGCAGCGACTCGACCTGGGCAGCCTGCAGATCCCGGCGGTCGAGGGCGTCGAGGTGCGGGTGCAGGCCAACCCGGAGGGCGTCGTCGAGCAGATCGTCCTGGTGGACGGCGAGAGCGCCCTGCAGCTCGGCGTCTTCGCCGCGCCGCGTACCGAGGGCATCTGGGACGAGGTGCGCGCCGAGATCGCCGAGGCGATGGCGGCCGACGGGGTGAGCCCGCGCGAGATCGCCGGCCGGTACGGGATCGAGCTGGCCGCCCGGGTCAACACGCCGGACGGCCCGGCCGACGTCCGCTTCGTCGGCGTGGACGGGCCCCGCTGGATGGTGCGCGCGCTGTTCCAGGGTGCGGCCGCCTCCGACGAGTCGCGCGAGGGCGTGCTCGGCGAGGTGCTCACCGGCCTGGTCGTGGTCCGTGACAACGAGCCCCGCCCGGTGCGTGAGCCGCTGCCGCTGCGCCTGCCGCGCGAGATGGCCGAGCAGGCGCAGGCCCAGCAGGAAGCCTAGGGTCTGTCATCGGTGCGGGCCGGGCGTACCGTTGGCTCCGGGCACACGCGTGGGTCCAGGAGAGGGTGACGGCGAAGCCATGACCACCGAACAGCGCACCGGTCTGCGACGGTTCCTCGAACGGTTGACGGCGACCGAGGCGGAGCTGGACGCCCAGCACCTGCAGCGGGAGAGCGCCAAGTGCGGCGCCGTCCCGGCGACGACGTGCCGCCGGGGCCAGATCGTTTCGGTGTCGGGTCGGCTGCGGACGGTGGCGTACACTCCACGCACCAACCTGCCGACGCTGGAGGCCGACCTCTATGACGGCAGCGACGTGGTGACGCTGGTCTTCCTGGGGCGCCGGTCGATCCCCGGCATCGAGCCGGGGCGTCAGCTGACCGCACGTGGGCGGATCGCCGTCCGGGACGACCGTAAGGTGATCTACAACCCGTACTACGAGCTGGAGGCGCCCCGGTGACTGGCAGCGAGCCGCGCCACGCCGCGCACGAGTCGGTCGAGGAGCGGATCGCCGAGGAGATGGTCGAGGAACTCGATCTCCATCCGCTCGCCGACAAGATCATCGAGGAGCACGGGCTCGACCCGAAGCGCCTGCCCGAGCCCGGGACGAAATCGGCCGGCGAGGACGACGACGAGCCGTTCCCGTCGATGAGCGAGCAGATCGCCGAGCAACTGGGCGGTGTGCGCGGCCTGGTCGAGTCGAGCGTTCCGGTGCTCGCCTTCGTCATGCTCAACGTCCTGCTCGGCGAGTCGGTGCTGGGCCTGGAGAAGCGTGACGCGCTGCTCTGGGCCATCATCGGCTCGGTCGGCTCGGCGGTGACCATCGGCGTCGTCCGGCTGGTCCGCCGGCAGCCGATCCGGCACGCGGTGAACGGGCTGTTCGGCATCGCGATCGGCGCCTGGCTGGCGTGGCGCACCGGGGACGCCAAGAACTTCTATCTGCCCGGCATCCTGCTCACCTTCGGCCAGGCCGCGGTGCTGCTGCTCTCGGTGGTGTTCCGCAAGCCGCTGATCGGTTACGCCTGGGGCATCATGGTCAACAAGGGGCGTCAGGACTGGTTCGACAACGCCCCGCTGTTCCGCACCTTCCAGTGGCTCACCCTGCTCTGGGTGGTCTCGCTGTGCGTGCGCGCCGGCATCCAGGCGTACCTGTACTGGATCGGCGAGGCGAACGCGCTGGGCATCGTCCGGATCCTGATCAGCTGGCCGATCTATGCCGCCACCTTCGCGTTCACCGCGTGGGCGATCCACCGGGTGACCTCGGCCCAGCGGCGGGACACCGCCGTAGCCTAGGGCACCGTCTCAGGGCACCGAGCCCAGCACCACGGCACGGACCTGGTCCTCCATCTCGCTGGTGCAGACGAAGATCAGCTCGTCGCCGGCCTCGAGCGTGTCGTCCGGGGTCGGCACCAGGACCCGCTTGCCGCGCAGGATGGCGACCAGGGCGACGTCGCGCGGCATCGGCACCGCCCGCAGCGGCTGACCCTGGTACGGCGCGTCGCGGGGCAGCGTGATCTCGACCAGGTTGGCCTCGCCCTGCCGGAAGGTCATCAGCCGGACCAGGTCGCCGACCGTCACCGCCTCCTCCACCAGGGCGGCCATCAGGCGCGGCTTGCTGACCGCGACGTCGACGCCCCACTGCTCGGTGAAGAGCCACTCGTTCTCCGCCCGGTTCACCCGGGCCACCACCCGGTTCACCGCGAACTCGGTCTTGGCGAGCAGCGACACCACCAGGTTGGCCTTGTCGTCGCCGGTGGCGGCCACCACGACGTCGCAACCGGCCAGGTCGGCCTCCTCCAGGCTGCTCAGCTCACAGGCGTCGGCGAGCACCCAGCGGGCCTGCGGCACCCGTTCCGGGCAGAGCTGCCGCGGCTGCCGCTCGATCAGCATCACGTCGTGCCCGTTGCCGATCAGCTCCTGGGCGATGGACCGGCCCACGTTCCCGGCCCCGGCGATGGCGATGCGCATGTCACTGGCCTTCCTTGTCGGCGCCCAGGGCGATGTCCAGCACGGAGCCGACGGTCTCGTCGGTCACCAGCATGAAGACCTGGTCGCCGTCCTGCAGCACGGTGGAGGGCTGGGCGAGCGAGCCCATGCCGAACCGGGTGAGGTAAGCCACCCGGGCGCCGGTCCGCTCCTCCAGCGCCTTCACGGTCCGGCCGATCCAGTCCCGGTGCAGCGGGGTCTCCACGATGCTGACCACGCTGGTGTGGTCGCGGAAAACCTCGACCCTGCCCTCCGGGACGAGGAGCCGGAACATCCGGTCGGCGGCCCAGCGGATCGTCGCGATCGTCGGGATGCCGAGCCGTTCGTAGACCTGGGCGCGGCGGGAGTCGTAGATCCGGGCCACCACCCGGCTCACGCCGAACGTCTCGCGGGCCAGCCGGGCCGAGATGATGTTGGAGTTGTCGCCGCTGGAGACGGCCGCGAACGCGTCCGCCCGCTCGATGCCGGCGGCGGTCAGGACACCCCGGTCGAAGCCGATGCCGTTGACGGTGACCCCGCCGAAGTTGTCGCCCAGCCGGCGGAAGGCCTCGGCGTCACGATCGATCACCGCGACGTGGTGACCTTGCGCGTCGAGCTTCTGAGCCAGCGTCGAACCGAGCCGGCCGCACCCCATGATCACCACGTGCACGGTTCGTGCCCTCCCGAATCATTACGGACCTGTGTGAGCCTGCCATGCGTGTTCCGGCGCCGCTGTCCGGGGCGGGATACGCGGCATGGCGGCCGCCCGTACCCTTGGCACTCGTGGCAAGTACCACCTCTCTAGCCAAGCGGCTGCTTCTGGGCCGGCCGTTCCGCTCGGACCGGCTGCAGCACACGCTGCTGCCCAAACGGATCGCGCTGCCGGTGTTCGCCAGCGACGCCCTCTCCAGCGTGGCGTACGCGCCGGACGAGATCCTGCTGACGCTGTCGATCGCCGGCGCGGCCGCCTACGTCTGGTCGCCGTGGGTGACGCTGGCGGTCGCGGTGGTGATGGTGACGGTGGTCGCCAGTTACCGGCAGAACGTGCACGCCTATCCGTCCGGCGGCGGCGACTACGAGGTGGCCACGGTCAATCTCGGTGCCAAGGCTGGTCTCGGGGTGGCCAGCGCGCTGCTGGTGGACTACATCCTCACGGTCGCGGTCTCGATCTCCTCGGGGGTCAGCAACCTCGGCTCGGTCATCCCCTGGGTCGCCGAGCACAAGGTGGGCGTCGCCATCGCGGCGATCCTGGTGCTCAGCGCGCTCAACCTGCGTGGCCTGCGGGAGTCCGGCACCGCGTTCGCGGTGCCCACCTATCTGTTCATCGCGGTCATCTTCATCATGATCTTCACCGGCCTGTTCCGGGTCCTGGTGCTCGGCGAGGACCTGCGCGCCCCCAGCGCCGACCTGGTGATCGACGCGGAGGAACACCATCTGACCCAATTCGGCTTCGCGTTCCTGCTGTTGCGGACGTTCTCGTCCGGCTGCGCGGCGCTCACCGGCGTCGAGGCGATCTCCAACGGGGTGCCCGCGTTCAAGAAGCCGAAGAGCAAGAACGCGGCCACCACGCTGATGCTGCTGGGCGGTTTCTCGATCGCGATGCTCTACGGCATCATCGTGCTGGCCCAGGCCACCCGTCTGCAGTTCGTCGAGGACCCGACGATCCAGATCCTCTCCGGGCCGGTCAACTATGTGCAGAAGACGGTCACCACCCAGCTGGCCGAGACCGTCTTCGGCACCGGATCGTTCCTGTTCTATCTGGTCGGGGCGGTCACCGCGCTGATCCTGTTCCTGGCCGCCAACACCGCTTTCAACGGCTTCCCGGTGCTCGGCTCGATCCTCGCCCAGGACCGGTACCTGCCGCGCCAGCTGCACACCCGGGGCGACCGGCTGGCCTTCAGCAACGGCATCCTGTTCCTCGCGGTCGCCGCGATCGTGCTGATCGTGGCCTTCCAGGCCGAGGTCACCAAGCTGATCCAGCTCTACATCGTGGGCGTCTTCGTCTCCTTCACGCTCTCCCAGGCCGGCATGATCCGGCACTGGAACCGGCTGTTGCAGAACCAGCGCGACCCGGAGCGCCGCCGCCGGATGATCCGGTCGCGGGCGATCAACGCGTTCGGCATGTGCCTCACCGGCGCCGTCCTGGTCATCGTCCTGATCACCAAGTTCCTGCTCGGCGCGTGGATCGCGATCGCCGCCATGGTGGTCATCTATGTGCTGATGGTGGCCATCCAGCGGCATTACACGCGGGTCGCCGAGGAGCTGAGCCCGACCGACGAGCGACCGGTGCTGCCGTCGCGCAACCACGCGATCGTGCTGGTCAGCAAGGTGCACATGCCGACGCTGCGCGCGGTGGCCTACGCGCAGGCGACCCGGCCGGACACGCTGACCGCGGTCACCGTGAACGTGGACGACAACGACACCCGCACCATCCAGGAGGAGTGGGAGCGCCGGCAGATCCCGGTCTCGCTGACCGTGATCGACTCGCCGTACCGGGAGATCACCCGCCCGATCATCGAGTTCGTCAAGAGCGTGCGCCGCTCGTCGCCGCGGGACGTGGTGACGGTGTTCGTGCCGGAGTACGTCGTGGGCCGCTGGTGGGAGAACCTGCTGCACAACCAGAGCGCGCTGCGGATCAAGGGACGGCTGCTCTTCGAGCCCGGCGTGATGGTGACCAGCGTGCCCTGGCAGCTGCGCTCCAGCCAGGACCGCGACCTCGATCGGCTGGACGCCGGCCTGAGCCGGGCGCCGGCCCGCGGCCCGCGGCACCGCGAGGAGACCCCCGAGCCGAGCACCCCGGGCGAGGACTGATGAGCATGCGAGGACAAGCGCCGATGCCGGTGGAACATGAGCCGGCCGGGCATGATCCAGCCGGGCAGGCCGCGGTCGAGCCCGATCTCGTCGAGGGGGATCGGGTCGAGGTGACGGTCGGCGCGCCGGCGCACGGCGGGCACTGCGTGGCCCGGATCGGCGGAGCGCACGGCCGGGTCGTCTTCGTCCGGCACACGCTGCCCGGCGAACGGGTCACCGCCGAGATCACCGAGGTGCACCGCGGCTGGCTGCGCGCCGACGCCGTGGAGATCCACGAGGCCTCGCCGGACCGCGTCGAGCCGCCCTGCCCGTTCGCCCGTCCGGGTGCGTGCGGCGGCTGCGACCTGCAGCACGTCGCGGGCGGCGCGCAACTGCGGTGGAAGACCTCGGTGGTCCGGGAACAGCTGGAGCGGCTGGCCGGCCTCACCCCGGAAGAGCACCACCAGATTTTTGTACGGGTGGAAGCGCTGCCGGGCCCGGCAGACTCCGATCGGCTGCTCGGCTGGCGCAGCCGGGTCCGCTACGCGGTGGACGCCGCGGACCGTCCCGGGCTGCTCCAGCACCGCTCGCACCAGGTGGTGCCGATCGACCGCTGCCTGATCGCCCATCCCGCTGTCCAGGAACTGGACCTGCTGGCCCGCACGTGGCCGGACGCGGACGCCCTGCAGGCGGTCGCCAGCACCGGCGGCGACGTGGCGGTCCTCGCCCGGCCGGCCGGCAGCCGGGCGCCGCAGGCCACCGACGATCTGGGCGAGCCGGCCGGCGGGGGACTGGTCCGCCTGTCCGGGACGGCCGAGGTCACCGAGACTGCCGGCGGGCGTGCTTTCCGCGTACCCCCGGAAGGGTTCTGGCAGGTGCACCCGGCCGCGGCCGACACGCTTGCCGCAACGGTGCTGGAGATGTTGCGACCCGCCGAAGGCGAGGTCTCGTGGGACCTCTACGGCGGCGCCGGACTCTTCGCGGCGGTCCTCGCCGCCCGCACCGGCGCACGGACCACCGTGATCGAGTCGTCCCCGATCGGGGTCGCGGCGGCCCGGGCCAACCTCGCCGGCCTGCCGAACGTCGAGGTGGTCGCGGCCAAGGTGGACGCCGCGCTGAGCCGGCGGCGGGTCACCGGGCCGGTCGACCTCGTGGTGCTTGACCCGCCGCGAGCCGGCGCCGGCGCCCAGGTGGTCCGGGCGATCGCGGCGGCCGGCCCGCGGGCGATCGTCTATGTGTCGTGCGACCCGGCGGCGCTGGCGCGCGACCTGAGGACGTTCCGGTCGGTGGGGTGGCGTGCCACGCGGATCCGGGCCTTCGACTGTTTCCCGATGACCCAGCACGTGGAGTGCGTGGCGCTGCTGGAGCCGGCCTGACCGTCAGGGTCCGTCCCGCGGACCTCGCTTCGCACCCGCGTGACCCTTTCATCAGCACTTGAAGTGCGGGGAACCCGTCCGGCTGCTCAGCTGCTTGCGGGCCCGCCTCGCCGCGGCCATCAGGCCGTCGAGGGTGTCCCGGGTGCGGATCAGGTCGTCGATGTGCCGGGAGAGCCGGTCGCGCTCCTGCAGCATCCGTTCCATGGCGGCGTCGGAGTTCTCCTGGCTCGGTGTCTCGACGCAGGGCATCAGGTCGGCGATGGTGCGGCTGGAGAGGCCGGCCGCGTAGAGCCGCTGGATGAACTCGACGCGCTCCACCTCGGCGTCGCCGTAGAGGCGCTGGCCGCTGGCGCTGCGCACGCTGGCCAGGAGTCCCTGTTCCTCGTAATAGCGAACGCTGCGAACGCTGACTCCGGCCCGTGACGCCAACTCCCCGATACGCATGCCCCTGCCCTTCCACCCCTGACCCCTGACGTCAACGTCAGCCTATCCCCAACAGATGTGTGTGAAGTTGGGGTCGGTATGGGGGCGGAACTTCACACGCTGCGGCTCGCGTTCGCAGTGTGTGAAGTGGGGGTCGGTATGGGGGCGGAACTTCACACGCTGCGGCTCGCGTTCGCAGTGTGTGAAGTGGGGGTCGGTATGGGGGCCGAACTTCACACACTGCGCGGACGCGGTGGTGTGTGTGGATTCGGGTCGGGAACTGACCCGAAATCCACACGGTGGGTCAGGCGGTGGCGCGCTCCGCTGCGGTGACCGCGTTGCGGAAGAGCATCGCGACTGTGGTCGGGCCGACGCCGCCGACCCGCGGGGTGATCGCGCCGGCCACCTCCGCGCAGGACTCGTCGACGTCCGGGAGCAGGCGGCGGCCCTCGTAGCGGACCCCGGCGCCGATCACGACCGAGCCCGGCTTGACGTGTTCGGGCTGGATGATGCCGGGCACGCCGGCCGCGGCGATCAGGATGTCGGCCCGCCGGGTGTAGCGGTCCCAGTCCGGCACGCCGGTGTGCACCACGGTGACGGCGGCGTTGGCGGTGGGCCGCTTCTGGGCGAGCAGCATGGCGAGCGGGCGGCCCAGGGTGGCGCCGCGACCGAGGATGACCACCTCGCGACCGGCGACCGGGATCTCGTGGAAGGCGAGCAGCGCCTCGATGCCGGCCGGGGTACAGGGCAGCGGGCCGGGCAGGCCGACCGCGAGCCGTCCCATGTTGAGCGGGTGCATGCCGTCGACGTCGGAGTCCGGGTCGAGGGTCTGCAGGGCGGCGTCGTAGTCCAGGTGGGCCGGGATCGGGTACTGGATCAGGACGCCGTGCACGTCCTTGTCGTCGTTGAGCTCCGCGATCACCTTGAGCAGGTCGTCCTGGGTGACGTCGCCGCTCAGGTGCCGGTGCGGGGAGGCGAAGCCCAGCTCGGCGGCCTGCTTCTGCTTGATCCGGATGTAACCGGCGCTGGCGTCGTCGTCGCCGACCAGGACGGTGGCGAGGCTCGGCTGGACACCGCGCTCGCGGAGGCGGGCGACCCGCTGCCGGACGTCGGCGAGGACGGATTCGGCGACGGGGGCGCCGGGGAGAAGACGTGCTGCGGACATGTCACTCCTCAGCCGTGAGCCCAGGCGGTCGACTCCGGCGTGACCAGCTCCCCGATGGTTGGACCATCCCCGTGCCGCCAGTCGCTGTTCGGCCTCCAGGATGCCAGGCCGCTCGACGCCCGGACCAACGGCCCGGGCAGTCACCGGCGACTGTGTGAAGTTCGGCCCCGATACCGGCCCGAAGTTCACACACTGTCGCCGGGTGGGTGGCTGGACGGTGGATGTGCAGGTTGTGTGCAGACAGTCGTACCGGCCGTTCGCTCCAGTCGCGTTACGGCGCGGCCCGGATAGACTCCAGCCTCATGAGCGACTCCCCCTCGACTCCGGCCGGCCTGCTGACGACCATCACCGCCCCCGGTGACCTGAAGCGACTGACCGCGGAGCAGTTGACCCTGCTCGCTGCCGAGATTCGAGACTTCATGGTGGCCAAGGTCTCGCGCACCGGCGGGCACCTCGGGCCGAACCTGGGCGTGGTCGAGATGACCCTCGCACTGCACCGGGTCTTCGACTCCCCACGTGACAAGGTTCTCTTCGACACCGGCCACCAGGCGTACGTTCACAAGATCGTCACGGGCCGCCAGGACGGGTTCGACCTGCTCCGCCAGCGGGGTGGCCTGACCGGCTACCCGAGCCAGGCGGAGAGCGAGCACGACCTGATCGAGAACTCGCACGCCTCCACCGCGCTGTCCTACGCGGACGGTCTGGCCAAGGCGTTCGCGCTGCGCGGCGAGGACCGGCACGTGGTGGCCGTGGTGGGTGACGGCGCGCTGACCGGCGGCATGTGCTGGGAGGCGCTCAACAACATCGCCGCCACCGGCAACCGGCTGGTCATCGTCGTCAACGACAACGGCCGGTCGTACGCGCCGACCATCGGCGGCCTCGCCGACCACCTCTCCACGCTGCGCCTGAACCCGGGTTACGAGAAGGTGCTCGACCTGGTCAAGGACGCGCTCGGCTCGACGCCGGTGGTGGGCAAGCCGGTCTTCGAGGTGCTGCACGCGGTCAAGAAGGGCATCAAGGACGCGGTCAGCCCGCAGCCGATGTTCGAGGACCTGGGCCTGAAGTACATCGGGCCGGTGGACGGGCACGACCAGCAGGCGATGGAGTCGGCGCTGCGCCGGGCCAAGGGCTTCAACGCTCCGGTCATCGTGCACGCGGTCACCCGCAAGGGCTACGGCTATCTCCCCGCCGAGCAGGACGAGGCGGACTGCCTGCACGGTCCGAGCAGCGCCTTCGACGTGGAGACCGGCAAGCTGCTGGCCAAGCCGACGCTGAAATGGACGAAGGTCTTCGCCGAGGAGCTGGTCCGGATCGCCGACGAGCGCCCGGACGTGGTCGGGATCACCGCCGCGATGGCCGAGCCGACCGGCATCGCCGCGCTGGCGAAGAAATACCCCGAGCGGACGTACGACGTGGGCATCGCCGAGCAGCACGCGGCGACCAGCGCGGCCGGCCTGGCGATGGGCGGTCTGCACCCGGTGGTGGCGGTCTACGCGACGTTCCTGAACCGGGCCTTCGACCAGGTGCTGCTGGACGTGGCGATGCACCGGCTGCCGGTGACCTTCGTGCTGGACCGGGCCGGCATCACCGGCCCGGACGGGCCGAGCCACTACGGCATGTGGGACATGAGCGTCTTCGGCGTGGTGCCGGGCATGCGGATAGCCGCGCCCCGGGACGCGAGCACGCTGCGCGAGGAACTGCGCGAGGCGGTGGCGGTCGACGACGGCCCGACCATCGTGCGGTTCCCCACGGGCGCGGTCGCCCCGGAGACCCCGGCACTGCGCCGGGTGGGCCAGGTGGACGTGCTGCGCGAGGACGAGCGCAAGGACATCCTGCTGGTGGCGGTGGGCTCGTTCGCCGGCCTCGGCCTGGACGCCGCGGAGCGGCTCGCCGAGCAGGGATACGGAGTGACCGTCGTCGACCCGCGCTGGGTGCGGCCGGTCCCGATCGAGCTGACCGGTCTCGCCGCCGCGCACCGCTGTGTGGTGACCGTCGAGGACGGTGTGCGCGCGGGCGGCGTCGGTGACGCCGTGGCCGGCGCGCTGCGCGACGCGGGGGTGACCGTGCCGCTGCGCGACTTCGGCGTGCCGGTCGGTTTCCACCCGCACGGCAGCCGCGCGGAGATCCTCGCCTCGCTCGGGTTGACCGCGCAGGACGTCGCCCGGGAAGTGACCGAGTGGGTGTCGCGGCTCGAGGTCACGGAGCCGATCTCGTCGATCTGACCCGCACAGGCCTCTCGACGGGCGCTTTTGTTACGCAACCGTTACCTTTGGAGAATGGGCGCGGACACCTTCAGTCGTGAGGTCGTCATCGACCTCGGCTCGGAACGCGGCGAGCCGGAGTCGTACCACCGGCCGGGGCGGCGCACGACGCCGCTCTGGCTCGGCCCTGCGCTGGTCGCCGCCCTGATGCTGCTCGTCGCCGGCGCCTCGGCCCCGCCGCCCCCGCCGCCGATCGCCGAGGTGCTCCGGGTCCCGATCCAGCCCGGCGACCCGTACACGATCACCGAGGACGGCCGGCTGCTGATCCAGTCGGCCGGGATGCTCAGCGCGTACCGGCTCGCCGACGGGACGCAGCAGTGGCAGGTGGTGCAGAACCAGCCGGTCTACCGGCTACGCACCGTCGCCGGCGGGCTGCTGATGCTGCGCCCGTGGGCACGGACCGGTCTGGAACCGGGCAGCACGGCCATCTCGCTCGCCACCGGCGCCCGGCAGTGGCAGCACAACCTCAACGTGCTCTCCTTCGCCGGCACGCCGCTGCTGTTCGCGGTCGAGGGGGTGCGCAGCTCGTCCACCTCCGGGCGTCGCGTGCAGGACGTCGTCGAGGTGCTCGACCCGGCGGCCGGCCTGGCCCGGTGGCGGGTCCGGGTGCCCAACACCGCGGTGCTGCTCAACGTGCCCGGAGCCGGCGGCGCCCCGGCACGGATGATGCTGGTCCGCGACGACCAGATCGCCGACCTGTACGACGTCGCCACCGGCGCGCACCTGGCCAGCCGGAAGATCCCGATGGCCGACTACGACCAGGAGAACCCGGTCGCGGTCGGCGGCGTGGTGCTGCTGCGACACCCCGGGGCGTCCGGGACCGCGGTGTCGGCGTACGACGCGGCCACCCTGCGGCCGCTCTGGACCGTGCCGGTCCCGGGCACGCTGCGGATCCGGCCCTGCGGCGAGATGGCGTGCCTGACCGGCCGGTACGGCGTCCGGGCGATCGAGCCGGCTACCGGGAACGAGCGCTGGCGGCAGCCGCTGTGGCGCAACGTGGAACCGTCCGGGACGCACACCGTCGCTTACGCGTCCACCGGCGACGACGAGCCGGTAGCGGTGGTGGACCCGTCGACCGGACAGGTGGTCGCCGACCTGACCGGCTGGGAACCGGTGCCGGGGACCGCCGGGGACGGAACCCTGCTGGTCACCCGGGAAATCGACCCCGGCCCGCGTACCATGGTCGCGATCGTCACACCGGGCCTGACCCGGCCGCGCCTGCTCACCGAGATGCCGGTGGGCACCGGCGACTGCCAGGCGACCACCGACCGGCTGGTGTGCCGGACCATGTACGACGAGCTGATCGTCTGGGAGCACCGGGCCGTCGTCGGCGCGGGCGGGCCGCGTACCGGCTGAGAGGGGTGAGCGTGGCGCTGATCGAGCTGGACCGCGACGCTCCGCTCGACCAGGCAGCCGCCCGCCGCCCGCCGCCCCGGCGTTATCGCCACGCCGGGCTGCTGGTGGCCGCGGCGCTGCTGGCCGTGCTGGGCGGTTCGGCGCCCTCGGCCACGACGTTCTGGCGGGAACTCGGCACGGTCGTCGCGGGCGGCGACGCCGAGACCCCGATCCAGCTCGCCGGCGGCCGCCTCTTCACCGCCGCCACCGCCGGCCCGGAACGCGAGCTGACCGCCTGGGCGCTGGACCGGCCGCCGCGCCGCCTGTGGACCGTCCGGGTGCCGATCGGGATGAGCTACAACCCGATCAGCAGCATGCTCGGCTCGTTCACCGTCCGCTCGGCCGGCGACGTGGTGCTCCTCAGCGAAGGCTGGGCCACCACCGCGCTCGACGCCCGGACCGGAGCGATCCGCTGGACGGCGCCGGCGGTGGTCACACTGCTCGGCGCCGGCCGGACCGGGGTGGCCGTGGAGCGGGTCTTCCGGCCGAACACCGTCTATGACCAGGCCTCCGGTGACCCGGGACCGCTTTATTTCTCGGCGAGCGGTGAGCCGCACACCGAGCCGCCGGTGCGCACCGAAGTGCGTGGCCTGGACCTGGCCACCGGCCGGACGGTGTGGACCGTCACGCCGCGCGGCTCGGTCACCGTCGACCCGGTGCACGGCGACGGGGCGGACCTCCTGATCACCTCGTCGGACCGGCTCACGGTGCACGACGGCGCGACCGGCGAGGTGCTGGCCGAGTCGGCCCTGCCCGAGATCGACGGGTCCGGGCCGGTCACTGCCTCGGTCGCCGGCGAGGTCGCGCTGGTCGGCTACCGGGAGCCGGGCCGACAGGTGGCCTACGACGTGCGGACCCTGCGGCGGCTGTGGAGCCGGGACGTGCCGGACGTCCAGGGCGACACCGCCGACTGCCGTCAGCTGATCTGCTCCGGGGCCCGCAACGACCTCTGGGTGCTGGACCCGGTCACCGGGGAGCGGGCCTGGCCGGCGAACGGGGACGTCGACTTCACGGTCCGGGCCGGGTACGTGCTGGAGACCAAGGTGCGCACCGGCCGGCCGGACCGGCTGGCGGATCCGGCCACCGGCACCACCCGGGTGCCTCTGACCGGCTGGGACGAGGTGCTGCCCGGCGAACCGGCGGGGACGGTCGTGGTGCGGCGCGACGGGACCGACGGCGGGCAGACCTTCGCCGCGGTGCTGCCCGGCGAGCACCAGCTGCGGCTGCTGGGGACCGCGCCGGTGGACTCCGCGGAGTGCGCGGCCGACGAACGCCGCGTGGTCTGCCGGGACGGCACCGGACTGCGGGTCTGGGCGTATCGGATCTGACCGATCCGGCGGCACAATGAGGCGAAGATGGGTGGCGTCCTGATCGATCTCGGTGAGGTGCCGCGGAGCGGGTCGCGGCGCGGCTCCGCCGTGGACCCGGCGCCACCACCACCCTGGCGGATGCTGCTCGCCGCACTGTCGATCCTGCTCGCCGCCTCGCTCACCGGATCGGTGGCCCGGACCGGACCCGCGCCGCCGATCGTCGTCCCGGCCGTGATCGGCGACGCCATGCGGGTGGCCGGCGACCGGCTCTTCGTCATCAGCCCCGGCCGCCCCGCCGGACCGCGGAACATCCGGGCGTACGCGCTGCCCGGCGCCACCCTGCTCTCCGAGCACACCGTAGAGGTCACCGGTGACGTGCTCACCGTGGACGTGGCCGGCGACCTGCTGCTGCTGACCGTGCAGGACGAGCTGACCGTCACGTTCGGCACCATCGCCCTGCACGCCGACCGGCAGCAGCCGCTCTGGCAACGCCCGGTCCTGCTCCAGGGTGTGTCGGCAGCCGAGGGCATCGCGCTGGTGCGCGAGGAGAGCGGAGACCTCGGGGAGGCCGACTGGCGCGGCATCGACCTGCACACCGGCGCGGTCAGGTGGACGGTGCACCAGGGCGACGGGGACGACGTGGCGGTCTCCGACTACGGCGGTGACTACCCGGCATGGCTCTACGTGCTGACCGAGGCCGGGCGGCTGGAGGCCCGGGACACCCGCACCGGCCGGGTGGTGTCCGCGGTCCAGGTCCCGGAACGGCGCAGCCGCACCGCGATCTGGCCGGCCGGCAACCTGGTGCTGGTCGGCACCAGCGAGGTCGGCACCACCGGGTACGACGTGACCGACGGTCTGCGGCCGCGCTGGCGGAGCGACATGAACCCGAGCTGGTACCGGGGGCCGGCGATCTGCGGGGAGTTCCTCTGCGCGTACCGGCCGCAGCGCGGCATGCTGGTGATCGACCCGGTCACCGGGCGGCAGCGCTGGTCCTCGGAGCGCTGGAACTTCGCCGACCGGGTCGGCGACCACCTGCTGACGATCGTGCGGGACACCGCTCACCCGCGGCTCTACGTGCTGGACCCGGCGACCGGGAAGGTGATCGGCGACGCCGGGCGCTGGGCGAGCGCCGGCCCTGGCCCGGAACCGGACACCGCGTACGTGCTGCGCTCGATCTCCGGGCAGGACCGCACGTGGTACGGCGTGCTCGATCTCGACCGGATCAAGGTCCGGGTGCTCGGCGCCGCCGACCGGGTCGCCGGGGACTGCCACTTCGCCGCGGGCGCTCTGGTCTGCCGCCGGATCGACGCGTCGGTCGGGGTGTGGCGCGTTCGGTAGCCTTCCCCTTGGTCGCGCGGCACGCGCGATGCGCGTTCGGTGGAGGTTGCGGTGCGGGTGCTGGTGGTGGAGGACGAGCGGAACCTGGCCGACGCGATCGTGCGTGGCCTGCGCCGCAAGGGCATGGCCGTGGACGTGGCCTACGACGGCCTGCAAGGGCACGAGATGTCCTACGTGACGCGGTACGACGTGGTGGTCCTGGACCGCGACCTGCCCGGGATGCACGGCGACGAGATCTGCGCCGACCTGGTGGCCCGGGGCGCGCTCACCCGGGTGCTGATGCTCACCGCCAGCAGCACGGTCGCCGACCGGGTGGAGGGCCTGGAGCTGGGCGCCGACGACTACCTGGCCAAGCCGTTCGCCTTCGAGGAACTCGTGGCCCGGGTGCAGGCGCTGGGCCGGCGGGCCACCCCGGCCGCCGCGCCGGTGCTCACCGTGGGCAACCTGGTGCTCGACCAGACCCGGCGGGTGGTGACCCGCGGCGGCGCCCCGATCGAGCTCACCAACAAGGAGTTCGGGGTGCTGGAGGAGCTGCTCAAGGCCAAGGGTGGGGTGGTCTCCAGCGAGGAGCTGCTGGAACGGGTGTGGGACGCCAACACCGACCCGTTCACCACGACCGTCCGGGTCACCATCAACACGCTGCGCAAGAAGATCGGTGACCCGCCGCTGATCGAGACCGTCGTCGGCGCCGGTTACCGGGTGCCGGAACCGGTCGTGGCCTCGTGACCGTCTATCCCGGGCAGACCCGCCGCACGCTGCGGTTCCAGCCGCGCAACACGCTGCGCCTGCGGCTCACCCTGCTGAACGGCATCCTCCTGGTCGGCGCCGGCGCGGCCCTCGTCCTGCTCGCCTGGCTGCTGGTCAGCGAATCGCTGCACCCCGTCGACGAGCTGCGTGCCGGATCCACCGTCACCCTGGCCGACGGCAGCACCCGGGAGGCGCTGGCCTGGCAGACCGACATGGTCGAACAGGCTTCCCAGGAGCTGCTGCTCAAGGGGCTCAGCGCGCTGGTCGCGGTCGGCATCGTCGGCATCGCCGGGGCGTACGCGGTGGCCGGGCGGGCGTTGCGGCCGCTGCACCGGGTCACCCAGACCGCGCAACGGCTCGGCGAGGAGACCATGGACCAGCGGATCCGGTACGCCGGGGCGGACGACGAGGTGGCCGAGCTGGCCCGGACGTTCGACGCGATGCTGGACCGGCTGGCGGCCGCTTTCGACTCGCAGAAGCGGTTCGTCGCCAACGCCTCGCACGAGCTGCGGACCCCGCTCGCGGTGATGCGCACCGAGATCGATGTGACGCTCAGCGACGACGAGGCGGACGTCGCCGAGTACCGGCGGATGGCGAAAGTGGTCCGCAACGCGTCCGAGCGGGCGAACGGGCTGGTCGACGCCCTGCTCGTGCTGGCGAGGTCGGAGGCGCAGTCCGGGCGGCGATTGGTCCGCAAGGTGCCGGCGGACCTGGCCACCAGTGCCCTGAACGCACTGTCGGCCGTCAAGGCCGAGGCCGAGCGGTTGAAGCTGGACGTCAGCACGGAACTGGAGCCGGCGCCGGTGGTGGGTGATCCGAGTCTGCTCGACCGGCTGGCCGGGAACCTGATCGAGAACGCCATCCGGTACAACCATCTGCTCGGCCGGCTGTGGCTGCGGACCGGGTCGGTCAGCGGCCACGCGGTGCTGGTGGTGGGGAACACCGGGTACGAGGTGGAGCCGGCCGACGTGCCGGGGCTCTTCGAGCCGTTCCAGCGGGGTGGCTGGGAGCGGACCGGGTCGCGGGGGTCGGGGCTGGGGCTGTCGATCGTGCGCGCGGTCTGTGACGCGCACGGGGGGACGGTGTCCGCGGTCGCGCAGGAGGGTGGCGGGCTGGAAGTCACCGTCTCGCTTCCGGCCGCCGACACGACGCCGGTGGTGACCGCGACGGCCAGCGTGCGCCGGGTGCGCGGTTAGCGCCGGCGTGCGCCGGGCCGCGGGCAGGGACTGACGAGCCGGGCCGGCGCGGTGGTCGCGCCGGCCCGGACGGAACAGGTCAGCTCTTCGTCTCGATCTCGGCGCGGAGCTTCGGGAACTCCTTCTTCACCGCGCCCGCCTTCTTGAAGTACCACATCAGCATGCCGATGCTGCCCTCGTCGGCCCAGCTGCAGACGGCCACGTCGATGCCGGAGGCGTCCGCGGTGCCGCACTTGGCGGCGCCACCGAGGTCACCGGTGTCGGCGGCGGTCAGGTTCTTGACCTCCAGGCCGCCGATGCCGATGCCGGCGAAGGTGCCGGCCAGGGCCACATCGGGCTTGTCGATCTTGGTCTCGATGCCGATCGCGATGACGATGTTCTCGGTGCCCAGCTTTCCGTAGAACGAGCCGAAGGTGTTGCCGGCGTCCTGATAACCGGAGGCGAGGCCCTTCTCCATCTCCTTGGTGAGGTCCGCGAACTGGCCGTCGTTCAGCTTCGGGCGGCCGCCCAGCGTCTTGGGCTCGGTGATGGTGATCTTCGACGCCGGTTCCGCCGGTGCGTCCTCGGTGGCGCGCGGGGAGGCGCCGGCTGACGAGGCGGCGTTGAGCTTCGCGTCGGCTTCGTCGACCGCGTCCTTGCCGATCATGTAGAGCGCCGCGATGCCGCCGACGCAGAGGACCAGGACGACGGCCACCACGCTCAGAATGATGGGTACGGTCTTGGACTTCTTCGGCGGCGGCGGGGGCGGGAACGCGGAGCCACCGTACTGAGGGGCGCCGTATTGAGGGGCGTTGTATTGAGGGGCACCGTACTGCGGGGCGCCGTACTGCTGGGTGGGGTCGGGCTGGGCGAAGGGGGGCGGCTCAGGCGCTCCGAACGGTGCGGGCGTGCCGTAGGGCGGGGCCGACTGCGGCGAGCCGTAGGGCGGGCTGGACTGCGGCGTGCCATAGGGCGGGCCGGACTGGGGTGCGCCGTAGGACGGGTCTGCCTGCGGCGGAGTGCCGTAGGGCGGGGGTGGCTGGGGGGCTCCGAACGGAGGCACCGCGCCGGGCTGCCCGGAGGCGGGGTAGGCAGGGCCAGGCTCACCCGGCTGAGGGGGGTATGTCATCGACGCTCCACTGTCCGCGAACTCGGTGAATCTCTATCGGCGGCGGGGAGTCTGCCATGAGGGTCCGACAGCCGGGTAAACGGCCGGAACGGCGAATGCTCCCGCACCGGACGGCCCGGGAGCATTCGGTCGGGAAAATTTTCAGGCGCGGACGTTCGCCACGCCGTCCGGCAGGAACCGCTTGCCGGTGATCCGCTCGGAGGTGCCGCTGCGGTCCAGGTACGGCGTGACGCCACCGAGATGGAACGGGTAACCGGCGCCGAGGATCATGCACAGGTCGATGTCCTGGGCCTCGGCGACCACGCCCTCGTCGAGCATGAGCCGGATCTCCTGGGCCAGGGCGTCGAGTGCCTTCTGGCGTACCTCGTCGGCGGTCAGCGGCGCCGAACCGGTTTCCAGCAGCGCGACCACCTCGGGGTTGATCTCGTCGTCCACCATGACCGGCAGGCCGGCGTCGACGATCTTCTTGAGGTTGGCCGAGTCGACGAACCGATCCGGGAACGCCGCGTGCAGCGTCTCGCCGACGTGGTACGCGACCGCCGGGCCGACCAGCTGGAGCAGCGCGATCGGCCGCATCGGCAGGCCCAGCGGGTCCATCGCCACGTTGACCACGTCGAGCGGGGTGCCCGCGTCGACCGCCTGGAAGATCTCGCTGGTGACCCGGGTGAGCAGACGGTTGACCACGAACGCCGGGGCGTCCTTGACCAGCACCGACGACTTCTTCAGCTGCTTGCCGACCTCGAACGCGGTGGCGAGGGTGGCGTCGTCGGTCCGCTCGCCCTTGATGATCTCCAGCAGGGGCAGGACCGCGACCGGGTTGAAGAAGTGGAAGCCGACGACCCGTTCGGGGTGCTCCAGATCGGCCGCCATCGCGGTCAGCGACAGCGAGCTGGTGTTGGTGGCGAGGATCGCCTCCGGCTTGACGATCTTCTCCATCTCGGCCCAGATCTGCTTCTTCAGATCCAGGTTCTCGAAGACCGCCTCGATCACGAAGTCGGCGTCGGCGAACACCGACTTGTCGACCGAGCCGCTGATCAGACCGCGCAGTTTGGCCGCGGTGCCCTCGTCCATCCGGCGCTTGCTCACCAGCTTGTCGATCTGGCCGGTGACGTACTCGATGCCCTTGTCCACCCGGGCCTGGTCCAGGTCGGTGAGGACCACCGGGACCTGAAGGCGGCGCAGGAACAGCAGGGCGAGCTGTGAGGCCATCAGGCCGGCGCCGACGATGCCGACCTTGGTGACCTTCCGGGCCAGGGACTTGTCCGGCACCCCGACCGGCCGCTTCGCCCGGCGCTGGACCAGGTCGAACGCGTACAGACTGGCGCGGGACTCGTCGCCCATGATCAGGTCGGCGAGCGCCTGGGTCTCGGCCGCGGTGCCGTCGGAGAAGGACGCCTCCTTGGCCAGGGCGAGCAGTTCCAGGGCCTTGTTGGCGGACGGGACCGCGCCGTGCAGCTTCTCGTCGAGCTGGTTCTTGGCGAACCAGAGCACGCCGTCCCACATGTCCCGGTCGATCTCGGGACGCTCGACGGTCACCTCGCCCTTGACCACGCCGGCGGCCCAGGCGAGCGAGCTCTCCAGGAAGTCGGCGGCCTCGAAGAGCGCGTCCGCGACGCCCAGCTCCTTGGCGTCCTTCGGCTTCAGGACCTTCTGGGTGAGCGGGTTCTGCAGGATGACCTGCGCCGCGCCGGGCACGCCGATCAGGTTCGGCAGCAGCTGGCTGCCGCCCCAGCCGGGCACCAGGCCGATCGCGACCTCGGGCAGGCCGAGCGCGGCCGCGCCGGTGGAGACGGTGCGGTAATGGCAGTGCAGGGCGACTTCGAGGCCGCCGCCGAGCGCCGCGCCGTTGACGAACGCGAAGGTCGGGATGTCGCTGTTCTTGAGGCGCGCGAAAACCCGGTGGCCGAGCTCGCCGAGCTCGACGGCCTGCTCACGGGAGGTGATCAGCGGCATGCCGGTGATGTCGGCGCCGACGCAGAAGATGTACGGCTTGCCGGTGACCGCGATGAACGCCGGGTTCGCGCCGGTGGCGGCGGTGATCGCCTCGTCGAGGGACGTCAGGCCGCCCGGGCCGAAGCTGTTCGGCTTCTTGTGGTCGAAGCCGTTGTCCAGCGTGATGAGCGCGGCGGGCTTGTCGAGACCGGGCACCTGCACCAGGCGGACGATCGCCTTGGTGATTACCTCGTTCGGGTTGTCGATCACCGCGCTGTGTTCCCTTCGAATCCGACCCACGCGGGGTTCTCCCAGATCACGGTGCCGCCCATGCCGATGCCGATGCACATGGCGGTGAGGCCGTAACGGACCTCGGGGTGCTCGGCGAAGTGCCGGGCGAGCTGCGTCATCAGGCGCACGCCGGAGGACGCGAGCGGGTGACCGATGGCGATCGCACCGCCCCACGGGTTCACCCGGGGGTCGTCGTCGGCGATGCCGTAGTGGTCGAGGAACGCGAGCACCTGCACCGCGAAGGCCTCGTTCAGCTCGAACAGGCCGATGTCATCGATGGTGAGGCCCGCCTTCGTCAGGGCCTTCTCGGTCGACGGGATCGGGCCGTACCCCATGATCTCCGGCTCGACGCCGACGAAGCCGAACGACACCATCCGCATGGCGACCGGCAGGCCGAGCTCACGGGCGGTCGCCTCGTCGGCGAGCAGGGCCGCGGTGGCGCCGTCGTTGAGGCCGGCCGCGTTGCCCGCGGTGACCCGGCCGTGCGGGCGGAACGGGGTCTTCAGCGTGGCGAGCTTCTCCATCGAGGTCTCGCGCGGCGCCTCGTCCATGGTGGCCAGGCCCCAGCCCAGCTCGGCGCTGCGGATCGCGACCGGGACCAGGTCCGGCTGGAGCTTGCCGTTCGCGTACGCCTTGGCGGTCTTCTCCTGCGAGCGCAGCCCGTAGGCGTCCACCCGCTCCTTGGTGATCTGCGGCAGCCGGTCGTGCAGATTTTCCGCGGTCGCGCCCATCACCAGGGCGGACGGGTCGACCAGCTTCTCGGTGAGGATCCGCGGGTTGGGGTCGACGCCCTCACCCATCGGGTGCCGGCCCATGTGCTCGACGCCGCCGGCGATCGCGATGTCGTACGCCCCCATGGCGATGCCGCCGGCGACGTTGGTAACCGCGGTCATCGCGCCGGCGCACATCCGGTCCACGGCGTAACCGGGGACGGTCTTCGGCAGGCCGGCCAGCAGCGCCGCGGTGCGGCCGATGGTCAGGCCCTGGTCGCCGGTCTGCGTGGTGGCCGCGATGGCGACCTCGTCCACACGCTCCGGCGGGAGCTGCGGGTTGCGCTTCATCAGCTCTCGGATGCAGCGGATCACCAGGTCGTCGGCGCGGGTCTCGGCGTACATGCCGCCCGCCTTGCCGAACGGGGTGCGGACGCCGTCGACGAAGACGACCTCGCGTACTTCACGGGGCACAGCAAGCCTCCTTGCGGGCGTGAACCCAAATGTGTCGGCAATGCTACTCGTGAGTAACTAGAGGCTGCCAGGGCATCCGCGAATTGGTCACACCGGCTGTCAGGCCGGTTCGGCGAGCGCCTCCGCGAGCTGCTCGCCGAGGAGGCCGACCTGCCAGTTGCGGGCACCGAAACCGAGCAGCGTGTCGCTCACCGTCCGCTCGCTCACCTCGTCCGGCGGCGACCAGGCCAGACGCCGGACGAAGTCCGGACTCACCAGGTTCTCCGGCGGCAGGTTGTGCTTCTCGGCGGTGCTGACCACGACCGCGCGGCACCGGATCAGCCGGGCGGCGGCGACCGGGTCACGCTCGGCCCAGCGGTGCGGCGGCGGCGGGCCGTCGACCGGCTGGTTCACCGGCAGCGCGTCGTCCGGCAGCGAACGGGCCTGATCCAGCGCGTCCAGCCAGATCTTGGCCAGCCGGCGCACCGAGCGGCCGCCGAACCCGGGAATGGCGAGCAGGGTGCGCTCGTCCTTCGGATCCGCCTCGGCCGCGGCCACGATCGCCGAGTCCGGCAGCACCCGGCCGGGCGCCGAGTCACGGCGGGCGGCGATGGTGTCCCGTGCGTACCACAGGGCCCGCACCCGGGACTGGGCCCGGGCACCGCGCACCCGGTGGATGCCGGAGGTGCGGCGCCACGGGTCGGGGCGCACCCGGGGCGGCCGGTCCGCGCTCGCCACCAGCGCGGCGAACTCCTCGGCCGCCCACGCCGTCTTGCCCTGCCGCTCCAGCTCCGCGGCGAGGATGTCGCGCAGCTCGGTGAGCAGCTCGACGTCCAGGGCGGCGTAGGTGAGCCAGGACTCCGGCAGCGGCCGGGTCGACCAGTCCGCCGCCGAATGGTGCTTCTCCAGCGAGAAGCCGAGCAGCTGCTCGGTGAGCGCGGCCAGGCCCACCCGCTCGAACCCGGCCAGGCGCGCGGCCAGCTCGGTGTCGAACAGCCGGCGCGGCCGGAATCCCAGCTCGGCCAGGCACGGCAGGTCCTGGCTGGCGGCGTGCAGCACCCACTCGGTGTCGGCCAGCGCCGCGTCCAGCGTGCGCAGGTCTTCCAGCGGCAGCGGGTCGAGCAGCACCGTCCCGGACCCGGCCCGGCGCAGCTGCACCAGGTAGGCCCGCTGGGTGTAGCGATAGCCGGAGGCTCGTTCGGCGTCCACCGCGACGGGTCCGGTGCCCGCGGCCATCCGGGAGACCACCTCGGCCAGCTCGGCCTCGGTCTCCACCGGACGCGGGGTGCCCTCGCGGGGCGCGGTCAGCGGGGTAGCCTCGGGACCGCCAGAATTCGGGTCGGGCGGCACTGCGTGCGGTCCGTCTGCTGTGTCCGGCGAGTCCCGACGGCGCAGGGGTGCTTCGTCGGTCACTCCGTAACCGTACGGGGGTGGTGCCCTTGCCGCGCGCAGCCGGGTACCGGCGCGTCATTTCTCGATCTTTCAACTGACCTCATCCGCTCGGCGTTCTGCTGCGTATCACCTGTCGCAGCGCCGAAACCTGGGGAGGCCGCGCCGGATGTCCGCCACTTACGAGCCATTCACCCCCGCCAACGGTTCCGACCGACACCGTGCGGAGGGGCGAGGGCGGACTTCCTGGGACACCGGGTACGCCGAGCCGCGGGACCAGCCCCAGCAGGACCCGTGGGCGGGAACGTCGCCGGCGGACCAGTGGGCGCAGCCGGACCGGTGGTCCCGGTCCGAGGAGCAGCAGTGGCAGCAACCCGACCAGCAGCAGTGGCAGCAACCGCAGGCGCAGCCGCAGTCCCACTGGCCGGAACCGCAGCACCAGGGCCGGCACTGGCAGCAGGATCAGCAATGGGCGGGCGCGCGGCACGACCAGCAGCGGGCCGCCGGACAGCATGACCAGCAGTGGGCCGGTCACGACCGGCAATGGGCCGCCGCGCAGCCGCAGCAGCAGTGGGCCGGGGCCCAGCCCTCGCCGCGCGCCGAGGCGACCGGCCGCGGCGGTCGCGGCCGCCTGCTGATCATCGGCCTGGTCGCGGCGTTGTTGCTGGTCTCCGGCTGGCAGGCGTTCCGGGTGGAAAGCATGATCAACCGAAGCGGGGAGCTGGCCGACGCGGTCGCCGGCTCGCAGGGCCGCACCCAGGACCTGGAACGGCAGCTCGCCAAGGTCTTCGACTCGGAGGGCATCTCGGCGGCCGCGCTGCCCAGCGTCTTCCGGGTCCGCGCCGGCGAGTTCACCGGCACGGCGTTCGCCGTCGGCCGGACCGGCAGCGGCGAGACCAACCTCTTCACCAACTACCACGTGATCGAAGAGGTCTTCAAGAGCGGCGACCGGCAGGTCTCCCTGGAACGCGGCACCACCCGCATCGAGGCGACCATCGTGAAGGTCGCCGCCGCCAAGGACCTCGCGCTGCTCCGCACCGACCGCGAGATCAAGGGCCTGGCCCCCGCCGCCGGCGAGGTGAAGCCCGGGCAGCAGGTGGTCGTGATCGGCGCCCCGCTCGGCCTCGACGACTCGGTGACCACCGGCGTGATCAGCGCTTACCGCCCGGACGACCAGGCCGGCCCCACCATCCAGTTCGACGCGCCGATCAACCCCGGCAACTCGGGCGGCCCGGTGGTCAACTCCAGCCGGCAGGTGGTCGGCATCGCCACCGCCAAGGCTCGCGACGCCGAGGGCATCGGCCTGGCCATCCCGATCGAGACGGCCTGCGACACGATGGACGTCTGCGGCAACAACTGAGCCGGGCCTGCGGGGTGCCCACCCACTTCAGCCCGGCGGCCGCGCTGCGGCCCGGACCGGGCAGGCAGCTCGCGTGGTAGCCACGGGACCAGTCCCGAGCGTACAAAAAAGGTTTCCAGAAATGCGCCAAGAGTGCGGCTCAGTCGTGGCGTGAGGTGGCGCGGAGGTGGCGTCAGGAGGCCGGGGCGCGGTGGCGGTCGGCGAGCGACGACACGCCGGGCGGTGGCAGGCCCGCCGTCGACGAGAGCATCGCGCACCACCCGCGGAGGTGGGCGCCGAAGTTCCCGGACGTGGGGGTCCACGAGGCGCGGACCTCGAGATCGGCGGTCGGGGCCGGGCCGGCGAGCTCGCCGAAGCGGGTGGAGGCCGTCTGGGTGACGGTGCCGCCGATCGCGGTGTGTGCCGCGGCGTGCTGTTCCAGGCCGTCGGTGAGCCACGTCCAGGCGACGGCGGGCAGCAGCGGGTCGGTGGCCAGGTCGGCCTCGAGTTCGGCGGTGACCAGGGTCACCAGCCGCAGATCACCGCGCCAGGCCTCGTGGCCGGCGGGCTCGTGGAGCAGGATGAGCCGCCCGCTGGCGACCTCGTCGCCGCCGCGCAGGACGGTGGCGCTCAGGGCGAACGAGTACGGCGCGAGGCGCTGGGGCGCGGCGATCTCCTCGAGGAGGATCTCCGGCCGCGGCGATTCCGCGCGCAAGTCGGCCACCGCGCGGGTGAACGCCTCGGGGGCAGCGGAGGGGGACGCCATAGGGGAAGGGTATGCCGATCTACCGGTTGGTCCGTGGTCGCCGCGCCGCCGGGCCGGTTCACTCACGTGTCACCATGACTCGGTGACCGTTCTCGAGGATTCCCCTTTCGTTCGTGCGTGCCGTGGGCTGGACGGCCCGCACACGCCGGTGTGGTTCATGCGGCAGGCCGGGCGCTCGCTGCCCGAGTACCGCAGGATCCGCGAGGGGATCGGCATGCTGGACTCGTGCCGGCGACCGGATCTGGTCACCGAGATCACGCTGCAGCCGGTGCGCCGGCACGGGGTGGACGCGGCGATCCTGTTCAGCGACATCGTGGTGCCGATCGCGGCGGCCGGCATCGACCTGGACATCGTGGCCGGCACCGGCCCGGTGGTGGCCGAGCCGGTGCGTGCCGAGTCGGATCTGGCCCGGCTGCGGCCGATCACGCCGGCCGATGTGGACTTCGTCGCCGAGGCGGTGAAGATGCTGGTCGGTGAGCTGGGGACGACACCGCTGATCGGTTTCGCGGGTGCGCCGTTCACGCTGGCCAGTTATCTGATCGAGGGTGGTCCGTCGCGGACCTACCTGAAGACCAAGGCGATGATGTACGGCCGGCCCGAGCTCTGGAACTCCCTGCTCTCCCGGCTGGCCGAGATCACGCTGACGTTCCTGCGCACCCAGGTGGAGGCCGGCGTCAGCGCGGTGCAGTTGTTCGACTCATGGGCCGGGGCGCTTTCCGAGGCGGATTACCGCCGGTTCGTCCTGCCGCACTCCGCTGCGGTGCTGAGCGGGCTGGCCGATGCCGGCGTGCCGCGGATCCACTTCGGGGTGGGCACGGCGGTGCTGCTGGAGGCGATGGGCGAGGCCGGCGCCGACGTGGTCGGGGTCGACTGGCGGACGCCGCTGGACGTGGCGACCCGGCAGATCGGGCCGGACAAGGCGGTGCAGGGCAACCTGGACCCGGCGATCCTCTTCGCCGGCTGGGACGTCGTGGAACGCGAGGCCCGGCGGGTCCTGGAGCAGGGGCACGCGGCGCCGGGTCACGTGTTCAACCTCGGTCACGGCGTGATGCCGGAGACTGATCCCGACGTCCTCACCCGGCTGGTGGCGCTGGTCCACGAGGCCTCGGCCCGCTAGGTCACAGTGGCGGACCCCGGCGAGCGGGCGCGGGGCCGGCCTGGGAGTGTGAGAAACGTGCGAAAGCGGATCGCGGTCATCGGCGGCGGCATCGCCGGTCTGGCGGCCGCCGTGCGCCTGCGGGACCGCGTCACCGCGAACACCGAGATCATCGTGTACGAGCAGGGCGGCGCCCTCGGCGGCAAACTCCGCACGGGCGAGCTGGCCGGTCTGCCGGTCGAGCGGGGCGCCGAGTCGTTCCTGGCCGGCGCGCCCGACGGCGGTGACTCGGCGGCCGTCGCCCTGGCCCGGCGGCTCGGTCTCGGCGACGCGCTGGTGCATCCCGCGCCGCGGCCGGCCGCGCTGTCGATCGGCGGGGAACTGACCCGGATCCCGGCCGGGACGCTGGTCGGCGTCCCCGGTGATCTGTCGGCACTGGACGGGGTGGCGCTGCCTGCCTCGGACGCGGACCGCGACCTGGGCGCCCCGCTGCTGGCGCCGGGGCAGGACGTGGCGGTCGGTGAGCTGGTGCGCGCGCGGTACGGCGATCAGGTGGTGGACCGGCTGGTCGACCCGATGCTCGGCGGGGTCTACGCGGGCCGCGCCGACCGGCTGTCGCTGCGCGTGACGATGCCGCAGCTGGCGCGCACCGCCGAGACGGCGCACACGCTGCGCGACGCGGTCCGGGCGGCGCAGGCACAGTCGCGGCGGACGCCGGGGCGGCCGGTGTTCGCGGCGGTGGACGGCGGGATGAGCCGGCTGGTGGCCGCGGCTGCGTCGGCCGGTGGGGCCCGGATCAGCCTGGGGCTTCCGGTGCGGGTGCTCACGCGTACCGCGCGGGGCTGGCATCTGACGCTCGGCCCGGCGCCGATGCCGCAGACCGACGAGGTCGACGCGGTGATCCTGGCGGTTCCGGCGAAGCCGGCCGCCCGGCTGCTGACGGACGCGGCGCCGGAGGCGGCGCAGGCGATCTCCACCTTGGAGTACGCGAGTGTGGCGCTCGCCGCGATGGCGTTCCCGCCGGGCACCGAGCTTCCGGAGCTGTCCGGGTTCCTGGTGCCGCCGGGGGAGGGCACGCTGGTCAAGGCGGCGACCTTCTTCACTGCCAAGTGGCCGCACCTGGCCCGGCCGGACGGTCCGGTGATCGTGCGGGCGTCGCTGGGGCGGGCCGGCGAGGAGGAGCACCTCCAGTCGAGCGACCAGGCGTTGTTCCGGCGGGCGCTGTCGGAGGTGGGCCGGCTGGCCGGGGTGGAGCTGCCGGAGCCGGAGCAGTTCTGGATCCAGCGCTGGGGTGGCGGCCTGCCGCAGTACGCGCCGGGACACGCCGGCCGGGTGGCCCGGGCCCGGGCGGCTCTGCCGCCGGGAGTGGCGCTGGCCGGGGCGGCGTTCGACGGCGTCGGCATCCCGGTGTGTGTGGCAAGTGGTGAGCGTGCGGCCGACGATGTGGGCAAGTACCTGGAGGAAAGATGAGCGAGCAGACCAACGCGGCGCGGATCAACGAGCTGAACGCGACCATCCGGTACACGATGTGGTCGGTGTTCCGGGCCGCTACGCCGCTGCCGGCACTCCGCGACGAGCTGGCCGGTGAGGTCGACGCCCTCTTCGAGCAGCTCGGTGGCAAGGACGTGACGATCCGCGGCACCTACGACGTGTCCGGGCTGCGGGCCGACGCCGACGTGATGGTCTGGTGGCACGCGAGCACGCCGGACGCGCTGCAGGACGCGTACGGGCTGTTCCGGCGCACCGGTCTGGGCCGGCACCTGGAGCCGGTCTGGTCGCAGATGGCCCTGCACCGCCCGGCCGAGTTCAACCGCAGCCACCTGCCGGCGTTCCTGGCCGGTGAGGAGGCCCGGGCGTACATCTGCGTGTACCCGTTCGTGCGGTCCTACGAGTGGTACCTGCTGCCGGACGCCGAACGCCGGCAGCTGCTGGCCGAGCACGGGCAGATGGCCCGGCCGTACCCGGACGTGCGGGCCAACACGGTGGCGTCGTTCGCGCTCGGCGATTACGAGTGGATGCTGGCGTTCGAGGCGGACGAGATGCACCGCATCGTGGACCTGATGCGTGACCTTCGGGCGTCCGGCGCGCGGCGGCACGTGCGGGAAGAGGTCCCGTTCTACACGGGCCGCCGGCGCTCGGTCAGCGAGCTTGTGGCGAACCTGCCTTAAGGGACCTTTCGCATCGGCACGTGGGGGATGCCGTCCTCCAGGAACTCCGGCCCGGTCTGCTCGAAGCCGTAACGGGCGTAGAAGTCCTTCAGGTGCGCCTGGGCGTCGAGCACGCTGGGCCGGTTGCCGATGACGGTCAGCGCCTCGGTGACCAACCGGCCGGCCAGCCCGTTGCCGCGGGCGTCCGGCGCGGTGACGACGCGCCCGATCCGTTCGGTGCCGCCGTCCTGGAGCACCCGCAGGTACGCCCGGACAGCCTTGTCCCGCTCGAACCACAGGTGCCGGGTTCCGGGCTCCAGGTCCCGGCCGTCCAGGTCCGGGTACGCGCAGTCCTGTTCGACCACGAACACGTCGGAACGCAGCTTCAGGATGCTGTACAGCGTTGTGGTGTCGAGGTCACGGAACGAGGCGACTCGCAGCTCATCGTGTGGTTCCGGATGCATCGCCACAAGATACGCGGCGTGTCCTCACCTTTCAGCCGGTCCTGCCGTTATACCGATTGAGGGGCCATCCGTGGAGAGGACGTCATGATCAAGCGCAGCAAGCTGTTCGGCAGCAAGACCCGGGTGACGTTCGCGCTCCCGGCAGACGAGCCGGCCGGCACGGTCAGCGTGGTCGGTGACTTCAACGACTGGCAGCCCGGCAAGCACGAGCTCCAGGCGCGCAAGAACGGCACCCGCACGGTGAGCGTCCCGCTGGAGCCCGGCCGGTACGCCTTCCGGTACCTCGCCACCGACGGCGTCTGGTTCGACGACGAGCAGGCCGACGGGGTCGGGCCGCGGGGCAGCGAACTCCACCTATAAAGGTTTCACGTCCCCCGCCGAGGAGATTTGCTTGACCCGACAGGCAAATCTTTCTGGGGAGACACCGTGGCGGACGTCAAGCTCGCGATCATCTATTACTCGTCGACCGGAACCGTGCACCGCATGGCGGAGCGGCTGCGGGAGGCGGGCGAGAAAGCCGGCGCGGAGGTGCGGCTGCGCCAGGTGAACGAGCTCGCGCCGGCCGAGGCGATCGCGTCGAACGCGGCCTGGAGCCAGCACTTCGACAAGACCAAGGACGAGCCCCGGGCGACCGCGGACGACGTGGTCTGGGCGGACGCGGTGCTCTTCGGCACGCCGACCCGGTACGGCAACGTGGCCAGCCAGCTGAAGCAGTTCCTCGACACCCTCGGCCCGCAGTGGTCGCAGGGCCAGCTGGCCGACAAGGCGTACGCCGGGTTCACCGCCACCATGACCGCGCACGGCGGCCAGGAGTCGACGCTGCTCGCGCTCTACAACACGATCTACCACTTCGGTGGCCTCGTGGTGGCGCCCGGCTACACCGACCCGCTCAAGTTCGCCGACGGCAACCCGTACGGCGTGTCCCACGTGACCGGCGGCAGCAACGACGCACCGCTGACCGACGTGCAGTTCGCGGCGCTGGACCACCTGGCGCGCCGGGTCGTCACGATCGCGGGACGGTTGCGCGGCTGAGCCGTCCCGGGCGATACGGTTCTGGCCATGGCCGTCGACACCCAATACGAAGAACTGCTCCGCCGCGTGTTGGAGACCGGCACGCCGAAGAGCGACCGCACCGGAACCGGGACGCGGAGTCTGTTCGGCGAGCGCCTGCGATACGACCTGTCGCAGGGGTTCCCGCTGATCACGACGAAGCGGGTGCACTTCAAGTCCCTGGCCGTGGAACTGCTGTGGTTCCTGCGGGGTGACACCAACGTCGGTTACCTCCGCGACCACGGGGTGACGATCTGGGACGAGTGGGCGTCACCGACCGGCGAGCTGGGCCCGGTGTACGGGGCGCAGTGGCGCTCCTGGCCCTCGTCGCGCGGCGACGTCGACCAGATCTCCGCGCTGCTGGAGACGCTGCGCAGCGATCCGGACTCGCGCCGGATGATCGTGTCGGCGTGGAATGTCTCCGACCTCCCGGACATGGCGCTGGCGCCGTGTCACGCGCTGTTCCAGTTCTACGTGGCCGACGGCCGGCTCTCCTGCCAGCTCTACCAGCGCAGCGCCGACCTGTTCCTCGGGGTGCCGTTCAACATCGCGAGCTATGCGCTGTTGACCCGGATGATCGCGGACCAGGCCGGGCTGGCGCCGGGGGACTTCATCTGGGTGGGCGGGGACTGCCACATCTACAACAACCACGTGGAGCAGGTGACCGAGCAGTTGAGCCGGGAGGCGTACGCGTTCCCGGAACTGGAGATCGCGCCGCGGCCCAGCCTGTTCGACTACGAGTACACCGACTTCACGGTCGTGAACTACCGGCACCACCCGGGGCTGAAGGCGCCGGTGGCGGTGTGAGCGTGCACCTGATCTGGGCGCAGGCGCGCAACGGCGTGATCGGCGCCGGTGGCGCCATCCCCTGGCGCCTGCCGGGGGAGCAGCGGATGTTCAAGGAACGGACGATGAACGCCACCGTGGTGATGGGGCGGGCCACCTGGGACTCGCTGCCCGAGCGGGTCCGTCCGCTGCCGGGGCGGCGCAACGTGGTGCTCACCCGCGATCCGGACTGGAAGTCGGCCGGTGCGGAGGTCGCCCACTCACCCGATGAGGTCACCGGGGACGACTTCTGGGTGATGGGCGGCGCCGAGATCTACCGTGCGTTCCTGCCTCGGGCCTCGCACATCGTCCGCACGACCATAGACTTCGATGTGGAGGGCGACACCTACGCGCCGGACCTCGGCCCGGAGTGGGTCGCCTCGGCCTCCACCGGGTGGCTCACCGTGGCCGGCGGTCAGCGCTACGTGGTCGAGGACCTGGTGCGCCGAAATACATAGGGAGGCCCAAGCCGGGACCAGCGGGAGGTATGTATCCTTCTCGTCCATTGGGCCGCCGAGGAGTCTTCACGTTCCGGCGGAAGCTTTAGTGGGGGACAGAAGTCATGCGGCGTGATTTCGCGTTGAGCGCTCTGACCTTGTCGGTCGTGACGCCCATGTACAACGAGCGGGAAGCGGTGGACCACTTCGTGGCCCGCCTCCGCCCGGTGCTGGACGGGCTCGGCGTCACCTACGAGGTCGTGGCGGTGGACGACGGCAGCCGCGACGAGACTGTGCCGCGCCTGCTGGAGCTGCGCGCCGACTGGCCGCAGCTGCGAGTGGTGAAGCTGCGCCGCAACGTCGGCCACCAGTCCGCCCTCTCCGCCGGGCTGCGCTCGGCCCGGGGCGACTACGTGGTCAGCATCGACGCCGACCTGCAGGACCCGCCCGAGACGATCGGCGAGATGCTGGCGAAGGCCCGCGACGAGGACCTCGACGTGGTCTATGGCGTCCGCAACGACCGCAGCACCGACACTGTCTTCAAGCGCAACACCGCCGGCGTCTACTACTGGCTGATGCGCAAGCTGGTCGGCCCGTGGGTGAGCGGCCAGGCCGGCGACTTCCGGCTGATGAGCCGCCCGGTCGTGGACACCCTCAACGACCTGGCCGAGCAGCAGCCGGTCTACCGGCTGGTGGTGCCGTCGCTCGGCTTCCCCAGCGGCGAGGTCGGTTACGTCCGGGCCGAGCGGGTCGCCGGCGAGACGAAATACCCCCTGCACAAGATGATCAAGCTGAGCGTGGACAGCGTCACCAGCTTCTCGGCGGCACCGCTCAAGGTGGCCACCTGGCTCGGGCTGGTCACCTTCATGATCTGCCTCGGCCTGATCGTCAGCGGCATCTCCGCCTGGGCCTTCGGCGTGACCGTTCCCGGCTGGACCTCGCTCTACATCGCCGTGCTGCTGCTCGGCGGGGTGCAGCTGATCTGCCTGGGCCTGCTCGGTGAGTACATCGGGCGGATCTACGCGGCCACGCAGCGCCGGCCCAGCTTCCTCGTCGCCTTCGACACCGACCAGGAGGAGCAGGTCGTCGCCCGCAAGGCGGACGCCACCGAGGTGGAGCCGACGCACCTGGTCACGCACGGCTGATGGTGACCCAGCTGGCCGAGCACGCGCACGTCGACCCCGGCACCACGGATTCGGCCGCCCGGCGAAGGCTGCCGTCGGCCGGCTGGCTCGCTCTGATCTTCACGCTCGCCGTCATCGTCGTGACGATGCGGTACTACGGCGTCTCCGACGTCGACCAGGTCATGTTCGCCGTGTACTCGCTCGGCTGCGTGACCCTGCCCGGCACGCTGATCTGGCGTGCCCTCCAGGGCCGGGCCGGTCACCTGCCGTTCGACGCGGCCTTCGGCACCACGGTGGGCTTCGTGGTGGAACTCCCGGTCTACCTGGTGGCGCGCGCGGCTGACGTCCCGCTTGCAGTGCTGGTCTGGCCGGCGGCAACGCTGATCGCCTTCGCGGCGGTGCCCGGGCTGCGCCGGTTCTGGCGGGGCAACGGCGAGCGGCTGCCGCTGGGCGCGTCCTGGACCGCGGCGCTGGCCACCACCTTCACCATGTGGACCGCGGCATTCTCGATCTTCCGGTACAACTCGCTGAACGAGCCGGTCTCTGCCGCCATGCACATGGACTTCCCGTTCCAGTTCGCGCTGGTCGGGGTCTTCAAGAACGACGTGCCGCTGAACACGCCCTGGCTGCACGGCACGGACCTGCTCTACCACTGGTACGCGTACGCCCACGGCGCGGCGGCCAGCTGGATCACCGGGATCGAACCGCAGACGATGATCATGCGGCTCATGCCGGTGCCGATCTTCGCGGCGTTCCTGCTGCTGATCCTGGCGCTGGTGCACCGGATCACCGGACGCTGGTGGCCGGGCAACCTGGCGATCCCGCTGATGATCCTCGGCACGGTGGTCCTGCCGTTGCGCTGGACCGGCCGGCCGATGGACCCGCTGTACTTCCTCGACAACCTCTGGGTCAGCGCGTCGCAGACCTTCGCCGCCCTGTTCTGCGTCGCGGTGGTCTACGTGCTGTGCGACCTGTTCCGCGCCGAGCCCGGGCAACTGCGCAAGCCCGTACCATGGCTGGTTCTGATCGCCTTCGTCGGCGCCCTCGCCGGTGCCAAGGCGACGTTCCTGCCGATGCTGATCTGCGGTCTCGGGCTCGCCATGTTCCTGCGCCTGGTGCTGCTGCGGCAGCGGCCCGGCGTGGAGCTCTACGCGCTGCTCATCTGCGGCGCCTGGATGGCGTTCGCGCAGGTGGTCCTCTACGGCTCCGGCTCGCAGGGCACCGAGATCAACCCGCTGCAGACGGTCAAGTACACGGTGCTGGGCCGGGCGGTGATGGGCCCGCAGACGCCGGAGAACCCGTGGAAGCCGATCGTGGTGCTGACCGTGGTGGCCCTCATCGCGGTGCTGCTGGGCTGGGCCGGCATGGTCGGCCTGTTGCGGCGGAAGTGGCGCACCGACCCGATCGTGCACGTGATGTTCGGCTTCGCGATCTCCGGCCTGGGCGCGCTCTACATCCTCGCCCACCCGGGCCTGAGCCAGTCGTACTTCGGCCGTTCCGCGGCGCCGTACTTCGGCATCCTGGCGGCTGTCGGCCTCGCCGCGCTGCTTCCCGCCGGGGAGCGGCTGCCGCGCAAGTTCTTCCTGCTGTCCGGTGCCGGCATCGTGGCGAGTGTCGCCCTGTTGCTGATCGTGCGGGGCACTCTCGGCAACAACGCCCCGGACGAGCCGGTCGACAGTCTGTCGCTGCGCCAGGCGGTCAAGCCCTATCTGGTGATCCTCGGTGTGCTCGCGGTCATCGTGGTCCTGCTGGCGGTGGCGGCGCGCTTCGCCCGGCTGGGCCGGGCCCAGACCGTGGCCGTGGCCGCGCTGACCGTGGCCAGCATCGCGGTCGCCAGCGGTGTGGCGAACGCCCGGCCGCTCTGGGACCGGCTGATCTCCGGCGAGTCGCAGCGGGACATCGTCGCGCCGGGCAACGTCCTGGCGATGCCGCCGGGCGCCATCGACGCGTCCCGGTGGCTGCGGGACAACTCGGATCCGCGCGACCTGGTGGCGACGAACAGCCACTGCCGGCTCGACTTCGACTGGTGCGACAGCCGCGACTTCTGGCTGGCCGCGTTCTCCGAGCGGCAGGTGATCATCGAGGGCTGGAGTTACACCGAGCCGGCCTTCGCCACCGGCGGGCTCTGGGACCGCACGCTGTACCGCAGCAAGTTCTGGAAGCCGGAGCTGCTGGAGGCCAACGACAAGGTCTTCACCGAGCCCACCGCCGAGCGGGTGGCCGCGTTCACCGCCGAGCACGGGGTGCGGTGGCTGGTCGCGGTCAGCCCCACCCTGGTCCCCGACCCGATGCGCACGGCCGAGACCCGGGCCAGCCCGGAGCTGGCCCGGTACGCGACCGAACGGTTCAGAGCCGGGAACGTGACGATCTACGAGGTCACGCCGGGTCCAGCTTGATCGACAAGCTGTTGACGCAGTGCCGCGTGTTCTTCGGGGTGAAGCCCTCACCCCGGAACACGTGGCCCAGGTGCGAGTCGCAGCGCGCGCACCTGATCTCGACACGTGTCATCCCGTGGCCGCGGTCCTCGATCTCCTTGACCGCGCCCGGGATGGCGTCGTCGAACGACGGCCACCCGCAGTGCGAGTCGAACTTGGTGTCGCTGGCGTAGAGCTGGGCGCCGCAGGCGCGGCAGTCGTAGACGCCCTCGGTCTTGGTGTTCACGTACTCACCGCTGAAGGGCGCCTCGGTGCCCGCCTCGCGCAGCACCCGGAACTCGGCCGGGGAGAGGCGGATCCGCCACTCGTCCTCGGTGGTCGGCAGGGTGGTCTCATCGGTTGCCATGCCATCCACGGTACGTCGCACGCGGGGTGCGCCGACAGCCATGATCACCGGGGTTGGAACCTCTATGGAAGCTGCATCCCCGGCGACGTTCCGGCCGACCTCGCAGCAGGTCCTCGGCCACGGTCTCTACCTCGGTGCGCTGAGCGCCGTGGCGAGTGTCACCACGGGGGTGATCGTGACGCTCGCGTGGCCCCCGCCGGGCGGGCCGCCGGACTGGATCTGGCCGCTGCTGGTGGGCGTGCCGCTGCTGCTGGGAGCACTGATCGGGCTGGTGACGGGGCGTCGTTCCGGCGTGGTGGTGGAGGCCCGCGGCATCCGGATGTCGTCGGTCTTCGGTGAGGGGCTGGCCGACTGGGACCACGTCGTCGACCTGCGCGCCGAGCGCCGGGGGAGCCGCAACGTGGTCTCGGTCTACCTGGACTCCGGGGCCAGCGTGCAGCTGCTCGCCCCGTACAGCGGAGGCCTTTTCGCAGCTGATCCCCAGTTCGAGCTCAAGGTGTTCGCTCTGTCCCATTTGTGGCGGAGTCACCGTTTTGGTGGAGTTCCGAGTTGATGACCCGCCGGGGGATGTTTACGGGTAAAACGGGCAATTACCGTTAAGCTCCCGTGCGACCATGCAACCGTACCTTTCGCAACAGAACGGATACTCCTCATGAGCTTTTCGCGTCGACTGGCCGCTGGACTCCCGGCGGCCGGCGTCACCGTCTTCGCTGCCCTCGCCTTCACCGGCTCCCCGGCCACGGCGGCTGAGCCCGCTGTCCAGGCCGGCTACCCGGCGGTCATGACCAGCCCCGAGCCCACCGCGGACACGCGGGGCAACGCCGGTTACGGCGGCGACGTGGCCGAGGTGCCCGCCGACACCGCGGCGACGCCCACCAACACGGCGGACGACACGCCCACGCGCGGCAACCCCGGTTACGGCCCGAGCGAGACGCCCGGCATCTCCAGCACCCCCAGCACCCCGGCCGTGACGCCCTCCACGCCGGTGGGAGTCGCCTCGGAATCGGTGGCGCCGGAGGCCCCCAGCACCATCACGCCCGGTGGCGTCAAGTCCGAGGGCACCCTGCCGGTCACCGGCGCCCCGCTGACCGGCACGCTGGCCATCGGTGGCCTGCTGGTCGCGGCGGGTGGCGCGGCGGTCTGGTACACGCGCCGCCGTCGCAACGCCTGAGCATCGGCGTCCCCTTCGAAGGCCGTCCGGCTCACCGGGCGGCCTTCGGGCGTCGTGAGGCCTATGGTCTTCAGTTATGCCGACCGCCGCGGAAGAGTTCGAGATCGCCGGCCACACCGTGCGCCTGACCAGTCCCGACAAGATCATGTTCCCGGAGAAGGGCTACACCAAGCGGGACGTGTTCGACTACTACCGTGCGGTCGGCGACGGCATCCTGCGGGCACTGCGCGACCGTCCCACCACGCTGCAACGCTTCCCCGACGGGCTGGGCGGGGAGACGTTCTTCCAGAAGCGGATCGCCACCCGCGGCGTCCCCACCTGGATCAAGACCGCGAAGATCACATTCCCCAGCATGCGTACGGCCGACGAGCTCTGCCCCGCGGACCTCGCCCACGTCGCCTGGGCCGCACAGATGGGCACCGTGGTCTTCCACCCCTGGCCGGTGCGCGCCGCCGCCCCCGACCAGCCGGACGAGCTGCGCATCGACCTCGACCCGCAACCCGGCACCGACTTCGGCGACGTGGTGTCGACCGCCGGCGTGGTCCGTGAGGTGCTCGCCGACCTCGGCTGGACGGGATACCCGAAAACCTCCGGCGGCCGCGGCGTCCACGTCTACGTCCGGATCGCGCCGCGGTGGTCGTTCGTCGAGGTCCGCCGGGCCGCCATCGCCCTCGCCCGGGAGGTGGAACGGCGTCACCCGGACCGGATCACCACCTCCTGGTGGAAGGAGGAACGCGGCGAGAAGGTGTTCCTCGACTACAACCAGATGGCCCGGGACCGAACCATCGCCTGCGCATACTCGCTGCGCGCCAACGCCCGGGCCACCGTCTCCACCCCGGTGACCTGGGACGAACTGGGCCAGGTCGAGCCGGACGACTTCGACCTGCGCACCGTGCCCGCCCGCATCGCCTCGGTCGGTGACGCGCACGCCGGGATCGACGACGTGGCGCACGACATCACCCCGCTGCTGGAGTGGGTCGAGCGCGACGAGAAGGCGGGGCAGGGCGACCTTCCGTACCCGCCGGACCACCCCAAGATGCCCGGCGAACCCAAGCGGGTGCAGCCGTCCAAGGACCGCGACCTGAAAGCGCAGCGCCAGCCTTAGGGCAGCGACAGCTTCATTCCCTCGTGGCTCGTGACGAAGCCCAGGCCGGCATAGAAGCGGTGCGCGTCCGTGCGCTTCTTGTCGGTGGTGAGCTGCACCAACCGGCAGCCGCGCTGCTGGGCCCGCTCGATCGTCCACCGGATCAGCTCGGCGCCGCGGCCCCCGCCGCGCCGGTCCGAGCGGATCCGGACGGCCTCGATCTGCATCCGCTCGGCGCCGCCGCGGCTCAGGCCCGGGATGAAGGTGAGCTGGCAGGTGCCGATCACCTCGTCGTCCTCGACCGCCACCAGCAGCTCGTTGCGGTCGTCCGCGTCGATCGCCTCGAACGCGGCCCACAGCGCCGCGTCCACCTCCTCCGGCACGACGCCGTACCCCCGCTGCCGGGAGAGGTCGTCGTCGGCGAGCAAGGCCAGGACGGCGGGGACGTCGGCACGGGTGGCGATCCGGATCTGCATGATCCAAAGCTTGCCAGGGGCTGTCGCGGCGCGCCGGCCTCGGGCACCATGACGCTATGAATGCGCTGCTCGCGCCGTTCGGAGCCGTTTACCGCGGATTGGTCTGGCTGGCCAATTCGCCGCGGAAACTGCTCCTCGCGTACTCGGTTCTGATCCTGGTCTGCGGCACCCTCTACAACCGTTTCGAACCGGACACCACGTTCGGCGACTCGATCTGGTGGGCCGTGGTCACCGCCTCCACCGTCGGTTACGGCGACATCTCGCCCGAGACCTGGCAGGCCCGGGTGATGGCCGGGCTGCTCATCTCCGCCATGGTGCTGCTGGTGATCCCGCTGATCACCGCACACTTCGCCAGCAAGCTCATCGTGGACACCGACGCCTTCCGGCACGAGGAGCAGGAGGAGCTCAAACAGAACCTGCGGCACGTGCGGGCGCTGCTCGAGGCCATGGCGGCACGTCAGGGCGTCAACGTGCCGGACACCGCAGGCCCTCCCGGGGCATCCGCAGATCGATGAGGTACCCGTCCACCGCGTCCCGGATGCAATCGGTGGTCGGGTACGCGGTGTGGCCCTCGCCCTCCCACGTCAGCACCTGGCCCACACCCAGCATCTTCGCGAGATCGGCGGTGTTCTCGTACGGCGTGGCGGGATCACCGGTCGTGCCCACCACCAGGATCTCCGGCGAGCCGGTGGCCGGGCCGGCCGGGTACGGGTCGCGCTTGCCGGTCCAGTACGAGCAGGGCAGCATGCCGACCGCCAGCGCCGCGCCGAACAGCGGGTACTTGCGGCGCCACTCGCCCTGCAACCGGCGGATCTCCTCGACGCTGGGCGCGCCGTCGGTGTCCGCACAGTTCACCGCGAGGTTCGCGTCGAACAGATTGGTGTACGTGCCGTTCGGCCGGCGCTCCGTGTACTGATCGCCGAGATCGAGAATGCCCTTCGCGTTCCCGCGCTGCAGGGCGTCGATCGCGGTGGCCAGGCTGGCCCACCCCGACTCGGTGTACAGCGAGGAGATCAGCCCGATGAAGATCCAGCCGGGGGTGGCCTCGCGGCCGTCGGGACCGCGGACCGGTGAGTTCTCCGCCTTGGCCAGCGCGTCGGTCACCGCGCCACGGGCGTCCGGCGCGATCGGGCACTTCGCCGGGGTGTCGGCGCACCACTCGGTGAAGTTGGTGAACGCCCGCTCGAAGCCCTTGGCCTGCGCCTCCGAACCCTGCACGTAACCCTCGGTCGGATCCACCGCGCCGTCCAGCACGAGGGCGCGGACGTTCTGCGGGAACAACTGGGCGTACGTGGCGCCGAGCAGGGTGCCGTACGAATAGCCCAGGTAGGTCAGCTTGGGGTCGCCGACCGCGGCCCGCAGCGCGTCCAGGTCGCGGGCGGCCTGCTCGGTGGAGAAGAGCGGTAGCTGCTCGCCGTACTCCGCGGCGCACCCGTCGGCGATCCGCTTGTTGAGCGCGGCGAACGCGTCGAAGTCGGCCTGGCTCACCGGGTCCGGGTCGGCGCCGAAGCTGGCGTCCTGGTCCTTGTCGCTGATGCACTTCACCGGGCTGGACCGGCTGACCCCCCGCGGGTCGAAGCCGACGACGTCGAAACGGTCGGTGATCTCGGTGGGCAGGCCGCCCAGCGCCTGACCGAACGAGAGGTAGACGGCGAGGTCCACCCCGGAGCCGCCGGGGCCGCCCGGGTTCAGCAGCAGGGAACCGATCCGGTTCTTCTGCGTCTTGGACCGCACCCGGAGCAGTTCGATCTCATAGGTGTCGCCACTGGTCGGCTTCGCCCAGTCCCGGGGGACGGCGACGGTGGCGCACTCATAGGTCATCCCGCTCGCGGCCTGACCGACCAGGTCACGCGGCACCTCGGGGCACGGGCGCCATCGGGCCTGCGCGCCCGGGGACGAGGCGGTGCCCGCGCCGCCGTTCGGTTTGGCCGGCTCCTGAGCGCCGTTCGGCGCGAACGTCGGCAGGGTGCAGCCGGAGAGGACGAGGGTCATCGCGGTGACGAGACCGGCGACCGAACGGGAACGACGATGCACGAGACGACCCTATCCGGTCTTTTCTGACGCGCCGGTCAACGGCGGCTGGGCACTTCCTGGACACGCCGTTCTCCTTGCCGGCGGCTCCTCCTGCGGCCGTCGGCTCGCGCTGCCGCCGTTGGCTTCTTCTTCGGCCGGGCGGCTTCTGTGGCGGCGGCCGGCTGCCCTGCGGGTGGCGGCGATGGACCGCCTGCCGGTCAGCGGCTGGTCAGCACCTCGGCCAGGTCGAAGCGGACCGGTCGCTCGAGCTGCTCGTAGGTGCAGGTGCGCGGCTCACGGTCGGGCCGCCACCGTTCGAACTGGGCGGTGTGCCGGAACCGGACGCCCTCCATGTAGTCGTAGCGCACCTCGACGACGCGCTCCGGGCGCAGCGGGGTGAAGGACAGGTCCTTGCCGTTGTTCCACCGGCTCACCTCGTTCTTCCGCGGGGTGCGCTCGCCCTGCATGTGGGCGGCCCAGTCCCACGGGTGCCCCTCGAACCCGGTGACGAGCGGCTGAAGCTCCTCGAACAGCTCCTCGCGCACCTTGATCGGGAAGGAGCCGATGACGCCGACCGAGACCAGCATGTCGCGCTCGTCGTAGAGCCCGAGCAGCAGCGAGCCGATCCGGTTCTCGGCGGACTTGTGCACCCGGTAGCCGGCGACCACGCAGTCCGCCGTGCGCTTGTGCTTCACCTTGGCCATCACCCGCTTGTCCGGCTGATAGGTGAGGTCGGTCGCCTTCGCGATCAATCCGTCCAGCCCGGCGCCCTCGAACTGGTCGAACCAGCGCCGTGCGGTGTCCAGATCGTCGGTGGCGGGCGTCACGTAGACCGGCGGCTTCGCGTCCCGCAGAGCCTCGACGAGGCGGTCGCGCCGCTCACCGAACGGCCGCTCGCTGAGGTCCTCGTCGCCGAGCGCCAGCAGGTCGAAGGCGACGAAGCTGGCCGGCGTCTGCTCGGAGAGCAGCTTCACCCGGCTGGCGGCGGGGTGGATGCGCTGCTGGAGCGCCTCGAAGTCGAGGGTGTTGCGCCCGGTGTCCGCGACGATGATCTCGCCGTCGATCACGGCGCGCTCCGGGAAGTTGGCCAGGACGGCCTCGACCACCTCGGGAAAGTATCGGGTCATCGGTTTCTCGTTGCGGCTGCCGATCTCGACCTCGGCACCGTCCCGGAAGATGATCGACCGGAATCCGTCCCACTTGGGCTCGTAGACCTGGCCGGGCGGGATCTCGGCGACCGGCTTGGCGAGCATCGGCTTGACCGGGGGGTTGAGCGGCAGCTGCATGCGCTCAGTGTGCCCGGAAACTTCGCCGGCGGAAGTCCCTTTACTCGTCCCCTGGGGCAGCCCCCATCATCGGTGTCATGACATCGCGGGGGATCGGATCGCGGGGGATCGAATGGTTGACCATCGGCGAGTTCGGCCGGCGTGCCGGGCTGTCCATCAAGGCGCTCCGGCTCTACGAGGCGTCCGGCCTGCTGCCACCCGCCGAGGTGGACGCGGAGAGCAACTACCGGCGTTACACACCGGATCAGCTCGACCGCGCCGGCCGGATCAGCCTGTTGCGCCGGCTCGGCATGTCGCTGGCCCTCATCACCGATCTCGTCGACCTGCCCGATGCGGAGGCGGTGCGCCGCCTGGACCGCTGGTGGAGCACCGAGGAGGCCGCGGTCGCCACCCGGCGCGACAGCTACACATGGCTGCGCACCCGGTTGGCGCACGGCCGCGAGCCGGACCTCACCTATGACGTCCGGGTGAACGTCCGTCCCTCGCGCAAGGTGGCCACCGTCCGGACCGAGGTCGACCAGCAGATGCTCGTGAGCACCGCGGGCCGGCTCGAGTGGGAGATCCGGCGTCACCTGGAGGACCAGGGCGCCGGGACGACGGCGGAGCACTGGGTGATCTACCACGGGCCGGTCACTCCGGACAGTGAGGCCGAGATCGAGGTGTGCGTCCCTTACACCGGCTCGGTGGAGCCGGTCGAGCGCCTGGTCATCCGGATGGAGCCGGAGCACCTGGTGGCCTACGCGACGGTCGCTCGGGACGACTGTTTCTACCCGCGGATCATGCGGGCCTACGAGGCGGTGTGGGAGCACGTCACCGAGGCCGGGTTCGCCCACGCCGCCCCGCCGCGCGAGATCTACCTCGACCAATGGGACCGGCTGGCCGGGACCGATCCGTTCGTGCACGTCGTGCAGCCGATCGAAGGGTGAAGCCGATGGACTACACACAACAGACCGCCTTCTCGGACCCGCGCCATCATCGGGCCGCCCTCGAGGCGCTTCCGGACGACGTGGCGGGCATCGCCGCGGTGGTGCGCAACGTCGTGGTCCACTACCGGGCCTCCGGGATCGACTTCCCGCCGCGCCGGCTCGCCGAGATCGACACCCGCTGGGTGGACCGCATGCTCGACGCCGACGCCTCCCGATTCACCGTTCCGCTCGACGCGCCCCGGCCGGAAGACCAGCGGGTGGTGGGCTGCTGCCGGGATTTCACGCTGCTCACCGTCTCAGCGTTGCGCGCCAAGGGCATCGCGGCGCGCAGCCGGGTGGGGTTCGCCGACTACTTCGAGCCGGGCTTCCACGGCGATCACGTCGTGGTGGAGCATCACGACGGCACCCGCTGGATCGCCCTCGACTCGCAGCTCGACCCGTCCGGCGACGTCGGCGTGGACGTCAACGACGTGCCGCTCGGGCCGGGCGGCCTGCGCACCGCGGCGCAGTCCTGGGTGGCGTGGCGGCGTGGCGGCGACGACCCGGAGACCTATGGGGTCGGTCGCGATCATCCGATCCGTGGCTCCCACATGATCGCCGGGCAGGTTCTGAGCGAGCTCGCGCACCGGATGGGCGACGAGCTGCTTCTCTGGGACTCCTGGGGCTATGCGGCCGAGCTCGACGCCGGTCGGGTGGGTCGCCCGATCGAGGAGGCCTGGGCCGATCTGCCGCCCTGGCAGGCCCACGAGCTGTCCCTCGTCGACGAGGTGGCCGACCTGCTGCTTGCTGCCGACGCCGGCGACTCGGCCGCGGAAGGCAAGCTGGCCGCCCGCTATGCCGAAGATCCCCTGCTGCACCCGGGCGACGTCATCGCTTGTCATTCCCCGCGCGGCGTCAGCTTCGCGGTCGATCTGCGCCGGCGCTCGGCGACGATGGCCTGAGCCGGCTGCGCCGCGTCGGTCGAGCCTCGGTCAGCGGACGAGCAGCTCGACGAGCCTCTCCAGCTCGGCCGCCGGGTCCACGGCGAGCCCCATGTGGACGGGCCCCGCCCGGAGCACCGTGCTCCGTGGGGCGACCAGCCAGCGGAACCGCTCGCCGAGCCGCATCTGTTCGGAGGCGCCGCCGCCCGCGCAGGTCGTCGACCACGAGTCCAGGGCCGCCCGGATCGCCAGGACGTCGGCGGCCGGGTCCAGCGCTCGCAGCCGGTTCTCGTCCAGGTGCGTGCGGGCGGCAAGGAAGTCGTGCCGCTGCGAATACAGCAACACGCCAACGTTGATCAGCTCGCCGCGCTCGATCCGGGGGACCGCCTGAATGATCGCGTACTCGTAGGGGGCCATCACGGCAGCCACGCTTCCGGCTGAGCCGCTCGCTGCGACAGGTGGCTCAGGTATGCGTCGCGGTCGCCCTCGTCGAGCCACTCGTCCGGTACGAGCGCGAGCACCTCGTCGAGCAGGGCCGGGGTGATCCGGCCGGCCAGCGCCGGGCCCTCCTCGGCCAGTGCCGTGGCGTAAGGCTTCAGCACATGGTCGTCCCAGCCGTATGCCCGGTGCACCACATTCGCCGCCCGAGCCCAGTTGTGATGGAAGTAAAGGGTCGCCCCATGATCGATCAGCCAGAGATCGCCGTGCCAGATCAGCAGGTTCGGGTTGCGCCAGCTCCGGTCGACGTTCTCCACGAACGCGTCGAACGCCAGCACCCGGCTGGCCAGACCCGCCTCGACGGGGTGGGCGTTGGGGTCGTACCCGAGCGCGCCCGGCAGGAAGTCCATCCCCAGATTCCCGCCGGCGCTGGCCTTGATCAGTTCTTGAACCTCTTCGTCCGGTTCCGCGCGCGCCACCACCGGGTCCAGCTCCACGCGGGTCAGCTCCGGCACCGGCAGCCCGAGCCGCCGCGCCAGCTCCCCGGCGATCACCTCGGCCACGAGGGCCCGCGGTCCCTGCCCCGCGCCGCGGAACTTCACCACATAGGTGCCGAGGTCGTCGGCCTCCACCACCCCCGGCAGAGACCCGCCCTCCCGGAGCGGCGTGACATAGCGAATAGCCGTGACCTGACGCAACACGTCGCCCACCCTACGGCCGCGCCACCCACCCCCGGCGTACGCCCCGCCAACAGTGGATCAGCCTTGGGCCGTGCCCCGCCGGGCTCGCGTCCCCGCCGGGCTCGCGGCTCGGATGGGTTTCGTGCGCTGCCGGGTTCTTGCTCCGGCGAGCTTGTGTTCCGCTGGACCGGCGGCCGTTTCCAGCCGAGGTCCCCGTGTTCTAGTACGGGTTTCCCGTGCCAGGAAGGCGGCCGCGCAGGAGGCCGCCGAGACGGCCCGGCATGGTGGGGTCGGCTGCCATGGGCGGGCTGGTGGTGTGGGCCCGGCGGGCCATGCCGGCGACCAGCTCGCGCAGAGCGCTGACGGCGTCGGTCTGGGGGCGCCAGCCCAACTCCGAAGCGGCACGGTCACAGCTCATCAACGGGGCCTTCAACGCCAGGCGCACCCAACCACGGTCCACCGGCTGGAGGCGGAGCGCCCAGCTGAGTGCGGCGGCGCCCTCCAGGGCGAGGCCCGGGACCGGAATGGGCAGGCCATGGAAGGCGCGACCCACCACTTCCGGGTCGAGGACCGGGCCGGCGGCGATGTTGAAAGCGCCTCGGACGTCGGCGCGGAGCGTGCGCAGGTATGCGTCGGCCACGTCGTCGGCGTGCACCGCCTGCATGCGCAGTCCGGGGTGGGCGGGCAGGACCGGGATCCAGCCGAAGCGCAGCAGGCGGGCGGGCAGCAGCGGGCCGGCGAAGTAGCGGCCGATCTCGGTGCCGGCGTCCCGCTGGAAGATCAGGCCCGGGCGCAGGCGGACCACACGCAGCGTGGGGTGGTCGGCCTCGATCTCGTCGAGCATGCGCTCCACGAGGGCTTTGTGCCGGCTGTACGAGGATTCGGGCACACCGGTCCGCAGCCAGGTTTCCTTGACGAAGGCCGACTTCGGGCCAGGGGCGTAAACGCCGACCGAGGAGGCGTGGACCAGCGTGGGAACGCCGGCGCTCAGCGCCGCGCGGAAGACGGACCGGCTGCCGAGCACGTTGGTGCGGTAAAGACGGCGCTGGTCGTGGCTGGGCTGGATCTGCCAGGCCAGGTTCACGACCGCGTCAGCGCCGGTGAAGACGGTGGTCAGCCGTTCCACGGCGTCGTCGTCGCCGATGTCGAGCGAGTGCCAGGGGAGGTCGGCGTACGGGCCGGACGGGTCGGGCTTCCGCCGGGAGACACCGATGGTCTCGATGTCGGCCTCGGTGCGGAGGCGGCGCAGCAGGGCGGTGCCCGCGTTGCCGCTGGCTCCCACAATCACAAGGCGCATGGGTTTTCGCTACCCGGCAGGAAGCGGTTGAACCGCATCGGGGAGCGGCTGTCGCAGGTTGGGCAATCCGTTTCCCTCCGGACGGCTGCCGGGCAACCCACCTCTCCGCATGATTTCTGTCGACGCCTGATTCCGCCGGAGCGGCTACGGCCGGAGTTGATGTTTCGGTCGATGAGATATTCGTGGCGGCCGCCCGCACGGGACGTCGCCGAAGGAAAAGACGGAACGCGACCGTTCTGGCGTCAGCGCGCTCCGGCGATGAAAGAGACGTGAGTTCGCAGCGCAAGGGAATGCCTACGGACAGCAGTTGGGGGAACGCGATCCGGATTACTCGGCCGGGCTTTTTCGTGCCGCGCGGCCCGCATAGACGCGGTCGGTGATGAACGGCAGAGCATTGGAGAGCAGGATCGCCGCCCGGTACTTCCCGGGAACGACAACCCGGCGACGTGGGCGAATTAGCGCTCGTTCCACTGCGGCGGCGACGATCTCCGGCCCCGGTAATCCGCGGCGGTGCGCGGTGAGGTCGGTGGCGATGTATCCGGGTTCGATCAGCGTCACGCCGATTCCGGTGCCGGCCAGTTCCCGCCGTACGGAATCGGTCATCCCCCGCAGCCCGAACTTGCTCGCCGAGTAGGCGCCGCCGATCCCGATCTCGCCGGCCACCGAACCGATGTTCACGATGGAACCCGATCCCTGCCGACGCAGAATCGGCACGGCGGCGCGCATCAGGCGGATCGGCGCCAGAAGATTGACCTCGACGACGGTACGCACAAAGGCGTCCTCGGCCAGCACGGAGGAGTCGCCGCCCACCCCGGCGTTGTTGACCAGGGCGTCCAGCCGGCCACCGAGTTCCAGGGCCCGGCCGACCAGTTCGTCCGCCGCGCCCGGCCCGGTCACGTCGGTGGGCACCGCGAAAGCCGTGCCGCCGGCAGCGGTGATCTCGTCGGCCACCGCGTCCAGCTCGTCCCGCCGCCGGGCAGCGAGGATGACGGTCCAGTCGTTGGCGGCCAACCGGATCGCGGTGGCCCGTCCGATCCCGCTGGATGCCCCGGTCACGATGACGACGGCCATGGTCCTGCCCTTCGACGGCCGGCGCCGTCCTCGATGCCGGAGCGACACCGAACGGCGCCGTGATCGACGCCGAGTGGCGCCGTGATCGACGCCGAGTGGCGCCGTGATCGACGCCGAGCGGCGCTGTCCTTGATTGCCGCAGTGACGCCAAACGGCGCTGCCGGTGAGCCTGGCAGCGCCGTCCCCCGCGTTTGCGATGAATTATCGCTTGCTGTGGTAAGCCTCGACGACGTGGCTGGGAATCCGGCCCCGCTCGGAAACGGTGTGGCCGTTCTTGTTCGCCCACTCGCGGATCGCCTGGTTCTGATCGCGGCTGGACCGGCTCGTCGCGGCCGGTGCGACCCGGCGGGCGGCAGCCGGCGCACTGCCGTTGCGGCCCAGGCGGGTGGCGGCGGAGAGGAACGGTTCCAGAGCCTTGCGCAGCTTGCCGGCGTTTTTCTCGGACAGGTCGATGGTGTAGTTCACCCCGTCCAGCCCGAATTCGACGGTGCGGTCGGCTTCGCCGCCGTCGAGGTCGTCGGTGAGAAGAGTAATTATCTGCTTGGCCATGTGTTCGCTCCTACAGCGATGTCATTAGGGTGACAGTTGCGCCCCGCGTCGAGTCTCGGCCGCGAATGGTCGTCGTCGCATTCATTCTGTCGCGCCTGTGGTATCCAGTGCAAATTGCCGCCTCGGGCATGTCGAAATTATTGCCGGTCAACCGGCCGCCGACCAGGGCGAACCTTTTCAGGATCGTGAATGCAAGGCAGCACCGGCCGGTGCTAAGAGCGTGCGGGCAGAACTAATCGCCGCCCGGCGAAGCAGCGCGGGCACTGACGCCCCCGGCTACGCCCACGGTGAACAGCCCTGCCGATCATGTGGCGCAAGGGTGTAAGCATGTAATCACGTAAGCACCTGGAGGTTGGTATGCGTATCCGAGTTGCTCCGCCCGGGCGGACCGAGCCGCCCGTCGCCGACGACGCCGCTGCCTGGGTGACCGGAGCGGTCCCCGACGGCTGGTTCACCGAACCGCCCGAGGTCGTCGTCGACCGTGACGAGATCATCATCTGGGGCCGCTTGCCCCGCCCCGAGCTGGCCGCCGACGCGACCGAGGCCGACAACGCCGCGGGGCAGGCCGGGCGGATCGCGCAGTTCCGCGAGGACACCCGCGACGCCCGGATCCGGGTCGCCCGGCAGGTCGAGCACCGTTATCAGCGCAAGGTCGCCTGGGGGATCCGATGCGGTGACACGTCGGAGCTGTTCACCCATCTGTCCGCACCGGTCATGACGCGGCTGCGCCAACCGGAGCGGCGGGTGCTCGACACCCTGGTCGACGCCGGTGTGGCCCGGTCCCGTTCCGAGGCGCTGGCCTGGTGCGTCAAGCTGGTCGGCCGTCACACCGAGGAGTGGCTCGGTGAGCTGCGCGGCGCCATGACGCGTGTCGACGAGCTACGCCGCCAGGGCCCCGACGCCTGAGCCCGGACGGCCGGGTACGGCAAGGCGGACCCGGGCGAGCGAAGGCGGAAAGCGGGAGTGGATCGCCGGGGTCAGAAAGGTGGAAGCGGGAGTGGATCGCCGGGGGTCAGAAAGGCGGAAAGCCGGGATGAGCGAAGACGGCGGGCAGAACGCCGATGCGGTCTGCCCGCCCGCTCAGACTGCGATCGGCTGTGAGCCGCGCATCCACGCCAGCGCCTCCGTCGGCCCGAGCGGGCTGGAGAACAGGAAGCCCTGCCCCAGCGGGCACCCCATCTGCACGAGCAGCTCGCGGTGCGCGGGGCTCTCGACCCCTTCCGCCACCACGGTCAGTCCCAGCGACTGCGCCAGGCTGACGATGCCACTGACCAGAGCCAACGGCTGCTGGCCCGTTGTCATGTCGTCGATGAACGTCTTGTCGATCTTCACCACGTCGATCGGCCGCCGGCGGAGGTAGCCGAGCGACGAATACCCCGTTCCGAAGTCGTCGATCGCCATCCGGATGCCCATGTCGCGCAGGGTGGCGAGGTCGCCCCAGATGCGTTCGTCGTCCTTGACCAGCATGGTCTCGGTGATTTCGAGCATCAGCGACTGCGCCGGCACCCCGGTGTGCTGCAGCGCCGCGCGGACCACCTCCACGAAGCCGGACTCGCGGAACTGGCGGACCGAGACGTTGACGCTGACGTACGGGGCCTGCCCCGGGGAGAGGATGCGGCGCCACTCGGCGACGGTGCGCAGCGCCTCCTCCAGCACCCAGCGGCCCATCGGGACGATCAGGCCGCTCTCCTCGGCGACCTCGATGAACTGGTCCGGTGTGATGACGCCCTGGCGGGGGTGGTGCCAGCGGACCAGCGCCTCGAAGCCCACCGCCCGGCCGGCCGCCATGTCCATGATCGGCTGGTAGTGCAGCAGGAAGTGGCCCTCGTTGACCGCGTGGTCGAGCGCCGACCGCAGCTCCAGCCGGGCGACCATCTCGTCGTGCAGGTGCTTCTGGTAGCGCCGCCACTGGTTCTTACCGGCGCCCTTCGCCACGTAGAGCGCCAGGTCGGCCTGCCGGAGCAGCTCGTCGGCGTCGCTCGCCTCGGGGGTGGTGGTGATGCCGATGCTGGCCGCGGCGTACAGCGGCTTCGCGTCGGTCGTGATCGGTGAGGCCAGCGCGGTGAAGATCCGGTTGGCGGTCTCCTCGACCGCGCCGGGGTCGTTGACGTTCTCCACCAGGGCGGCGAACTCGTCGCCGCCGAGCCGGGCGGCGGTGTCGTCGGCGCGCAGGGCCCCGGCGATGCGGTCGGCGACCGCGATCAGCAGCTGGTCGCCGACCGCGTGCCCGAGCGTGTCGTTGACGATTTTGAAGTCGTCCAGGTCGATGAAGAGCACACCGACCACCGAGCCGTCCCGGGCGCTGCGGGCCAGGGCGTGCCGGAGCCGGTCGTTGAACAGCACCCGGTTGGCCAGGCCGGTCATCGAGTCGTGGAACGCCTGGTGGGTGAGCTCCCGTTCGAGGCGGCGCGGCTCGGTCACGTCGCGCATGGTGATCACCAGGCCGGCCACCGTGGGTTCGGTGCGCAGGTCACGGCAGTGCAGTTCGAGCAGGATCTCGGTGCTTCGGTTGCCCTGGGCCCGGAAGTCCAGCTGCTGCTGCAACTGGTCGCCGCCGCGAACCGCGTGCAGCACCTCCCCGAGCCGGGTCCGCTCGTCCGGGTGGAGGACCTCGGGCAGCAGCGCGCCGGTCGGGTCACCGCCGAACACGCCCAGCGCGGACGGGCTCGCGTACCGGATCCGGTCGGCGTCATCGATGATCAGGATGACGTCGGCGGTGTTCTGGATGAGCGTCCGGAAATAGGTCTCGCTGTTGCGCCGGGTCACCTCCTGGCCGAGGTCGATCCGTTCCAGTGCGAGCGCCACCTGCCCGGCCAGGACCTCCACCGAGCGCTGCAGCTCGAGCAGCGCCCAGGTGGGCGCGCCGACGTGCAGGACGCCCACCAGCGGGTCGCCGCCCGGCCGGTCCTTGAGCACCATCGGGCAGCGCAGCGTCTTGGTGAACTGGGTCAGGCGGACCGCCACCGCCCAGTCCACGTCCCGGGTGCTGACCAGCCGCGCCGCCGTGCCGATGGCGCGGTCCACGGCGGCCTGCGCGGCGGCCTCCGGCGACTGCGGCTCGGACTGCGCGATCGCGATCGCGAGCACCACGCCGTGCGGCACGTCGCCGGGCAGCAGCTGGGCCACCGCGGTGCGCACCGCGAGACCGACGGCCTCGGTGTCCACCGCCGAGACCAGTGCGGCCGAGGCCTCCCGCAGTGCTGCCTCCCGGGCCATCGCCTGCCGGTGACTCGTCATGATCCCGGCCATCCGGGCCAGCACCAGCAACATCATCAGCATGCTGAGCGCGGCCACTCCGGTCAGGCCGGCGCCCTGGCCGTCCCGGAACATCTTCGCCACCAGCACGGTGGGAGCGACCAGCGCGGCCACCGCGAGCAGCGCGAGCCGGCCCCGGCTGGCCTCGGCCGGCGGCACCTCGGAGGGGCTGGTCAGCTCGGCCATCGAGGGGATCAGCGCGGCCAGCCCGGCGGCGGTGTAGATCGCCAGGTGGCCGAGGGCCGAGGCGCCGAACACGTCGGCGACCAGCATCGCGAAGACCCCGGCGCCGAGCAGGTGCCCGGGTGCCACGAGCCGTCCCGGCAGGGTGGCCAGCCGGATCAGCAGGCCCAGACAGAGCAGGTCGGCGACCGGCAGGGCGATGCCGATCCAGCCCTCGGCGGCCTCGCCGTCCATCCGTGGCCCGATCACGAACGTCCAGGTCAGCAGCGCCGCGCCGGCGGTGACCGTGAGCGCGTCGAACAGGCCCGGCCAGTCGCGCACCGAGTTGGTGCGGCGCCGCACGAAACCGGCCAGGGCGACGGCCAGCACCGGGTACGCGAGCAGCAGCACCGTGGTGCCGGCCGGCTCCAGCCAGGTCAGCCAGTTGGTGATCCACGAGGGCGCGTCCGCGGCGCTGCCACCGATCGCCGAGAGGGCGACCGCGGCCGCGAGCAGCCACCAGGGGCGTACGTCGTCGGGCCGGCTGCGCCGGATGCCGGCGGCCACCACCGCGACGGCGGTGACGCCGGCCAGCAGGCGCAGCGGAATCTCGAGGGCCGGCTCCCACGCCACGACCACGGTGAGCACCGCCATCAAGGCGCCGAAGAGGGCGGCGGGCCACCGTGTCGGCATCGGCGCTCCTGCTCCCTCCCGAGGTACCCGATGTCGGCCTGATCGGCCCGGCAGCCGCTGATCTGAGCGAAAGCGGCACAATCGGGTGGTGCCTCTCGACTTCGTCCGCGCCCACACGGCCTTGGCGCCCGTGCCCTTCGTCCCGGAGATCCTGCTGAACCAGGCCGCCGAGCCGATCGCCCTCTGGGAGGCCACCGAGGCGTCCGGCACGCCGCAGCCGCCGCCGTTCTGGGCGTTCGCCTGGGCCGGCGGGCAGGCGCTGGCCCGGCACGTGCTGGACGACCCCGAACTGGTCGCCGGGCGCAGCGTGCTGGACCTGGCCACCGGATCCGGTCTGGTCGCGGTCGCGGCGGCCCGCGCCGGCGCGGCGCCGGTCGTCGCGAACGACATCGACCCTTACTCGCTTGCCGCGGCGGCGGCCAATGCCGAGGCCAACGGGGTACGGGTCCGGACAGTCGAGGCGGACCTGCTCGACAGCGACGAGAAGTACGGCGTGGTGCTGGCCGGTGACGTCTTCTACAGCCGGGAGATGGCCGGCCGGGTGCTGCCGTTCCTGCAACGGGCGGCCGGACGGGGTTCGCTCGTGCTGGTCGGCGACCCCGGCCGGGCGTACCTGCCGGACGGCCTTATCGAACGCGCCGTCTACGACGTCCCGGTCTCCGAGGAGCTCGAAAGCGTCCCGGTCCGCCGCACCAGAGTCCTCCAGATCACCGCCCGCCGCTGACCCCCACCCGCGTGTGAAGTTGAGGTGCGAATCGAGCCGCAACTTCACACACGGGGTGGGCTGCGGATCGAGCCGTTACTTCACACGCGGGGTGGGGTGCGGCTGGTGTGTGAAGTCGGGGTGCGAATCGAGCCGTTACTTCACACACGGGTGCATGAGCCGGCGGCGGAGGACGGCCGTTCGGGGACGCCTGGCCGTCCGGCGCGATCTTCGGGACATGGCATTGGTCGTACGATAAATGTCGCTCAGAGCAAGGCGCGGAGACCGTGACCGTCCTCGACGACGATGTCCGGTTCCGGCCATGCGGAGGCGTCTCCCGCGTCCCGCCGGCCGGACGGCATCAGGATCGCGCCGCCGACGTCCGCGCGCCGGGCGCAGAGGACGTCCCGGCGGCGGCTGTCGCCGACGAACCAGCAGCTCCTGGGCGGGACGCCGAGCGTATCGGTGGCCGACCAGATCATCTGTGGGTTGGGTTTGCGGACACCGGCCTCGTCGCTGTAGATCTGCGCCATGAAGACGTCCCCGACACCGGCCCGGGCCAGGAAGTCGCGGTGCGCGGCGCCGCACAGGGTGTTGCTGACCACCGCGAGCTTGATCCCGGCCGTGGCGAAATCGGTCAGCGCCTCGCGGATGCCGGGGCGCAGCGCCCAGCCGTCCCGCCAGGCCCAGTCGTAGCTGAGCCGGGGGATCGCGGGCCGCACCAGGGCCTGGGCCAGCGGCGGCCATTCGGCGATCACGAAGCGTTCCCAGACGTCGGTCTGCGGCAACTCGTCGGGCCAGTCCTCGTCGCGCCAGCGGGCGTACGCGGCGGCGCCGTCGATCAGCGAACGCTGGATCCGGCCGGGCTGCAGCCCGCCCCGCGTCAGGTTGTAGAGGCGCAGCACCAGCTCGGGCGGGTCGGCGCGGAAGGGCGCGTCGGCGAGCACGCCGCCGAAGTCCAGGAGCACGGCCTCGGGCCGGGACAGCATCAGCGGACCTGGCCCAGCGTCCAGGCGCGCACGCCGCCGACGATGCCCGCGGTGTTCGGCACCACGACGACGTCGTCGCCCATCCGGGCCAGCTGCGCCGGCGTGATCAGCCGGGAGTTGCCGCCGCCGAGATAGACCCGGTCCCAGAGGAAGACCGGGCGCAGGCCCTCGATGACGTTGCGGACCCGGCGCGACCAGAGCGCGTCGCCGAGGCGGCGGCGCTCGTGCTCGCCGATGTAGGTGTCGTAGGACATCCCCCAGCGCACCGGGGCCTGTGACATCTCCAGGTGCGGGGCCAGCTCGCCGCCGTCGAAGAGCGCGCAGCCCAGTCCCGTCCCCAAGGTCAGCACCAGCTCGCAGCCGGTGCCGGCGACCACGCCGGCGCCGTGCACCTCGGCGTCGTTGAGCACCAGGGTCGGCAGGCCGAACGCCTCGGCCAGCGCGGTGCGGGCGTCGAAGCCCCGCCACGCCTCGACCAGCTCCGGGTCGACCTTGGTGCGTGGGCCGCTGCGGGTCACGTAGTGCGGGGTGGCGACCACGACGCCGTGCCGGATCATGCCGGGCATCCCGACGGTGACCCGGTCGGCGTTCGGCAGCTGTTCACCGAGGTTCACCAGAGTCTTGACGAAGAGGTCGGGCGGGAGCGGGTACGGTGTCGGCACCCGGATCGGCTGCGCCCGCATCGTGCCCGCCTCGTCGAGCACCGAGCCCTTGATGCCGCCGCCGCCGCAATCGATCGTCAGGGTGAAAGCCACGCCGCCAGTCTGCATGGGGACCACCTCCCGGCACAGTAATTGTGCCGGGTGTCCCGTCAGCGCGCCGCTCCGCGGCCTCGCGGGGTGGGCTGTTCCGGTCAGCCCGCCTCTTCCGCCCAGACCCGCCAGTTGTCCAGGACGCCGTGCAGCGCGGGCGTCAGCCAGCCCGGCGCCGACCGGCGGAACACACCCGGGTCCATCGAGCCGGCGCCGGCCGGCAGGGCGCCGACCAGGTGCGGGACGAGTTCGCTGAGGTTCGCCCAGTGCACCAGCTCGGGCTCGGCCGGCCAGGCGCCGAGGATCACCCGGGCCGGCACCCCGCGGCGGTTGAGTGCCTCCAGCGTCAGCGCGGTGTGGTTGAGCGTGCCCAGCCCGGCCCGGGCCACCACGATCATGTTGGCGCCGAGCGTGGTGGCCAGGTCGGCGAACGTCCACGCTTCGCCGGAAGGCCGCACGCCCATCGGCACCAGCAGCCCGCCGGCGCCCTCGACCAGCACGAGGTCGTGTTTCTCGGCCTCGGCCCGGATCGCGTCGACCACGTCGAACAGGTCGAGCGGGGGCAGCTCGGCGACTTTCGCGGCGGCCAGCGGGGCCAGGGGCTCGGGGTATTCCGCGAGCGTGCGGACCGTCGCGGGACCGGCCAGCCGGGTGATCACCTCGGCGTCGGTGGGCACGCCGGTGATCGTGCCCGTCTGACCGGGTTTGATCACGGCGACACGGAGGCCCGCGCTCTGGGCGGCGGCCGCCATCGCGGCGGTGGCGATGGTCTTGCCGACCTCGGTGTCGGTGCCGGTGACCAGGACGATCCCGTGCCACTCGTGCGGCTCGGGGCGGCTCGGTGCGGGGGCGGCCTGAGCGGCCAGCTCGGTGTCGATCTCGGCGGCCAGGGCCTCGCCGTCGACGTCGGCCGGGGTGAGAGGCGCGGCCGCGGGGGACGGAGCCGGCTCGGTGGCCGGCGGCAGAGGCGGATCGAGCGGCGGCTCGGGCCCCGGCTCGACCGGCGGAGCGGTGCCCTCCGGCCCGGTGGGCAGCGGAAAGTCGACCGCCGGTATGCGGCTGCCGCGCCCGCGCAGCGGGTCGGTGCCGGCCGGCCGCGGCGGTGGCGGACCGAGCGGCAGGCCGTGACCACGGCCGTCGGCCCGCCGGGGAGGCGGGGCCGTCGAGATGCCGGCGTAGTAGGAAACCGAGGGAGGGTCGGAGGTCATGGCGCGCACTCCACGATCACGTTCAGGGCCCGGTCGAAGTCCGTCGCGGGCACACCCGCGTTCAAGGTCAGCCGCAGGCGCGAGCTGCCGTCCGGCGTCGAGGGTGGCCGGAAGCAGCCCACCGCGACGTCGCGGTCCCGGCAGTCGGCGGCCCAGGCCAGTGCCGCCTCCGGACCCGGTGCCGGGACGGAGAGCACGCCCGCGGCGGGCTCGCGCACGGCGAGCCCGGCGGACCGCAGCCGGGCGACGACCTCGGCGCCGCGCCGGAACAGCACCGCGCGCCGGTCGTCGGCCGAGCGGGCCACGTCCACCGCGGCGCGCACGCCGGCGATGACGGCCGGAGGCGGCGCGGTGTCGTAGATGAAGCTGCGGCCGGTCTCGACGAGATGCCGGACGAACGGCGCGGGACCGGCCACCACGCCGCCCGCCCCGCCCAGCGACTTGGAGAGCGTCGCGGTCACGATCACGTCGGGCCGGCCGCTCAGCCCGGCGGCGGCCACTCCGCCCGCGCCGGACGGCCCGAGCAGGCCGAGCGCATGCGCGTCGTCGACGATCAGCAGCGCGCCCCGGGCCGAGGTGACCTGGTAGAGCTCGGCGAGCGGGGCCGCGTCACCGTCCACCGAGAAGACCGACTCGGTGATCACGGCGGCCCGCCCCGGCCGGGCGTCCAGAATCGCGGCGACGGCGGCCGGGTCGTTGTGCGGCGCGACGGTCACCGGGAGGCCGGAGCCGCGGCAGCCGTCGATCAGCGAGGCGTGGTTGAACGCGTCCGACACGATCAGGTCGCAGACGGCGGCGACGCCCCGGACGACGGCCAGGTTGGCCAGATATCCGGAGGAGAACAGCAGCGCACCGGCGGCGCCGAGCCAGTCGGCCAGCGCGTCCTCGAGGTCGGTGTGCGCGTCGGTCGACCCGCGGACCAGGCGGGAACCGGTGGCGCCCAGCCCGTACGCCTCGAGGGCCTGCCTTGCCGCGGTCACCACCCGGGGATGGCCGGCCAGGCCGAGGTAGTCGTTGCCGGCCAGATCGACGACGGTGTCGGCGGCCGCCCGCGGCCGCAACTGACGGGTGAGCCCCGCCTTGGCCCGGTCGCGGGCCAGGCGATCGAGCGCCTCCAACCAGTCCGTCAAGACACCCCCATAGATCACGAGAAGGGGAAACTATCACCTGCCGCCGACAGTCCTACCGGCCCGGGAACTCTGTAGGGTACGGGCATGCCAGAGATCCTCGACCGGGCCCGAACCCGGGTCCTCGACGACGGCAAGGGACTGGACGAGGCCGACATCCTCGAGGTCCTGCGCCTGCCCGACGAGCACCTTCCGGAATTGTTGCAGCTCGCCCACGATGTGCGGATGAAGTGGTGCGGCCCGGAGGTCGAGGTCGAGGGCATCGTCTCGCTGAAGACCGGTGGATGTCCGGAGGACTGCCACTTCTGCTCGCAGTCCGGCCTGTTCGCCTCCCCGGTGCGTGCGGTCTGGCTGGACATTCCCTCTCTCGTGGAGGCGGCCCGGCAGACCGCGGCCACCGGCGCGACCGAGTTCTGCATCGTGGCCGCCGTCCGCGGGCCGGACCAGCGGCTGATGGACCAGATGCGGGCCGGCGTCAAGGCGATCAAGGAAGCGGTCGACATCCAGGTCGCCGCGAGTCTCGGCATGCTGACCCAGGAACAGGTCGACGAGCTGGTCGAGATGGGTGTGCACCGGTACAACCACAATCTCGAGACCTGCCGGTCCTACTTCCCGAACGTGGTGACCACGCACTCCTTCGAGGAGCGCTGGAGCACGCTGAAGATGGTGCGCGACTCCGGCATGGAGGTCTGCTGCGGCGGCATCCTCGGCCTGGGGGAGTCGCTGGAACAGCGCGCCGAGTTCGCCGCCCAGCTCGCCGAGTTGGACCCGCACGAGGTCCCGCTGAACTTCCTCAACCCGCGGCCGGGCACCCCGCTGGGCGACCGCCCGGTGGTGGAGGGCCGGGACGCGTTGCGCGCCATCGCCGCCTTCCGGCTGGCGATGCCGCGGACCATCCTGCGGTACGCGGGCGGCCGGGAGATCACGCTGGGCGACCTGGGCACCCGCGAGGGCCTGCTGGGTGGCATCAACGCGGTGATCGTCGGCAATTACCTGACCACGCTGGGCCGCCCTGCGAACGCCGACCTGGAGCTGCTCGCCGACCTGAAGATGCCGGTTAAGTCCCTCTCCGCGACGTTCTGACGTGCTGCGAGGCGATGTGCTGATGTTCTGCGAGGCGATGTGCTGATGTGCTGCGAGGCGACGTTCTGATGTTCTGCGACCGGTGCGGGCAGCCGAGCGCCGAAGGTGACCACACCGCCTGCGCCGCCGCGCGGGAGCTGGAGCCGCCGCGGTTCTGCCCGCACTGCCGGCGCCGGATGAAGGTGCAGGTGGTCCCGACCGGCTGGCGGGCCGCCTGCGTCGAACACGGGGAGACCGTCGCGCACAGCTGAGCCGGTTGCTGTGTCGAGCGGGGAGACCCTTGGGTGACGGCGGGCCCGAACCGGTGCCCACCGTCACCCCTCTCACCGTCACCCGGAGGTGGCCGGAGTCTCCTTGCCCACCGGCAGGGTCGCGCTGACCATCGCGCCGTCCCGCTCGAAGGACTCCACGCCGAGGCGGCGCAGCGTCCGCAGCATCGCCACGTTCTCGGCGCCGGTGTGCGCGGTCACCGCGGCCAGCCCGGTGCGCTCGGCGGCCGCGTGCAGCCGGCGCAGCAGGGCGGTGCCCAGACCGCGCCGCTGCCAGGTGTCCTCCACCAGCACGGTCGCCTCGCCGAGGTCACCCTCGGCGACCAGGCTGGCCATCGCAACCACGCGGCCACCGGGGGCGACGGCCAGCAGGGTGAGCCCACCGGCCGGCTCCAGCAGCCGGCGCAGCCGCGCCTCGTCCGGCACGGCGCCGGCCGGGTAACGGCGGCGCAAGGTCTCTGCCGAGCAGTCTTCGAGCATTTCGTGTACGGCCTGGGCGTCGTCCTGCCCGGCCGGCCGCAGCACCAGCTCCGTCCCGTCCGGCAGCAGCATGCTCACCTGCTCGCGGTGCTGCCGCTGCACCGTGCCGGCGATCTCGACCAGGGCCTGGGCCCGCGCGAACTCCGCCGGGGCGAACGCGGGCAGGGCCCGCAGCACCTCGTAGGACCCGCCGGACGGGTCGGCCACCACCATCCGGCCGCCGTGGAACCCGGGCAGGTCGGTGGCGGCCGCCGGGTGCCAGCGCACCTCGGTGGCGTCGAGCAGGGACTTCAGTGCCTCGGCGAGCGTGTCCGGCTCGTGCACCAGGCGGCCGGCCAGCGCCAGCACCCGGGTCGGCTGATCGGCGAGCCCCTCCGCCTCGGCGCGGGCCACGAACGCGTCCCGTCCCCGGCCCTTGGTCACCGCGGCGAGCAGGTCGCCCTCGGTCATCGTGTCGGGCGCGTCGACCAGGAAGTCGTCGACCGCGCCGTCCTCGGTGGTGTGCACCTGGACCGCGAGGATGTTCACCGATCGCAGCGCCAAGCTCGCGGTCAGCACCGAGAGGTAGCCGGGCCGGTCCTCGACCGTCGCCCTGACCCGCCACAACGCCATTCCGGGCACCCCCTTCTGTTCACCCAAGAGTGACCCGTGGTTGTTAACCGGTGATTGCCGAAATGACTTTCTGTCAGGCAGGACACACGGTCAGGCGGATCACACCGGCTCGGGTTCGGAGACCTTGTCCAGCCGGTCACCGAGGATCACGGCGGCGGCCCGGACCAGCTGCGCGACCCGGTCCACCTCGGTCACGTGGAACGCGGCGGCCGGCAGGTCGTCCTCGTCCGTGCGCGCGACCAGCAGCACGAGGCCGGCGCGGCCGAACGGGGCCACCGCGTACCGCGCGCCCTGCGGGTCGATCATCGGGCGGGCCCGCAGCGGCGTCACCTCGGGCAGCCGCAGCGGCGACGGGGCACGCCAGCTGGCATAGATCACCTGAGGCTCACCGCCGCTGCGCGCGGCCCAGTCGGCGGGGACCACCGCGGCAGCGGCCCAGTCCGCGGCCAGCAGGCCGGGCACCGCGTCGACCAGGGTGGCCAGGCCGTCCATCGGGTTGGCGGCGACCTGGGCGAGCAGCTCGGCGTCGTGGCCGCCGTTGACCGGGGCCCCGATCGCCTTCCACACCCCGTCCACCTGCACGCCGGGGATGGCGGCCAGCCCGGCGAGGAGCCGTTCGACGCGGGAGGCGCCGGGCCAGACCACGGTGAAGTCGTCGACGGCCCGGCCGCCGAGACGTTCCAGCACCACGACCTGGACGATGTCGGCGCCGGCCACCCCGAGGGTCCGGGCGACCTGTCCCAGCGCACCGGGACGGTCCGGCAGGGTGACTCGTACCCGCAGCAACATGTGACTCCTCCCGTCGCGGACGGCCGGTGCCGCCGTCCTGATCCAACACCCTGCCCAACCGGGGTTTCGGACCCGTTGCACGGTCGTGTCCCGGCGGTCAAGCTGTCGCCATATGCCCGAAATCCCAAAGCCGCCCGAGCCTGCCGCCGGTTTGCCCCCGGTTGAGGGCCAAGGCACACCACGGTGGTCGGGGCACTGTGGGGATTTCGGGCGCGCTGCGCACCCCGGGCAACCACGGTGGGTGGTCAAGTCGCCGGGACCGGACCGGGATGCCGCTAGGGTCGGGGCATGATCTGTGAGGCGTGCCGCGAGCGCCGGCACGACCACTGCCGGGGCGGCTCGTGGTGCGACTGCCAGCACCGCGAGCTCAAGCCGCTCCCGCCGGTGACCGGTCCGGCCGGGCCGTGACCGATCTGCACACCTGGCCCGCGCCGCTGCTCGAGCTCTACCCGCGGACCGGGCGGCCCACCCTGCGGGTGAACTTCATCGCCAGCGCGGACGGCGCGGTCACCGTCGACGGTCTCTCCGCCGGCCTTCAGGGCCCCGGCGACAAGGACGTCTTCGACACGCTGCGGATGACCTGCGACGCGCTGATCGTGGCCGCCGGCACGGTCCGCGCCGAGAACTACGACGCGCTGCGCCTGACCGACCGGGCCCGCGCCTGGCGGGTCGCGAACGGCCTGCCGGAGTTCCCGCTCATGGTGATCGTCTCGGGCTCGCTCGACCTCGACCCGGGGCAGCTGGTCTTCTCGGACGCCCCGATTCCCCCGATCGTGGTGACCCACGGCGGGTCCGAACCGGCCGCCCCGCTTGCGAGGACCGCCGAGGTCGTCCGGTTCGGGGGGAACGAGGTGGATCTTGCCGCGGCGGTGCGCTTCCTGCACGGGCGCGGCGCCACCCAGCTGCTCTGCGAGGGCGGCCCCAGCCTGCTCGGCGCGCTGGTCGCGGCGGATCTGGTGGATGAGCTGTGCCTGACGGTCGCCCCGCTGCTGGTGGGCGGTCCGGCCGGGCGGATCGCGCAGGGGCCGCCGGCGCAGGCGCGCCGGATGTCACTGCGGCACGTGCTCACCCACGAGGACATGCTTTTCCTGCGGTACGCGCGAAGCACGTGACGGCAGGCGCGCGGCGCGTGACGGTACGCGCGAGGCACGTGACCGCCCGGCGAGCCTCCTCGATGTGATCAAGATCTTGTGCATAACTCTGTGGATGACCCCCAGAAGTTGTGGACAACCCCTCCGAGGAGCATTTTGTCGTACTCCTGGGGCAACATGATCGGCGTGTCTGACGAAACTGTGTTCCCCCGCGGCGGAAAACCGGATGCCGACCCGGGGGACCCCGTCGGGCGGGTGCTGGGAACAGCGGACGCCACCCCGTTGCAGTTCTGGACGGCCGTGACGCCGGGCAACTACCTGCAGCTCGACGACGTCGTGGTGACCAAGCGCGACCTGCCGGACCGCGAGCCGGTGACGATCGCCGGCGTGGTGACCCAGGTGCGCGCCCGGCACGAGGGCGCCCAGTTCGACTCGGACGTGTTCGCCATCGCCGACGGCACGCTGCCCGCGATGGTCCAGGAGGCGGCCGAGATCACCACCACCCGGGTCGACCCGGAGCTCTATGTGCCGCCCGCGCCCGGCGCGGTCGTGCACCGGGCGACCGGCGACGCCCGCGACGCGGCGCTGCACTTCGACCGGATGGAGCGGCGGGTCCCGATGGGCACCGGCCGCGACGGGGTCCCGGTCTTCCTCAACGCCGACTTCCTGGACGGCACCCGCGGCGCGCACGTCTCCATCTCCGGCATCTCCGGCGTGGCCACCAAGACCAGCTTCGCGACGTTCCTGCTCTATTCGGTGTTCCGGTCCGGGCAGCTGGGGGCCGACGGCGCCAACGCCCGGGCGCTGATCTTCAACGTGAAGGGCGAGGACCTGCTCTTCCTCGACCACCCGAACACCAAGCTCGACGACAAGACCCGCGCGGCGTACGCGCATCTCGGCCTGCCCGCCGCGCCCTTCCCGGACGTGCGGGTCTACGCGCCGCCCAGGGCCGGCGACTCCTCCGGTGCGCCCGACGTGAGCAGCCGGCTCACCGGGGTCGACTCGTTCTACTGGACCCTCGCCGAGTTCTGCGACAGCAAGCTGCTGCCCTACGTCTTCGCCGACGCCGACGACGAGCGCCAGCAGTACACGATGGTGGTGCACTCGGTCACCGCCCATCTGCACCGGCACGCCGTGCCGGCCGACGGCGGGATCAGCATCGACGGCCGCCGGATCGGCTCCTACCAGGACCTGGTGGACCACGTCGTCGAGCAGCTCACCGACGACGAGACCCGGTCGACGTGGGCCGGCAGCGCGGTCAACATGGGCACCGTCAACGCGTTCGCCCGGCGGCTGATCGGCAGCAAGCGCGACCTGTCCCGGCTGATCCGCGGCGACCTGGCGTCGCGCCGCCCGCACCAGATCAAGACCGCGGCCAGCGCCCAGGTCACCGTGGTGGACCTGCACAACCTGCCGGACCGGGCACAGCGCTTCGTGGTCGGTGTGACGCTGAAGACCGAGTTCGAGGAGAAGGAGAAGTCCGGCACCGGCCGCCCGCTGCTCTTCGTGGTCCTCGACGAGCTCAACAAATACGCGCCCCGCGAGGGCTCCTCGCCGATCAAGGAGGTGTTGCTCGACATCGCCGAGCGGGGCCGCTCGCTCGGCGTGATCCTGATCGGCGCGCAGCAGACAGCCAGCGAGGTGGAGCGGCGGATCGTCACCAACTCGGCGATCCGGGTGGTCGGCCGGCTCGACCCGGCCGAGGCCTCCCGCCCGGAATACGGCTTCCTCCCCCCGGCGATGCGGCAGCGCGCCCTGCTCGCGCGGCCCGGCACGATGTTCGTCAACCAGCCGGACATCCCGGTCCCGCTCTGTGTCGAGTTCCCGTTCCCGGCCTGGGCCACCCGCAAGTCGGAGTCGGGGCCGCCACCTGCCGAGACGTTGCGGTCGATCGTGCAGGGCGCCGACCCGTTCGCCGTGGTCGGCAGCGGCGGCGGCTCGGACGACGACATCCCGTTCTGACCCTTCCTCTAAGGTTTCGCGATGCGCATCCTGCACACGTCCGACTGGCACGTCGGCAAGGTCCTCAAGGGCCGCAACCGGCACGACGAGCACATCAAGGTGCTCGCCCAGGTGGTCGAGATCGCCCGCGCCGAGCGCCCCGACCTGGTCATCGTCGCCGGTGACCTCTACGACACCGCGGCGCCCGCCGCGGACGCGACGCGCCTGGTCACCCGGGCACTCTCGGCGTTGCGGCAGACCGGCGCGCGGGTGGTGGCGATCGGCGGCAACCACGACAACGGGCAGGCGCTGGACGCGCTGCGGCCGTGGGCCGACGCGGCCGGCATCGAGCTGCGCGGGTCGTACCGGGAGAATCTCAACGATCTGCTGATCGAGGGGACCACCGAGGCCGGGGAGCGCTGGCGGCTGGTCGGCCTGCCGTTCCTCTCCCAGCGTTACGCGATCCGCGCCGCGGAGATGTACGACCTGACCGCCGCCGAGGCCAACCAGACGTACGCGGACCTGGTCGCCCGGCTGATCGCCAAGCTGAGCGAGCCGTTCGCCGAGCCCGGTGTGGTCAACCTGGTCAGCGCCCACCTCACGATCGTGGGCGCGAGCACCGGCGGCGGCGAGCGCGAGGCGCACACCATCATGGGTTACGCGGTGCCCGCCACCGTCTTCCCGCCGAACGCGCACTACGTGGCGCTCGGCCACCTGCACCGCGCCCAGCAGGTGATCGCCCCCTGCCCGACCAGGTACAGCGGTAGTCCGCTCGCCGTCGACTTCGGCGAGGAGGAGAACGTCAGCTCGGTGGCGATCGTCGATGTCGCCGCCGACCAGGCGGCCCGGGTTCGTGACGTCCCGGTGACCTCGGCGCTGACCCTGCGCACCGTGCGCGGCACCCTGGAGCAGCTGGCCAAGGTGAACCTTCCGGACGCCTGGCTGCGTGTCCTGGTGCGGGAGACGCCCCGGCCGGGCCTCCGCGAGGACGTGCAGGAGCTGTTGCCGAACGCGTTGGAGGTGCGCATCGACCCCGACATGCTGCCGGACCGCACGGGGGAGCGGGCCGCCGAGCGGGCCGGCCGGTCCCCGCGCGAGCTCTTCGGTGACTACCTGGACAGCCGTGGCAACGCCGAGGAGGGCGTGCGCGAGCTCTTCGACGAGCTGTACGACGAGGTGAGCAGCAACCAATGAGGCCGCTGAGGCTCGACATGTCCGGGTTCACGGTGTTTCGCGAGCCGACCACCGTGGACTTCACCGACGCCGACTACTTCGTGCTGGTCGGCCCGACCGGCTCGGGCAAGTCGACGGTGCTGGACGCCATCTGTTTCGCCCTCTACGGCACGGTGCCCCGGTGGGGTGGCTCCCGGGGGATCGTCAACGCGCTGGCCCCGTCGGCCACCGAGGCCCGGGTGCGGCTCTGCTTCGAGTCCGCCGGCGACCGGTACGTCGCCACCCGCGTGATCCGCCGCGACGGCCGGGGCAACGTGAAGACCGCCGGTGCCGGCCTGCAGCTGATGCCGTCCGGTTTCGACGTCACGAAACTCGACACCGGCATGGACCTGGCCGACCTGGGCGAGGCGATGGCCGGCACGCCGGCCGAGATGGACCAGGCCGTGCTGGACGCCGTCGGCCTGCCCTACGAGCAGTTCACCAGCTGTGTGGTGCTGCCGCAGGGGCAGTTCGCCGACTTCCTGCACGCCAAACCGGCCACCCGTCAGCAGATCCTGGTCAATCTGCTCGGCCTGCACATCTACGAGGAGGTTCAGGTCAAGGCGACCGAGCGGGGCCGCGCCGCGGAGGCCAAGCTCGGTGTGGTCGAGCAGCAGCTGGAGGCGCTGGAGGACGCCACCGAGGAGGCGGTCGATGCGGCCGGGGCGCAGCTGGAGCGGATGCGGGAGTTGACCCGGGCCGTCGAGGCGGCGGTGCCGGGCCTGCGGGACGCCCGGGAGGCGGAGACGGTGGCGCTCGGCGAGCGCGAGACGGTCGACGCGGAGCTGACTCTGCTGGCGTCCGTGCGTACCCCCGCGGGGTTGTCCGAGGCGACCGGCGCGGTCGCCGCCGCGAGGGTGACCGCCGACCGCGCCGCGGACGAGGTGCACGCGGCCGAGGAGGCCGAGGAGAAGGTGCGCGGCGAGCTGGCCGCGGCCGGCGACGCCGGATCGTTGCGGGTGATGCTGGACCGGCACACCGAGCTGAGCCGCCTGGTCGAGCAGGAGGAGTGGTTCGCCGGCAAGGTCTCGGTCGCCGAGGTGGAGTACCGCGACGCCCTGGCCTCCGCCGAGCTGGCCCTGGGCGAGCACACCGGCGCGCAGCAGCTGCTGGAGCAGGCGCGCCAGGACTACCGGGACGCTCAGCAGCGTGACCGCGCCACGGCCCTGCGCGGGCATCTGGTCGCGGGCCAGCCCTGCCCGGTGTGTGAGCAGCCGGTCACGGCCGTCCCGGAGGTGCCGAAGGAGTCGGCGGTCCGGCTGGCCGAGCAGGCCGGCAACGCGGCGAAGGCGGCGGCCGAGGCGGCGACCGCCCGCTGGCGTGAGCGGGACGCGGTGGCCCGCAACCTGGAGAGCGATCTGGAGCGCAAGCGCGGGCAGTACGAGCACCATCTGTCCCGGCTCGCCGAGGTGCGGGCCGCGGTCGCCTCGCTGCCGCCGGTGGAGGCGGTGCAGGCGCGGCTGGCCGATCTGGGTGAGCTGCAGCGCAAGCTGGAGAGCGCCACCGCGAGGGTGCGCGCCGCCCGGGACGGTCAGCGCCGCGCGCAGGCCGCCGTCCGTGCGGCCGAGGACCAGCAGCGGACCGCCTGGCGCAAGTTCGACGCGGTCCGCGACGGCGTGGCCCGGTTCGAGCCGCCGTCCGCCGACCGGGACGACCTGGCCGCCGCCTGGCAGACCCTGGTGGGCTGGGCGCAGGAGCGGCACCGCGCCCGGCTGGCCGCCCGCGCCGAGGCCGAGGCGGCGGTGGCCACCGCGCACGAGGCCACCGTGCGCGCCTACACCGGGATCGCCGGCCTCTTCGTCGAGGCCGGGCTGACCCCGCCCGGCGGTCCCGCGCCGGGCCTGGACCCGGCCGAGGTCTCGGCGTCGCGTGCCGCGGAGCGGGCCGTCTCGGCCGCCGGCGTGGAGTCCGGCCTGATCCGGGCCGCCGCGGTCGCCGCCGAGCGGGCCGAGGCGGCGTGGCAGCGGATGGTCGAGCGCCGGCAGCAGGCTCTCGCCTCGGCCGAGCAGCGTGACGCCCTGCTGCAGCAGAGCCGGGTGGCGAAATCGCTGGCCGGGCACCTGCGGGCCAACAACTTCGAGCGCTGGCTCCTGGAGGAGGCCCTCGACCTGCTGGTGGACGGCGCGTCCCGGATCCTGCGGGAGCTGACCGGCGGGCAGTACGAGCTGATGCACACCAAGGGCGAGTTCTTCGTCGTCGACCACCACGACGCCGGCCTGCGGCGCGGGGTGCGGACCCTCTCCGGCGGCGAGACGTTCCAGGCGTCGCTGGCGCTGGCGCTCGCGCTCTCCGAACAGCTGGCCGGCATGAGCACCACGGCCGCCAGCCTGGAGTCGATCGTGCTGGACGAGGGCTTCGGCACGCTGGACGCGGCGACGCTGGACGTGGTCGCGGCCACCCTGGAGAACCTGGCGGCCCGCGGGGACCGCATGGTCGGCCTGGTCACCCACGTGCAGGCGCTGGCCGAACGGGTGCCGGTCCGGTTCGAGGTGCACAAGGACGCGCGTACCGCGTACGTGGAAAGGACCGGTCTGTGACGAGGATGTTCGTCGACTCGTGGGATCCGTCGTACGGCTCCTCCTTCGAGGGCGCGTCCTCGGACGGGCCCACCGCCTCCAGCAGCGCGCAGGTCGACGTCGAGGTCGAGGTGCCGGCCGCGGAGTGGGCCCCGATCGACGTCTCCCGCACGGCCCGCACCCCCGATGTGGTGTTCCTGGTCGACGGCGTGCGGCGCAACGACGCCGGGCTGTGGACGGCCGAGGAGGACGGCACGTCCTACGCCGGGCTGGCCGCGTCGTACGCGGCCGGTGTGGTCCGCTGCGACCTGGCCCGCGGGGTGGCCGAGCTGGCCGGCGCGCGGGTCGCCCGCGGTCTGTTCACGGCCAGCCCGACGGCGACCGATGTGCAGGCCGGCTCGGTGCGTTACGAGGTGCACCGGATCAGCGGCAGCGGTGAGGCCAGCAAGCTGCCGGCCGCGGTGCAGGGCCCGCTGACCGCGCTGGAGATCGAGATCTCGGCGGCCGCCCGGGACGGCGGGTCGGACGGCGCGGACCTGCTGATCGTGGACGGTCCGCTGCGCAACCGGCGGCAGCTGCCCCGCACGATCGGGTACGTGAAGACCCAGCAGAAGCAATATCTGCCGGCCGCGCAGGAGGCGGTGGTGCCGCGGCTGCGGCCGGGTCAGCGGACCCCGGTGTTCCATCTCGGGACGGTCTGGGGCGGCTGGTCGTGGTATCTGCGCTTACCCGGCTCGTCCGGCGCGCCGTGGTCCGGCGTGGTGCGGGTGGAGTGCTCACCGGACCTCACCGCGGATCAGGCGATCGAGTTGGCCGAGATCTCCGGGGTGACACTGCCCCGGTTCGCATCCTCGGCGTACAAGGATCCGCGCGCCCCGCAGAATCTGGTGCCGATCGCGGGGCTGGAGCGGCGCCTGCGCGGCATGCTCGGCGACGCCCGGGTGCTGCACCGGGCGCTCGCCCTGGCCACCGCACAATCGCGCCGATGAAACGATCACTAAGACGAGCAGGAATGGGAGCGCTCCCGGACGGGTGACGCCGGAATGCGCCCATCCGGCAACGAGGACTCACCCGATCGGTTCACCGGCCCCGCTATTTCCCACTCGCGACCCTGCGCGAACAACGCTGTGGAATCGCGCCTTCACACTCCGAGATCACGCTCTCCCGCCTCCGGGGAAATTATTCTCGCGGACATGTCTAGGGTCGGTTGTCACTGAGTATCATTCCGGCTTACCCGGCGTCCGAATCGGCGTAGATCAATACGGAGAGTGATCGGCCGTCGGCACGTCTTCATGATCCCGATCGCAGCGGAGGACCGTTGAGACCGAACGCCCCGGAAAATCTCGGGCCGGCATTGATCCCGGCCGGGCCCCCCAGCCGTACAACAGGCGACGGGGAAGGGTCCGGGCGGAGGTATCGATGCATGCGGTGGCCGAGTATCGGCTCGCGCCGGAGAGGGTGCGTGTGATGGCGCGGCAACACTCCGGTGGCAGGTGGCAGGCTCTCGACGGTGGCAACCACCGGGACGAGGGCACGGTGATCCCGCGGCAGGCGCCGCGGCACGAGGCCGCGCGCAGCAGCAGCCCGAGCCATGAGGACACACTGGTCAAGCTGCTCTACGAGGAGCACGCGGGACCGCTGCTGATGTTCGTGCTGCGACTGACCGGCGGCGACCGGCAGCGTGCCGAGGACATCGTGCAGGAGACCCTGCTGCGGGCGTGGCGCAACGCGCACCGTCTCGGCGCCCAGGGCCAGCAGTCGCTGCGTCCGTGGCTGGTCACCGTCGCCCGCCGGATCGCCATCGACGAGCACCGGAGCGCCAACGCCCGGCCCGCCGAGACGTACGATCGGGAGTTGGAGAGCTTCCCGACCACGTCCGACGAGACCGACAAGGTGCTCCAGTCGATGACGGTGTCGGACGCGCTCCGCCAGTTGAGCCACTCGCACCGGGAGATCCTCATCGAGACGTACTTCCGTGGTCGGACCGTGCCGGAGGCGGCGGAGGCGCTGAACCTCCCGCTGGGCACGGCCAAGTCCCGGGTGTACTACGCCCTGCGTGCGCTGCGTACCGCTCTTCAGCAGCGGGGGGTGACCGAATGACACAGGAACAGCACTTCGACGTCGCGTCGTACGCCCTGGGCGTGCTCGACGACCACGACGCCTCGAGGTTCGAGGACCACCTGATCGAGTGCCCACAGTGCGCACTCGAGCTGGAGTCCTTCGTGCAGGTGGCCGACGTCCTCGCGACCGTCGACGCGGAGGCGCTGATCGCCGCCGAGCAGTCGGAGCGCGACGGCGTCGTGCTCACCAAGGTGCTGCGCGAGGTGAAGGTCGAGCGGCACCGCGCCAACAGCCGCCGGCTCTACTCGCTGGCCGCCGCCGTGGTGGTCTTCGCCATGCTGGCGATCGGCGCGTTCTTCGCCGGCGGTCAGTGGCTCGGCACCGGCGGCGGCGAGGCCGAGACCGGCGCGCAGGGCAACACCACCAGCCGGCTCGACCCGCTGCCCAACAGCGACGGCGTGGCCATCGGTGGCACCAAGCTGCCCGGCGAGACGTTCGACGGCACCGACAACCGCACCGGTGTGGCCGCGGCGGTGGGCCTGGAGAAGAAGGACTGGGGCACCCAGATCTCCTTCGCGGTCGGCAACATCACCGGGCCGAAGGAGTGTGCCCTCGTGGTGGTCCGCACCGACGGCACGTCGGAGCAGGTGGCCAGCTGGGCGATCGGCGAGAACGGCTGGGGCACCGCCGCCAACCCGAACCCGCTGATGTTGCAGGCGGTCACCGGCACCCCGCGCGACAAGATCGCTCACGTTCAGGTGCAGGAGATGACCGCGAACGGTCTGGGCGACACCCTGGTTCGCGTTCCGTAACCATCCGAGCACCCAAAGGCCCGGACGCTTCGGCGTCCGGGCCTTTCTTCGTCGTGGGTCAAGGTCATACGTGCCGGCCGCGCGGATGGTTCAAAAGAAATTTCTCCAATTTGATCGACCCGAATGTTCAACCGACTTCGCACCCTCTCCGTACTACTGCCCGGAAATGGCTTACGAGAAGACAGCAGGCCATGAACAGCTGGAGGGACCCCGTGGTACCGGAGAAGCGAAAGTTGATGGTCGTCGGCGCTGCGCTGGCGGCGGTGATCGCACTGCCCGCCTGTGCCCCGGCCGGATACGAGGCGTCCGACTACGGCAACGCCGCTGAACCGGCGTCGAACGACATCGCGGCCTCGCCCGGCGCGACCGCCGACCCCGAGTCCGACGCGACCGCTGAGCCCACCGCTCCCGCGGACGGCGAGGCGAACACCCCGGAGATCAGCGAGGAGCTCGCCACGACCTCGCTCACCGGCTCGAAGGTCCCGCGGATGGGCAAGGTCGTCGAGGACCAGGACGGTTTCGTCCTCTACCGCTTCGACGACGACAAGGACGACCCGGCGAAGTCGAACTGCAACGGCGAGTGTGCCGAGATCTGGCCGGCGGCGCTCACCAACGACGGCGAGCCGAAGCTCAAGGGCGTCGACGCCGACCTGGTCGGCACGGTCACCCGGGCGGACGGCACCAAGCAGCTGACCCTCAAGGGCTGGCCGCTCTACCGCTACATCGGCGACAAGAAGCCGGGCCAGTGGAAGGGCCAGAACGTCGGCGGCAAGTGGTTCGTCATCAACCCGGACGGCACCAAGAACCTGACCTGTCTCCCGGCCATCTCCAAGCCGGTCGCGCCGCCGAAGGACGACGAGGAGGCCGGCGCCGAGGAGTCGGGCGCCGAGGACACCGGCGGCGACTACAGCTACTGATCCGGTTTTTCGCGACGTGTTCCGAGTTGGAGGAGAAGAGATGAAGGCCCGCCGTATCCCCCGATGGCTGGTCGGCACCCTGGCACTGGCCCTGGCGTTCATGGTGACGCCGTCCGGCGTCGCGCACGCCGAGCCCGCTGTGCCCATCCCGCCCAACACCGGGCTCACCGAGAAGGGCGTCGGCACGCTCACCGCCGCCGACCGGGACTTCCTCATCAAGGTCCGGCTCGCCGGCCTCTGGGAGGTGCCGGCCGGGAACATGGCGGCGGAGAAGTCGAACAACCCGACCGTCGCCAAGGTCGGCGCGGAGATCGCCAAGCAGCACGTGGCGCTCGACGAGATCACCCGGGTCGCCGCCAAGAAGCTGGGCGTCAGCCTGCCGAACCAGCCGAACGGCGACCAGCAGTTCTGGCTGTCGGAGATGCGCAACGCCCCCACGACGGAGCAGTTCGACCAGATCTTCATCGACCGGCTCCGGATGGCGCACGGCAACATCTTCCCGGCCATCGGCACGATCCGTGCCACCACACGCAGCGACGTGGTCCGCAAGGTCGCTCAGCACACGAACCAGTTCGTGCTCACCCACATGACGCTGCTGGAGAGCAGCGGCATCGTCGATTACGCCGCGCTGCCCACGCCGCCGGCTCCCAAGGCAGCACCGGGCCAGGGCCCGGTGCCGGTCGACAACCAGATGCTCGTCGCGGCCGTCGAAGGCGGCAGCGTCCCGGGCCTCAGCAACACGGTAATCCTCATCGTCCTCGCCGCCGCCCTGGTGGTCGGGGTCGCCACGACCATGCGCATCTTCCGCGCGCGGTAGGACTCGAATCGCCCACGGCGACCAAGAAAGGTGTCACCCATGCGAAGGTCAAAGTACCGGCGCGCCAGTTCCCCGACATGGTTCAGCGGTCGGCGCCGCATCATCGCCGTCGCGGCCACCCTGGTGGCGTTCGGCGGCATCGTGACCGTGACCCAGGTCTCGAATGCGAGCACCGATCGCACCACCAAGCGGGCACTGGCTGCCTGTGACGACCTGGCTGCCCCGAACAAGAGCCGGCTCTCCACGGAGACCCGGCAGGGCACGTGGACCACGAACAACGGCCGCGTCACCCAGCACGCGGACGACGGCGCCGGCGACGTCGCCACCACGGCCGAGGTCCGTGCCCGCTGCCGCCAGTGGGTGATGAACAACGTCGGTAACGAAGAGGACGCCGAGGCGACCACCCAGGCCCGGCGGCCCGGCCGCGGCAACGGTGGCAACAACGGCGGTGGCGGCAACAACGGCGGCGGCGCTCAGCCGTCCGCTCCCGCCGCAGACCCGTCGGCCCCGGCCGAGGACCCGTCGGCTCCCGCTGAGGACCCGTCGGCTCCGGCCGAGGACCCGTCGGCGCCCGCCGAGGGCGGCAACGGCGGCGAGCAGGGTGGCGACAACGGCCAGGGCGGCGACCAGGGCGGTGACAACGGCCAGGGTGGCGAGAACGGTGGCGACCAGGGCGGTGACAACGGCCAGGGCGGCGACCAGGGTGGCGACAACGGTGGCGACCAGGACCAGCCGGATCCCGGCCAGACCACCCCGCCCCCCGGTGCCGGCCTCGGCATCCTGACCAACAGCTGCGACACCTCCAACCTGGAGGCGCACGACGGCTTCCAGCGCGGCGACCGCTGTGTCTCCACCGAGTTCGGTGAGGTCGGCGCGGCCGCCAACAACCCGACGCTGCTGATCACCCAGGCGCCGGCCCAGGTGCGGGTGAACCAGCCGTTCACCATCCAGGTCAGCACGCGGAACCTGATCCGTGACCGGTTCCTCGCGGCCGGCCAGGGTGGTTACTACGTCGAGAGCAGCGTCCTGCAGAACGGCCTGGTGCGTGGTCACTTCCACTCCGCCTGCCGGATCCTGCAGAGCCGCAACTCGGCGCCCGCGCCCGAGCCGGTCCCGGCGTTCTTCGTCGCGACCGAGGACAGCCGGGGTGGCGCTCAGCCGGACACCGTCGCCATCCAGGTGCCGGGTCTGCCGGAGCGGGGCAACTTCCAGTGCTCCTCGTGGGCCGGTGACGGTTCGCACCGTATCCCGATGATGGAGCGCGCCAACCAGACGCCGGCCTTCGACTCCGTGCGGGTCCGAGTCCGCTAGTCGGTGGGTGACAGGCAACGACGCGGAGCACCGCCGCATCGTCGGTACCGGACCGGACCGGGCTCTCCTGCCCGGTCCGGGACCCCCCTTCGGTACCGCCGGCCGTCCTACCCCCTGCCGGACGGTTGGCGGCGAGTCGGCCCGGCCACCACCGGGCAGACGCTCCGTACCGGGTGATCGGACCTTCCTTCTCGGGTGTCCGGTCGCCGCCCGATGGCCCTGACCCCGGAGCACGGTCAGGGCCATCGGCCTGCTCGTTCTCGCGGCCGCGGGTGGCATAGTTGCTCCGGTGAGATCCCCGGTGGTCCGGCGGCTGACGTGCCCGGAGCGATACCAGTTCGGCGCCTCGGTGCGCCCGCTGCTGGTGCCCAAGCACGATCCCTGCGGGCTGCTGCGCGACGGCGAGCTCTGGCTCGCGGCGCGAACCCCCGACGGCCCGGCCACGCTGCACCTCGCCCGCTCCGGCGCCGAGCTGGTGGCGACCGGCCACGGACCGGGAGCGGCCTGGATCGCCGACCGTGCGGACGCGATCGCCGGCCTGCGCGACGATCTGAGCGACTTCCCGGCCCTGGCGGCGCGGCATCCGCTGGTCGGGCGTCTGGCGAAGACCTTCTCAGGGGTACGACTACCGTCTACCGGCTGTCTCTTCGCGCGCCTGCTGAGGGCGATCCTGGAGCAGAAGGTCACCGGCAAGGAGGCGCACCGGTCGTACCGTGCGATCTGCCGGCATTTCGGCGAGCCGGCGCCCGGACCGGTGGACCTGGTGCTCCCGCCCGATCCGGCTGCCGTGGCAGCCTCCCCCTATTGGGTCTTCCACCCGTTCGGCGTCGAGCAGCGCCGCACCCAGGCCCTGCTGCGGGCGGCCGTGGTCGCGGAGCGGCTGGAGCGGTGCGCGGACGCGGCCGAGGCGACGGTCCGGCTGACCGCGCTCCCCGGCATCGGGCCGTGGACCGCCGCCGAGACGGTGCGGCACACGTTCGGCGACCCGGACGCCGTCAGTGTCGGCGACTTCCATATCCCGAACACCGTGGCGTGGGCCCTGGCGGGGGAGGCCCGGGGCACCGACGAGCGGATGCTGGAGCTCCTGGAGCCCTTCCGGGGGCACCGCGGCCGGGTCTGCGACCTGCTGGCCCTCGGCGGCATCGGGGCGCCCAAGTTCGGCCCCCGGATGCCGATCCGCTCGTTCTCCAAATTCTGAATTCGGGCGCTGCGCCGCACACCTTTTCGCCCGTGTCGCTAACGTTGTCCGACAAGATCGATTTGTCCGGAGGGCGCGCGCATGGATGGCATCGTCGGTCCGATCCTGCTCGTGCTGGCCTTGACCCTGGTCAACGCCGTCTTCACGGGCAGCGAGATGGCCGTGATCTCGCTGCGGGACGGTCAGCTGCACCGGCTGGAGCGGGAGTCCCGTGGCGGCCGGGTGCTGGCCCGGCTGACCCGGGACTCGAACCGGTTCCTGGCCACCATCCAGATCGGCATCACGCTGGCCGGCTTCCTGGCCTCCGCGGTCGTCGCCAAGTCGTTCTCCGAGCAGTTGGAGCAGCATCTCGGTTTCCTCGGCAAGGCCGCCCAGCCGGTCTCCACGGTGCTGCTGACCATGGTGCTGACGTTCGTCACGCTGGTGCTCGGCGAGTTGGCCCCGAAGCGGATCGCGATGCAGCGGGCCGAGAGCTGGGCGCTGCTGATGGCCCGGCCGCTCGATCTGCTGGCCGCCTTCTCCCGGCCGGCCGTCTGGCTGCTCGGCAAGGCCACCGACGGCGTCGTCCGGCTGGCCGGCGTCGATCCCAACGCCCAGCGTGAGGAGGTCACCGCCGAGGAGATCCGCGACATGGTCGCGGCGCAGCAGGAGTTCTCCGACGAGCAACGCGAGATCATCTCCGGCGCCTTCGAGATCGCCGACCGGATCCTGCGGGAGATCCTGGTGCCCCGCCGCGACGTGCTCAGCCTGGCCAGCGGCGCCCCGGCCGCGGAGGCGCTGCGCACCCTGATCGACAGCGGGCACTCCCGGGCCCCGATCGTCGGCCCGGCCGGGCTGGACGACGTGATCGGCGTGGTGCACCTGCGCGACCTGGTCGGCGCCGGCGGCCCGGTGGACGCGGTGGCCCGGCCGCCGCTCTTCCTGCCCGAGACGCTGCGGGTGTCCGACGCCCTCAAACAGCTGCGCGGCGAACGCCAGCCGCTCGCCCTGGTGGTCGACGAGCGGGGCGCCATCGACGGCATCGTCACGTTGGAGGACCTGGTCGAGGAGATCGTCGGGGAGATCTACGACGAGACCGACCGGGACGTCGCGGCGACCGTGCGGGAGGCGGACGGCGCGCTGCTGATGCCCGGGTCCTTCCCCATCCACGATCTGCCCGACGTAGGGTTCCGCGGGCAGCCGGAGGAGGGCGACTACACCACGGTCGCCGGGATGGTGCTGGCCGCGCTCGGGCACATCCCGACCGAGCCGGGGGAGTCGGTGACGCTGCCGGAGTTCACCGCCGAGGTGGTCGAGGTGACCGGCCGGGCCATCACCCGCGTCCGGATCCGCGCCCTCACCCCCGCCGGCGACTGACCCGCGTGTGAGTCCGGACCCGGGCCCGTCCACCGCCGACCACCGGCCCGTGTGTGAAGTTCGGGTCCGATCCTGACCCGAAGTTCACACGCGGTGTGCGACTTTCGCTGTGGTGGGCCGGTCAGGGACGCCTTCGAACTGGTCGAACGGTTGCATACCGCCCGGTAATACATAGGCTCGCATCCATGACCGCGTCTTCCCACGCTTACGAATATCTGGACAACGTCGGCCCGCAGGAGCAGGCCCGGCTCGCGGCGGTACGCCGCTACCGGCTGGTGGACCAGCCGGTCGAGGATGCGTACGACCGGATCGCCTACGTGGCCGGCGCGATCTTCGACACCCCGATCGCGACGGTGTCGCTGGTGGAGCAGGACCGGGTCTGGCTGGCCGCCTGCCAGGGTTTGTCCGGCGTCCGCGAGGTCGGCAAGGAGCCCGGCCTCTGCGCGTCGGTGATCGCCCAGGACGACGTCTACGTGATCAACAACGCCGCCGTCGACCCGCGGACGCTGGAGCACCCGCTGGTCCGTGGCGAGCTGGGGCTGCGCTTCTACGCCGCCGCGCCGATCCGCACCCACGACGGGTACCGTCTCGGCACCGTCAACGTGATCGACAACCGGCCCCGGGAGGCCAACCAGCGCCAGCTCAAGGCCCTGGAGCACCTCGCCGCCATCGTCGCCGACGAGCTGGAGCTGCGGCTCATGGTGGTCCGCAGCGCCGCCGCCGAACAGGCGATGCGGGACACGGTGAGCTGATCTCCATTTCTGGGTACTCGGTTACCCATGATCTTCACTTTTGCTCGCAAGATGATTCTGACCGCCGTCCTGGTCCCGCTCGGCGCGGCCGGTGCCCGCAAGCTCAGCGACCGCATCGAGCGCAAGCGCGGGGCGAACCGGGTCACGCGCCTGCTGCGTCAGGGCGCCGACACCGCACAGACCCTGTTCGGCCGCAAGAAGCGCAGCCGTTTCGGGTTCCGCTGATTCAAAATTTTCAGGACGGGGTAACGGCGGCGACATGCGTACCCCCCGCACGATCGCCGTCGTTGCCCACCAGCGGAAGAAGCTCGGTGGCGGACTCGATGAGCTCCGCCGCCGGCTCACCGGCCAGGGTGTGCAGGAGCTGCTCTGGTTCGAGGTGCCGAAGAGCCGCAAGGCCCCCAAGCAGGTCCGCAAGGCCGTGCGGGCGGGCGTCGACCTGCTCGTCGTCTGGGGCGGCGACGGGATGGTCCAGCGCACCCTCGACGTGCTCGCCACCGAGAAGGGCGGCTCGAAGATCCCGGTCGCGATCATGCCGGCCGGGGCGGGCAATCTGCTGGCCGGCAACCTCGGCATCCCCACCGACATGGAACAGGCCGTGGAGATCGCCTTCCACGGCGACCGGCGCAAGCTGGACCTCGGCCGGCTCGAGGGCGAGCACTTCGCGGTGATGGCCGGCGTCGGCTTCGACGGCGCCATGATCAAGGACGCCGACGGTGCGCTCAAGGACCGCTTCGGCAAGCTGGCGTACGTCTGGACCGGCATCCGGCACGTCAACGGCGAGGCGCCGCGTGCCTCGATCAGCATCGACGGCCAGCCGTGGTTCGACGACGAGGCCAGCTGTGTGCTGATCGGCAACGTCGGCAAGATCACCGGCGGCATCCACGCCTTCGACGACGCCTCGCCGGACGACGGCTGGCTGGACGTCGGCGTGGCCACGGCGCAGGGCGCGCTCCAGTGGGCGCGGGCGCTCGGCACGATGGCGGTGGGCCGGTCGGACCGGTCGCCGTTCGTGCGCACCACCCGGGCGCGCCGGATCGACGTGAAGCTGGAGTCGAAACTCGAGTACGAGCTGGACGGCGGCGCGCGGGCGCGGACGAAGAAGTTCTCCGCCTCCGTGGTGCCCGGCGCCGTGCAGATCTGCGTGCCCGCTGCCGATCAGTCGCACGATTCGACTGACTGAAAGGCGACAAAAGGTACCGCGCTGAAAGCGGCGTATCGCTCCGTAGCGGCCGTGACGTCCCCTGGAACGGGGAGCGTGCCCACCCCGAGACTGGCTGTCACCATCCGACACCAGGGGGTCAACGATGCGCCACCTCAGTGCGTACGTCATGATGCTCGCCACCGGCGGGCTGGTCGTCGCCTACCGCGCCGGCCGCACCCACGCGGCCTGGCGGGAGGTCCGGTCGGCCCGCTTCTCGGTCCGCACCGGCCGCCGGCTGGCCTGGTCGCACACCGCCCGATTGGCCGCCGGCACCGCGATCGTCGTCGCCGGCCTGCTGATGGCCGGGTTCGTCCTCGCCCGCTGAACCAAGCGTGTGAAGTTGCGGCTCGTATACGGGCGCAACTTCACACGCAGGCAGTGGCACCACGGAGCGTGTGAAGTTGCGGCTCGCGACTTCACACGCGGCGGTGGGGTCAGGCGATCTGCTGCCACCAGCCGTCGACTGCCGGCGGGTTGTCCACGTCCACCCGCTCACCCGGCCGCGGCACGGCCAGCCGCACATCCCGGGCCTTGGCCTCCCGCCACACCCGGTCGGCCGGCTCCGCCCAGTCGTGCAGGGCGAGGTTGAAGGTCGCCCAGTGCACCGGGATCATCAGCCCGCCGTCGACGTCGACGTGCACCGCGACGCCGTCCTCCGGGAACATGTGGATGTCCGGCCAGGCCTCCCCGTACGCCCCGATCTGCACCAGCGTCACGTCGAACGGCCCGTGCTCGGCGCCGATCTCCGCGAAGCCGGGGAAGTACCCGGTGTCCCCGGAGTAGAACGCCTTCCGGGTCGGCCCGTTGATCACCCAGCTGGCCCAGAGCGTCTCGTCCCGGCTGAAGCCGCGCCCGGAGAAGTGCCGCGCCGGGGTGGCGATGAACTCGACGCCCCGCACCGTCGCCTTCTCGTTCCAGTCCAGCTCGATGATCCGGGTCTCCGGCACGCCCCAGCGCTCCAGGTGCGCACCCACCCCGAGCGGCACCAGGAACGGCGCGGCCTGCAGGTCGACCAGGTTCTGGATGCTCACCATGTCGAGGTGGTCGTAGTGGTCGTGGGAGATCACCACGGCATCGATGGGCGGCAGCTCGCGCAGCGGCATCGGCGGCTGGTGCAGGCGGCGCGGGCCGGTCAGCCGCGACGGTGAGCAGCGGTCGCTCCACACCGGGTCGAGCAGGACCCGCCGTCCCTCGATCTCGACCAGGGCGGACGAATGCCCGTACCAGGTGACGTGCAGGCCCTGCGGGTCCGCGCCGGATGCCGGGGCCACCACCGGGATCGGCTGGTGCGGGCGCCGCGCCTCCCGGCCGGTGGCCGCGGCGGCGGCCAGGCGCGGCACGGACGCCACAGTGACCTGGGTGGCCGGCACGGTGTTGTGGAACTTGCCGCCGGAGAACTGCGGCGAGCGCTCGATCCGGGCGAGCCGCGCGCCCCGGGCCCGGGCACCGAGCTGGGCGGGCACGTCGCGGGCGGCCCAGGCCACCGCGGCGCCGAGCGCCAGAGCCATCACTGTACGAGTACGTGCACGCTTCGCCATCCGCCCAGTCTGACCGGGATCGGCCGTCGGCTGCCACCGTGGCCCTCAGCCTGCCCTCAGCAAGTGACGCGTATGACAGACTGCCGCGGTGACGCTCGACACCCTTCAGGCGCAGCACCAGCTCATCGTGCGCCAGCGCATCCGTCTCATGGTCAACCAGTACGAGATCCACGCCTCCGGCCCGAACGGCGAGGAGGCCGGTCTCCTCGCCTTCGCCCAGCAGAAGCGGATGGCGTTCCGCGAGCAGGTCACCCTCTACACCGACGACACCAAACAGGTGCCGCTGCTCGGGTTCAAGGCCCGGCAGGTGATCGACCTGGGCGCGACGTACGACGTGCTGGACGCCGCCAACCAGCCGATCGGCCTGTTCCGCAAGCAGTTCGGTGCCTCGCTGCTGCGCTCCACCTGGAAGCTGGAGCAGCCGGGGTACGGCGAGATGATCGGCCAGGAGCGCAACATCTGGGTCGCCGTGCTGCGCCGGTTCGTCGAGTCGCTGTCCTGGCTGCCGTACCACTTCGACTTCACCCTCGGCGGGCACCCGGCCTTCTCGGTGGTGCGCAAGTGGGGCCTGCGCGACAAGTTCATCGTCACGATCCAGAACCCCGCCCTGGACCGCCGCCTGATCGTGGCGATGGCCGTCGCGCTGGACGCTCTGCAGTCCCGGTAACCTCCCGGGGATGGATGATCCGCGCGCCCAACGGCTCTTCGGCGACAGCCTGGTCGCCCCCGGCGACCTGGCCACCAGCCCGTTCCGGGTGGACCGGGACCGGATCGTCAGCTCACCCTTCCTGGCCCGGCTGGCCGGCGTCACCCAGGTGATCAGCCCGGGCGGCGCGGGCCTGCTGGTGCACAACCGGCTCACCCACAGCCTCAAGGTGGCGCAGGTGGGCCGGGCCATCGCCGAGCGGATCCATCGGGACCAGCCGGACCTCGCCGAGAAGCTGGGCGGCTGCGACCCGGACGTGGTGGAGGCCGCCGCGCTCGCCCACGACCTCGGGCACCCGCCGTTCGGGCACCTCGGCGAGCGGGTGCTGGACAGGCTGGCCCGCGATCGCGGCGTGCGGGACGGTTTCGAGGGCAACGCCCAGTCGTACCGGATCGTCACCAGCACCGAGATCCGCGGTCAGGCGACCATCGGCCTCAACCTGACCAACGCCACCCGCGCGGCCATCCTGAAGTACCCGTGGACCCGCCACGGCCACCCCGACCCGCACCCGCGCTTCATGGATCCGGCGCCGCGGGGTGCCGCGGCCGTACCGGACGACCCGGAGGGCGGCTCGCTCAAGTTCGGGGCGTACTCCACCGAGATCACCGACATGCGCGCAGCCCGGGCCCCGTTCGCCGGGCGGGTCGCCGACTGGCAGCAGACCGTCGAGGCCTCGGTGATGGACGCCGCGGACGACATCGCCTACGCCATCCACGACCTGGAGGACGTGCACCGGGTCGGCGTCCTCCAGCAGGGCGCCGTGGCCGCCGAGCTGATGGCCTGGCAGCGCTGGCGCACCGAGTGCGACCTCGACCGGGCCGGCGGCGCCATCGAGTCGCTGCGCCGCCGGCTGCACCACAAGGAGGCCTGGATCGCCGACGACGAGGCCTTCGCCGACGCCGTCGAGCTGGTCCGTGCCGAGCTGGTCGACGGGTTGCTGGCCCGCCCCTTCGACGGGTCCCTGGAGGCCGAGGCCCGGGTCGCTGCCTTCTCCGCCAACTGGACGCGCCGCCTCGTCGACTCGATCGAGCTGGTCGGGCAGCCCGCGGTCCGCAGCGGCCACGCGCAGCTCTCCCGCGCCCAATGGCACGAGGTGCAGCTCCTCAAGTTCGTCCAGAACCGCTTCGTCCTGGAACGCCCCGACCTCGCCCTCCACCAGCGCGGCCAGGCCCGCCTGCTGGCCTCCCTCGTCGAGGCGCTGCTCGACTGGCTGACCGACCCCGACGAAGCCCTGCGCCTGCCTCGCCGCCTTCGCGACCTGGTCGAACTCGCCGAGGCCGAGCTGCCCACCGGCACGCCGGACCGCATCAGCCGGGCCCGCGGCCGCGCGGTCATCGACTTCGTCGCGGGCCTGACCGACAGCCAGGCGGTCGGCCTGATGGACGCCCTCTCCGGCCGGTCACGCCAGCTCTGGACGGACGCTTTCGTTCTTTAGAAACCTTTCTTGGTACGACCTATGACCGGTCCCCGAGAGTCACCGCGACCTCGCCGGTCCGCCGGCTCGTGCCGCGACCGCCGGGCTGACCTGCCCACTCAGGCTTGCGAGCATCGTCAGACCAGCAGCCCGCCGGTCGCCCGGAGGTTCTGGCCGGTGAGCCACGCCGCGTCCGGCCCGGCCAGGAAGGCGACCACGGCGGCCACGTCGGCGGGCCGGCCGATGCGCTGCAACGCGGTGAGGGCGGCGGCCCGGTCCAGGGCCTCGGGCGGGTTGGTGCCACGCAGCATGTCGGTGTCGGTCGCCCCGGGCGAGACGGTGTTGACGGTGATGGCGCGGGCGCCGAGCTCACGGGCGGCGACCTTGGTGAACTGTTCGAGCGCGGCCTTGGCAGCGCAGTACAGGGCGAGCCCGGGCCCCGGCACGACGGTGTTCAGGCTGGACAGGTTGATGATCCGGCCGCCGTCGCGCAGCAGCGGGATCGCCTCCCGGATGGCCAGCAGCGGGAACTTCGCGTTGATGGTCATGACGCGGTCGAAGTCGTCGGCGGTGACGTCGGCTATCGGGATCGAGACGGCGACGGCCGCGTTGTTGACCAGGATGTCGAGACCGTCGCGGACGGGTTCGAAGGCGGCGGGCAGGCCCGCGACCTCGGACTGGTCGCAGTGGACGGCCACGGCGTCCGGGAGAGAGGCGGCCAGGTCGTCGGCGGCTGCCTTGCTCTCCCGATAGGTGAAGACGACCCGCGCCCCGTCGGCGGCGAGTCGTTCGACGATGGCACGGCCGATGCCTCGCGATCCCCCGGTGACGAGGGCTGTCCTTCCGGTGAGCGTCATGACATGACGGTAGGGCGCTCCCGGCTCCCGGTCTTGAACGGATGCGCGCCGGGCGGGAGGGCGGCCTCGATCGCCCCGCGCAGCGCGGTCGGGGTGAGGCCGGCCATCGAGCGGACCTCCCGGGAGAAGTGCGGCTGGTCGGCGTACCCCGAATCCGTCGCGGCCCGCTGAAGTGCCGCGCCCGCCGCGACCATGCCGACGGCTCGCTGGAAGCGCGCGATGCGCGCGACCGTCCCGGGTGACAGGCCGATGTGGCGCTGGAAACCGGTCTCCAGGCGGCGCCGGCTCACGCCGAGGTCAGCCGCGAGTTTCCCGACCCGGGGCGCGCCGGGGCGCTGGAGACGCCACCAGGCGGCCGTCACCAGTGGATCCTCGGGGCGGGACGGCTCGAGCCGGGCGGTCAGCCACTCCTCGAGCACGGCGAACCGGCCCCGCCAGCCCGGAATCCCCGCAAGACGGGCGGCGAGCGAGGCGGTGCCGGATCCGAGCGGGACGGTGCCCGGTTCGAGCGGCACGGCAGCCCCGGTCAGCTCCCGCATCGGGACGCCCAGCAGCGCGGCGACACCGGTCGGGGTGAGGCCGACCGTGACGCCGTGCCCCCACCGTGTGTCCGAGACGATCTCCGGGGCGCCGGCGGCCCCGGTGACCACCCGGGCGGCCCCGGTGATGTCGATGATCAGGACAGGGACGTTGCAGGGCAGGAGGCGGTGCGGGACCGGTGCGCTCGTCCGGAAACCGCTGTAGGAGACGATGTGCCCGCGCAGCCGGGGATGCGGCCGGCGCACGAGCGTCTCGCACGGCTCCGGGCCGGGCTCGACCGGCAGCGAATGGATCACCGGAGGCGCAGGCGCAGGGCGGCGGGGGCGTGCGCGGGGACCGCGGGGGAGCGCGGCGCGATCGGCTCCAGGCGCTGATAGGCCGATCCGAGGGCGGGCCGCCGGTCCTCGTCGCCCTTGTTGGGCCAGAGCGCCATCGCCCGCTCGGCCATCGCGGTGATGGTCAGCGACGGGTTGACGCCGAGGTTCGCCGGGACCGCGGAGCCGTCCACGACGTGCAGGCCGGGATAACCGAAGACGCGGTGATAGGCGTCCACCACACCGGTCGCGGCGGTCTCGCCGATCGTGGCGCCGCCCAGGATGTGCGCGGTCATCGGGATGTCGAAGATGTCCGAGAGCGAGCCGCCCGGGTACCCGCCGATCCGGTCGGCGAGCCGGCGCACCGCCTCGTGTCCCACCGGGATCCAGGTCGGGTTCGGCCGGCCGTGCCCGGGCGAGGTGGTCAGCCGGCCGCCGCGGGTCCGTCGTACCGTCAGCGAGTTGTCCGCCGTCTGCATGACCAGCGCGATGATTGTCCGCTCGCTCCACCGGCGCACCGACAGCGAGTGTGCCAGCAGGATCGGGTGCCGCAGCGCCTGCCCGAGGAAGCGCACCGGCCGGGGGACGCGCCCGCCACCGTCGACGAGCAGCGTGGTCAGCAGGCCCATCGCGTTGCTGCCCGGGCCGTACCGGACCGGTTCGATGTGGGTCTGCGCGTCCGGGTGGAACGACGAGGTGATCGCGATGCCGGTGGAGAACGGCTGGTCGGGCACGTGTTTGGTGGCGGCGCCGACGAGCGCCTCGGAGTTGGTGCGGGTGAGGGTGCCGAGCCGGGCGGACAGATGCGGCAGCACGCCGGTGTCCCGCATCGTGTGCAGCAGGCGCTGGGTGCCCAGCGACCCCGCCGACAGGATCACCTGGCCGGCGGTGAACCGACCGGTGCGGGTGCTGATCCGCCAGCCCTCGCCGGCCGGGCGCAGGGAGGTGACCTCGGTGTCCGGGTGCACCACCGCGCCGGCCCGCTCGGCCAGATAGAGGTAGTTCACGTCGAGCCGGTTCTTCGCGCCGACCCGGCAGCCGATCATGCAATTGCCGCACTCGACGCAGCCGGTGCGGTCCGGGCCGGCGCCGCCGAAATAGGGGTCCGGCACGGTCTTGCCGGGCTCACCGAAGTAGACCCCCACCGGGGTGCGGCGGAACGTGTGCCCGACACCCATGTCGTCGGCGACCTGCTTCATCGCCACGTCGGAGGGCGTCATCGACGGCTGCTCGGTGACGCCCAGCATCCGCGACGCCTGGTCGTAGGAGGCGGCCAGCTCGGCGGACCAGTCGGTGATCCCGGACCAGTGCGGGTCGGCGAAGAACGGCGCGGGTGGCACGTAGAGCGTGTTCGCGTAGACCAGGGAGCCGCCGCCGACGCCGGCCGCGGAGAGCACCATGATGTCCTTGAGCAGCGTGATCCGCTGAATGCCGCGCAGGCCGAGCTTCGGCGCCCAGAGGAAGTTCCGCAGGTCCCAGGAGGTCTTCGGCAGGGTCTCGGGGGTGAACCGGCGGCCGGCCTCGAGCACGCCGACCCGGTATCCCTTCTCGGCCAGCCGCAGGGCGCTGACGCTGCCGCCGAAGCCGCTGCCCACGATGACGATGTCGTAGTGCGTCATCGCCTCACCTAAGCATTACCGGCCGGTAACCGGAAGGGGTCAGCGACGGTAGATGGTGATGGAGTATCCGACGTGGTCGATGGGCGTGCTGGTCTCGATCAGGCGGCGGAGGCGCGCGCCGGCGGTCGCCACCCGGGAGTCCGAGACCACCAGCAGACCGCGGACCTGATCCGCGGGCACCCGGAGCGGATCGTCGGCGTCGATCCCGTAGTAGGACGGCACGCCCGAACCCTTGTAGGCCAGCCAGACCCGCTCGCCCGGATAGCGGGACGACAGCCGCTGCCCGAGCCGCCCCAGGTCCTGTCCCCAGTCGACGTTCGCGTCGTGCAGGTTGTTGTGGGTGTTGTCGGTGCCGCCGAAGGCGACGTTCGAGTACGGCAGGTAGTACGGGAAGGTCATCAGCGACCCCACCGCCACGGTGCCCACGAGAACCCCGGCGACGGCCTTCGACCAGCGGAACCGGATCAGCGCCACGGTGCCGGCGGCGACCCCCAGGAACATCGGCAGGAAGATCACGTACCGGGTGCCGAAGTTGCGGCTGCCGGTCATCGCCGCCAGCAACAGCAGCGCCGAGACCGGCAGCACGTAGAGCGCCGCGGCCCGCAACCGGGGAATCACCAGCATCGTGACGGCACCGGCCACCCAGAGCGCCAGCATGGCCAGCGGCGTCTTGATCAGCAGTGCGATGGGCAGGTAGTACCAGCGCGAGCCCCGGTAGGCCTCGCCGAGCAGGAACCCGTTGAAGGCCCGGTCCTCGAACGCGAACTGGATGAGCATGCCGTCCCGGTAGGCCTGCGGGAACGGCAGCAGGTCGACCGCGAGGCCTCTCAGGCCGTCGACGTCCGGCAGGCCGGGCGGGGCGGTCCAGCGCAGCCGTGGATCGGCTGCCAGATAGGAGAGCCAGACCACGGCCACGGCGATCAGCCCGACCACGATCGCCGCCGCCACGCTGCGCAGCAGCGCGGTGCGCGCCGCGGTGGGTCGCTCCGGGTGCACCCGTTGCGCATGCCACATGGACCAGGCGGCAAGAGCAACAAGCAGCGGTACGGCCGGGAGCACGCTCATCCGGATCGCCAGCGCCGCACCGAGCGCCGCCCCGGCGAGCGGCAGATGGAGCAGCGGCCTTCCCCGGGCGCGCCAGGCCAGCCAGAACGCGGTGAGCAGCATCCCGGCGGCGGGCACGTCCAGCGTCGCCAGCGAGCCGTGCGCGATCACGTCGGGGGAGAAGGAATAGAGCCCCAGCGCGACCAGCCCGCCCGCGGGGCCGGCCAGGTCCCGGGCGAAGGCGAGCACCACCAGCCCGAACGCCAGCGTGAGCAGGATGATCGGCAATCGGGCCAGGAACATCACCCGGAACGGGTTGTTGCCGTTCTCGTAGAGCAGGTGGCGGCCCAGCTCGGTCTGGTTGCCGGGATGGGCCGGGTCGAGGCGGGGATCCGCGAACGCCGTCCCGGCCGCCATGATCAGCTTGCCGAGCGGCGGGTGCTCCGGGTTGTAGCGCAGGCTGTGCTGCTGCCGGTAGACCTCGGCGGTCGCCACGTAGACCGGCTCGTCGATGGTCGGCGACTGCTGCAGCGCGGTGGTCACCATGGCGAACGCCATCTGCCCCAGCATCGCGACGACAGCGAGCAGGTAGAACAGGCGTCGGCGAGGCATCGGCCCAACTTAGCCGGTCCCCCTGCCGGCGCTCACCCGCCCACCGCCCACTCGCCGCCGGCCGCCAGCCGCCCGTCGCAACCTTGCGTGTGAAGTTCGGGTCGCTATGTGGGCCGAAGTTCACACACAGAGGTTCAGAGAGCGACGGTTCGGATCGCGACCAGGCCGCGCGCGGCGTCGCCGGTGACCGAGGGGATCTCCAGGTTCCAGCCGCCGGTGAAGCAGCGGTCCGCGGCGAGGGAGCGCCCGGCCATCCGGCGCCGCCCGGCGGCGTACGCGCTCGTGCACGCGTCACCCGGAAGGGCGAGCTGAGCGGCGTGCACCCGGATGCCGTCCCGGTGCACCTCGAAGTGCAGGTGCGGCCAGCCGTCGGCGCCCGCGTCGGGAAAGGCGCTCGGGAAGCGGACCCAGCCGTCGTGGTCCGAGGTCTGCCGGGCGCCGGGTTCGGGACGGCCGCAGTGCCACAGCGTCACGATGTGTCCCCGCGCCGGGCGGCCCGAGGCGGCGCCGAGAAGGCGCAGCCGAACCGTGAGCGAGGCGGTGCGCCGAGCCGGCGTTTCCAGGGTGAGCATGGCGCCTCCAGACGATTGCCGTGCTCGTCCGTTCGGCAGCTCGGCCGGCCCGCGGATCTCCGCACGGGTTCCATTCGGGTGCGACAGCGAGCGCCCCGGCGAATCGTCGCCGGGGCGCTCGGAATGCTTCGGGGCGGTCAGACCGCCGGGCTGAGGTGAGGCGTGGTCGGCGCCTGCTCGGCCTGGTACTCCTCGAACTCCTTCTCGGCGGCCGCGAGCTTGGCGGGGTACGCCTTGCAGGCCTTGTACAGCTTGTAGATCAGGAAGGCCTCGAAGGCGAGCAGGGCCGCGCCGGACAGGATGGTGACCGGGAAGAGCAGGCCGGTCAGCGGGCCGATGATGAACACGAACATTTCGTACTCGATGCCGCTGAACAGGTGCGTGCGGATCCGGCGGGCCCGCAGGAAGTCGCCGACCCGGCGCTTGACCGACGGGTTGGTCACCGGCCGCGTGTCGGGCTCGGGCATCTCGTCGGCGGGCTCACCCGCGTCGGCGGCCGCCTCCGGCTGCACGGTGGTGGGCGGGCGCAGCGCCAGGAGCTGGTCGCGCATGCCGCGCCGGACCTTCGTCATCTGGCTGCTGTTCAGGTAACGGAACAGGTCCAGGAAGACGGCCACGGCCATCAGCCACAGGTACGACACCTCGCCGGTCTGCACGTACTGCCCGCCGAACAGGGCCAGGGCGATGAAGAAGACCCGGACCCGGTCGAGCACGAAGTCCAGCCACTGGCCGAAGATCGTGCCCGTCCCGTTCAGCCGGGCGATCTTGCCGTCCATGCAGTCGACGACGAAGCTCAGGTGGAACAGCAGGGCGCCGGCGACCAGGTACCAGCGATCGCCCATGGCGAAACAGACCGCCGCACCGGTGCCGAAGACGGTCGCCACCAGAGTCAGAACATTGGGTGTGATCCACCGGTAGGGGGCCACCAAACGCACCAGCGGAGCTGCCAACGGGTCGACCAGAAGCACGGTCCACCACGCGTCGACCGGCTTGTAGGTGCGCTCCCGGATCTCCTGCAAGGTCACCTTCACGCGCGGCACTCTAGACCTTAATCCTCGGAAAACTTCACGGACCCCGCCGGTTCACCTTCCGGTCCCGGCGGCCCACAGTTTTGTGTTGGGGAACTCTAACTTGTTCCCGGCCCGACGGCCTCTTCGGCAACCCGGAAATCAACCGTTTTGTGCCCTCAGCGTGCGCGCAGCTCCGCGCCGACGTCGTGCAGATGCCGCAGGGCCTGCCGGTACGACTCGGTCAGGCTGGTCATCTCGTACGGCACACCGATCTCGGCGCAGTAACGCTGCACCAGCGGCTGGGCCCGGCGCAGGTTCGGCGTCGGCATGGCCGGGAACAGGTGGTGCTCGATCTGGTAGTTCAGCCCACCCAGGGCCGTGTCGACCAGCCATCCGCCGCGGACGTTGCGGGAAGTCAGCACCTGCTTGCGGAGGAAGTCCTCGGTGCCGTCCGGATGCGGCATGCCCTTGTGGTTGGGCGCGAACGTCAGGCCCAGGTAGACCCCGAACAGCGCCTGGTGCACCACGAAGAAGACCAGTGCCTGCAGCGGCGACAACACCACGAGAAGCGCGGTGGCGTACGCCATGAAGTGGATGGTCAGCAAAGCGGCCTCCAGACCGCGCCGCTTGATCGAGCCCGCCCGCAGCGCGCGGACGCTGTCCCGTTTGAGGGAGAGGCCGAGCAGCGTGAGCAGCGGGAAGAAGAACCAGGCCTGGTGCTTGATCAGGAAACCGCCGCCGCGGGCGGCCTCGCGGGTCCAGACCAGCGCACCGGGACCGACGTCCGGGTCCAGATCGTCATGGTTCGGGTTGGCGTGGTGCTTGGTGTGCTTGTCCATCCAATATCCGTAGGACATCCCGATCGCCAGATTGCCGGCGATCAGCCCGGCCTGGGCGCTCGGCTTGTTGGTCCGGAACACCTGCCGGTGCGCGAGGTCGTGGGCCACCAGCGCCACCTGGGTGAACACCACGGCCAGGAAGACCGCCACGGCGAGCGTCCACCACGAGGAGCCCACCAGGAAGAACGCGTACCAGCCGCCGGCCAGGGCGATGGTCACCAGGCCCAGGCGCGCGGCGTAGTACTCGGGCCGGCGGCGGAGCAGGCCGGCCGCGTTGACCCGGCGGTTCAGCTCGGCGAAGTCGCTTCCCGCCGGACGGGTCTCAGCTGTCGTCGTCATGTCTCCAGGCAACCGGGCGGAGCGCCCGCGGTCAGGAGTGTCAGGTCCCCCTGCCCGGGGCGGTTGACCCCCCTGCCGCAGGTAGGGCTGGCACTACCGACACGGTGGCCGGGCCCGGTCAGGATGAGGACATGGAGTCGCGTGACTGGATTCAGGAAGGCATCCGGGCCTGGGGGCACGGGGCGCTGGCCGTGGTGCTCGCGGTGGCCAACATCCCGCTGTTCATCCTCTTCGTGCTGTCGCTGGTGCTCACCCCCGTGCTCGGCATCGGCCTGGTGCTGCTGCCGCTCGTGACCGCCCTGATCAGGGGGCGGGCGCACCTGGCCCGCACGTTCGGCGCGACGTACGGGGTGCCGATCGCCCGCCCGTACCGCCCCGGCCCGCCGGCCGGTGGCCTGATCCGGCGGTACCGGTGGATCGTCACCGACCCGGCCACCTGGCGCGACTTCGCGTGGCTGCTCCCCGGCGCGGTGGCCGGGCTGATCCTCGGTGTGCTCACGCTGGCCCTGCCGATCTACGGCGCGGAGGGAATCTTCCTGATCCCGCTCTGGATCTCGCTCGGCGTCGACGACTACGGCTACGGCGTGATCTGGCCGATCGAGACCATCGGGCAGGGCTTCCTGTCCCTGCCGCAGGGTGCGCTGATCCTGATCATCGGCGTCGGCGCGGCGCCGTACCTGCGACGCGCCGACTCGTACTTCAACCGGCTCTTCCTCGCCCCGACCCGCAACGCCGACCTGCTGCTGCGGGTCAGCCAGCTCACCGTGACCCGGGCCGACACCGTCGACGCGCAGGCCGCCGAGCTGCGCCGGATCGAACGCGACCTGCACGACGGCGCACAGGCCCGGCTGGCGTCGCTCGGCATGACCATCGGCCTGGCCGAGGCCATGGTGGACATGGACCCGAAGGCGGCCCGCGAGTTGCTCGCCGAGGCCCGCGAGAACAGCTCGGCGGCGCTGGTCGAGCTGCGCCACCTGGTGCGCGGCATCCACCCGCCGGTGCTCGCCGAACGCGGACTGGAGGGTGCGGTGCGGGCGCTGGCCATGGCGCTGCCGATCCCGGCCACGGTGGAGGCGTCGGTGCCGCGACGGCTGGACACGCCGGTGGAGTCGGCGGCCTACTTCGCGGTCGCCGAGATCCTCGCCAACGCGACCCGGCACAGCTTCGCGCAGACCGTGCGGGTGGAGCTCTGGCACACCGGCGAAGTCCTGGTGATGCGGGTCAGCGACGACGGCACGGGTGGGGCGGACCCGTCCCGCGGCACCGGGTTGCAGGGCATCGAACGCCGTCTCGCCGCCTTCGATGGCACGATGAGCCTGTCCAGCCCGCCGGGCGGACCGACTGTCGTGACCATGGAGCTGCCGTGCGCGTTGTCATCGCCGAAGACCTCGCCCTCCTCCGGGACGGCCTGACCCGGCTGCTGGAGGCTTACGACTTCCGCGTGGTGGCGGCCGTCGACAACGGACCGTCGTTGCTGCCCGCGCTGGTGGAGCACCGCCCGGACGTCGCGGTGGTGGACGTGCGGCTGCCGCCCACCTTCACCGACGAGGGGTTGCAGGCGGCGATCGCGGCCCGGGACGTGGTGCCCGGCATGCCGGTGCTGGTGCTCTCCCAGCACGTCGAGCCGCTGTACGCCCGGGAGCTGCTCACCGACCGCAAAGGCGGCGTCGGCTATCTGCTCAAGGACCGGGTCTCGCACGTGGCCCAGTTCGTCGACGCGGTCCGCCAGGTGGCGTCCGGTGGCACGGTGATGGACCCGGAGGTGGTGTCTCAGCTCCTGGCCCGCCACCAGCCGCCGCTGGCCAAGCTGACCGCCCGGGAGCGTGACGTGATCGGCCTGATGGCGGAGGGCCGGTCGAACGGTGCGATCGCCGCCAAGCTCTTCGTCGGGGAGAAGGCGGTCAGCAAGCACATCAACAGCATCTTCACGAAGTTGGCGCTGCCGCCCTCCGACGACGACAACCGTCGCGTCCTGGCCGTCCTCGCCTACCTCAACCCCTGACCTCCACCGTGGGGATTTTGGGTGCGGATCGGACCCGAAGTCCCCACGCTCGTGCTTCTTGTGTGGGGATTTTGGGTGCGGATCGGACCCGAAGTCCCCACGCTTGTGCTTCTTGTGTGGGGACTTGGGGTGCGGATCGCACCCCAAGTCCCCACGCGGTCAGTGCCAGGTGAGGCGGGCTATCCGGCCGTTCGTGCCGGAGGCCCAGCACGCGCCGTCGTCCGCGCAGGCCACCGCGTCGAAGCTGCCCGTGTCGAAGCGCCGCCAGGTGACACCCCCGTCGTAGGAGACGTCGCTGCCGGTCGGCCCGACCGCCAGCGCGGTGCGCCCCCGCCCGGTCCACGCGACCCCGGACCGGTATTCACCGGGCACCCGCTTCGCCACCGTCCAGTGCCGCCCGCCGTCCCGGGTGACCGCCGACCCGTCCGGCGCCGCCGCCGGGGTGTTGTAGTCCCCGCCCACCGCGATCCCGGTGCGCGTGTCCCGGAACGCCAGCGAATAGATGCCGGCCGTGGGGCCGCTGGGCAGCGGCGAGTCGGTCACCTTCCAGGTGTGGCCGCGGTCGGTGGAGTGGAACACCCGGGCGGTGGCGTCGCCGCCGGTCGCGAACCACGCGTGCCGGCCGACCGTCACCAGGCAGGTGCCGCTGGCCGCGAACGCGAACTCGCCGGGCAGCGCGGCCGGCATCCCGGTGGTGGGCCGCACCTGCCAGGACCGGCCGCCGTCGGCGGTGGCGAGGATCCGGAACTTTCCGCCGACCGGGTCGGACAGGGCCAGGCCGTGCCGCCGGTCGGAGAAGTCCATGCAGTCGTAGAAGGCGGTCTGCTCGTCGTTGCGGAACGTCTCGGTCCAGGTGCGCCCGCCGTCCGAGGTCCGGTAGATCCGCGAGGCCGGCCCGTTGCCGATGGTCAGCGCGACCGCGTGTCGCGCGTCGGTGGCCTCGACGTCCCGGAACTCGAGGCCGGCCGCCTCGGGCGGGCCCACCGAGCCCCAGTTGCGGCCGCCGTCGACCGTGCGCAGCACCGTCCCGGCCGAGCCCGCCGCCCACGCGACCTTCGCGCTGACCGGGGCGAGCCCACGGAACTGTGCGGTCACGCCGGTGTCGCTGAGCTGCCAGGACGGCCCGCGGCCCGGGGTGAAGCCGGAGCCGGCGAGCATGACGAGAGCGAGTGCTGAGATAGACAACTTTCGTTGCAGCGTCATGACTGGGCAACTTACCGCCAGACTGGGGTGTGGGGTACGCAACTACGACTTGGACCTGAAACAAGCGCTTACCACAATGTGAGATGTGCAGACGTTGGCCCAGCTCCCCGTGACCGTGGCGATCACCCGCCGAGCCGATCCCGAGCGCGCCGCCGAGATGGCCGCCTGGGTCCGGGCCGGCGCGTCGCTGGCCGAGGACTTCCCCGGTTTCCTCGGCACCGGCTGGGTGCGCCCGGAGCCGGGCTCCGCCGAGTGGCACATGCTCTACCGGTTCGCCGACGCCGAGTCGCTGCGCAACTGGGAGCAGTCCTCGCAACGGCAGTGGTGGCTCTCCTCGGCCGAGGGTTTCGTCGAGCACACCCGGGAGGAGCGGCGCACCGGCATCGAGGGCTGGTTCGACCCGCCGCAGGACCGCCTCGACGAGCCCGTCGAGAAGGCCGCGCCGCCCGCGCCGCGGCGCTGGAAGCAGGCGGTCACCATCTGGCTCGGCTTCTTCCCGGTCAGCCTGGTCGCCGCGGTCCTGCTGATGCCGCACCTGGACGGTCTCAATGTGGTGCTGCGGACGCTGATCAGCACGCTCTGCCTCACCCCGGTGATGACCTATCTGGTCCTACCCCGGGTCACCAAGGCCCTGCAACCCTGGCTCCGCCGCTAGGCCGCTGGGCCGCTAGATCTTCACCTCGACGAGCTGACGGCCGGCCAGCGTCTCGACCCGGACGGCGGCCACGTCCGGCAGTGCGACGAGCGCGACCCCGTCGATGCTGGTGGCGGCGTCGGCCGCCTGGGCGGAGACCCGCCAGGTGCCGGCCTCGCGCCGGGCGCCGTCGCGGCCGACCACGAGGAGCCGGCACTGCTCGCCGGCCGAGACGCCGCCGACGGTGGCCCGGAGGCGGACCCAGCCGTCGGCGGGCTGGAGCGCGACGGTCATGGTGGCCCCGGTCGCCGGGTCGGTCGCCGTCGCGGTCCGGGTGCCGGGCGCGGTGGTGGCCGATGCGGCCGGAGGTGGCGCGGGCTCCTCGACCAGGGCGCTGCCACCGAGCACGCCGCCGGCCAGGACCGCGGCGCCGGTCACCACGGCGGCGGCGATCTGGGTCGTACGCCGCTGCCGTCGCGTCCGGAGGCGCTCCTGCCGTGCTTGCCGCAGGGTGCGTTGCAGCAGCAGATCGCCGTCGTCCGGCGGGCCCTCGACGAGGGCTTCGGGTGGGATGCCGCCCAGGGCGGCCTCCGTCTCGCGCAGCGCGTCCACCTCACGCCGGCAGACCGCGCACACCCCGAGGTGGTCGCGCACGGTGGCCTGCTCACTCTCCTCCAGAACCCCCAGGAGGTACGCCCCGAGCAGCTCGTTGTCGTGCCGGCTCATCCCGCGGTCCCGTTCACCACGATCATCAGCGGTCCCGCGGGCGTGGGCTCGCTGATCACCTCCCGTAACCGCCGGAGCGCGTAGTAGCTGCGCGATTTCACGGTGCCGGCGGGCACGCCCAGCTGGGCCGCCGCCTCGTCCACACTGCGGCCCTCGAAATAGAGCGCCCGCAGCACTTCCCGGTGTTCCGGGGAGAGCGACTCCAGCGCTCCCAGCAGCGTCATCGAGTCGATCACCGCGTCCGCGTGGTCCCGTTCCACCGGGGCGGTGTGCACCGTCTCGGCCACCTCGGCGGGCCGGGCCCGGCGGGCGCGGTGCCGGTCGATGGCGACGTTGCGGGTGATCGTGAACAGCCAGCCGCGGACGGACCCCTTGTCGTCGGTCAGCGCGTCCGGGTGCCGCCAGGCACGGATCAGCGTCTCCTGCACGACGTCCTCGCCGAGCGCGCGGTCGCCCATCAGGCGGGTCGCGTACGCCAGCAGCGCACCGCCGTGCTCGGCGTACAGGCGCCGGATCAGGAACTCGTCGCTGGTGCTCTCGCGGCCGAATCGGCGCATGCCCTGATCCTTCCGCGGCGCGCGAGCCGTGTAATCGCCCCGGCGAGGGACGAAACGGGGCGGCATTCACCCGACGGGAGGAACCGTGAAGTTCGGCCGAACCGGCGTGAACCCGGCCACCCCGCCCGCCGTGGTGGCAGTGAACTCGGCAGGGGGCCGGGAACGGGAGGAACCATCATGCGAAAGATCAAGAGCGCCGTCGTCGTCGCGATCACCGTCGGCGCGACCCTTTTCGGCAGCACCCAGGCCGCTTCGGCCGGGGCGCAGGCCGCTTCCTCGAAGGCCGCCGCAGCCGGGGCGCAGGCCGCCTCCAACCGGCAGAACTGCAGCGGCTGGGACCAGTCGCGGATCCTGTCGGACGAGGACTCGTGGGGCCGGCTGTCGCAGCGCGTCTGCATCGAGTTCACCGCCGACTACGAGTGGGTGCGGCAGCGGATCGACACCCGGATCGACTGGCCGTCGTACCACCGCACCTGGAAGGACCGGTCCGTCCGGCTCGACGGGCTGAGGCAGTGGGTGGACGGCACGAACCGTGGCGTGCACATCGACTCGGCGACCTGCGGCCGCAGCTCGTTCGCGTACGACGGCGACTACGGGGACTGGCGGATGGCGCACTGCCGGACCGGCTGGCGGTCGTTGCGCATCGGCACCTACCGGGTGTGGGGCAGGAGCACGTTCGAGTACGGCGGCCTGCAGCGCTCGCTGGGGACCACCGGCGAGCACGGGGTCCGGTTCTCCTGACGGTCACCCGGTCAGGTTCCCCCGAATACCCGGCTATCAGCCTTTATCCGGCGATAGAGGATTGAGGTCGGCATCGGGGAGGGAGCGGTCGATGGGTGACACCGAGCGGATCGGCCGCTACCAGCTGTGGGAGGAGATCGGGCGCGGTGACTGCACGATCGTCCGGCGTGCCACCGTGCCCGGCGCCCCGCCGATCGCCGCCAAGCTGCTCCGGCCCGATCTGGCCCGCAGCCCTCGGGTCCGGGAGCTGCTGAAAAGGATCGGGAGTGCGCTGAGCCAGGTGCCGCACGACGGGATCGTCCGGATGCACGACCTGGTCGCCGAGCCGGACCGGCTCGCCCTGATCGTGGACTTCGTGGACGGTCCCAGCCTGCGGGCGTACATGGCGGGGGAGGGTGGGACGCTGCCGCTGGAGGACTCGGCGGGGGTCGTGGCGCAGGTGGCCGACGTGCTGGCCACCGTGCACGCGCACGGTCTCGTGCATCTCGACCTGAAACCGGAGAATGTCCTGCTGGTGGGCGGGGCGTACCCGTTGCGGGTGAAGGTCGGCGATTTCGGGATGGCCGCACTGGCGGCCGGTCCCGGTGTCCCGGCGGGTGCCTACGCGGCGCCGGAGCTGGCCACCGGCGGGCCGCCGACCGCCGCCGCCGATGTGTACGCCCTCGGCGTCCTTCTCGCCGAGATGACCTCCGGGACCCGCCCCGCGCCCGGCCGTTCCGGGTTGCAACGGGTCCCGCACCCGGTCCGTGACCTGGTCCGGGACTGCTTGGCGACGCACCCGTGGGAACGTCCGGCAGCCAGTGACGTGGCGATGCGGATCCGGGCCGCCGTGGTCGCGGCCGCCCCGCCCGAACCCGCCTGGCCCGCGCCCGGGCCTTCGCCTTCGCCGCAACCAGCATCGCCGGCCGGCCGGCTGTTCGGCACCGGTCTCCTCGGCGGCCGCCTCTCCCGCCCGGTCCACCGGCGGGCGGCCTGGGCAGCCGGCGCGGCGGGCGCGCTCGTGGCGGCCGTGCTGATCGGCCTGACGGTGCGAGTGGGCAGTGGTGATCCGGGCACGGAACCGGTCGCCGGGCCGTCGGCGGCCACCGGCTTCGGCGCGAGACCCGGCGGGGGGAACGCGGTGCCGGGCGAGGACCCCGTCGTCGAGAGGCAGAAGCTGGCGAACACGGCGCCGGCCCGGGCCACCTATGCGGCGCGCCTGCCCGGCGGCGCGGGCACCCTCTCGCTGGCGGTACGCGACGGGCGCGTCGTCGCGTACCTCTGTGACGGCGACCGGGTCGAGGCCTGGCTGAAGGGGTCCGTCCAGGGTGACCGGATCTCCCTGGCCGGGGGTGCCGGCGCGGCGCTCACCGGGACCATCACCAAGGATCGCGTCACCGGCCGGGTCACCGTGCAGGACCGCCCGAACGATTTCTCGTTGCCGCGGGTCACCGCGCCGTCCGGGCTCTACCGGGCGGCGGCCCGGCTGCGGGGCGCGGAGATCCGGGGCGGCTGGATCGTGCTGCCGGACGGCTCCCAGGTCGGTGTGCTGACCACGAACGGTTCCCCCGGACCGGCGCCCAGCCTGGACACCGGCGCAGGGTCGGCCGCGGTCGGCGCCGACACCGTCCCGGCGATCCCGGTCGACGTCACCACCGGCACCGGCTTCTGATCCACGACACGGACCCTAGCCGTCCAGCAGCGCCCGCAGGCGCAGACTGTCGGCGACCGTCCAGCCCGCCGGCGGCGCGATCGCGGCCCAGGCGTCCACGGTCTCCGACTTGTAGACGTGACCGTGCCCGGTCGGCACCTTGTTCGCGAAGATCAGATCGCAGGTGGTCTGCCAGAACGTGATGCCCGGGTACCAGTGCATGTCCGGCGTCACGTCCGGGCCGCGCTCGCCGGTCAGCCAGGACGGCTTCTTCCAGAGCACGTCCCAGCTCCACCAGACGATCGGGTCGGTGGCGTTCTGCAGATAGACCGCTTTCGGCCGGGGCCCGGTCAGCTCGCGCAGGGAGGCCGCGTTCTCGGCGAACTCCACCGGCAGGCCGGGATAGTCGGGCGCCCAGACCGGGCTGCCCTCGGCCCGCGCCTCGGTCAGCCGGCGGTGGATCGGGTTGGCGAAGGTCGGCCCCAGCATCAGCACGCCGTCGGCGCCGGTGACCATTTGTTCCGCGGTCCCGAAGACCTTCTCCAGGCCGTACGTCCCCAGGCTCTCGCCGAAGAGCAGCAGCTTGGGCCGGGTGGCCTCGGGCAGCGCCGCCCAGCGTTCCCGCACCGCGCCGAGCAGCGCGTCGGCCCCGCTGACCACTTCCGACCGGCTTCCGAGGAAGGCCGCCCAACTGGGCAGGTAGGAATACTGCATGGAGACCAGCGCGGTGTCGCCGGCGTACATGTACTCCAGCCCGCGGGTGACCTTGCCGTCCACCCAGCCGGTCCCGGTCGGTGTGATCAGGGCGATCACCGACCGCTCGAAGGCCCCGGTCCGGTCCATCTCCCGGACCACCAGCGCGGCCCGCTCCTCGAGCGTGCCGGCCGAGGTGAGGCCGGCGTAGACCCGGATCGGCTCGGCCACCGGGCGCCCGGCGAAGGCGCTGAGCTCCTCGCGGGACGGCGCGCCGGCCACGAACGAACGGCCCTGCCGGCCCAGTGAGTCCCAGGTCATCAGCGAATGCGGCCCGCCGGACCGCAACGCCGAGGTTGGCACGTGCACCCCGTTGCCGGTCCCTCTGTTGGTCACCGCGGCGGACCGGTCGGCCATCGCGAACACCGGCGTCACCAGCAGGTTGTCGAACGCGCCGTAGGCGAGCACGGCGACCACGACGGTGCCCGCGCAGTACGCCGCCCGGTCGTTGACCACGCGCCGGAACAGCCAGGCGGAGACGTACGTGGCGAGCAGCAGCATGCGGGCGATCAGCAGCAGCAGCCCGAATGTGAGCAGGCTGGCACCGACGGTGCGGACCACGTCGTACTCCTGGGCCGGCTCCATGCCCAGGCGGACCCGCAGCGCGCGTTGCCACCGGGTGCCGAGCCAGAGGAACGCGAGCACCAGCAGCGGCACCACGGTGATCAGAACCCGCCAGGCGATCCGCACCACCCGGTCGCTGAACGGGCGGCGCAGGGAGATCAGCGCGCCGATGCCGGTGCCCAGTGCGTACCCCATCGCGGCGGTGATGCCGGCGATCACGCCCTGCAGGAACCACGCCCGCGGCAGCAGCGACGGGGTGAAGGAGAGGCAGTAGAAGACGGCGGCGAAGGCCACGCCGGTGACGCTGAAGCCGGATCTGATGAAACGCGGACGGTCCGGGGTGACCTGCGCGGGCCGGGCGGCGGCCGTCTCCGGTGATTTCCGGGGTGCGGGGACCCGGCTGCGAAGTGGCGCCAGGAGTCCCGGTGGCGGCGCCACGACCTGTCTGCGCATGCGGTGCTCCGTTCATCGACGCCGGCCGTCCGGTCACCATCGCTCGTCGAACGCAAGGCCGGACCGCACCGGAGTGCCGGATCCGGCCCCGCCGAATGCCTCCTCCATCATCAGGGGTCGATGCTGCCGAGCGCCGCCCCCTTTTCCCCGGGTTTTGCTCCGCCGAACCCCCGGTTGACATGGGTGCGCTCCCCTAAGTCGTTTCCTTTCAGACACCCGTCCCGCTGCCGATGACTTGCGGTGAGGAGGGACGCGATGCGCCTGCGCAACTGGATCGCGGTGATAGTCAGTGTGATTCTGCTGGCTGCCGCCGGGGTCATCGGATTCCTGGTCAACCGGTCGGCGCTGGAGGCAGCCGACGCGGTGCACCGGGCGGACAGCAGTGCGCTCGGCACGAACAACGGCACCCTGACGGGACAACTCCAGCTGAACTCGGCGGCCGAGCTCGCCCAGATCCTGAAGGAGCACGTGCTGCACCTGGCGGTGGGCTCCGCGGCGGACCGGACGCTGTTGGTGGCGGCAGCGGGCAAGAGCGCCACGTTCCGGTACGGGATGCTGACCACCGACCTGAGCGGCAACGTCCTGACCGCCAGCCGTGACGAAGGTCTGCCCGACCCGGCCGACCCCGCGTTCCGGCCGATGCGCGAGCTGCTGGCCGCGGGCAAGCCCGGCTTCTCCGACGTGATGGTCGTGAACGGGGTCGCGTTGACCGCGGTGGCCGTGCCGGTGATGGTCGGCGGGACGCCGGCCGGTTTCCTGATCGGCCTGAACGAGACCGCGAAGACGTCGCTGCAGAGCTACCTCGCCCGGCTCTCCTCGGAGGGGCACCGGACCACCGTGGTGGACCACAACGGCACGGTCGGCGCCGCCAGCGATCCCGCTCTGATCGGCACCAACCTCGGCCCCGCGCTGAAGCCGTACCTGAACCGCGGTGGCGTGCACTTCGTCGAGTACACCGCGGACCGGACGGCGATGATCGGCATTGTGGTCGGTGGCCTGCCGAGCGGCTGGTCGTACGTGCGGACCCAGACCAAGTCGTCGTTCGACGGTGTGGTGCACAGCCGCAGTCAGACCCTCAACCTGACGCTGCTCGCGATGCTGCTGATCGGGGTGGCCGGCATCACGGTGCTCGGTTACCGGACCCAGGTCACCCGGCGCCGCGCGGACGAGCGTTTCCAGGCCCTCTTCCAGCACGCCCCCGACCTGGTCTCGGTACTCGACGGCGAGGGCCGGATCATCTTCAGCAGCCCGAGCGCGCACACCGTGCTCGGCTACAAGACCGGGGCGCTCGCCGGGCACAGCGTCTTCGAGCTGGTGCACCCGGAGGATCAGCCGCGGATGAGGGAGGGCCTCGCCGCGCTGGTCGCCGACGCGTCCGGGGTGCTGCGGCTGCAGTGCCGGGTCCGGTCGCCCGAGGGTGACTACCGGTGGTTCGACTTCACCGCCTCCAACCAGATGCACAACCCGGCGCTGTCCGGTGTCGTGATCAATGCCCGGGACGTCTCGGAGAACCGGGCGTTCCAGGAGCGCCTGGCGCACGAGGCCCAGCACGACCCGCTGACCGGCCTGCCGAACCGGCGGCGGATGCAGGACGCGCTCGGCTCGACGCTGCGCGACGCGCCGGTCGCGGTGCTCTTCGTGGACCTGGACGGCTTCAAGCCGGTGAACGACGCGTTCGGCCACGAGGTGGGTGACGAGTTGCTCCGGCAGGTCGCCGACCGGCTCAGCGCCTGTGTCCGCTCCGGCGACGTGCTCTCCCGGGTGGGCGGCGACGAGTTCGTGATGCTGATGCCCGGCGTGACGCCGGACGACGCGGAGACCATGAGCGGCCGCCTGCGGTACGTCCTGGAGCTGCCGTTCCGGATCGCCGGCCAGGAGATCCTGATCGGCGCCAGCATCGGGGTGCACGTGGCGCCCGTCGCCGAGGACCCGGACACCGCGCTGCGCGCCGCCGACCACGCCATGTACGCGATCAAGCACAAGGGCGGCAGCCGCGGTGACGGGGTCGACACGAGCTGGGTCGGCAGGCACCGCGCCGGCGACTAGACTTCGGCACACTGAACTTCATGCACGCTCAGTGCAATGACTTAGGGTGCAATGACTGAGGGTGCAACGAGATGAAACGGTGGTGACCGCGGTGTCCAAGGTGCTCTCCCGGCGTGATCTCGAGTTCCTGCTCTACGAATGGCTCGACGTCGAGGCGCTGACCGCGCGCGAGCGGTTCGCCGAACACTCCCGGGACACGTTCGACGCGTTCCTGGACCTGTCCCAGCAGATCGCCGAACGCGACTTCGCGCCGCACAACCGGAAGAACGACCTGCACGAGCCGACCTTCGACGGCGAGCGGGTCGAGATCATCCCGGAGGTCGCCCAGGCACTGCGGGTCTTCGGTGAGTCCGGGCTCCTCGCCGCCACCCTGGACGAGAAGCGCGGCGGGTCGCAGCTGCCACTGGTCGTCGGCCGGGCGTGCTTCCTCTGGTTCCAGGCCGCCAACACCGCCACCTCGGCGTACGCGATGCTCACCTCGGGCAACGCCCACCTGCTGCTGGCGCACGGCACCGAGGAGCAGATCCGCACCTACGTCGAGCCGATGATCGAGGGCCGGTTCACCGGCACCATGTGCCTCTCCGAGCCGCAGGCCGGCTCCGCGCTGAGCGACGTGCTCACCAGGGCGGTCCCGGCCGGCGACGGCAGCTACCGCGTCACCGGCAGCAAGATGTGGATCTCCGGCGGCGACCACGAGCTGAGCGAGAACATCGTGCACCTGGTGCTGGCCCGGGTGGCCGGGGCGCCGCCCGGTGTCAAGGGGCTGTCGCTGTTCATCGTGCCGAAGCGGCACGTCGGCCCGGACGGCACGGTGGGCGAGCGCAACGGCGTCACGCTGGCCGGCTTGAACCACAAGATGGGTTACCGGGGCACCACCAACGCCGTGCTCGCCTTCGACGAGGCCACCGGTTACCTCGTGGGGGAGGAGGGGCGCGGCCTGGCGTACATGTTCCACATGATGAACGAGGCCCGGATCGGTGTCGGCGCCGGCGCGGTCGCCCTCGGCTACACCGGCTATCTGCACGCTCTCGATTACGCCCGGGAGCGGGCGCAGGGCCGGCCGCCGGCCGACAAGAACCCCACGGCGGCGCCGGTGGCGATCATCAAGCATCCGGATGTACGACGGATGCTGCTCTCCTCGAAGTCGTACGTCGAAGGGGGTCTCGCCCTGGTGCTCTACGCGGCGAAGCTGCTCGACGAGCCGTCCGAGGAGAACAATCTGCTCCTCGACGTGCTCACCCCGATCGTCAAGGCGTGGCCGTCGCAGTGGTGCCGGCTCGCCGACGACCACGCCATCCAGATCCACGGCGGGTACGGCTATACCCGCGAGTACCCGGTCGAGCAGTTCTACCGGGACAACCGCCTCAATTCGATCCACGAGGGCACCGACGGCATCCAGGCTCTCGATCTGCTCGGCCGCAAGGTCACCATGCACGGCGGCGCGGGCCTGGGCGTGCTCGCCGGCCGGATCCGGGCCACCGCGGCGAAGGCGCCGGACGACCTCGGCGGTCCGGTCGCCGAGGCCTGTGACCGGCTGGTGCGGACCACCGCCAAGCTCTGGGCCTCCGGTGATCCGTCGTCCGCGCTGGTCAACGCCACGGCCTACCTGGACGCCGCCGGCCACTTGGTGATCGCCTGGCTCTGGCTGGAGCAGCTGATCGCCGCGGGGGACAAGACCGGCGACTTCTACGACGGCAAGCGGCTCGCCGCCCGCTACTTCGTCACCCATGAGCTGCCCCGGATCGCCCCGCTGCTGGACCTGCTCGACTCGGGCGACACGCTGCTTCGGGACATGGACGACGCCTGGCTGGGATAGCTTCATGACATGGCCGGTAAAGCCACTGTCATCGAAGTGGGCGACTACGACGTCCGGGTCTCCAACCCGGACCGGATCTATTTCCCCGAGCTCGGCGCCACGAAGCTCGACCTGGTCGAGTACTACCTGGCGGTGAGCGACGGGATCGTCCGGGCGCTGCGCGAGCGTCCCTGCATGCTGCACCGCTTCCCGGACGGCCTGGCCGGGGAGAAGGTGCATCAGAAGCGGGTGCCGAACGGCGCGCCGCCCTGGCTGGAGACGGTCCGGGTGAAGTTCCCGCGATACAACCGGCACGCCGACGAGCTCTGCGTGACCAAGCCGGCCGACGTGATCTGGGCGGTCCAGATGTCCACGGTGGAGTTCCACCCGTGGAACTCGCGGCGGGCCGACACCGAACGGCCCGACGAGTGGCGCATCGACCTGGACCCGATGCCGGACTGCCCGTTCGACACCGTGCGCCGGGTTGCGGGGGTCGCCCACGAGGTGCTCGGCGAGCTGGGCATCACCGGCTTCCCGAAGACGTCGGGCGGCAAGGGGCTGCACATCTACGTGCGGATCGAGCCGAGGTGGGGCTTCTCCGACGTGCGCCGGGCGGCGCTCGCCTTTGCCCGCGAGGTGGAGCGCCGGGCGCCGGACGACGTGACCACCACTTGGTGGCGGCGGGACCGCGATCCGAGCGCGCTGTTCATCGATTACAACCAGAACGCCCGCGACCACACCATCGCCAGCGCGTACTCGGTGCGTGGCGTGCCCACGGCGACCGTTTCCACCCCGGTCGCCTGGGACGAGATCCCGGACGTCGACCCGCGCGACTTCACGATCCGCACGGTGCCGGCCCGGTTCGCCGAGCTGGGTGACCTGCACGCCACGATCGACGACCGTGCGTTCGCCCTCGACACCCTGCTCGAGTGGGCGGACCGCGACGAGAAGGCCGGGCTCACCGTCCCCGACGAGTAGTTTATCGAGATCATTTAATGGGCAATGGCCCGCAATGGCCCTCTCCGCCCTCGACCGTGAGCACACGGTCGCCCCGGCGGGATACAGCCGCTGGCTCATCCCGCCCGCCGCGCTTTCTGTGCACCTGTGCATCGGCCAGGCGTACGCCACAAGTGTCTACAAGAACTCCCTGGTCCAGCACTTCGACACCAGCCAGACCGCGATCGGGATCGTCTTCAGCATCGCGATCGTGATGCTCGGCCTCTCCGCCGCGATCGGCGGCACCTGGGTGGAGGCGAACGGTCCCCGCAAGGCCATGTTCGTGTCCGCGTCGTTCTGGGCGTCCGGCTTCCTGGTCGGCGCCCTCGGCATCGCGACCGGGCAGCTCTGGCTGCTCTACCTCGGCTACGGCGTGCTCGGTGGGATCGGCCTCGGCATCGGTTACATCTCGCCGGTCTCCACGCTGATCAAGTGGTTCCCGGACCGGCCCGGCCTGGCCACCGGTCTGGCGATCATGGGCTTCGGCGGCGGCGCGCTGGTCGCCGGGCCGCTGTCCCGGCAGCTGATGTCGTTCTACGACAGCGGGTACGACCCGAACGTGGCGACCTCGGTGGCCAGTGGCAGCGCGTTGACCTGGCTGTTCGTCACGCTCGGTATCTCGTACTTCGTGATCATGATGTTCGGGGTGTTCAACATCCGCGTGCCCCGGCAGGGGTGGCGGCCGGACGGCTGGGACCCGGCCACGGTGAAGGAGAAGCCGCTCGTCACCACGGCCAACGTGTCCGCGTCCAACGCCCTGCGGACCCGCGCGTTCTGGCTGCTGTGGATCGTGCTGTTCTGCAACGTGACCGCCGGCATCGGCATCCTGGAGCAGGCCAGCCCGATGATCCAGGACTTCTTCCGGGAGAACGGCGAGTCCGCCGTCGCGGTGACCGCGGCCGCCGGCTTCGTGGGCGTGCTGTCGCTGTTCAACATGGCCGGCCGCTTCGTCTGGTCGTCCACCTCGGACCTGATCGGCCGCAAGCCGATCTACATGATCTATCTCGGCGGCGGCATGGTGCTGTACGCCCTGCTGGCGACGTTCGGTCAACTGCACACCGCACTGTTCGTGCTGCTGGCCGGCGTGATCCTGTCGTTCTACGGCGGCGGGTTCGCCACCGTCCCGGCGTACCTGCGGGACCTGTTCGGCACGTACCAGGTGGGTGCGATCCATGGCCGGCTGCTGACCGCCTGGTCCGCCGCCGGGGTGGCCGGGCCGCTGATCATCAACGGCTTCCTGGACGCTCAGGGCAAGCCCGGCACCCTGACCGCGGACGCCTATCGTCCCGCGCTGTTCACCATGGTCGGCCTCCTCGCCGTCGGCTTCCTGGCGAATCTGCTGGTCCGCCAGGTCCCGGAGCGTTTCCACGAGCCGGCTGACAAGAAGGCGGAGGAGGTGGCGGCATGAGGCTCTTCGTCTCCTGGGCGCTGGTGAGCGTCCTCCTCGGTTACGGCATCATCCAGACGGTCATCACCGCGGCGAAGCTCTTCCAGTAGTGCTCTCCCGCACGATCAGCTGGTGCGGGGCGCGTACCTCCAGGCCGGGCGGGGGCGTCGGGCTGCTGATCCGCAGCAGCAGGCGCTCCACCGCGGTCGTCGCGATCATCTCCTTGTCCGGGGAGATGGTGGTGACCGTCGGGTTGGAGAACCGGCCGTCCTCGATGTCGTCGTAACCGATCACCGCCACGTCCTCGGGGACCCGCAGTCCCCGGGAGACGATGGTGTGGATGGCGCCGAGGGCGACCAGGTCGCTGTAACAGAAGACGGCGTCCGGTGGCTCCGGCAGATCCAGCAGATGCGCCATGGCGCGGGCGCCGTCGATCCGGTTGAACCGGGGCGTACCGATGATCAGGTCTTCCCGGGCGGTCAGCCCGCGCCCCTGGTGCGCCTCGCGGAAGCCGCGGGTCCTGCGCTGCGCCGCCTCGCCGGTGGCGTACGGCTGATCGCCTATCGCGGCCACCCGCTGCCGGCCGAGGTCCAGCAGGTGCTCGGTGGCCTGGCGGGAGGCGGCCACGTCGTCGATGCCGACATGGTCGAAGGTTCCGTCGCTGGCCCGCTCGCCGAGGATGACCAGAGGGAGCGAGGTGTCCCGGTCGGTGAGGGCCTGCTGGTCGAGGCCGAGCGGGCTGAAGATGACGCCGTCGAAGAGCAGCCGTCGGGAGCCGTGCGCGATGAAGGCCCGCTCGTGTTCCGGGTCGCCGTCGGTCTGGTCGATCAGCACGTTGTAGCCGCTGACCCGGGCGGCGCGGATGACGCTCTGCAACAGCTCGGCGAAGTACGGGGTGTCCAGGTACGGCACCACCAGCGCGATCTGGCCGGACCGGCCCTGCGCGAGGTTGCGGGCCAGCACGTTCGGCCGGTAACCCAACTCCGCGACCGCGCGCTCGACCCGGACGCGGGTCCGCTCGGTGACGTTCGCATAGCCGTTCACCACGTTGGAGACGGTGCGGCTGGAAACGCCGGCCAGCTCCGCCACGTCACGCAAAGTGACTTCCCGACGCAATGTGCCCCCCTTTGCGGCTTACCGCGAGCGCCAAGTTTCCGGCAGGTTACCTCTTGCCGTCGCATGGACGCCCGTGCATGCTGTCTTTGCAGCGCTGCAAAATCGTAGCAACATCAGTCCACGCGGCCATACCCGCAGGTGGGACGAGGGTTTTGGAGCGTGGCGGCCGGCCCTTGGTGTGCCAGCACCGCAGGCCGGCCTTCCCGACATGTCAACCGAGAACTCCACCGCTTCGACCAAGCGCAGAAACCCTGTGAGGGCCCGATGAACGTCAGGAACTTCAGTCTAGAGCGACGCCTGCGGCGATCAGTCGTGACGGCGGTCGCTGCTTTCACCGCGGTGACGATGGTGGCGTGCAGCAGCGACTCCGGTGACACGCCCGCGGAGAAGCCGACCGGCCCGGTGACCGTCAAGGTCTGGGCCTGGTACCCGGAATTCCAGGGTGTCGTCGACCTGTTCAACAAGACCCACACCGACATCAAGATCGAGTGGACCAACGCGGGCACCGGTCAGGACCAGTACACCAAGCTCCAGACCGCGCTCAAGGCCGGCAAGGGCGCGCCGGACGTGGCGATGCTGGAACTCCAGGAGATCCCCACCTTCCAGCTCACCGGGAAACTGGTCGACCTGGGCAAGTACGGCGCGAACGACGTCAAGGGCGATTACGTCGACTGGGCGTGGAAGCAGGTCAGCTCCGGCGAGCAGGTCTACGCCATCCCGGTCGACGCCGGCCCGATGGCGATGATGTACCGCGACGACATCTTCAAGAAATACAGCCTGACCGTGCCGAAGACCTGGGACGAGTACAAGGCCCAGGCGGAGAAGCTGAAGGCCGCCTCCGGGGGCAAGAGCTTCATGACCGACTTCGGCGCCAACGACGGCGGCTTCATGAGCGGGCTGTTCTGGCAGGCCGGGGCCCAGCCGTACACCTATGACCCGGCGAACAAGTCGAACATCACGGTGAACGTCAACAGCGCCGAGGCCAAGAAGGTCACCGAGTACTGGGAAGGCATGGTCGACGCCGGTCTCGCGGACACCACGGCGTTCCACACCACGGACTTCTACAACGGACTCGGCTCGGAGAAGTACGCCACCTATCTGGCGGCCGGCTGGGGTCCCGGCTACATCCAGGCCAACGCCGCCAAGTCGTCGGGCAAGTGGAAGGTCGCGCCGCTGCCGCAGTGGACCGCCGGCGCCGACGCGCAGGGCGACTGGGGCGGCTCGTCCTTCGCGGTGACCGACCAGGCCAAGTACCCGGACGTCGCGGCCAAGGTCGCCATGGAGATCTTCGGCGCCAGGAACACCGAGGCGTGGAAGATCGGCATCGACAAGGCGTTCCTCTTCCCGACCGCCACCCCCGTCCTGGAGTCGGAGGCCTTCCTCACCAAGGAGTACGAGTTCTTCGGCGGTCAGAAGGTCAACGAGGTCTTCGTCCCGGCCTACAAGGCGATCGGCCCGTTCTCCTGGAGCCCGTTCAACAGCTACAACTTCAACCAGCTCACCACCAACCTGAACCAGGCGATCGAGAAGAAGACGTCCTGGACGGCGGCCCTGGACGCGGCGCAGGCGAACATCAAGACCTACGCCACCCAGCAGGGCTTCAAGGTCCAGTAATGACCGAGGTCCGCACCGAGCCCGCGGTCGCCGTCCCGGCGACCGCGGGCCCTGAGCCCCGGGCCCCCCGCAGGCGCCGGACGAACCTGCGGGAGGCGGCCGTAGGCTGGCTCTTCGCGCTGCCGTTCACGCTCCTGCTGATCGCCTTCCTGCTGCTGCCGATGGCGTACGCCTTCAAGATCAGCCTTTACCGGTCCACCCTGATCGAGGGTGAGGTCTTCGCGTTCTTCGAGAACTACCAGCAGGCGATCGGCGACCCGTTGTTCCGCGAGGGCGTGACCCGGGTCCTGATCTTCGGCCTGATCCAGACCCCGGTGATGATCGGGATCGCGCTCGTCGCGGCCCTGCTCATCGATGCCGCGACGTCGCGGTTCTCGCGCTTCTTCCGGCTCGCCGCCTTCGTCCCCTATGCCGTGCCTGTGGTCATCGGCACGCTGATGTGGGGCTTCCTCTACAGCGACAGCGTCGGCCCGTTCGCCGGCCTCGGGATCGACTTCGTGGCCGGTGACACGGTGCTGGCGTCGCTCGGCAACATCGTCACCTGGCAGTGGGCCGGTTACAACATGATCGTGCTGTACGCGGCCTTGCAGGGTCTGCCCCGGGAGATCTACGAGTCGGCCCGCATCGACGGCGCGAGCGAGGTGCAGATCGCTCTCCGGATCAAGACGCCGATGATCTCCGCGGCGCTCGTGCTGGCCACCCTGTTCACGATCATGGGCACGCTGCAGTTCTTCACCGAGCCGCTGATCCTGCAGCCGCTCAACCCGGGCGCGATCACCAACCACTACACGCCCAACATCTACGCCTACCACCAGGCGTTCTCGTTCCAGCAGTACAACTACTCGGCGGCGATCTCGTTCCTGCTCGGCGCGGTGGTGCTCGTCGGGTCGTACGTCTTCCTGTTCGCCACCCGGAAGCGGAGCGCGCTGCAATGAACATCAAGAAAGGCAGCGTCGCCGCGCACCTCGCCATGGGCCTGATGGCGATCTACTTCCTGCTGCCGTTCTGGTGGCTGCTGGTGGCCGCGACCAAGGACAACGACGGGCTGTTCCAGTCGGCGTCGCTCTGGTTCGCCGACTTCAACCTGTTCGAGAACCTGCGGCTGCTGGTCGATCAGGAGAACGGGGTCTACCTCACCTGGCTGCGCAACTCGGCGTTCTACGCGGTGGTCAGCGGTGTCGGCGCGACCGCGATCTCGGCGCTGGCCGGGTACGCCTTCGCCAAGCTGCGCTTCCCCGGCCGCACCGGGCTCTTCGCCCTGCTGCTCGGCCTGATCATGGTGCCGGCAACAGCGCTGGTGCTGCCGACCTACCTGCTGATGTCGCAGGCGAACCTGGTCGACACGATCTGGGCGGTGATCCTGCCGTCGCTGCTCAACCCGTTCGGGGTCTACCTGCTGCGGGTGTACGTCCACGACTCGGTGCCGGACGAGATGCTCGAGGCCGCCCGGATCGACGGGGCCGGCGAGTTCCGGGTGTTCCGCAGCGTGGCCCTGCCCGCCATGCGGCCCGCCCTGGTCACCGTCCTGCTGTTCAGCATGGTGGCGTCCTGGAACAACTTCTTCCTGCCGCTGGTGATGCTGAGCGACGACCAGCTCTACCCGCTGACGGTCGGACTGCGGGCCTGGTACATGTCCGCGATCATGGGGAACGGCGGAGCAGCCACCTTCAACGTGATCGTGACCGGCGCCCTGGTGGCCATCGTGCCCCTGATCGTCGCCTTCCTGATGTTGCAGCGGTACTGGCGCGGTGGCCTGACCATCGGCGCCGTCAAGTGACTCTCTCAAGGACCAACATGCTTCGTGCACGTGTCGTACTGAACCCTGCCCACGTCGTGGCTCCGGTGAGCCGCCGCACCTTCGGCTCGTTCGTCGAGCACATGGGCCGCTGCGTCTACACCGGGATCTTCGAGCCCGGCCACCCGCTCGCCGACGAGGACGGCTTCCGCACCGACGTGCTCGCCCTCGCCCGGGAACTCGGCGTCACCATGGTCCGCTACCCCGGCGGCAACTTCGTCTCCGGTTACCGCTGGGAGGACGGCATCGGGCCGGCCGCCGAGCGGCCCCGGCGGCGTGACCTGGCCTGGCGCAGCATCGAGACCAACGAGGTCGGCATCGACGAGTTCGCCCGGTGGGCGGAGAAGGCCGACGTCGAGATCATGTACGCGGTGAACCTCGGCACCCGGGGCGTGCAGGACGCCCTCGACGTGCACGAGTACGTCAACCATCCGGAAGGCACCCAGCTGTCCGAGCAGCGCCGGGCCAACGGGGCGGAGAAGCCGTACGGCATCAGGATCTGGTGCCTCGGCAACGAGCTGGACGGCCCCTGGCAGACCGGGCACAAGACCGCGCAGGAGTACGGCCTGCTCGCGGCCGCCACGGCCCGGGCGCTGCGGTCGGCGGAGCCGGACCTCGAGCTGGTGGCCTGCGGCAGCTCCAGCTCCAGCATGCCCACCTTCGGCGCCTGGGAGTCGACGGTGCTGGAGCACGCCTATGACGTGGTCGACTACGTCTCCTGCCACGCCTACTACGAGGAGCACGACGGCGACCTCGGCTCGTTCCTGGCCAGCGCGGTCGACATGGACCACTTCGTGGACAGCATCGTGGCCACCGCCGACGCCGTGGGCGCCCGGCTGAAAAGCAAGAAGAAGATCAACCTGTCGTTCGACGAGTGGAACGTCTGGTATTTGTCCCGTTTCCAGAGCCAACCGCCGGCGGGGGAGTGGCAGGTCGCCCCGCGGGTGATCGAGGACCAGTACAACGTGGCGGACGCGGTGGTGGTCGGCAACCTGCTGATCTCGCTGCTGCGGCACAGCAACCGGGTGACGGCGGCCTGCCAGGCCCAGCTGGTGAACGTGATCGCGCCGATCATGACGGAGCCGGGAGGTGCGGCCTGGCGGCAGACCATCTTTTATCCGTTCGCCCGGACCGCGGCGCTGGCCAAGGGCGATGTGCTGGACGTGCGGATCGACGCACCAACTTATGAGACGGCGAGGTACGGATCCGCTGCGCTGGTGGATGCCGTCGCGACGCACGACGTGGGGTCCGGCGACGTGGTGGTCTTCGCGGTGAACCGGGATGTGGAGCAGCCGGTCGAGGTGACGGTGGATCTGTCCGGGTTCGATGGGGCGTTCGTCGTGGGGGAGGCGTGGACGCTGACCGATGATGATGTACGGGCTGTGAACACCCGGGATGATCCGGAGCGGGTTCGTCTGCGGCCGCTGGCCGAGGTGCCGACGGGGGCGGTGTCTCTCGAGGGCGGGGCGGTTGTGGTGACGCTTCCGCGCGTGTCCTGGAGCGCGGTCCGCCTCACCCGCTCGTAGTCGATCTTTGCCTCCGGCGGGGATCCTCCCCCGCCGGAGGCAAAAGCTGACGGTGCACCCGGGAAAACTGTTATCCCCACCCGCCGAATTCGTCGCGCGAACCGGACCTTAAAGGACCTTTAACGAACGAGCGGAATCGACGATGAGCTGCGAATAATGGCGTGCGTCCCTATCCGATGATGTTCGAAGGGTCGCACCCCCATGCGCCGCAAACGAAGTCTGATCCTCGCCTCCGTGGCGACCGTCGCCGCCCTCGGCACCGCCTGGATCGCCCTGCCCGCCTCAGCCGCCGCGCCCACCGCCACCCTGCGCACGGTCGGTGACTGGGGCAGCGGATGGCAGGACGAGGTGACGATCAGCAACACCGGCACCTCCGCCCTCACTTCCTGGAAGGTGGAGTTCGACCTTCCCGCCGGCGCCTCGATCGGCAGCTTCTGGGAGGCCGAGATGGCCGCCTCGGGCAGTCACCGGACGTTCACGAACCGGTCCTGGAACGGCGCGATCCCGGTCGGCGGAAAGGTCACGTTCGGGTTTGTCGGCTCGGGCGCCCAGCCGGTCAACTGCAAGCTGAACGGTGCCCCGTGCAGCGGTGAGGCGGTCACGCCGACGAAGCCGCCGGCGACCGTCCCGGCGACCACACCGCCCACGACGCGGCCCACCACGCCGCCGCCGTCCACGGGTGCGCCGACGACCGCGCCGACGGCCGAGCCGACCGCGACCAGGCCGGCCGCGACGCAGCCGGCGGCCACGGTTCCGCCGAGATCCAACCTGCTGCCGGTGACGTTGACCAACGACAGCGGCCGCAAGGAGGCCGTCCACGTCTATGTGCTCGGCGTCAACCTGAACACCGGCAAGCTCGGTTACGTGAACGCGGCGGGCGACTTCACCGCCTGGTCGGGCGGTGGCACCGTCCCGGTCGCGGCGCCGGACGTCGCGATCCCCGGTCCCGCGGACGGATCGGCGAGCACCATCCGGGTGCCGAAGAACATCTCCGGGCGGATCTACTTCTCGTTCGGCCGTAAGCTCGACTTCCGGCTCACCAACGACGGTCTGGTGCAGCCCGCGCCGTGGGCGTCCAACGACCCCAACCACGACATTCTCTTCGACTGGAGCGAGTTCACCCTCAACGACTCCGGTCTGTGGCTGAACAGCTCGCAGGTGGACATGTTCTCGGTGCCGCACATCGTGAGCGTCACCGGTGGCAGCGGGACGATCCGGGAGACCGGCGAGCCGGTGCGCAACGGCCGGCAGAAGGTGATCGACGCGATCCGGGCGAACCCGGCCTTCGCGAAGAGCGTGGTGACCGGTCCGGACGGCACGGTGCTGCGGGTGCTGGCCCCGGGCAAGGCGGCCGACGCCGGTCTGATGAGCGCGACCTACCTGGACCCGTACATCACGAGCGCCTGGAACGCGTACGCGTCGAAGAACCTCACGGTTGTCCCCTTCACCGATCAGCCGAGTGTGAGATACATCGGCCGTACCTCCGGTGACGTGATGAGCTTCACCGACACGTCGGGCCGGACGGTGGCGTCGTTCACCAAGCCGTCGACGGCGAACGTCTGGGGTTGCGACGGCGCGCTGGGCGCCCCCAACGATCAGGTGGTCGGCCCGATCGCGCGGACCCTCTGCGCCGCTCTGCAGCGCACCACGCTGGGCCGTCTCGACACCCAGCCGAGCGGCACCGCGAACGACTTCTACCAGGGTGAGATCACCAACGTCTACGCCCGGGAGATCCACAAGAACATGGTCGACGGCAAGGCGTACGCGTTCGCCTTCGACGACGTGCAGAACCAGGAGTCGCTGGTGCACGACGGTGACCCGCGGGCGGCCGGGATCACTCTCACGCCGTTCTGATCCGGCCGCTCCGCGCACTGACGGATCGAAGGCGCCCACTGTCTGGATGCAGCGGGCGCCTTTCCGCAACGTGGGATGAATCACCCTTCACTCCCTTTTGTTCCGGGAATCGGCGATCCGCTGGTCGCGACCGGTATGCCCGGGCGGAGGATGAACGGATCCATGGCCGACACTCCTCTGCGGGGCCGGGCCGAGTTTCCTTCTGATGTCCGGCCGGTTAGCCTCCCCTCAGTTAGGTAAGGGTTACCTTAGTAGTGGAGGCCACGTTGGAGGGGTTCGCGTCCCCGCATCTGTTCTCCGGGTCCACGCTGGACAGTTACACGTCCGGGGTGTGGCACGCGTCGGCGCTGCTGGCGGACCGGGTGAAAGCGGTGCGGCAGCCGTACTCCGGCGCTACCGTCGCCGAGCTTCAGGCGGAGGTCGACGCCGTCGACCTGGACCGCCCGCTCGGTGACACCGGCGCCGCGTTGCACGAGGTCGCCCGGCTCTATCTGGACAACGCGGTCTGGTTCCACGAGCCGAATTACGTGGCGCACCTGAACTGCCCGGTCGCCATCCCGGCGCTGAGCGCCGAAGTCCTGATCTCCGCGGTCAACTCCTCGGTCGACACCTGGGACCAGAGCGCCACCGGCACGCTCATCGAGCGCCGGCTGATCGACTGGACCGCCGGCCGGATCGGGTTCGGCCCGGACGCGGACGGCGTGTTCACCAGCGGCGGCACCCAGTCCAACCTGCAGAGCCTCCTGCTGGCCCGGGAGGAGACGCTGGCCGGCCTGACGCAGGGCCGGGACACCGCGATCCCGCGCCTGCGGGTCTTCGCGACCGCCGAGAGCCACTTCAGCGTCAGCAAGTCCGCCGCGATCCTGGGCATGGCCGCGGACGCGGTGGTCGGCGTCCCCACCGACGGCACCGGCCGGATGGACGCGGCAGCCCTCGCCGCGTCGATCGACGACGTGCGCGCCGACGGCGGGATCCCGATGGCGGTCGTCGCCACGGCCGGCACCACCGACCTGGGCCGGATCGACCCGGTCGACGCCATCGCCACGGTCTGCGCCGAGCGGGGCGTCTGGTTCCACGTCGACGCCGCGTACGGCTGCGGCCTGCTGGTCTCGCAGCGCCGCCGGCACCTGCTGGACGGCATCGAGCGGGCCGACTCGGTCACCGTGGACTTCCACAAGAGCTACTTCCAGCCGGTCAGCTCCAGCGCCGTGGTGATCCGCCGCGGCGAGACGATGCGCCGGATCGCGGTGCACGCCGATTACCTGAACCCGCGCACAGCGACCGTGCCCAACCAGGTCGACAAGAGCCTGCAGACCACGCGCCGGTTCGACGCGCTGAAGCTGTGGATGACGTTGCGCACGATGGGCTCGGACCAGATCGGCGAGATGTTCGACGCCGTGGTGGACCGGGCGCACGAGGCGTACGAGCACATCGTCGCCGAGCCCGACTTCGAGGCGGTGGCCGCGCCGACGCTGAGCACGGTGCTGTTCCGCTTCCGGCCGGCCGGCATGAGCGTGGCGGAGTGCGACGACCTGATGCCGAAGCTGCGGCAGCGGCTCTTCTACGGCGGTCAGGCGATCGTCGCCGGCACCACCGTCGGCGGCCACTACTGGCTGAAGTTCACGCTGCTCAACCCCAACACGACGATGGGCAACGTCAAGGACGTGCTGGATCTCGTCCGGGAGATCGGACGGGACATGATGGACGAGCGGGAGACCGCGGCGGTGATGGCCTGATGCGTACGCACGATTTCGCCGCGATCGGTGTCGGCCCGTTCAACCTGGGTCTCGCCGCGCTCACCGCCGACCTCGACGTGGACGGCGTCTTCCTGGAGCAGCGGCCGGAGTTCGACTGGCACCCCGGCCTGATGATCGACGGGGTGACCATCCAGGTCCCGTTCCTGGCCGACCTGGTCACCATGGCCGACCCGACCAGCCGGTTCTCGTTCCTCAACTACCTCAAGCAGGTGGGCCGGCTCTACCCGTTCTACATCCGGGAGAGCTTCTACCCGCTGCGCGCGGAATACAACGAGTACTGCAGGTGGGTGGCCGGCCAACTGCCGTCGATCCGCTGGAACACCCGGGTCGACACCGTCACCCACGACGGCGACGCCTACATCGTGCACACCGCCGGCGAGACCTACCGGGCGCGCAAGCTGGTGCTCGGCATCGGCACCGCACCGCGGGTGCCGGCCGCGGTCGACCAGGGCGAGTACGTGCACAGCGCGGACTACCTGCCCAACAAGGCCAAGCTCCAGGGCCTCGACTCGATCACCGTGGTCGGTAGCGGGCAGAGCGCCGCGGAGATCTACCTGGACCTGCTGAACGACATCGAGACGTACGGCTACCACCTCAGCTGGATCACCCGGTCACCGCGGTACTTCCCGATGGAGTACACGAAGCTGACGCTGGAGATGACCTCGCCGGAGTACATCCGCTACCACCACGGGCTCCCGATGGAGGTGCGCGACCGGCTCGGCCGTGAGCAGCGCAACCTCTACAAGGGGATCAGCGGCGACCTGGTCGACGCCATCTACGACACGTTGTACGCGAAGAGCCTGCACGGACCGGTGCCGACCACCCTGCTCACCGGCACCGCACTGGAAGGCGTGATCTGGGACGAGGCGGAGAAGCGCTACACGCTCGGGCTGCACCACGCCGAGCAGGGCCGCTCGTTCACCGCCGCCACGCAGGGCCTGGTCCTCGCGACCGGGTACGCCGCGCGGGTCCCGTCGTTCCTCGACCCGGTCCGCGACCGGATCAACTGGGACGCCCGCGGCCGTTTCGACGTCGCCGTCGACTACACCGTCTCCCGGGCCGGTGACGTCTTCGTGCAGAACGCCGAGGAGCACACGCACAGCCTGACCGCCCCGGACCTGGGCATGGGCGCGTACCGCAACTCGGTGATCATCAAAGGGCTGACCGGGCGCGAGGTCTACAAGATCGAGGAGTCGATCGCGTTCCAGCAGTTCGGCGCCCCGAAGGCCGACATCCCCCGGGCACTGGTGACATCATGAGACTCGTACCCCTTGATCTCGACCGTGACCTGGACCTGCTGCACTCCTGGGTGACCCACCCGCGCTCGCACTTCTGGGGCATGCAGGGCGCCTCCGCCGAGCGGGTCCGCGAGGAGTACCAGGCCATCGCCGACAACCCGCACCACCACGCGTGGCTGGGGTACGACGACGACGGCGCACCGCTGTTCCTCGCCGAGACGTATGAGCCGGCGCACAGCGAGCTGGCCCGGCACTACGACGTGCGGCCCGGCGACATGGGCATGCACGTGCTGGTGGCGCCGCCGACCCGCCGCCGCCCCGGGGTCACCTCGGCGGTGATGCGGGCGGTGATGGACTTCTGTTTCGCCGACTCGCGGGTGGAGCGCGTCGTGGTCGAGCCGGACGTGCGCAACGAGGCGATCCAGCGCAAGAACGCCGAGGTCGGCTTCGTCGAGGAGCGGCACGTCCAGCTGCACGACAAGGTGGCCCGGCTCAGTTTCTGCACGCGGAGCGCGTACCGGATGAGCGTCCCGCATCTCCGGCAGCAGGCCATCGAGATCGCCCACCGCCGGTTGATCGCGAAGGCGATCGCGGAGTTCAGCCATGAACGGCTGATCAGCCCGGTGCCCGAGGGCGACCGGTACCGCTTCGGTGACCTGACGTTCACCGCCCGGCGCCACGAGCTCGAGCACTGGGTGATCGACCCGGCGTCGCTGACCGGGCCGCTCGACGCGCTCGACTTCATCGCGGGGCTCCGGGAGACCCTCGGCATCCCGGAGAAGCTGCTCGGCACGTACCTCGAGGAGATCTCCGCGACGCTGGCCGGGACCGCCTGGAAGGTCACCCACCGGCGGGAGACCGCCGAGGAGCTGGTGCACGCCGACTTCCAGACGATCGAGGCGGCGATGACCGAGGGGCATCCCGGCTTCGTGGCCAACAACGGCCGGATCGGTTTCGGTCTGCGGGACCACGAGGCGTACGCGCCGGAGGCCGGCCGCCCGATCCGGCTGCGCTGGGTCGCCGTGCGCAAGAGCGAGAGCGCCTTCGTCGGGCCGGACGAGCAGGAGCACTACCGATCCGAACTGGGTGATCTCGTCGAGCGGTTCGAGCAGCAGCTCCGTGGGCACGGCCTGGACCCCGCCGACTACCGGTATCTGCCCGTGCACCCCTGGCAGTGGGAGCACAAGGTGACGGTCACGTTCGCGCCGGACGTGGCGCGCCGGGCGATCGTCCCGCTGGACGCCGGCCCGGACCGCTATCGGGCGCAGCAGTCGATCCGCACCTTCTTCAACCTGGACCGGCCGGACCGGCACTACGTGAAGACCGCGATCGCGGTGCAGAACATGGGCTTCCTGCGCGGCCTGTCGCCGAAGTACATGCGGGCCACCCCGCCGATCAACGAGTGGGTCGCGTCCGTGGTGGACGGCGACGAGGAGCTGCGCGCGTGCGGGTTCCGGGTGCTGCGGGAACTCGCGTCGATCGGGTACACCGGGGACGCCTATCACCGGACCGGGACGCCGTCGGCGTACACCAAGATGCTTGCCGCCCTCTGGCGTGAGAGTCCGGTGCCGAAGATCGCCGAAGGCGAGCGCCTGGCCACCATGGCCAGCCTGCTGCATCGCGACAACGACGGGAACTCCCTGGTGTCGGCCCTGATCAGGGCCTCCGGCGTGACGCCGGCCGAGTGGGTGACGACCTATCTGCGCGCCTATCTGCGGCCGATCGTGCACTGCCTGCTCCGGCACGACCTGGCCTTCATGCCGCACGGCGAGAACCTGATCCTGGTACTCGAGAACCACGTGCCGCGCCGGGTGTTCATGAAGGACATCGGCGAGGAGGTCGCGGTGATGAACGAACAGCCGCTGCCGCCCGAGGTGGAGCGGATCCGGATCGACGTCACCGACGAGATCAAGGAGCTGGCGCTCTTCACCGACGTGTTCGACGGTTTCCTGCGCCACCTGGCGGGGATCCTCGACGTGGACGGCGTGCTCTCCTCGGCCGAGTTCTGGGCACTGGCCGGCGACTGCGTCCGCGAGCACGCCAAGGACCACCCGCACCTGGCCGGCCGCCTCGACCTGCTGCGGCCGACGTTCAAGCACTCCTGCCTGAACCGGCTCCAGCTGCGCAACACGCTGCAGATGGTGGACCTCACCGACCAGGCCAGTTCGCTGATCTTCGCGGGTGAGCTGGACAACCCGATAGCGCCATGAAGGTCTATCGCGACGACCACGGTATCCCGCACCTGCGGGCGGGCTCGGCCGACGAGCTGGCCTTCCTGCAGGGGCGGGTGACCGCTGCTGATCGCGGCCGCCAGATCGAGGTGGAACGCCGCCGGTCGGAGGGCCGCCTCGCCGAGGTGGCCGGCGCCGGCGAGATCGGCTGGGACCGGTTCGCCCGCCGGGTCCGGCTCGACGACACCGCCCGGCGCGCCTTCGACAACCTGGACGTGCCGACCAGATCGTTCCTGCGGGCCTACGCCGACGGCGTCCGGGCCGGCGGCATCGAGTGGCACCCCTGGTCGTCGCTCGGCGTCTTCCAGGTGCAGCACATCCTCTTCGGCACGTTCCCCAACAAGATGTGGCGCGCCCACGTCGAACGGACCCTCGGACCCGGGGCGTTGCCGTGGTTCGCGATCGAGGGCCCGCTCTCGTCCGGCAGCAACGCGTGGGCGGAGCCCGGCCGGATCGCCGGCGACCCGCACCGCCTCCTCGAACTGCCCGGCGTCTATCAGCAGATCCGGCTGGCCTGCCCGGAGTTCGACGTGGCCGGGCTGACCTTCCCGGGCGTCCCCGGCGTGCAGCACTTCGGCCACGCCGGGTCGGTGGCCTGGGCCGTGACCAACGCGATGGCCGATTACCAGGATCTCTACATCGAGGAGCTGCGCCGGACCCCGGAGGGGGTCGAGGCCCGCGGCGCGGCCGGCTGGGAGCCGGTGGTCACCCATCCGGAGACCATTTTTGTACGCGACGACGACCCGGTCGTGGTCGACGTGATGGAGACCTCGCGCGGCCCGATCGTGGACCGCGACCTGAGCCTGCGCACACCCGCCCGGGTCTCCGCCGACCTCGGCTTCACCGCGCTGCTGCCGTTGCTGCGGGCGTCCACCGTGGACGACGTCGCCGCGGCGCTCACCCACTGGGTCGAACCGGTCAACAGCGTCCTGGTCGCCGACGACACCGGCCGCGTCCTGCAACTGACCGCCGGCCGTGTCCCGCTGCGCGACGACCGCAACCGCTGGGTGCCGGTGCCGGCCTGGGAGCCCGGGTACGCCTGGGAGCCCTCATGGACCGGCTACTCCCGATCGGAGGTGACCACCGCGGTCAACGCCAACGACCGGCGCCCGGAGACCGAGCCGTACGGCATCGACTTCGCCCCGCCCGCCCGGGCCCGCCGGATCCGGCGCCTGCTGGACGCCGGTGCGCCGCCGGAAGAGATCCACATGGACACCGCACTGCCGGCCGGTTCCGCCGACGCCGGCCGGCACACCGCCTGGCGGGCCGCGGTGGCCCGGGCGCTGTGGGACCTGCCCGCGCTCGCGCCGCTCTTCACCGACTGCGGCCACGACCCGCTCTTCGCGCCGTGGACCGACCCGCGCGGCCGGATCGGCATCGCGCTCGACGGCGTCCTCGCGGGCCTCGGCCTCGACCCGGCCGAGCTGGTTCCGCCGTCGTCAGTGCCGGCCGAGCCGTGGGGCGACCGGCACCTGCTGCACCCGCTGCTGCTGCCGGGCCTGACCGCGGACGTCCCGCGCACGCCGCTCGGCGGCTCCGCCGACTGCGTGCTCAACACGTCCAGCGTCCCCGGCGTCAGCGACCTGTGCTGGCGCGGGCCGGTCGCCCGTTACGTGTGGGACCTCGCCGACCGGCAGCGCAGCCGCTGGGTGGTGCCGTTCGGCGCGGTCGACTCACCGGAGTCGCCGCACTTCCTGGACCAGCTGCCGCACTGGGCGGCCGGAACACTCGTGCCCCTGGTCACCGACTGGGACCGCCTGTCAGCCGAGGAGCTTTGATGATCGTCTTCACCGAGAAGCTGGCCGGGCTCGGCGAGCTGACCATGATCCCGCTCGACCCGGCGGCGCACGCCCCGATCGTGCACGCATGGGTGGTCAAGCCGCGCAGCCGGTACTGGGGCATGGGCTCGCACACCGTCGACCAGGTCGAGGAGATCTACGCGTTCGTGGACAGCCTGGCGACGCACCACGCGTACCTGCTGCTCCTCGACGACGCCCCGATCGGCGTCTTCCAGACCTACGAGCCCGCCCACGACCCGGTCGGTGAGTGCTACGACGTGCAGCCCGGCGACTTCGGCATGCACCTCCTGCTCGACGCCGAGGGCCGCGACCTGCCCCACCTGACCAGCGCGGTCTTCCCGGCCCTGATGCGCCACCTCTTCGCCGACCCGGCCCACCGGCGCATCGTCGCCGAGCCCGACATCCGCAACGAGCGGATGATCGCCCGGCTGCGGCGTGAAGGGTTCACGCTCGGCCCCGAGATCGATCTCGGCCACAAGCGCGCCCGGCTCACCTTCCTGGACCGCCCCACCTGAAAGGCACATCACGACCCCACCACTCCGGCCCGGCAGCGCTGATCTTCGAAGCGTCCAGAGCTTCAAGCGTTCAGGGAGCAGACACGCGGAGCCGATCGTTGGCGCCGGACACCCTGAGTCCTCCGTTTCCCGGACTTCGACGACCTTCGGGCCTGTCACGGCTTGGTGATTCTCATCGTCGGAAACCGCCGCCCGGGGCTAGGTTGGCGATATGCGGTTTCGGGCGGAGTTGGAGCGGACCGGGGGCACCACGACCGGCTTCCGGGTGGCCGGCGAGGTCGTCGAAGGGCTCGGCGGGGGTGCGCGGCCCAAGGTCGTCGTGCGGGTGAACGGGTTCGAGTTCCGGTCGTCGATCGCGAAGATGGGCGGCGACCACTGGCTGGGCGTCAGCGCCGAGCGGCGGGCCGCGGCCGGGATCGAGGGCGGTGAGGTGTACGACGTCGAGGTGGAGCTGGACGCCGCGCCGCGGGAGGTCGAGGTGCCGGAGGACCTGGCTGCGGCGCTTGCCGGTGAGCCCGCGGCCAAGGCGTTCTGGGAGCGGATGTCGTTCAGCAACCAGCGGTGGCATGCCGAGCAGCTGACCTCGGCCAAGACCGCCGAGACGCGGGCGCGCCGGCTCGCCAGGTCGCTGGACCTGCTCCGGGCCGGCAAAGCCCGCTAGCGCGGCGCGGGCCGCAGTCAGTGCCGGGTCGGGCGGTAAGCAACCTCCGGGTCGAGCAGCGACACCCAGGACGGCTGCCAGGCCGGGCCACGGCCCTCCATCTCCTCCCGCAGGTTGGTCCGCCACGGGCCGGACACCCCGTCGTCGTGCCACCAGGACGGCCACGAGTCGTACCTGCGCTCCACCTGCACCCCGCTCGCGCTGGTCTCCACCCGCAGGAACAGCCACCGGCCGTACCGCGGGTCGGACTCCGCACGCCGTACCCTCCGCACCAGCTCGGTGAGCCGGCGGAAGGTCGCGAAGCGCTCCTCGCCGGCCCGCTCGGCCGGCGGATGCTCGCCGGGCTGGGAGCTGTAGCTTGTCGAGTCCGCGTACGCCAGCAGCGTGCACCGGCCGTCCCCGGCCGGCGACCGCTCCTGGAGCCAGCTGATCAGGTCGCTGAGTTCCTCGGTCTCCGGCGGGGCGGGCCGCCGCAGCTCGTCGGCGTCCTGCATGGCGGCCCACACCAGCCGGTCGTGCTCGCCCTGGCTGAGCCGCCGGACCCGGCGCATCGGCGGGCGGTGGCCGGGCGCGATGCGCGGCGCCCGGCTGCCGGGCACCAGGCCGGCGCGGGTGGCCATCGCCATCGCCGCGTCCAGCGGGGGATCGGTCAGCGGGCCCAGCAGGGTGGTCAGGTGGCCCGGGGTGAGGTCGGCGCGCACCGCGGCGTTCAGCAGGCGCTCGCCGGCCACCCGGGCCGGCTCGGGTGGCTCCGGGCGGCCCGGCCCGGTCACCACGCCCGCCAGAGCGACGATCGTGTTCTCGGTGCTGAGCAGCGGCGCGAGCAGCGTGGTCATGCCGTCGCCGAGCCCGTCCTGGTAACGCACCCGGGACCACCGGCCACTCTCGTGCCAGATCACGAAGCCCAGTTCGTCGTCCTCGGCGAGTGGGGCCAGCTCGGCCCAGGGCAGCCAGTCCGGCGCGCCGGTGAGCAGGTCGAGCGGGGGGTCGGCGCGGGTGGTGGCGCTGTGCTCGTGATGCTGCCCGAACAGCACGGCGCGCCGCCCGTCGAGCAGCGCGAACCGCGCCCAGCTCCGGTGGCGGTCGTCCAGGCGGGCGCCGCGGTCGTCGATCGACCAGACTCCGGCGCGGCCGAGCCCGGTGAACGTCGTGCTCAACGCCGCCCAGCGGGTCCACAGCAGTCCGGGCGCGGGCAGGTCCACGTCGGTCAGCATGCGTCCACTGTGCCAAATCCGCCGGAGTTCGCGGCAGCCCAGGTGTCCGCTCTGTTCTGAGCTGCAAGAACCCGCGCAGTTAGCGCGGTCACAGTGACGCCGTGAGCCGGTTGCGGGTGCGGAGCGGCCGGGTGCGGTGCGGGTGCATGGGGTCAGGCGCCCCCGGGACGGGTCGAACGGATCGCTGGCCGCGGATCACGGATCCGCCGGCCGGACCCCGACCCCGACCCGGAAACGGATCATGCTTACCCACATCCTCGGTCTCCTCGGAGCCGCCCTGTCGATGTCCATCGCGTGGCCTCAGGTCTACCGCTCCTGTGTGCGGCGGCGCACCGCGGGCCTGTCGCCGACCGCGTGCATGCTGGGCGTCGCGATGCCGGCCGGATGGGTGACCTACGGGCTGCTGATCGGTGACCGTTTCCAGGTGCTGACGAACAGCGTCACCGTGCTGACCGGGCTGTCGATCCTCGTCGCGCTGATGGTCACCCAGCCGCGGCTGCGCTCCGGCCGGACGCTGGCCGCCAGTGCCGGCCTGGCCGGTGGCGTGCTGCTCGCGGTGCTGGGCACGGCCGCTGCGGCGGCTCTGCCGCAGGTCACCGGCGCCGGCGCCGCGGGCATTCTGGGCACCGTCCTGGCGGCCGTGTCGTTCGTCTCGGCGATCCCGCAGCCGCTCGCCCTGCTCCGCGACCGGAACCAGGACCTTTCCGGGCTCTCGCCGCTGCGCTGGGGCCTCGCCGCCGCGGCCTGTTCGTCGTGGCTGGGGTACGGGCTCAGCGTCGGTCAGCCGGCGGTGTGGGCGTCCGCGCTGATCGGCCTCACCAGCGCCTCGATCGTCTGCGGCGTGCTCTTCGCCCGGCGCGAGCGCGCGGTCACCGCGCGCCCGGAGATGGCGCTGCCCCGGCTGGTCCCGGCGAGCGCCTGACCCTTGTCGTACGCGACAGGCCGGTACCGATGGTCGGTGCCGGCCTGTGGCGTTTCTCAGTGGCGATCATCGTGGGGCGGCGGGTCAAGAGACCCGGCGCCCGTTGTCGGAGGGTTTCCAGTCGGCACTGTCCCGGCTGTCGGCGGTGTGCCCGGTCATCGAGGCGATCAGAATCAGGACGAAGAAGACAAGCAACACGATTTCCATGCCTCTAGCTTCGTCCCGCGGACGGCCGGAGGACAGTGGCAGATATGCCATACATCTTCAAGAAACTGCCAACCCCGGGTAGGGTGGCGGCATGTTGCGCAGTGTGGCGGTCATCGCGATGCCCGAAGTGGCGGTCTTCGAGCTCGGCATCCTCTGCGAGCTCTTCGGTTACGACCGCACCGCGGACGGTCTGCCCAGTTACGAGTTCGCCGTGTGCAGTGTGGACGGCGCTCCCGTGCAGACCCATTCCGGCTTCTCCATCTCGCCCAGCCACGATCTGACGCCGGCCGAGACGGCGGACCTGGTGGTCGTCGTGCCCAACGACATCCGCGAGGTGCCGGCCGAAATTCTCGACCTCCTGCGCCGGGCGCACGCGCGCGGCGCCTGGGTGATGAGCGTCTGCACCGGCGCGTTCGCCCTCGGCGAGGCCGGCCTGCTCGACGACCGGCGGTGCACCACCCACTGGCGGCACACCGACCGGCTCGCCGAGCGCTTCCCGAAGGCGAAGGTCGATCCCGGCGTGCTCTACGTGGCCGACGACAACATCGTGACCAGCGCCGGCACCGCCGCGGCGATCGACTGTGGACTGCACCTGATCCGCGAGGAGCAGGGTTCCGCGGTCGCCGCCGCCCTCGCCCGGCGGATGGTGGTGCCGCCGCACCGCGACGGCGGCCAGGCCCAGTTCATCGAGTCGCCGATCATGTCCTCGGTCTCGTGCGAGACGCTGCAGCCGCTGCTCGAGCAACTGCTGCGCACCCTGGACCGGGAGCACACCGTGGAGAGCATGGCCGAGATCGTGCACATGGCGCCGCGCACGTTCGCCCGCCGGTTCCGGGCCGAGACCGGTGCCACCCCGCACGACTGGCTGACCGCCCAGCGTGTGCTGCTGGCCCGCCAGCTGCTGGAGGACTCCGATCTCGGCGTCGACGCGATCGCGGGGCGGGCCGGCTTCGGCAGCGCGCAGACCCTGCGGCACCACTTCAGCCACCGCCTCAGCACCACCCCCCAGGCGTACCGCAGCACCTTCAAATCCAAGACCTAGCGTGTGAATTCTGGGCTCGATTCGAGCCTCAAGTTCACACACAACCTTGCGGCCTCCCACCGCGACCGCGCCCCCTCACGTTCGGCGGGGCAGCTCGTCCTGGGCGGCGGCGAGCCAGCCCAGCGCGTACTCCAGGTCGGTCGCGGCCGGCCGCCGCCGGTACGAGCGGCTGCCCCGGGCGGCGACCGCGCAGGTCTCGATCCGCCGGCGCAGACCGGCATAGAGGTAAGGGTCGTCGATCGGCGCCGCCTCCGGCCGGGCATCCCGGCGCCGGATCAGCCGGGCGCCCGCCCGGACGGCGAGAGCGGCCCAGAAGCCGGCCACCGCGGCGAGACCGAGCAGCACCGGATCGTCTGTCCGCAGGAGCAGGAAGACCGTCACGCCGGCCAGGGCCGGCAGCACCGGCGCGAACCGGATCCGCAGCACCCGGTATCGGCGGGCTGCCGTGCCCACCTCGTGCCGGGCCTGCCCCAGCCGTGCGAAACCCACCCGGTCCGGCCGCTCCGCGATCCAGTCCCGGCACTGCGCGTCGAGGAGCGCCGCCGCCAGTTCCCGGTCGATGCGCCACAGCCGGGGCGCGACGCCGCCGGCGAACGGGTCGTCCCGCCTCACGGCCACCCCTTCGCGAGATCGTCCAGATAGCGCTCCAGGCAGTCGATCGCCTGGCAGAGCAGCAGATCGGCGTGGGCGAGCCGGCGCACCGTGGGATCGCTGCGGGCGGCCGGCCGCAGTCGCGGCATCGTCCACCGCCCGGTCCCGACGTGCCGCAGGGTCGCCGACACCAGCCGCACCCGGGCCAGTTCCAGCGACTCCGGCACGACGATCAGCCCGGCCGGAGTGCCCGCGCCCAGTCCGGCGGGAGTGCCCGCGCCCAGTCCGGCGGGAGTGCCCGCGCCCAGCCCGGCGGGAGTGCCCGCGCCCAGCCCGGCGGGAGTGCCCGCGCTCAGTCCGGCGGGAGCGTCCGCGCCGCCCGGCCTGCGGGTCTCCGGTGGCATCCCGGCACGCGCGAGTCGCCGGCGCCCCAACGCGATCCGGAACCGCCGGCCCGCCGCCGGCGCCACCAGGAGCGCGGCCGCTGCCAGCAGGCCGAGCACGACCAGCACGCCGCCCGGTCCGAGCCCGGCGAAGCGGGCCAGGGCCGCGGTGAGCGCCACCGCACCGAACGACGCGAGCGTCCCGGCGGCCACCCGGACCGGCGTCGCCACGACGCCGGCGGCCTCGACGAGGACCTCGTCCACCGCGGCCAGGCGGACGCGGGCCGAGCGGATCCAGAACTGGCTCGGATCACCTGTTCCGTTCCGCACCTCGGCCAGCCCGCCGGCCACCAGGGCACGCACGGCGTTCAGCTCGCCAGGCAGCGCGCGGACCGACATGATTCGAGCGTCGCACCGAACTGGCCGCCCGCGCAGGCTCAGTCCGGTGTCAATTTTCCGTCCGCCGGCGCAACGCGGAAGCGACTTCCTCCGGTGTGGACAGTTTCGGCGTGCCGGCCGGCACCGGCGGCCGGTCCACCATCAGCACCGGGATCGCCAGCTCCCGGGCCGCGACCAGCTTCGCGTCCGATCCGCCGCTGTCCTTCGTCACCAGCACGTCGATCCGGTGCCCGGCCATCAGTCGCCGCTCCGCCGCCACGGTGAACGGCCCGCGGTCCAGCACCACTTCCAGCCGCCGGGGCGCGGGCTCTCCCGGCGGCTCGACCGAGCGCGCCAGGAACCAGCACCCGTCCAGCCCGGCGAACGCGGCGAGGCCCTGCCGGCCGGTCGTCAGGAAGACCCGCCGGCCGAGCCGCGGAAGCAGCGTCGCTGCCTCGTCCAGCGACGCGACGCGGTGCCACACATCGCCCGGGGCGGCGGTCCAGCCGGGCCTTCGCAACATTCGCAGCGGTACGCGCAAAGCACCGCAAACCGCCACGGCATGCTCGGTGATCCGGCTCGCGAACGGATGTGTCGCGTCGACGACCACGTCGATCCGCTCGTCCCGCAGATAGGCCGTCAGCCCGGCCACGCCCCCGAAGCCGCCGATCCGCACGTCCCCGGCGGGCAGCAGGGGATCCGAGGTTCGTCCCGCGAGCGAGCTGACCACGGTGTGCCCGTCCGCGACCAGCAGACCGGCCAGCCGGCGCGCCTCCGCCGTCCCGCCGAGCAGCAGCACCCTCACCGCCGGCCCCGCTCCGCCCTCATGGCCTGGCCCGCTCCGTCCTCATGACCGGCAGCGGTCCGCTCCGCCCTCATGGCCTGGCCCGCTCCGTCCTCATGACCGGCAGCGGTCCGCCGAGTAGAGGTGGCTGTCCGGGAACTGTCCCGCGGTCAGCGCGGCGCCCACCACGATCACCGCGGTCCGCCTGATCCCGGCCTCGGTGACCCGGGCCGCGATGTCGCCGAGCGTGCCGCGGACGATCAGCTCGTCCGGCCGGCTGGCCCGGGCCACCACCGCGACCGGACAGTCCACGCCGTAGTTGCCGACCAGCTCGGCCACCACCGCGTCGATCCGCTGAACCGCGAGGTGCAGCACCATGGTGGCCCGGCTGGCGCCGAGCGTGGCCAGGTCCTCACCGGGCGGCATGGCGGTGGCGCGTTCCGCGGTGCGCGTCAGGATGACCGTCTGGGCCACCTCGGGCACGGTGAGTTCCCGGCTCAGCGACGCGGCGGCCGCGGCGAACGCCGGGACGCCGGGCGTCACGTCGTAGGGGACTCCGGCGGCGTCGAGCCGGCGCATCTGCTCGGCGACCGCGCTGAACACCGACGGGTCACCGGAGTGCAGGCGTGCCACGTCGTGCCCGGCCCGGTGGGCGGTGACCATCTCGGCGACGATCTCGTCGAGGGTGAGCTTCGCGGTGTCCACCTTCCGTGCGCCCGGCGGGCACGCCTCGAGGAGTTCGGCGGGCACCAGGCTGCCGGCGTACAGGCAGACCGGCGCCGCGGCGACCAGGCGGTGCCCGCGCAGGGTGATCAGATCCGCGGCGCCGGGACCGGCGCCGATGAAGTGAACGGTCATCGTGGCTCCACCGACCAGATCGTGACGGGCATGAACGAACGCCAGCCGGTGAACCCGCCGACCGGGGATCCGCGCTGCACGGTGAGGCGGGTCAGCTCGCCGCCGTGCTTCGCGTACGCCGCGGCGACCACGGCCTCGGACTCGACGGTCACCGCGTTGGCCACCAGCCGGCCGCCCGGGCGCAGCGCTGCCAGGCAGCGGTCCAGGACGCCGTCGCGGGTCAGGCCGCCGCCGATGAAGATCGTGTCGGGCGCCGGCAGCCCGTCCAGGGCCTCCGGCGCCCGGCCGTGCACCACCTGGAGGCCCGGCACGCCCAGGGCCGCGGCATTGGTGGTGATGGTGGCGATCCGGTCGGCGGACGACTCGACGGCGACCGCCCGGCAGGACGGGTGGCTGCGCATCCACTCGATCCCGATGCTGCCGGACCCGGCGCCGACGTCCCAGAGCAGCCGCCCGGGCGCGGGGGACAGGGCGGCGAGCGTGACCGCGCGGACCTCCCGCTTGGTCAGCTGGCCGTCCGAGACGTACGCGTCATCGGGCAGACCGGCCACCCACGAGGTGGCCGGCCCGTCGCCGCAGTGCACGGCGATCACGTTGAGCGGGTCGCCCGCCGGCGTCGCCCAGTCGCTCGCCGTGCCGGTCACCACCCGTTCGGCCGGGCCGCCCAGCTGTTCCAGAACGGTCATCGCGGACGAGCCATAGCCGTGTGCCCGGAGCAGTTCGGCGACCTCGGCCGGGGTCTGCGCGCCGGCTGCCAGGACGAGCAGGCGCCGGCCCGGGCCGAGCCGTCGCGCCAGCGTGGGCACCGGGGCGGTGACCAGGCTCACCACCTCGGCGGTCGCCAGGTCCCAGCCCATCCGGGCCGCGGCCAGCGAGACCGAGGACGGATGCGGCAGCACCCGGACCCGCTCCGGGCCGAGCAGCCGCACCAGCGTGGCGCCGATCCCGTGGAACATCGGGTCGCCGCTGGCCAGCACGCACACCACCCGGTCCCGTTCGGCCTCCAGCAGCCCCGGCAGGGCCGGCACCAGGGGAGACGGCCACGGGACCCGGCGGGCGACGATCGATTCCGGTAACAGGGCGAGCTGACGGGAGCTGCCGAAGATCACCCCGGCGGTGGTCAGCGCGCTCTGGCTCGTACCAGAAAGGTCGGCCCATCCGCCGGCGCCGACGCCGACCACCGTGACCATCTCCGCTTCCTCCGGACCCACCCGCAGAACCTATCCCGGTCCCGCTGCGCGGAATTTTCCGCATCGGGTTGAGCCAACCGGCGGTCCCACGCGTACCCCATCCTGACGGCACTTTCCGCGGACCGGGCCGTCACGTCAGCCGCAGGGGTGGCAGACGCCGTGAGACGACTGCTGAGCAGGTGAGGACGATGGCCCTACCGGCCTTCCAGGACCAGCGTGAGCTGCCCGACGACGACGGCTATTTCGCCGACCTCCGGGACGACACGCGCCCGAGCTGGGACAACCCGTCCCCACCGGCGTGGTCGAGCGCCCCGTCCGACCAGTACGCCTCGTTCGAGCCGGCCGACCCCTACCGGCGCAGCGACATCGTGGTCGAGTCGCCCGACGACTCGAGCGGCTGGCAGGCCGGCACCGGCGTGCCGATCCCGGACGACCGCCCGCCGGCCGAGGCCACCAGCGGCAACCGGCTCCTGGTCGTGCTGCTGTTCATCTCCGGGCTGGCCACCAGCGTCGCGCTCTGGCTGTTCAACACCCAGGCCGGCGCGGTCAGCGACACCACGTCGCTGATGCTCGCCGCCGGGCGGATCACCGGCCTGATCGGCGGCTACCTGCTCTTCATCCAGCTGCTGATGATGAGCCGGGTCTCCTGGCTGGAGGAGTGGGTCGGCTCCCGGGACCTGCTGATCTGGCACCGCTGGCTGGGCACCTCGCTGCTCACCGCGGTCGTCGCGCACATCGTCTTCATCGTCTACGGATATGCGCTGACCGCCGACACCGGCGTGGTCGACCAGGCCTGGACCGTGATCACCACGTTCCCCGAGATGATCAGCGCGACCGTGGCGACCGGCATGCTGGTCCTGATCGCGGTCGTCTCGATCCGGTTCATGCGCAACCGCCTGCCGTACGAGCTGTGGCACCTGATCCACCTGACCAGCTACGGCGTCCTGCTGCTCGGCTACGGGCACCAGATGGCGGCCGGCGCCGACATGAGCGGCAAGTTCGCCTCGGTGTTCTGGCCCGCCCTCGGCGCGCTGACCCTGGCCGCCCTGATCTGGGGCCGGATCGTCGAGCCGCTCTGGCTGAACGTCCGGCACCGGTTCACCGTCGCCGAGGTGGTCGGCGAGGGCGCCAACACGTTCTCCATCTACATCGACGGCAACCGGCTCGACCGGCTGCCCGCCCAGGCCGGCCAGTTCATGCGGTGGCGTTTCCTGACCGCCAACGGCTGGTGGCAGTCGCACCCGTTCTCGCTCTCCGCCGCCCCCAACTCGCAGTGGCTGCGGCTCACCGTCACGATCGCCGGCGGGCACACCCGCAAGCTGGCCACCATGCGGCCCGGCACCCCGGTCTGGGCCGAGGGGCCGTTCGGCACCTTCACCGCCCAGCGGCGGACCCGCCGCCGGGCGCTGCTGATCGCCGGCGGCAGCGGCATCGCGCCGATCCGGGCGCTGCTCGAGGACATGCCGCCGGACACCATCGTGATCTACCGGGCGAGCCGCCCCGAGGAGCTGGTCTTCCGCGCCGAGCTGGAGGAACTGGCCGAGCAGCGGGACGCCTGGGTGCGCTACATCGTCGGCTCGCGCACCGACCCGGGCCCGGCCCGGCTGTTCACCCCCGAAGGCCTGCGCGGCCTGGTGCCGGACGTGAACCGGCGCGACGTCTACCTGTGCGGCCCGCCCGGGCTGGTGAACGCGGCGGTCGGCACGCTGCGCCAGCTCGACGTGCCGGACAGCCAGCTCCACCTCGACCCGTTCGAGTTCTGACCGCCCCTACTCTCGGGAGTTTTCGCGATGCGACGCAGTACCGCAGCAGCTGTCGGCACCCTCACCGGCGCCGCTCTGATCCTCGGGGTGCGCCTCAGCGTGCAGCCGCCGGACGCACCGATCGCCACCGCGCCGGTCTCGCAGGAGAAGGAGCAGGCCGGCGACGCCGGTAAGGAGGAGGCCGCCGAACCGGAGGCCACCGCCACCAAGAAGCCGGCGAACAACAAGAAGGGCAACGGCGGTCAGGAGAAGGAGGCCGAGCAGGAGGAGGCCGGCCTCAAGGCGGGCACCTACAAGGGCAAGGCCGTCCAGAACCCCTACGGCACCATCCAGGTGACCATCAAGGTCAGCGGGGGCAAGGTCAGCGCGGCCGACGCGTCGTACCCGACCAGCGGTTTCAGCGGCACCATCAACCCGAACGCGGTGAAGAAGCTGAGCCAGGCCACGCTGGCGGCACAGAGCGCCGACGTGGACGCGGTCAGCGGCGCGACCTTCACCAGCGAGTCGTACGTCGAGTCCCTCCAGGCGGCGCTGGACAAGGCCGGCGCGTAAGGTCACTTTCCGTGCGCCACGTCGAACAGGTCATGGGTACGGTCGTGAGCATCGAACTGGCCGATGACCTCCCGCCGGCCCGGCTCACCGATCTCGTCACCGCCACGTGCGCCTGGCTGCACGAGGTGGACGCGCGGTTCAGCACCTACAAGGACGACAGTGAGGTGTGCCGCTTCCGGCGTGGCGAGATCACCCTCGACGACTGCTCGGCCGACCTGCGCCTGGTTCTGGACCGGTGCGCCGACCTGTGGCGGGACACCGACGGCTACTTCGACGCGTACGCCGGCGGGCCGCTCGACCCCTCCGGTTATGTGAAGGGCTGGTCGGTCGAGGTGGCCTCGCAGCGTCTCGCCGAGGCCGGGTCGACGCGGCACTTCCTCGCCGCGGGCGGCGACCTCCGGATGCGCGGCGCCGGGCCCGGCGGACGGCCCTGGCGGGTCGGTGTCCGGCACCCGTGGGAGGCCGACAAGCTGAGCTGGGTCCTCGAGGTGACCGACGGCGCGGTGGCGACCTCCGGCGTCTACGAGCGGGGGGCGCACGTGATCGATCCCCGCACCGGCGAACCGGCTCACGGCCTGCGGTCGGTGACCGTGGTGGGGCCGGACCTCGCGGTGGCGGACGCCTATGCGACCGCGGCGCTGGCCATGGGCCCGCACGGCCTGGACTGGCTCGCGAAGCGGATCGACGAGGGGTACGAGTCGGCCGCGGTCACCGACGACGGCCGCGCCTTCACCTCACCCGGCCTCCCCATCGCCACCCCCTAGCGCCCAGACCTGTGTGTGAACTTCGGGCTCGATTCGAGCCGCAAGTTCACACGCTTGCTCGGCCAGGACGTAGCGCCCTGGCCGGATCCTGTGTGTGAACTTCGGGCTCGATTCGAGCCGCAAGTTCACACGCGGTTTTTAGAAGTCGGCGAACAGGTAGGGCAGGCGGCGCGGGAACAGCGTGCCGAGCGGGCCGATCGCGTCCGCCGTCAGCTCTCCCAGCCCGCGGGTCAGGACCTCCACCGGGTCCAGGACGCCGTAGACCAAGCCACTGAAGCCGGCCGCCGTGAGCGTCGCGGACGGTGTGCCGCCCTCGCTGACGACCAGCCGGCCGTCCTCGGCCGCCAGCCGCCAGACCCCGCCGATCAATGCGTCCCCGGTGATCTCCACGGTCACGTCGCCGGCGCCGACCCGGCTGCCGGCCAGCGCGGGCACGGTCAACACCCGGGCCATCGGGGCGTTGTCCCGCGGATAGTCGACCCGGCCCTCGGTGACCGCGGACAGGTCGGTGCCCCACAACTCCGGCACGTCGTCCACCCCGACGGTGAGCTTGATCCGGGCCACCTGATCGACGTGCCCGGCCAGGAACCGCAACAACAACGCCCGGCCCAGCGGCCCGGTGGTCAGCAGATCGTCGCCGATCAGGCTCTGCCCGTGCCCGTCGATCCGGTAACGCACCGCGCCGACCACCTCACCACCCGACTCGGCCACCGCCACCCACAGCCGGTCGTCCCGGAACTCCGCGGTGCGCGTCGCGTCGAACACGGCGAACCCGTGCCGCTCCGAGACGAGGCGGCGCGTCAGATCGTCGTACGACTGGAAGGCCTCCGTCATCGGCAGGCGGGTGACCGTGCCCGGCAAGTCGCGTCGCAGCAGCTCGCTGAGCCCCTCCGGGGCGAACGTCGTCGTGCGGCGACGGGGAATTCCGACGAAGCCGAACTTCGCGTAGAAACTCGGCCGGAACGGATAGAGCGCGCTCACCGCGCACCCCTCCTCCCGGGTCTGCCGCAACAGCCGCGTCAGCAGCTCCCGCACCAGCCCGCGCCGGCGTGCCGACGGGTGCGTCGCCACCGACGCCACGCCGGCCATGTCGTGCACCACACCCCGCACGTTCTGCCGCATCCGCAGCGCCGCCACCCCGGCCAGCGTCTCCCCGCCCTCCTCGGCGATCAACGTCACCGCCGACTCGAAGAACCGCGTCCGCCGCCGGTACGCCTCCACGTCGTCGGCCGGCCACGGTGACGGCTTGAACGCGTACGCCTGCAGGGGAAAGATCGTCTCCGGCCGCTCGGCCGCGTTGATCCGCCGGATCTCCATCCGCCCATCCAACCGCGCCCCGGATCGGGCTGCCCACGACACGCCGGGGTACCCCGGTTTGGCGTGCGACCCGGCGACCGGCTAATGTTTCCTGCGTCGCCGGGGAAGCCGGGCGACACGCGGACGTAGCGCAGCTGGTAGCGCATCACCTTGCCAAGGTGAGGGTCGCGGGTTCGAATCCCGTCGTCCGCTCGGATCGGCCCGCCACATCGGGGCCACCTCGGTGGAGTGGCCGAGAGGCGAGGCAACGGCCTGCAAAGCCGTGTACACGGGTTCAAATCCCGTCTCCACCTCGTCTCGAACGAGGTTTTACCCGGGCGATTGGCGCAGCGGGAGCGCGCTTCCTTGACACGGAAGAGGTCACTGGTTCGATCCCAGTATCGCCCACGAGTCGGCGGCGGCCTGTGTCAGCAAAATGCGCTGACCTGGCCGCCTCGTCCTTTTAGCGCGACTTCGTCGCGCGCAGCGGGGGCTTCGCCACCCGCACCCCCTCTGCCGGCCGCCTCTGAGTGAGTGGTTGCTGGGAAGGTACGTGGGCGCTGTCACGGTCGCGGTTGTGAGCGGGGTCGGCTCAGCTGTCGGGTTTGTGCGGGGGCGTTGAACGGCGCGGGTGGGATGGCCATGCTCGCGGTTATGCCGCCGAGGCCAGTCCGGGTGCTGGGCGGCGCTTGCCGATAGCAGGTGATTGTCGTGACTGATCCGATCAAGCCCGTCGCGCCACGGCCGGAGCCGGAACCGCCGCCGAAGCCGCCGCCGCCGAAGCCGCCGCCCTACGAGAAGCCGCCTGATCCGCCGCCGTCGCCGACCTCGTCCACGGCGAAGAACGCGCCGGACCCGAGCGTCCGTGAGGCCAGCCGGCAGGCCGAGGAGGCACGGCTCGAAACGCAACGAACCTCCCAGGAGGCGTCCGACGCGGCCGTGGAGCGCAATCTGGAGCAGCAGAAACGTTCCGCCGAGCAGATCGAGGATCGGAAAGAACGGGCCGACCTGGGCCGTGTCCAGGGCGCCGGAGGCTCGGGCTCGGCGTCACCGGTGGCGGACCAGCCCCGGGTCGACACGCAACGAGCCACCCAGATCGTCGAACAGACCAGGGCGGCGCAGCAACGCCAGGCACAGGACTCGGCGGCGCGGCTGGACAACGACCAGCGCAACGATCAACTGCAGGGGGCGGCCCGGGCGGAAACCGCACGCCGGGCGGGAGAGGCCGGCGAGGCCCGCTTCGAGGCCCTGCAGCGGTCCGGTGAGGTGAGCCGGGCATCGCACGATGCGGTCCGGGGCGCCACGGCGTCGGGCTCGTCGGATGCCGTCGAGCGGGCGCACCGCAACAAGGAACTCTCGGCTCAGGCGGTGGAGCAGTCCCGTGTCGGCGAGCAGCAGGCGTCCGCGCGCCTCGACGCGGTGGAGCATGCGTCGGCCGAGGCCGTGGACGCGCTGCACGAGGCGCAGCGGGCCAATGCCAGGGTTGAGGCCGACCGGTTCGATGACGCGAAGGCGGCCCTCCGGCTGCAGAACTTGAAGATAAATGCGCGCCGCTTCCGAACCGGTGCTACCAACCGCGCCCGCGCCGAGGAAGAGGCCGAAAAAGATCAGGTGGAAAAGTCCCTCGCCGCCAAACAGCAAACGGCCGGGGACGCCGGGGACGCGCAGCAGGAGAAGATGCTGGCCGAGAAGCAAGGTGCCGCAGAGCAGGCGAGCGCCGCTCTGCAGAAGGAGAAGCTGCTGGACGCGGCGTACGCCAAGGGCGAAGTTGATCGTCGGCTCGCGCAGGCCGCGGCCGCTGTCGAAGCTCAGGACGCGGCCGCCGCGGCGGAGCATCTGACCGCGGCCGGTGTCGCCGCGAAAGCAGCCGGCTTGGCGAACACCAACCGGCACCTGGGGGACGCGCTCGCCGCGGCCCGGGCCGGACGGCTCGAGCTCGTGCAGCAGGATCTGGGGCGTGCGCGGGACGCGGCCGCGGCGAACGACCAACTGCAGCTCGAGTCGCTGCGAGATCGCGAACGGCTGGGGCACATCGCGGCCATGAATCGGCAGGCCCCGGCGGAGTACGAGGGCGACAAGCGGATCACCGAGAACGAGCACATCGTGCCGCACGCCCAGATGCGGCTCATCACCCGCAACCCGCAGACCGGGCGTTCCGACTTCGACGAGCGGTGGGACGACGAGCGGCAGAAATGGGTCGACGGCAACAACTACCAGAAGAGCACCACACTGCGCGTCGACCGGCCGACCGTCGCCAAGCCGAAGACGCATGACGAGGGTGACGGTGACAACGCCCGGACCGCCGCACTGAAGGCGCAGGTCGCGGGCCGCGGGTCGGTGTCGCTCAACGACGACTTGATCGAGCCGTCGATGAAGAAGACGAAAGACGTCATCAGCGCGTCCGGATCGGACATCACCGACCGCGAGGTGCGGCTCGCCACGATCGGCGAGATGGGTGACCTCTTCGCGATCCAGGATCTGGACGACACCGCGCGCCGATTGCGCGAGTTCGAGGCGTCCTCGCCGCCCGAGCCCCCACAGCACCACGAACCGGGCGACGCCGACGCCGACTGGACCGGCGTGTAGATGACCGGCGTCGAGGAGGCGACCACTGAGGTTCTCGATGCGGCGGTGGCCGCGCTGGCAAGGTTCGACGGCACGGGGAGCGCGGTCGAGGGGTTGCGCCGGCTTGCCACGCAGGTCGGCCAGCCGTGCACCGTCGCCACCGTCGGCGCGGTGAACGCCGGGAAGAGCCGGTTCGTCAACGCGCTGCTCGGCGACGACCTCGCGGTCGTCGGCAACACGGAGACCACGGCCACGATCAACCATTTCGTCTCCGGCGCGCCCCGCCCCGGCTATCCGGTGCGCTGTCACTGGCGTGGCGGGCGGGTCACCGAGGAGAGCGCCCAGTTCCTCGCCTCGCTGCAGGGGGTGGACCCGGCGACGCTGGAACGCGCCAACGGCATCGAACGGCTGGAGTACCTCTCGCCGAGCCCGTTGCTGCGCGGTATCACGCTGGTGGACACGCCCGGTACCGGCGCGACGGTGACCGAGCACATCACCCGGACCGAGGACTTCCTGAACCTGGTGCGGGAGTTGCGCGAACGGCACGACGCCGAGACCGAGCGCATCCACGAGGCCGCGGACGCGATGATCTACCTGGTCGGCGCGGTCGCGCGAACCGGCGATCAGCAGATGCTGGAGCAGTTCGCGGCGGTGAGCAAGGGCCGGGCCCGGGCGATGAACGCGATCGGGGTGATCGCCAAGGTCGACCTGAGTGACGAGTTGCTGGACCGCCGCGATCAACTGGCCGCAAAGATCGCCGGACAACTCGACGCCCAGCTCAACACGGTGGTCCCGGTGTCGGCCGGGCTGGCGCGGGCGATAGACCGCATCTCTGGCGAGCAGCTCGCCGAGCTGGCGGCCGCGCTGCGCCGGATGAGCGACGCTCACCGTGATCTCCTGCTGCAGAACGAAGAACTCTTCTGCGGGTACGAGCCATCCGGCTGCCCGCTGAGCGCGGCGGACCGGCGGGCCCTGCGAGCGGCGGTGCCTGGCGAATGGCGGGTGTTCGCGACCCTCGCCTCGGTGATCGCACAGGACGGCACCACCGCGGAACTGCTTGACCGGCTGGAGGCGATCGCGGGCTTCTCCGCGCTACGGCGGATCCTGCGTGACCACTTCCTGCAGCGTGCGACGTTGCTGCGCTGCTACCGCATTCTGGTGGACGCCCGGCGCCTGCTCCGGAGCTTGTGGTTCGACACGTTGATGCCGCGGCGCCGCTGGGCGGCGGCCGAAGCGGCGCGGCTGCAACGGTTCGTGACTCTGGCCGGTGATGTGCCCGGCGGCGACGAGCTGCGCGACTACCTGGCCGACCGGCTCGCGGACGCCGAACGCTCGGTTCCGCATGAATCCGAGTGGCAGCAGATCGAGCTGCGGCTCACCCGGCTGCTGCGCCGACTGGAAGAGGACAATGAGGACTTCAGCGCGCTGCAGGCGATGGAGGAGGAGCGGTCGGCGTTCACCGACGAGGAGGCCGCGGAATTGCGCGTGCTGCTCGGCATGTACGGCCCGGAGCCCGCCCGCCGCCTGCGCGGCAACGTCGAGATGGCCGCTTGTGCACAGGCTCAGGTTCGCTGGCGGACACTCCGGGACAGCGTGCGCCGGGGTTCGGCACGGCACCGCGTGGCCGACCGCGCGTACGTGCGACTGGGGCTGCTTCTGGAGGATCTCGACGAGTCAGAGCCGCAGGATGCGAAGGGTGTCGAGGACCGGCACCAGTAGCAACGTGCCGCCGGGATCGAAGACGAGCCTCGGGCCGGGCTCGAACGTCTGTGGCGGGCTCGTCCAGTGCAGGGTGCCCGAGGTGGTGTCCCACACCTTGACGGTCTTCCCCTGAGCCGCTGCCACCCAGCGGCCGTCAGCACTCGTCGCAACCGCGCCGTGGCGGCCCTTGACCAGGCGCATCTGGCGGCCGGTATCCAGGTCGTAGGTGGTGACACCAGGACCTCGGCTGACGACCGCGAACTTTCCCGCGACCGCGAGGTCCTCCGCGCCGGGACCGCACTTGATCGTCCGGATGGTTGCGCCGCTGCCGGCGTTTCGCACCACCAGCTCGGTGCTGGACAGCGTGTAGATCCGGTCGCCGAGCGCGAGAGCGCGCCGCCCAAGCCCGCTGATCGTGAAACTGTGGCGTCGCGCCTTCGTCGCCAGGTCGTCGACGAACACGTCACTCCCGAACTGGTAGGCCGTCACGATGAACTTGCCGTCCGGGCTGTAACGGATGTCGCCGATGTTGCCGCCGCTGAACGCGGACCCGGCCTGGGAGCCGTCGCGCACGTTCCAGAAGCGAGTCATGAGTCCGTCGCCGGCCGTCACCATCGTCCGGCCGTCCGGGTGAAAGTCGATGCCGCGGACCGATTTCAGCAGGTGTGCCGTGCGTCCGAGGCGGATGAGGCTCTGCACCGTGTTCACCGGATAGGCGATCGACGTGAGGACCTTGCGCTTGCCGAGGTCGATGACGAAGGCGCGCATCTCGTCACTGCCCACGGCTGCCAGTGTTCCCCGCGCGTTGACCGCAAGACACTTGATGACTCCGGGGACGGCCACGTCGGCCACGAAGGCCGGTCCGTTCCTCCTCTTCATGGGCTTGTCGTGCGGTCGTCTGTGTGCGGCCCTGGTCGGTTCGGAGGCCGGCGGCGTGACGGTCGTGCGACGGGAACGTCGGGGCCACAGCGTTGCGGCGTGATGGGCCGCGCCGAGGGCGACCGCCAGATCGCGGTGTCGCCATGTCTGCGGCGCGATGCCCAGCGCCTCCTTGATGCGGCGGCGCACCAGCGGCAGCTGGGACGAACCACCGACCAGCAGAACCGTGTCGATCGGGAAGCCGTCGCCCGCCGCCCGCTCGGCGACCGCCGCCGTCGTCCGGACGGTCCGCTCGATCAGCGGCCCGATCAGCTCCTCGAACGCGGCCCGCTCGATCGTCGAGGTGAACCGCGTCCCGCCGGCCAGCATCGTGCTGAACGTGGCACTCGTGCTGGACGACAGGCTTTCCTTGCGGCGCCGGCACATGTGCAGGAACGCTGCGTCGACCGTGCCTTCCTGCCCGCTTATCGGCCGGCCGGCCACCCGTGTCGCCTCGTCGTCGAAGTAGTCGTACAGGATCTGGTCCAGGTCGTCCCCGCCGCAGTTCGGGTCGCCGTCCGGCTCCAGCGCCAGGTGGAAACGCGTGTCGCCGGGCTCGCGGGCCACCACGGCCGCGTCGAAGGTGCCGCCGCCGAAGTCGTAGACCAGCACGCCGTCGCCGACCCGGCCGCCGTCGTGCTGGAACGCGAGAGCAGCCGAGCACGGCTCCTCGTACAGCTCGCAGTGGTCGAACCCGGCGTCACCGGCCGCGTCGGCGATCACCCGCTGCTGGTCCGCGTCGTACACGGCGGGCCGGGTGACCACGGCCCGGTCGATCGGCTCGCCGAGGGTGTGTTCAGCGTCCTGCCGCAGCTTGGCGAGGATCGCTGTGGCGACCTCCGTCGGGCGGACGGTGCGCCCGTCCGGCAGCGCGATCCGCGGCGGGGACAGCAGGCGCCGTTTGATGCTGCGCACCACCCGCCCCTGCTCGTCCGGGTCACCGGCCGCGTCGGCGAGCACGTCCAGCGCCTCGGCGCCGACCAGCGTCTCGTCCGATCCGAAATAGACGACTGACGGCGTTTTGTCCAGGCCTTGGGCGTCGGGCACCGTGCGGACCGGACCGCCGGCGCCGGCCGGGCCCGCCATGGAGCTGTTGGACGTGCCGAAGTCCACACCGAGCATCGCCATGGCTCCCAGTCTCACCTGCACATATCGCGATGATGGCCAGCTGTACAGTCTGCGACACTGTCAGTAACCGTTCGGTCGCGGAGGCGTACGTTTCCGGGATGTCGTTGTTGAAGCGGCTGCGACCGGATCGACGCCCGGAGCCCGGGACCTGGATGGCGCTCGTCGAGGACACCGTGGAACTGGTCGACGAGCTGGACCGGGCCGGCGACGGGCCGGACCGGTTGCTCGCCGAGCACGTGATGCTGCGACTCGCCGAGATCCTGCAGCGCTCCGGCGTCGAGGTGATCGACGGCACGGGCGCATATCAGCGGCGCCGGCATGCAACCGTCGGCCGGCCCCCGCGCGGCGCCGGCCGGATCGCCGAGGTGCTCAGCCCCGGCTTCGCGGTCGGGCGACGAGTGTTGCGCCGGGCCCGCGTACGCCTGGAGGAATGATGAACGAGACCGCTGCCGGTACCGTCTCGGTGGTCGACGATCTCGTCGCACGGTCCGCCGAGTTCGACCTGCCGGCCGCGCCGGATCTGTTGCTGGCGTTGCGCGACAAGCTCGCGGAGGACACCTTCGCGGTCGCCCTGCTCGCCCTGGTCAAGGCGGGGAAGAGCACGTTCGTGAACGCGATGATCGGCGCCGAGTACCTGCCGGTCGACCTGGACGCCGCGACGATGCGGGTCTTCCGGGTGCGTGCGGCTGAGCGGGAGGGCTTCCGGCTCCGGTTCGCTGACGGGTCCGCGCAAGTGATCGGCCGGGCCGACCTGGCGCGCTACGGTTCGCAGGCGGCGGCGGATCGCGGCGAGGGAGCCGGTGCGACGGTCGCGGACATCCGGTGGATCGAGGTCGACGTCCCCGGCTCGTTCCTGCCGGACGGTGTGGTCGTCTTCGACACCCCCGGTTTCGGGTCGCTCTACACCGCCCATGCCGAGATGACCCGGGGCTTTCTGCCGTACGCGGATGCTGTGGTCTTCGCGATCGACGCCGGCCACCCACTCGGCCGGGAGGAGATCGCCCTGCTTGAGTCGGTCCTGGAGATCACGCCGCGGATCTTCTTCATCCAGACGAAGATCGACCAGCACAGCCGGGACGTGTGGGAGCAGGCGTTGCGCCGCAATGAGCAGATCATCGCCGAACATTTCGGCGACCGGCTCCCGCGGGCGCGGGTGTGGCCGGTCTCGAGCCGCAACCTGCTGTCGGCCGCCACCAGCCCGGAGCCGGACGCGCTGCTGTTCGTCAGCCGCTATCCGGAGCTGGCGAAGGCGTTGCGTGACTTCATCGACGACATGTGCGCGATGCCCCGCGCGGCCGACACGCTGGTGGTCGCGGCGAACCATCAGGTGGTCGGCGAGCGGATGCTGCAGGCCCGCCTGGAATCGCTGACCGGCGACCAGAACGGTGATCGGCGCGAGGACGTCGACAAGCGCTGGCGCCGGTTCGCCGGGGAGTGGGGCGAGAGCGGCGGCCGCCGGGCAGCCATGCTGACCGAGACCCGCCGGGTGACGATGCTGGGCAAACAGGATTTCCGTGAGTCGTTCGGTCCAGCCGGGGCGATATGGGCGGTGATGCAGAAACGCATCGACGAGGTGGACTCGGTGGACGCGGCGAACCGCCTCGGCGCCGAACTGGGCGCGCTGGTCACCGCTGCGGCTGCCGACGAGTGGGCGCGGGTGACCAGGGTGACGGGTGAGCGGTACGCGGCGATCCTGGCCCCTTTCCTGGCCGACGCGGACACTGTGCTCGCCGAGGACTACCTGACCGGCACGGTCGCACGATCAGAGTTCGCCGCCGTGGAGAACGCGGTGTTCGAGCGGATCCGCGCGTCCTACGGCTACGTGATGCCGATCTACACCGTGGCCGCCATCGCGCTCAGCGTCATCGGATCGCCGCTGGTGCTCATCCCCGCGGCCGGAGGGGCGCTCTGGGCGATGAGCCGTGGCTGGAAGACCACCGGCGCGGCCCGGGCGAAGGCCGCCCGGTCACAGCTGGAGCAGCACCTCCGCACGGTCATCCACGAGGTACAGCAGTTCTACTTCGCCGTCGAGCTGGGCGAGGGCCGGTTCGGTCGGGTGGACGAGTACTTCGCCGCGCTGGAGGAGCAGCTGTCCGGCCGCGTCGACGAGATCGCGCGGCAACGAGTCGCCGAACTGCACAAGGAGTTCGCCCGCTTGGAGGCGCAGGCGCAACTCGAGGCCGAGCAGCGAGCCTCAGTTGAGCAGGAGCTGCGGTCCGCCGCCGGCGAGTGGGCCGCCCTCGGGCGCCGCATCATCGCCTTGTTCGACCAGGCACGGCCGGCGCCGTCCACCGGTCGTTGAGCACCCGGCACGGTCGGCGACTCCGTCACCCATCGGGCACTGTCCGGGATCAGGCAGCGTGGCCGCGCCGGCGGGTGTGTGCTCGGTGCATGCCGGTGGTGCTGCGGGTGGCGGACGGCCGGGAGATCCGCCGGGTGCGACACTCAAGGGATTCCGACGACCCGGTGACCGGCGTGGCGCTCTCCCACGACAACACCTGCCTGGCAACGGTCGCCGGGGACCACACCGCGCGCCTCTGGGACGCCGGGGACGGGCGGGAACTCGTCGTGCTGCACGACGCGACGGAGTTGGGCTCGATCACCTTCAGCCCTGACGGGGAGCGCGTCGCCATCGGCACCGACGTCGCGGCCGATGTCGATCTCGCCGGCGTCCGCATCTGGGATCTGCAGACGTCCGCGTTGGTGCGCGACCTCCCGACTTCGTTCGTCGACCAGGTCTTCTACCGTCTCGACGGTCTGCTCCACGTCGCCTCCGCCAACGGAGTGCAGTTCTTCGATGCGGCGACCGGCGAACTGCACGCGGACATCGAGTTCGAGCAGTACCTGAGCGACGTCGCCGTGTCCGGGGACGCCTGGTCGGTGGTGACCGGCGGAGGCGGCGGCGCATGGCTGCGCGGTCGGCGATTTCGAGCTCGGCGACATGTCTGACATCCTCGCCCTCACCCCCGACGGTCGTCACCTGATCAGCGCCGGAGTCAGCCTCTGCTGCTACGACCTCGCCGACTGGCACTCAGGCGGTCTGCCGAGGGCCCAGGGTCTGTCCCGCGGATCACCCGGGGCTGCGGCGTGGCCCAGCCGGCGCCTGACGGCGTCCGCAGAACGACCAAGTACAACCCCGGTATGAGGCCGCCCTGCGGCCCGACGCGGCCACCACCTGGCCCTCGCCTCGCACCCGCGCGACCCGCTGGACAGAACACCTAGTCGCCGTTACATGCTGGTGGTGCTCAGCAGCGGTGGGCGAGCCCTGCGTTCGGGTTCCTGGTGGATCACGGCTGTGAATTGTTGTGGGGGCATGGGGCGGTGCAGGTGGTAGCCCTGGCCGAGGTGGCATCCCATGGTGGTGAGGGCCTGTAGTTGGTCTGCGGTTTCGATGCCCTCGGCTACCACTTCGAGGTTCAGGGCTCGGCCCAGGTCTACCACTGCGCGTACCAGGGCGTTGTCCTGGGGGGACGTGGTTACGCCGGTTACGAAGCTTCGGTCGATCTTCACCTGGTCCACCGGGAACTGGCGTAGGTAGGACAGCGAGGAATAGCCGGTTCCGAAGTCGTCGACTGCGAGGCGTACTCCGCGCTTTTTGATCAGTCGTAGGTTGGTCAGTGCCTTTGCCGGGTCGGTGGTCAGCACGGTTTCGGTCAGTTCGAGGGTCAGGGCGCTTCCCTCAAGGGCTGCCGCGTCCAGTGCGTCGGCCACGTCGGTCACGAAGCGGTCGTCGGTGATCTGGCGGGCGGAGACGTTCACGGCGACGGTGAGGCCGGGCAGCGAGCGGCGCCAGGCGGCGATCTGGGACACGGCCTCGCGCAGCACCCAGCGGCCGACCTCGTTGATCAGGCCGGTTTCCTCCGTGATGGGGATGAACTGGTCGGGCGGGACGACCCCGCGCCTCGGATGGTGCCAGCGCAGCAGGGCCTCGACGCCGTCCAGTTCCCCGGTGTTCAGCCGCACCAGCGGCTGGACGTCGAGGCGGAACTGGCCGGCCGCCAAGGCGCTCTGCAGGTCGGCCCGCAGCTCCAGCCGGGCCAGCTGCTCGGCGTGCATCTCCGGTTCGAAGACGACGACCCGGCCGGCCCCGGCTCGCTTCGCCCTGTACATGGCGACGTCCGCATTGCCCAGCAGCTCGCCGGCCGCGGTGCCGGCCGCCCGGGCCGCGATGCCGATGCTGGAACCGATGTAGACCAGCCGCCCTGCGATCGGGAACGGTTCGGCGACCTCGATCACGATGCGTTCGGCGACCACCCGGGCTTCCTCGACCGAAACGCCTTCCAGGAGTACGGCGAACTCGTCACCACCCAGCCGGGCCGCCAGATCCCCGGTGCGCAGACAGCCGAGGACGCGTTCACTCACCGCGGCGAGCAGTTCATCGCCCGCGCTGTGGCCGAGGCTGTCGTTCACCGACTTGAACCGGTCGAGGTCGATGAACAGAATGACGACGGCCGCGATCCGGGCGTCGCCCAGGGCCTGGTCGAGACGTTCCAGGAAGAGTTTGCGGTTCGGCAGGCCGGTGAGTGGGTCGCGGTACGCCTCCCGCACCGCCTCCACGGTGCGGGCGTCGGTCAGCGCCAGGCTGATCTGCTGGCCGAAGGCCGACAACAGGCTGGTGTCCTCCGCGGCCCCGTCGAGCCCGACCGCGACGAGGCTTCCCGCCACGGCGCCGCTGACGTCGAACGGCGTGGCCAGCGTCAGATCGCCGGACGGCCCGGAACGGCGCACCGTCTCTCCCGCGGCGATCGCTTCCGCCGCGGGTCCCAGAGCGGCGTTCGCTGCGCCGGCCGGCTCCGGCCAGTGCGCCCGCGAGGCCACGATGAGGCTGCCGGGTTCCGCCGGATCCGACAGCACCAGTGCGATCGGCGCCTGCCCCAGAAGCCGCGAGACCCCCTCCGTGATGGCGTCCAGAACCGACTGCAGCGGTTCGCGCCGGGAGATCGCACGCTGGATGGAAAGCAGCGTCTCCAGCAGGGCCTGCCGGGCGCGGACGACCTCCAGCAGCTCCAGTCGCTGCTTGGCCTCGCGGGCCCGCTCCTCCCGCAGCGCCCGCTCGGTCGTGAGGATCCGCAGGTTGCGCAGCGCGAGACCGAGCACCTGGGCCATGCCCTGAAGCATCTGGCGTTCCTCGGTGCTGAACTCGTCGTCGATACGCGCGACCGCGAGCTCGCCGTCGATGTCGCTGCCGAGGGCGGCCTGCGCCCCGTTCGCCTCACCCAGCAGCGGCAGCTCCAGTGCCGGCCCGCCACGGAGGGCCGGGCGCAACTGGTCGGCCGGGACCGTCACGGGTAGACCGGTCAGGCCGCGCACGCCGTCCTCACCGGTCAGCAGGACCGCACCGACCTCCGCGTCGAGGGCCTCCAGCGCGCGTTCGACGGCGACCCGGATGGCCACTTCCTCGTCAGCCGAGGCGCTGACGGCCGTGAAATATTCGGTGAGCTGGTGGGTCGACCAGTGCAAGGGCATGGGCAGCCGCTCAGGCCAGCGCGAGAGTCACAACGGTCAGCCGGTGCAGGCCACGTGCGCCACGCGTGCGCGCGAACTCGCCGTAACTGTAGAAGCCGGCCAGCGGGACACCGGCGGTCTCCCGTTCCATGGCGGCGACCTCCCGCTTGATCCCCTCCGGGCCGAGCACCGTCTTGCGAACCCCGCAGTCGAACGCGAGAAGCCCGACCGGCTCGGCACCGTCCAGCGCATCGATGGCCTGACGGCACGACACCGCACCCGCGTCGACGACCGAGTCCTCCTCGGCGGCCATCACCCAGGCCAGGGCGCCCTGCGGTGTGTCGGCCAAGAAGAGCAGAGATTTGTCTTCCGGGTCCCAGCTGTGCGCGATCCGGATGTCCTCACCGGTGCGCCGGGACAACCCGAGCGGGTTACCGAAAGCAGCCACCTGGAACGCCCCGGGGCTTTCGAGCACCGAGCGGTCGATGCCGGTGCGCTCGAGGAAGACGTCGAGGGCCGGCGCGCCGTCAAGCTCGTACAGCCGGCCGTGCTCGCTGCGTGTCACGATCATCGGCTCGCCGCGCTTCTGCCAGCCGTGCGCGATGCCGATGCCCAGCTTCGCGTCGGAGCCGAGGCCCACGCCGATCACCGCGTCGGTCAGCACCTCCACACCGCCCCGGTCACCGAAGAACTGGTGGGTCTGGCGGAGCCGCATGTCGTCACCGGCACACCCGCCGACCAGCGGCACCAGAGCGCTCGCGACCGAATAGGCGCCGCGCACCACCTCGTCCTGCTCACTGAGCAGCCCGTCGCACAGCAGCAGGCCGGCGCGGTGCTCCTTGGTCAGACCGGCCACTCCTGCCGCGGCGCTCGCTCCGGCCTCCTGCCGCTGGGCCGACACGTTCCGCGCCACGGAGGCACGCACCTCGAGGCCCGGACCGCCCAGGGCCACGACGACCACACTCTCCGCAGCGGGATCCCCGTAGCCCGGGGTCACGTGACCGGCCGTGGTGCAGCCCACGATGACGGTGTTCGCGTCAGCCTGAGCCCGGACCGCATCCAACAGGCGCGCGAAGTCGTACCGAACGGCGCAATAGACGATCAGCAGCGCCGGGCTGCGGCCGGCGATCGCCTGGACCGCCGCGGCGGATCCGGCGGTCGCGGCATCGGGGTCCTGGCTGTAACCGGTGCCCATCCAGCGGGCCGGCTGCTCCGTCCGGTGCTCCATGCCGTTGACATCGGCGGCGGACGGGCGAACCTGAGCGGACGGCCGATCAGCGCAGTTTCGCGTTCGACCGGTTCAGGCCGGGAAGCGTAGTGCCGGGCCGAAGCCGCTGTCCCTGGTTCGTGGCGACGCGACGGCTTCCGACGTGCAGGGTGGCTCCGTCGTTGCGGTGCCGGTGCCGAGCCGCATGGTGGCTCGGTCGGCTGTTGCCTCGCTGGCCATGGCCGTACATCGGCATCTGGAATTCCCTGGGTGGGCGGTTCCTGGGCGTTATATGTCGCAGGGCAGATCGCCGTCACCTGTTGCTGCGGCGTCCCGAATCCCCCGTGTCCTCGGGCCGGGCGACCTGTCCCTGCGACTGGTTCAATGGTGGCTGCTGGACCTTGTACGAAGCCTGGGTAACTCGTGGCGGGTCTTACAGAGTTCTTGAATCCGCTGTTCAGGGCCGCGACGGGCAGGTCGGCTGTCCACGTTCATCGATCCCCGCGCGCCCGGCGCGTGTGAAGATCGGGCGATGAGTGACGTGTTTCAGGTGCGCATCGCGGTCCGAGGTTACGAGCTCGACCTGCAGGGCCATGTGAATCAGGCCGTCTACCTCCAGTGGGGCGAGCATGCCCGGTGGCAGTGCTTCCTGGCCGCCGGACTCACGCCGGAGGTGCTGGTGGGGGCCGGGATCGGGCCGGTCATGCTGGAGACGACCATCCGGTACCTGAAGGAACTGCGGGCCGGGGACGAGGTCGACGTCAGCTGCCGGTTCCTTTGGGGTACGGGAAAGACGTTCCGGGTCGAACAAGACTTCCTGCGCGTCGACGGCACACCGGTGGCCCAGGTCACCGGTGTCGCGGGGATCCTCGACCGGGCCACCCGGCGGCTGGTGGCCGATCCGGTGGAACGGTTGCGCGGGCTCGCCACCGACGTCACCCTCCTCGGCCTGGACCGGTGACCGACCGCCGGTTTCCGGTGCGCGACGCCGGCTCTGGCTGCCGAAACGGGTGATACGCCGGTCCCGGCGGGATGTGCGAGATTATCGCGCGTGCTAGAGGAATCCTTCCAGGCGTACACCGCGGGTCACACCGACGGCGCCGCCGGACACCGCGACCAGCAGCTCGCCGACAACCCGGACACCGGCACCGACTACCGCGTCGGCGTCGTCGACGGCAGCGTGGCCGCCTTCCAGACCGCGCTCCTCGCCGAGGTCCGGCGCCTCCTCGGCGAGCCGCACTGACCCGCTTCGTCACCGGGTGGTCACCCCCGCTTTGTCATCGCCGCCACCCCTCGGCTAAGGTTTCATCCGTCGCCGGGAAACCGGAGATGTGCGGACGTAGCGCAGCTGGTAGCGCATCACCTTGCCAAGGTGAGGGTCGCGGGTTCGAATCCCGTCGTCCGCTCGGAGCGGCCCGCCACATCGGGGCCACCTCGGTGGAGTGGCCGAGAGGCGAGGCAACGGCCTGCAAAGCCGTGTACACGGGTTCAAATCCCGTCTCCACCTCGCACCAGCACGGCGAGGGCGATTGGCGCAGCGGGAGCGCGCTTCCTTGACACGGAAGAGGTCACTGGTTCGATCCCAGTATCGCCCACGAGTCGGAGGCGGTCTGTGTCAGCTGAGAAGCGCTGACCTGGCCGCCTCGTCCTTTTGGCGCGACTTCGTCGCGCGCAGCGGGGGCTTCGCCACCCGCACCCCCTCTGCCGGGCGCCCTCTGCGTGAGTGGTTGCTGGGAAGTGCTGCTCGGGCGGCTGGCTGGTGTTGTCGCTGGGTCGCGTTGAGCCGCTGAGCCGCTGGGCTTTGCTCGTGCCGTTGCGGTCCTTGTGAAGTGCTGGCCCTGGGGGCCTCGACTAACCATGGCCAGGGGCTGAGAAAGTCTGTGGTGTGGGGGGTAGATTTCTTGCGGCGCGTCGGCTAGTGTTTCTTCTGTTGATGACGAGGGATCAAGAAAAGACGTTGAGGAGCCGAGCGTTAAGCAGGGCCCGGAATCAGTTCGTGGCTCGCTCGGCATGACGGTGACGATGTGGTGGTCGCCGTCCAGTGGTCAGCAAGACAAGACCCTGACGTAATTCCAGGTCAGGGCAGTTCGTCGCACGTGTGCGGGGCCATGAAGTCGCGTGGGGTTCCGGCACCGGCGAGCGGCACGACAGCAAGTCGAAACAGTAAGCAGAGGAAAGGGAGGGTCGAACACCGTTGGATCGCCCGCCGCCGGGTCTTTCACAGGCCGGAGGGTGGACACCGCAGTTGCCTTCGAAAGAAAGGTGGTCTTCGGTCACGCATATGCGATCCTCGCATCCCGATCCGTCGATGACGGCAGATGCGGAAAAGACAAACCGATGATCCTGTCGGTAGATGGTGTGATAAACCCGTAAACCCTGGGCCCCGGCGCGAAATGCGCCGGGGCCCTCATCGCGGAGGTGTAAGTGGCTCAACCCGAGGACATGTTCGGTGACGACGACTATCCGGCCTACACGATGGGCCGTGCTGCGGAGATGGTGGGGACGTCGCAGGAGTTCCTGCGCCGGCTCGACGAGTTGAAGTTGTTCACCCCGTTCCGGTCGGCCGGCGGGCACCGTCGTTACTCGCGTTATCAGCTGCGCCTTGCCGCACGAGCACGAGAAATGGTCGATCAGGGCACCGCGCTCGAGGCCGCGTGCCGGATCATCATTCTTGAGGATCAGCTCGAGGAAGCACTCGAACAGAACCGCAAATTCCAGAGCGAGCGGTCGACCGGCACCGTTTGATCGCGACCAATCACGGTCTCTTCCCAGTAGGAAGGGGCCGTTCGTCGTATCCGGGCGAGATCTCGTCAGCCTCGCAGACCCGTCAGGTCCACGCGACCCGGCTGACGGCCGCGCCTGTGCCGGGTCCGCCGGCTGAACTCGGTGCCCGGAGTCCTCGGCTCCTCGGCCCGGCTCCTCGGCCCGGCTCCTCGGCCCGGCTCCTCGGCCCGGCTCCTCGGCCCGGCTCCTCGGCTCGGCTCCTCGGCTCGGCTCCTCGGCTCGCGTGCGAAGGGTGAGCCGGGGACTTGTTCTGCCGGACCCCTCCAGCGGATTTTGTCGGACCCCTCCGATAGAACTACGCGCACCTGTTCGTGAGGAGGTCTGGTTGTGACCAGTGATGGCGTCGCCCATGAGCGGCGCGGCACCGTGCGGGTGATCGCGCCGGTGCGGCCGAGAAAGCTGGCGAAGGTGCCGTTCGTCGAGCTGTCCGAGGGGCGGCTGCAGGGCGTGGTGTCCAGTGGCTCGGACGTGTCGCGGGTCTACGTCTCGTCGATCACCGCGGGGGATCACGGGCTGAGCTGCAACACCAACAACAACCGGCCGTGCGGCGGCCTGAGCGGTTCCTACGCGTGCAACCACATCCGGGCGCTGCTCGACGCCGCGGTCGCTCAGTACGGTCCGGGCCGGGTCGCCCGTTACCTGAAGGTCGAGCTGGCCGACGGCGAGGATGACCTCTGGACCGGCCTGCACCCGGCCACCGCGCCCAGCCGCGCGGCCGAGGTGTTCAGCAGCTTCCTGCGCCACCTTGCCTACCTCGAGGTGCCGCCGACCACCGATCCGCTGCCCGAGCTGCAGTGGTTCCCGGCCGCCGGGGCGGTGCGCTGATGCTCGCCGACGCGCTGCGTTTCCACCCGGCCGGCCTCGACGAGGCACTCACCCTGGCCGACGGGGTGGACGACGCCCTCGTGCACGGTCTCGCCCGGATCGACGACGAGCGGGCCGCGGCCCTCGAGTCGCTGGCCACGGCGTTCGCCGGCACACCCCTCGCCGACCGGGTCGCCGACTCGATCGGCAAGATCCTGGCCGGCACGGTGACCGACGAGCACCTCGCCGTGCTGGCCGGCGCCCGGGCCGCGCTGCTCGGCGCCGCCCACGACGCGTTGCTCTTCGGACTGGACGCCGCGCTCGGCCGCAGCCGGGCGCCGTGGTCGGCGCCCGCCGCCCCGGCCGAGCCGAGCCACCTCACCGCGGGCAGCCGGTCCTGGCTGCGTGAGCTGGCGATCGCCGGCTGGCGCGGCGTCGACCACGAGCTGGCCGGCGGCGGAGCGCAGACTGTGCAGGCGCTGCTCGACGTGCCCGCGGCCCGCCGTCTCGCGGTGCTGCTCGACGGGTTCGCCGCCGAGTTGCGGGCGTCCGCGCCGGTGGCCACCTGCGACCGGATCCCGGTGCGCCGCTGGGCCGACCTCTGGGCCCGGGCGCTGCTGCTCTCCCAGGACGACTTCCCGGCCGCCGGCGGCGATCCGGTGGACGGCCGGCTGCTGATCCTCGGTGTCGACCTGCACGAGCACCCGACCGTGTTCCGGGCACAGGCGCACGGTCTGCTGGAGACCGCCGGCGGTGTGCGGCTGGTCCGCACCAGCGTGGCAGCTGCCAAGGTGGACACGATCAGTGGTCCGTCCGCCTGGCGGATGCTCGCCTCCTTCCAGGTGTTCCGCTCGGCCGTCGCCGAGCACCGGTCGGTCGAGGTGGCCGGCATGCTGCTCACCCCGGGCGGCGACCTGATCTGGGACGAGTCCCGCGCCACCGTGGGCGAGCCGGCCGACCCGTTCGCCACCGCCCGGGTCCAGCTCGGCGCGGCCACCGCGCCGTCCGTCCTGCCGCTGGACCGGCACCCCACCGCGCTCGCCGAACCGGTGCTGTTGGAGGGTTACGCGGCCGCCGCCGACTCGTTCGACCTGGGCGGCGTCACGCTCGCCGTGGACGTCGACCGCATCCCGGAGGCCGGCCCGCTCACCCCGGCGCTGGTCGCGGCCTCGACCGCCTGTCTGGGCCTGCTGCGGTGGGACGGCGGCCGCTGGTCGGTGCAGCCGCTCGCCGTGCAGGCCACCGTGCGCCGCAAGGCGGTCGCGGTGCACAGCGGTGACTGGGCGCTCGGCCCCACCGAGGCCAAGGCGGCGAAGGCGGAGGCGACGGCCGGCACAGCCGTGGACGTTCTCCGGGAGCGCGCGGGAAGGCTGCTGCGGAAGTGAGCGCCACGGAGAACAGGCGACAGGTCCTCTACTGGCGGTTGCTGGCCCGGCTCTTCGACCCCGACGAGCAGCCCGCGCTGGAGTCCGGCAGCGTCGCGATCGTCGACGATCTCGGGCTGCCCGCGGCACTGCTCGACCCGGCCGTCTCGGTGGACACCGTGGTGCAACGGTTCCCCCAGCTCGAGGCGGAGTTCGACGGCTTGATGAGTGGTGCGGCCGACGACCGTGACGGCGAGGTGCGCCGGGCGGCCCTGGTGTCCAAGCTGCTGCTCAACGTGTTCGCCACCGGCTCCGGCAACGTCACCGCCGGGCAGCTCGCCCGGTGGCAGGCGGACGCGGGGTGGTTCGAGCGGGCGCTCGGCTGCACGCCGGGCGCGCTGCGTGGCCGGGCCGCGGCGGCGGGCGCCGGCGCACCCTCCGGCTCGGGCTCCGGCTCTGCCGGCCCTGGTTCCGCAGGTTCGGGCTCTGGCGGTTCGGGCTCTGGCGGTTCGGGCTCTGGCGGTTCGGGCGCTGACGGGTCGGGCTCTGACGGCGCCGGCTCGGGGGCGGCGGGCGGCGGCTCCGGTGGTGCGGCCGGCACCGGTCCGGGTGACGGTTTCCGGGTCGACCTCGGGCCGGTGCTGGCCGGCATCGAGGCCGACCTGGTGAGCCGGATGAAGCTGCGGGAGGTGCTGGCCGACAACCGGCTCGCCAAGCAGCTCACCCCCAGCATGTCGCTGATCGAGCAGCTTCTGCGGGACAAGGACAATTTGGACGGTGTCGCGCTCGCGAACGCCAAGGCGCTGATCCGCAAGTTCGTCGACGAGGTCGCCGAGGTGCTGCGGACGCAGGTCGCCCAGGCCGGTGCCGGCACCATCGACCGGTCCGTCCCGCCGAAGCGGGTGTTCCGCAACCTCGACCTCGACCGCACCATCTGGAAGAACCTGCCGAACTGGAATCCGGAGGACGAGCGCCTCTACGTCGACCGGCTCTACTACCGGCAGACCGCCAAACGGATCACCCCGGCCAAGCTGATCGTGGTGGTGGACCAGTCCGGCTCGATGGTCGACGCGATGGTCAACTGCACCATCCTGGCCTCGATCTTCACCGGTCTGCCCAAGGTGGACGTGCACCTGATCGCGTACGACACGAGGGCACTGGATCTCACGCCGTGGGTGCACGACCCGTTCGAGGTGCTGCTGCGCACCAAGCTGGGCGGTGGCACGGACGGCACGGTCGCGCTCGACCTGGCCCGGCCGAAGATCACTGACCCGCGCAACACCGTGGTGGTCTGGATCTCGGACTTCTACGAGTGGCAGGCGCAGGCGGTCTTCGACGGGATGGCCGCGATCCATCGCTCCGGCGCCCGGTTCATCCCGGTCGGCTCGGTGAGCAGCAGCGGCCAGCAGAGCGTCAACCCCTGGTTCCGCCAGCGCTTCAAGGACCAGGGCACCCCGGTCCTCTCCGGCCGCATCAAGAAGCTCGTCGTCGAGCTCAAGAATTTCCTCGCCTTCTAGGAGACACATCCATGAGTGACATGCTGCGCGCCCCCGCCGAGACCAAGTACGCGGAGGAGCTCGACTGGCTAGAGTCGATCGACGACGGGCCGAAGCCGTTCTCCTGGCGGCTCAGCCCCAAGATGGTGCGCCTGTTCATCCTCGGCTCGGAGCGCGCCGACGGGCTCGACCGGCGGGTCGAGCAGAAGTGGTTCGGCGACCGCAGCTTCGTCGAGCGGTCCATCGTCACGCTCGCCTCGGACCGGGGCCTGCTGCTCATCGGCGACCCGGGCACCGGCAAGAGCTGGCTGGCCGAGCTGCTCGCCGCCGCGATCAGCCGCAACTCGACCCTCGTGGTGCAGGGCACCGCGGGCACCACCGAGGACCACATCAAGTACTCGTGGAACGTCTCGATGGTGATCGCCAAGGGTCAGTCCCGGGCGTCGATGATCCCGTCACCGATCATGACTGCGATGGAGGGCGGGGTGATCGGCCGCTTCGAGGAGCTCACCCGGTCCACCAGCGACGTGCAGGACGCGCTGATCTCGATCCTCTCGGAGAAGTACGTCTCGATTCCCGAGCTGGACGACGACAACATCGTCTTCGCCAAGCCGGGCTTCTCGATCATCGCCACCGCGAACAGCCGGGACCGCGGTGTCAACGACCTCTCCTCGGCGCTCAAGCGGCGTTTCAACTTCGTCCGCATCCCGGTCGTCACCAACCGCAAGAGCGAGGCGGAGATCGTCCGCTTCCGCACCGAGGAGTTGCTGCGCCGGCACAACATCGAGCTGGAGGTCCCGCCGACACTGCTCGACGTGCTGCTGCAGAGCTTCGCCGACCTGCGTGCCGCGGCCACGTCGGCGAGCAGCGACGACGAGCGGCTGGAGTCGGCGCTGTCCACCGCCGAGCAGATCGGCGTCCTTGAGGACGCCATCCTGCACAGCAACTTCTTCGGCGCGTCCGCCGTCACCGCGGAGGCGCTGGCCGGATCGCTGGTCGGGTCGCTCGCCCGGCGCAGCCCCGAAGACCTCGCCATCCTGAACAAGTACTGGCACGGTGTTGTCGAGCCGCGCAGCAAGGACCAGGGCGGCGAGTGGAACGGCTTCCTGGAGGGCGGTCGCCGGGCGATCGCCACGCTGTCTTGAGCGGCCTGGCGCCTGCCGGCTCCGCGGCCGCGGGCCTTCCTTCCGCCGGCGCGGCGCAGGACCCTGCGGCTCAGGGCCCTGCGGTTCAGGACCCTGCGGCTTTCGCCGGCCCGTTCGCGGCGCTGCGGGAGCAACTGCTCGGTGCGGCCGAGGCACTGTCCGGCGGGCCGGCCGCGTTGCCGGAGATCCTGGCCGGGATCGTCGACGACGTCGACCACGCCCTGCGTGAGCCCCTCGAGATCTTTCCGGTCTGCCACCACTCACCGGCGTCCGGCCTCGCCATGGTGCGGCGGCTCCGCGAGAAGCAGCCCAAGGTGATCTACCTGGAGCTCTGCGAGGACCTCGGCCCGCTCCTCACCGAGCTGCGCAACTGCCGGCTGCCGGTGGCGTTGCAGGCGTTCGCGTCCGAGGCGGACGGCTTCCCCGTGGAGTCCGCGCCGCTCAGCGTGATCGCGCCGATCACCGAGGCCTCCGCGGAGTACCAGGCGATCGCCTACGCGCTGGAGACGCCGGGCGTCGAGCTGGTCCTGGTGGACCGGTCCACCGACCACGTCTTCCAGTGGCAGCCCGCCGTCGAGCCGCACCCGGCCGAGGAGCCGGAGGAGGACCTGCACGGCGACGCCGTCGGCGTGGAGATCGGCGACCTGCGGCCGCGGTTCGCCGAGCTGGAGGAGCACCTGCTCCACCACGGCCGGGTGCGGCACTGGTCCGAGTGGTGGGACCAGTACGTCGAGCAGCCGCTTGCGAACGCCGACTACGAGACGTACCGCCAGGTCATGGTCCTGATCGGCAGCCTTTTCCGGCGGCTGGCCCCGAACGGCGCGCGGCGGCACGCGACCGACGAGGACCGCGAGCGTTACATGTGGACGCGGATCCGCGAGCACCTCGCCGCCGGTGGGGTGGACCGGGCCGACTGCCTCTATGTGTGCGGGGCCTTCCACGCCGCCAGCCGGGTTCCCGAGGCCGGGTCCGCGCCGGACACCCCGGACTTCGAGATCACCCCGCGGACCGGCACCACCTGGCTCTACGGGCTCATCCCGTCCAGCCACTCGGCGATCGAGGCACAGTTCGGGCTGGCGCCCGGCTCCGTCTCCATCGCGGCTGCCACCTGGCAGAAGCAGCTGGGCCGGTCCCGGCTCATCCCGTTCCAGCTGGCGGGGCAGAAGGGCGGCCGGAAACGGGCGACGAAGGCGCTGCCCGCTCCGGTGGCCGTCGCGGAGCCGGTCAGCGACCATCTCACCGGCTATCTCTCCGGGCCGCCGGCGCTGGACGGGCTGGACGAGGAGGAACTGCGCCACTGGTGCGTGGACATCGTGCGGCTGGCCCGCCGCAACGGATACCTCGCCAGCACCGCCGACGCGATCGCGATCTTCGAGACGTCGATCCTGCTGGCCGGAATGCGAGGGCGGGCGCGGCCGACACCGTACGACTTCCAGGACGCCGCGGTCACGTGCATCGAGAAGGACACCGTGCCCGGCCGCCGGGATGTCCGGCGGCTCTGCGAGATCCTGCTCGGCGGCGACCGTATCGGTCAGGTCGGCTACGAGGCGTTGCCGCCGCTGGCCCGTGACGTCTACGACCGCCTGGAGCCGCTCGGGCTGAACCTCGAGCAGCGGACCATCCAGCGCGCACTGCTCGACCTGGCTGCCCGGCCGGAGCTGGCCGCCTGCTCGCAACTGCTCTGGATGCTGCGCTACCTGCTGCCCGACCAGGCAGTGCGCCCGATCATGGGATCCCGGCGGCTCGGCGAGAAGCACATCCAGGAGAGCTGGGACCTCGACCTCGGCCGGCACCAGCGCACGATCATCGAGCTGGGGTACGAGGGCGTCACCGTCGAACAGGTCCTCGAACAACGGTTGCGCCGGGACGCGTGGGACCCGAAGGCGACGGCGGCCACCGCGCTCAAGGCGGTCGAACACTCGCTGCTCTTCCTGCAGAGCCCTCGGCTCACCGACGAACTCGGGGCGCGCGCCGTCGTGCTGCTCGCCGCCGAGCGGGCGGTGGACGAGGCGCCCACGGTGCTGCGGCGGATCCGGCGCCTGCTCGCCCACTACCGGGCCACCACACCGGCGTTGCCGTCGTGGTGCGAGCGGTTCGTCACCGAGGGGTACGCGCATTACTGCACGTTGCTGCCGGGCGCGTTCGTGTCGGAGGAGACCGGCGTGCGGCAGGTGGGCGCCATGCTCGGCTTCCTGTTCAGCATGGAGAGTCTGGCGTTGTCGCTCGGCTGCGACCGCATCCAACTGGAGCTGGCCGTCCGGCAGTCGCATCCCGAGTCGCCCGCCAAACTCGCCCTGTTGTGGGCCGCCCGGCACCAGCTGGGCGGGCTGACTATCGCCGACCTGCGCGCCCAGGTCGACGAGCTGCTCGGCAACCCGCTGGTCGTGCCGGCGTTCCCGCAGTACGTCAGCGGCTTCGTCCAGGCCCTCGAACCGGTGCCGCGACTGGCGCCGTTCGTGGTGGAAACCCTGTCCAAGGCGTTCGGCCGGCTGCCTGATCCGGTGCTGCTGCCGTGGCTGCCCACGCTGGTCACGACGTTGCGCGAGCAGGCCGGCGAGCTGGTCCCGATCCTCACCCGGGAGGCCGGCCGGACGTTCCCGGCTGCCCTGCCGGCCATCGACTCGTGGACGGCTCCGTGGAACGCGCGGCGCCCGTCCCCGGCCGGCCCCGATGAGATCGGGCTGCGTCCAGGCCCCGCCACGCTCCTGCTGGCGGCGCATCCCGCAGCCGCCGACGCGGTTGCGGCCCTGCTCGGCTGCACCGGGGAGTGGTCGAGTGCGGACGGCGCCCGGCGGGACGACTCGGCCGGCGGTAAGGGCGGCGTGGCCGGCGATGACGCTGTCGCGGCTGCGGCAGCGAACCTGCTGGCGGCGCATCCGGAGGGGGTGGTCGCGGTCGCAGCGTTGCTCGCCGGCTGACAGCCGATGCCGGCCGATGGGCGGCTGAGGGGTGGCCGGTCGCGGGGTTGGTGGCGGCCGGGCCGCGATGGGGGATGGCCCGGCCGCTGTGGCGGTCCGCCCGTGGGGTGGCGGGCGGCTCGCCGGCCTCCGGGGAGAGGCCCGAGTAATGCTCAGTCGGTCGTCAGCCGACGGTGGGACGTGTGTGGTGCCGCTGGTGGGGCGGCCGCCGGGTCTGCGGTGCCGGCGGAGAGGAAAGCCGACGGCACCGCAGACACGGCTGGAGAGAGTGGCCGGCGAAACCCCCCAGCGCCGCCGGCCGGTTCTCTCAGTGAACGGCGCAGGGGATGCCGTTCAGGGTGAAGGCTGTGGGGGACGGGTTGGCGCCGGTCCAGCTGCCGAGGAAGCCGAAGGATGCGGAGCCGTTGGTGGCGAGCGCGCCGTTCCAGGAGGTGTTCTTGACCGTTACGGCGGTGCCGGTCTGGGTGAGCGCCCCGTTCCAGAGCTGGGCGATCGTCTGGCCGCTGGTGTACTGCCAGGCCAGCGTCCAGCCGTTGACCGCCGCGCCGCCCGTGTTGGTGACCTTCACGTCGCCCTGGAAGCCACTCGGCCAGGTGCTGGTGACCCGGTAGGCGACCGCACAACCCCCGGTCCCCGGCGACGGTGAGCCGCTGGGCGAACCGGACGGCGACGACGAGGGGGATGGCGACGACGAGGGGGACGCTGAGGACGGTGACGACGAGGGGGACGCGGAGGACGGTGACGGCGAGCCGGTGGATTCGATCTTCGACGGGTCGACCACGCCCCAGTACGCCGACTTCGCCTGCAACCGGGTGTCGAACAGCAACGGCGCGTCCTTGCGGGTCACCGGGAACGTGTCCAGCCAGGTGTTGTCGTCCGCCAGCCCCCACAGCGTCACCGACGTGATCTGGGAGGCGTACCGGCGGAACAGGGCGAACATGTCGCGGTACACGTACGCCTGCTGGAGCAGCCGCGCGGCCGGCGGCGTGGGGAAACTCTCGCCGTCGCTGGTGTAGATGCTCACGTCCATCTCGGTGATCTGCTGCTCCAGCCCGAGCGGTGCGAACTTCTGCAGCATCGCCTCGGTCTCCGCGATCGACGGCCAGCTCACGTTGATGTGCATCTGGTGGCCGACGCCGTCGATCGGCACGCCCTCGGCCCGCAGCTGGGCCACCAGGTTGTAGAGCTTGTCCCGTTTGGCGGGCACGTTGGTGTTGTAGTCGTTGATGAACAGCTTGGCGTCGGGCACCACCTCACGGGCGACCCGGAACGCGGTGCGGAGGTAGTCCAGGCCGGCGATGGTGAACCACTCGCTGCGCCGCAGGCCGTCCGGCTGGTTCTCGTCGATCACCTCGTTGACCACGTCCCACACGCCGATGTCGTCGCCGTAGTGGCCGGCCACGTTGCGGATGTGGTTTTCCAGGCGGGACAGCAGCAGTGCCTTGTCCTCGGCGGTGGCGGTCATCGGCCGGCCGTCGGCGCCGGTGAAGACCCACGCCGGAGTCTGGTTGTGCCACACCAGCGTGTGCCCCCGGATGGCCTTGCCGTTCGCCTTGGCCCACGCGATCAGCGGGTCCGCCTGGGCGTACGTGAAGGTGTTCTCGGAGGGCTCGGTGGCGTCCCATTTCAGCGCGTTGCCGGGGGTGACGCTGGTGAAGTGCTTGTCGAGCAGCTGCCCGTGCTCGGTGATGATCTCCGCCCCGGTGATCGCCGCGCCGACCGGGAACTCGGTGACCACGTCCGCGACCGAGGGGATGTCGGTCTGTACCGGCAGCGCCGGCACGTAGCTCACGGTCAGATCGTCGATGTGCAGCGGTTCGGTGGTCGACGCGGTCTCGACGTAGATCCGGAGGAACTCGACGTCGGTGGCGACGGTGTAGCGCCCGGTGAGGTTCGTCCATCCGCCGGACGTGACCGCGGTGTTGCCGACCACCTGGTCGTACGACGCCACTCCGCCGGTTTGGCGTTCCACGCTGAGCCGCGCGTTGTCCGACCCGGTCGCCATCCGCACCCACACCGAGATCGTGTACGCGGTGCCCGGCTCGAAGACGTCGAGCACGTCGAGCGACGGTCCCTGCCAGCTCGCGGTGCGCCCGGCGACCGCGAGGCTGCCGGTGCCGCCGTGCGCGACGGCGGTGCTGTGCGTCAGCGTCTCCGCCGACCTCCCGGACCACCCCTGGACGGTGCCGTCCTCGAAGTCGCTGGTCAGCACGACGATGGGCGCGGGGTCGACGGCCGCGCCGGCGGTCGACGTGAGGGTGACTGCGGCCAGGGGGATCGCGACCATGAGGGTGGCCACGGCGAGCCGCGCGAGAGCGCGCATCTGTCGGGTCCTTCGCGTGGTGGGGGTACGCGGGCAGGAAGTGACAGACATAGTTTCATGGGAGCGCTCCCACAGCAAGAAACAAGTTTGAAATATTGGATCAGAGGACTTCCTGGACGGCGAAGTCCTTCCCGTTCGCCGGGCACGACCCGTGCGGCCGCGGTTCGTACGTGTAACCGTGCCCGCCGATGTCGAAGCCGAGCACGCTCACCCGCTGTCCGTCGGTGAGCCGGCGCAGCTTGCCGGAGACCGGCTCGCGGAAGTGCACGACGGACGGCACCGCCGGATCCACCCAGGCCTGCCCCTTCGGCCAGACCAGCAGGACCGGCTCGTCCGGCCGCCCGTGCAGGTACGCGCAGTTCTCGGTCAGGTGGAACGTGGCCTCGGCGTGGACGCTCTCCTGGGCGCCGACCCAGTCGATCACCTGGAGGAACACGAGCGGCCCCGCCGAGGGCTGCGTGCCCTCGGCGAACGAGTCCGGAACGGCGGGCGGCGGCGACGACCGGGGCGCGGCGGAACGGGGTGCGACGGAGGCGGAGGAGGGTGGCGACACCGGCACGGAGGAGACCGCCGGGCCCGGCGATGGCGACACCGGCACGGAGGAGACCGCCGGGCCCGGCGACACCGGGGTCACCTCGATCGGGGTGGACCGCGCCGGGGGTTCGCTGCACCCGGCGGCGCAGAGGGCGACAACACTGATCGTCGCGAGGGCTCGCGTGGCGTTCATGCCCGATCCGACGCGCCGGCGGCCTGATCGGTTCCGGTGGCCTCGCGGAGAGTAACGGGGCGTATGGGGGAATTCCGCCCGAGATGCGGGATCTTGCGTACCGGAAACGGTCAGAGGACTCACGGGGAATTCCTAGGATTGGCTTCTAGGGTCGAGAAATGCAGAGTGTGGCGGTCGTCCCGTGATGACGGTGCTCCGCCCGGAGGGGCCCGAACCGCCGGAACCCCCGCCGGAGGAGCGGAAGAGCCGGTGGAACACTCCCGAGCGCCGCAAGAGCGTACGGAACAAGCTGTTGATCGGCCTCGTCGTGGCGTGGGCCGTCGCGATCACGGTGCTGGTGGCCGTCCGCGATGGGAGTGATCCGCAAGCCGGCGCCGCCCCGGCGGCATCGCCGTCCGCCTCCGCCGCGCCGCTCACCGTGGCGCAGGTCTATCAGGCCCTGGCGCCGTCGGTCGTGCTGATCCAGACCACCGGGCACGACTCGGCGGACAAGCTCGAGGCCGGCACCGGCACCGGTGTGATCGCGAACGCGGACGGCACCGTGCTCACCGCTCTGCACGTGGTGGACGGCGCGGAGAACATCCAGCTGACGTACTCCGACGGCACCAAGTCGGTCGCGGTGATCGCGAGCAAGGACCCGGAGCAGGACATCGCGACGATCACCCCGCAGAAGCTGCCGGAGACGCTGGTGCCCGCGGTGATGGGCGGCGGCACCGCGATCGGCGACGACGTGGTGGCGATCGGCAACCCGCTCGGCCTGACCTGGAGCACCAGCAGCGGCGTCGTCTCCGGCCTGGAGCGCACCATGAACTCCGAGCGGGGCGACATCGAGGGGCTCATCCAGTTCGACGCGGCGGTCAACCCGGGCAACTCGGGCGGTCCGCTGATCAACACTCGCGGGCAGGTGGTCGGCATCGTGATCGCGCTGGCCAACCCGACGAACGCCGGCACGTTCATCGGCATCGGTTTCGCCGTGCCCATCGGCGCCGCTCTCGGCGGTGGCGACGAGGGCGACGGCCAGGCGCCGCCACTGTGATCAAGACAAGGACGGATACATGAGCTGGACCGACACCCCGTCGTCCGCGGCCGGGCCGATCGAGAAGGTGCTCTACGAGGTCAAGAAGACCATCGTCGGGCAGGACCTGCTGCTGGAACGGCTGATCGTGGCGCTGCTGGCCCGCGGGCACATCCTGGTCGAGGGTGTGCCCGGCCTGGCCAAGACGCTGGCGGTGAAGTCCCTGGCCCAGGCGATCGGCGGCGACTTCCACCGGGTGCAGTTCACCCCCGACCTGGTGCCCGCCGACATCGTCGGCACCCGGGTCTATCACCAGCCGACCGGCGAGTTCCAGGTGCAGCTCGGCCCGGTCTTCACCAACCTGCTGCTGGCCGACGAGATCAACCGGGCGCCGGCCAAGGTGCAGAGCGCGCTGCTGGAGACGATGCAGGAGCGGCAGGTCACCATCGGCCGGGAGACGCACCAGCTGCCGAACCCGTTCCTGGTGATGGCCACTCAGAACCCGATCGAGAACGAGGGTGTCTATCCGCTGCCCGAGGCGCAGGTCGACCGCTTCATGATGAAGGTGGTGGTCGGCTATCCGAGCGTCACCGAGGAGTTCGTGGTGGTCGAGCGGGCGCTCGCCCCGGCAGCGGTCATCCAGCGGATCATCGACCCGCCGACGCTGGTCAAGCTGCAGCAGGAGGCCGACAAGGTCTACGTCGACCCGTCGCTGATCGAGTTCGCGGTGAACCTGGCACACGCCACCCGGGAGCCGTCCCGGGCCGGGCTCACCGACCTGGCGCGGTACGTGACGTTCGGCGCCAGCCCCCGTTCGTCGATCAGCCTGGTGCTGGCGGCGCGGGCCCTCGCCTACATCCGCGGCCGGGAGTACGTCGTGCCGGAAGACCTCAGCGACCTGGCCCTGGACGTGCTGCGGCACCGTCTCGTGCTCTCCTACGAGGCGCTCTCCGACGAGGTCACCCCGGACCTGATCCTGCAGAAGATCCTGGCCAACCTGTCGTTCCCCGAGCCGCGAGGCCGATAGTGGCCACCGCCCCCGATCGGCTGCTGCGGCGCCTGGAGTGGAAGCTCGGGCGCCGCCTCGACGGACGCCTGCAGGGTGCCTACCGCACGGTGTGGCACGGGGCCGGGCTGGACTTCACCGACCTGCGGGCGTACACGCCGGAGGACGACGTCCGGCACATCGACTGGAACGTCACCGCCCGTCTCGACGAGCCGCACGTCCGGCAGTACACCGAGGACCGCGAGATGACCGCGTGGTTCGTGATCGACCGGTCGGCCTCGATGAAGTTCGGCGGCAACGACGGCAAGGAGTCGGTCGCCACCGAGCTGGCGATCGGGCTGGCGCGGCTGGTCACTCAGGGTGGGAACCGGGTCGGGGCGATCCTCTTCGACAACGAGTCCCACCAGATCATCCCGCCACGGAGCGGGCGGGACCAGATCCTGCGGATGGCGCGAGAACTCCAGAAGAGCGGGACCACACGGGCGAAGGCCACGACCGACCTGACCGCGATGCTCCACCTCGCGGCGGCGACGACCGCCCGGCGCCGCAGCCTGATCTTCGTGATGTCCGACTTCATCGGCGAACCCGGCTGGGACCGGCCGCTCGCCCGGCTCACCCACCGGCACGAGACCGTGGTGATCCGGGTGGTCGACCCGTCCGAGATCGAGCTGCCCGACCTCGGGCTGATCCTGGTCGAGGACGCGGAGACCGGCGAGACCCTGCTGGTCGACACCAGCGACCCGCTCCTGCGGGAACGGCTCGCCGACCAGGTCGGGGCACGGGAGGACACCCTCGCCGAGGGCATGCGCAGGGCCGGGGTCCGCGCCCACCGCGTCACCACCGACCAGGACCTGCTCGCCGTGCTGGTCGACATGGTCCGCCGCAGCGGGGGAGGTGCGCGCCGATGAGCGTCCTCTACCCGGTGCTGCTCGCCGTGGCCGTGGTCGTCACCGGCGCGGCGATCTGGGCCTACGTGCGGCTCCAGCGCCGCCGCGGTGCCGCCCTGGCCGCGGCCGGCTTCGTCAGCCGGCAGGGCCGGATCCGGCGCCACCTGCCGTACGCCCTGCTCCTCGCCGCCCTGCCGATCCTGCTGATCGGCCTGGCCCGCCCGCAGGCCGAAGTCGCGGTGCCCCGGGTCGCCGGCACCGTCCTGCTCGCCTTCGACATCTCCAACAGCATGTCGGCCACGGACGTCGCGCCGACCCGGCTCGCCGCGGCGCAGGAGGCGGCCGCGAAGTTCGTCGAGGACCAGCCGGAGACCGTCGACGTCGGTGTGCTGGCCTTCGGCAACCAGGCGCTGCTCACCCAGGCGCCCACCGACGACCACAACGCCGCGATCGCCGCGATCAAACGGGTCAAGTCCAGCGGCGGCACCTCGCTCGGCGAGGCCATCCTGGTCGGGCTCGGCACCATCGTCGGCAAGCCGGTCGCCCTGCCCGAGGAGGGCACCCCGCCGCCCGGCGACCTCGGCTACTGGCCGTCGGCGACGATGGTGGTCTTCTCCGACGGAGAGGAGACCGGCGGGCCGGACGTGCAGGCGGCCGCCGAGCTTGCCGCCGCGGCCGGCGTGCGGATCCAGACCGTCGGCGTCGGCACCGCACAGGGCGGCACCGTCGAGGTGGACGGCTTCCAGCTGGGCACCGCCCTGGACGAGTCCACGCTGACCGCGATCGCGCAGATCACCGGCGGGTCGTACCGGCCGGCCACCGACGCCGGCACGCTCGCCGAATCCACCGAGGCGATCGAGCTGCGCCTGACCACCGAGACGGAGCCGGTGGAGCTGACCGCGCCGTTCGCCGCGGCCGCCCTGCTGCTCCTCACGCTCGGCGGCCTGCTGAGCATCCGCTGGCACGGAAGGATCATCTGATGTCGCTGAGCTGGCCCTGGGCGCTGCTCGCGCTGCTGGTCGTGCCGCTGCTGCTGATCGCCCGCTGGTGGCTGAACCGGCGCCGCAGGCGGGCCGCGGTCACCGTGTCCAGCGTCGCGCTGATCCGTGCCGCGCTGCCCGGCCGCACCGCCTGGCGGCGGCGCATCCCGGTCCTGCTCTTCCTGGTCGGCCTCCTCGCCCTCTCCGGGGCGGTCGCCCGCCCGCAGGCGTCGATGTCGGTGCCCTCCAACAACACCACGATCCTGCTGGCCATCGACGTCTCCGGCTCGATGTGCAACACCGACATCGCCCCCAACCGGCTCGCCGTCGCCGCCGACGCGGCCCGCCAGTTCGTCGAGTCGCAGAACGGCGAGACCAAGATCGGCCTGGTCGCCTTCTCCGGCATCGCCGGCCTGCTGGTCCCGCCGACCACCGAACGCGAACCGCTGCTCGACTCGATCTCCACCCTGAAGACCGCCCGCGGCACCGCGATCGGCCAGGCCATCCTGACGTCCATCGACGCCATCGCCGAGATGAACCCGGAGGTCGCCGCGACCGGCGTCGACCTCACCGAGGCCCCGCCCGGCGAACAGGGCGACTACGAGGCCGACACCATCGTCGTGCTCACCGACGGCTCCAACACCACCGGCGTCGACCCGGTCACCGCCGCGGAGCAGGCCGCGGCCCGCAAACTGCGGGTCTACACGATCGGCTTCGGCACCACCGAACCCCAGCAGCTCGTCTGCACCGCCGACCAGATCAGCGGCGACTCCGCCTTCGGCGGGCGCCAGTTCGGCGGCGGCGGCTTCGGCGGCTGGGGCGGCGGCGGCCGCGGCGGCAACCGCGAGATCGACGAGGAAGCCCTCACGCAGGTCGCCGACCTCACCGGCGGGCGCTACTTCAAGGCGCAGGACGCGGAGCAGCTGACCGAGGTGCTGGGTGACCTGCCCGGCGAGTTCGGGCTGGTCAAGCAGGACGTCGAGGTCACCGTCTGGTTCGTGCTGGCCGGCCTGGTGCTGGTCTTCACCGGCGTCGGCCTCGCACTCTGGTGGAATCGCGGGCCACGACCCAAAGCCTTGGGGAGTACGACCCACCGAACGGTCCCGTAGCGTCGGCGCGAGGTCGCCGCGGGGCGGGCCTTTGCCGCGTCCGCCGGGCTGAGCTGCCCACGAACGCGGGCGATCCGCCGGGTCCCACCGTGCGCCTTACATCGCCGCCTTGTCCGTCTTTTCCCGGCGGCATACCGTGCGCATGTGGGTTCTCGCCCTCTCAGCTACCGCGACGCGACACGACTGCTCGGCGTGCCGGACAACCCGCTTGTCAAGGCATTCAGCTCGGTCAGCGGGCTGGCTGCCGCAGCGGTCAACATCGGCAGCCTCGGCGGTAACGACATCTTCGCCCTGAGAGCCGAGGCGATCCGGTGGGGCAATACGGTAGCCATCAACTTGCAGGAGCGGGTGACCGGAATCCGTCGATTCGACCGGACCCAGCGACTCGTCGCCGCACATTCGATCGTTGTGGTCACTTCGTTTTTCAAAGCCCTCGACGTCGTGCTGGGCGATGAGCTCGGTGACGATCACTCGGCGGACGCCGTTGTGGGACTTCTGCCGAGGACTCCTGGCCCGGCTGGATACACGACAACGAGGGCTTTGCCGGGAACTGGCGCTGGAATTGCTGCCGGATGCCGGGTACGCGCACCCGACGTGGACGCGGGGTGACTACGATCCGCGACAATCACCGGTCGCCGCTCGGCACGCGGCCTTCTCCGCCAATCTGGTTTGTTTGGTGGTGTTGCTGACCCACCAGCCTGTCGACACGGCGGAACTCGTCGGGAACCGGTGGTGGAGAAATGGCGTCGACAGGCACTGCTCTGGCGGAGCCAGCTCGACACCGCCGACAGCGGGCCATCTGGCAATTCCTTCGCGTGGCGTGGCGGTTGGACGTGGATCCGACTCGTTTGGAGATCCGGCCCGAGGACGGGAAAGACATCAGCATTTACGAATCGCCGCCATGGCCGCCTGACGTCCGCCCCGCCACGCGCCGATCCGGCGATCTGCGCGACCACGCCGCCGTCATGGCGCCGAACGTGTCGGCGAGCAGCGACAGCCGTCTTGGCAAGGCACTGCGCCAGCATGCCGGCGACGGCAGCTTCGCCATCCAGCTTCGGGTCGGACCACGGTCGGTTTAGTCGGGCGATCAGTCCACAGTCACGACGACGACCGGCGCCACCTTGCTGGGCGCCGAATCTTACGGCGGGGGATCTGCCGACCCGGCACGCCACTGGAAGTGGCTGCGGCACGCCGCATTGATGCCGGAGACTCGCGTCAACGTGATCCGGCCTCATGCCGACGTCCTCCCGTCAGTGATCGACGCCGGGCGTGGACGAGTTGCACGCGTCGGTCGTCCGGGCGTCGGCGACATGTTGCACCCGGCGGAGCAAACTCGTCACGGAATGGGCTGGTCAGAAGGCCCCCTGGCCGAGGTAGGCAGCTCCGCGACAAGCGCTGGGCCTGAGTGGGCAGCTCCGCCCGGCGCCCGCGGCAAAGGCCTGCCCCGCAGGAAGATCGCGGGATAGGTGGGGACCGTTTGGTAGGTCGTACTATCTGGGGATTATTCGGTTGAACTCAGGCGCTGGTGGCGGTGGGCGGCCATCCGGACCGGGGCGTTGGGCTCGCCGAAGCGGTCGTAGCCGTTGCGGCGTTCGACGATCTCGAAGAAGACGCGGCCGCCGAGCACCGGGGTGTAGAGGTGCAGGAGTTCGCCGCCGGACGGATCGCGGTCGTAGAGGATGCCGTGCCGGCGAAGGGTGGCCAGGAGGTCGTCGGGGAGGGCGAACCGGGCGGCCAGGTCGGCGTAGTAGTTGTCCGGGACCGGCAGCCGGGGCAGGCTCAGCGCGGCGGCGGTGGCGATGATGTCGCCGGTGCTGAAGGCGACGTATTGCGGGTCGGCGACGGCGGGGGCCCATTCGCCGCGGCGGAGGAGGGCTACGGTCAGGGCCAGCCTGATCTCGCGTCCAGGATTGATCACCGCTCGGGAGCGCATCAGGCCGAACGGGGCGGCATATTCCTCGGTGGCCAGATGGTCGAGCCCGAGCACCGAGTGATAGAAGAGGCCGGCCTCGTCGAAGTGGTCGAAGGGCTGCGCGAGTCCGAGGTGGTCGGTGCGCAGCAGGCCGGCGCCGGAGCTGGTGGGCCGGCCGGTGGGCAGGAAGTCGGAGCGCCAGTCGTTGTCGGGGCGGGTGACGAAGACGCTGGTCCCGTCGGGGGCGGTGATCGCGGCGAGTTCGGCCTCGCCGGGCTCGCGGACGTTCGGGTGAGCCGGTGCGGCGAGGGCCTCGGCGCGCTGCAGTGACCGTTGCGGATCGGCGGAGGTCACGGCGAAGGCGCTGATCGTGGCGGTGCCGGGTGCCTGGGGGCGGGTGACCGCGCTGTTCAGCACGATGCGGCAGTCGGACTGCTCCCACAACTCGACCGGTTTGGTGCGGTGCTGGCCGGTGTGGGCGAAGCCGAGGCCGCGCAGGGCGGCGCGCAGCTCGGGGCCGGAGCGGCCGTCGACGGCGAACTCGGTGAAGGCGGTGCCGGTGAGGCCGGGGGCGGTGGGAAGGCGGCGCGCCGGGGGTTCGAGACGGTCCTCCAGGGCGATCAGGGAGCGCATCGCGTCGACTGCCGTCCGGGCGGGGTCGGACTGGCGGAAGACGTCGTTGAAAACTTCGAGCGAGAGCGGGCCGGTGTATCCGGCGGCGAGCACCAGGCCGACGAATCCGGGCAGGTCGAAGGCGCCCTGGCCGGGGAAGAGCCGATGGTGGCGGCTCCACTGCAAGACGTCCATGTGCAGGTAGGGCGCATCGGCGAGCTGCAGGAAGAAGATCTTGCCGGACGTGATGTCGGCGATCCCTTTCGGGCTGACCTCGCGGGAGAGCACGTGGAAGGAGTCGAGGCAGAGGCCGAGGGCGGGATGGTCGGCGCGCTGCACGATGCGCCACGAGTGGTCCCAGGTGGAGACGTGCCGGCCCCAGGCGAGGGCCTCGTAGGCGATCCGGATGCCGCGGGTCTGGGCCCGGTCGGCGAGGGCGGCCAGGTGTGAAGCCGCGAGGTCGTCGTCGTCGACGGCTTCGGGGGAGACCGACGAGCACACCAGGATCGTGTCGACGCCGAGTTCGGCCATCACGTCGAACTTGCGCTCGGCCCGGTCGAGGTTGCGGCGGAACATCGCCGGCGGCACCGCTTCGAAGTCACGGAACGGCTGGTAGAGGTCGATGCTCAAGCCCCGATCGGCGCATCTGGCCCGGATCTCCGCGGGCGACCACGGCGAGACGATCAGGTCGTTCTCGAACAGCTCGATGCCGTCGAAACCGGCCGCGGCGGCCGCGGTGAGCTTGTCGTCCAGGGTGCCGGAAACGCAGACCGTGGCGATCGAGCGGCGCATGTCATGGCCCTTTCAGATATCCGGTGACCAGGTCGCCGAGCATGGTGCGGTAGTGCTCGCGGCGTTCCGGGTCCAACAGGTCCCGGTCGAAGAGCGCGCCGAACGTGTGCCGGTTGGCGACCCGGAAGAAACAGAACGAACTGATCAGCATGTGGACGTCCAGGGCGTCCACCCCGGCGCGGAAGGCGCCTTCCGCCCGCCCACGCTTCAGCACGTCGTCGAGCAGGGCGACGGCGGAGCTGTTGAGGTCGACGAGCCCGGCGACGTGGCTCATGTGCTTGGCCTGCTGGGCGTTCTCCACCCCGACCAGCTTGATGAACGTGGGGTGCGCCTCGTGGTGGTCGAAGGTGACCTCGGCGAGCTTGCGCAGGGCAGCCGGCGGGTCCAGGTGGTCGACGTCGACGGTGCGTTCGGCGGCCCGGATCTCCGCGTACGCCTTCTCGAGTACCGCCAGGTAGAGCTGCTCCTTGCCGCCGAAGTAGTAGTAGATCATCCGCTTCGTGGTGCGGGTGCGGGCGGCGATCTCATCGACCCGGGCACCGCTGTAGCCGCGCTCGGCGAACTCGTCGGTGGCCACGTCGATGATCTCGGTGCGGGTGCGCCCGGCGTCACGCCGCCGCTCTCCCGCCGGTGCCAGCATCGCCTTCTCCTGCTTCATGGAACCAAGTCTGCCGTGGGGCTTGACAGTGTCGGCCGTCACAGCCGATAACTAACGTACCAGTTCGTACATTAGCGATCGAGGGGTGTTCCACAGATGTCTGAGTGCCGGTGCGGGTTGATCGGAACGGGGATCGGCGCGTCGCTGTCACCGGCACTGCACGAGGCCGAGGCGCGCAGTCAGGGCCTCGACCTCAGCTACACGCTGTTCGATGTGGACGGCGGCCTCGACAAGCTGCTCGACCAGGCCGAACGGGACGGTTTCGCCGGCCTCAACATCACCCATCCCTTCAAGCAGCAGGTGATCGAGTTCCTGGACCACCTGTCCCCGCAGGCCCGGGCCATCGGCGCGGTCAACACGGTGGTCTTCCGCGACGGGGAGCGGCACGGCCACAACACCGACGCATACGGGTTCACCGAGGCGTTCCGGGCCACCCTGCCCGGCGCGCGGACCCGGCACGTCGTGCAACTGGGCGCCGGCGGTGCCGGTGCCGCCTGCGCGTACGCCCAGCTCAGCATGGGGGTCGAGCAGTTGACGATCGTCGACCCGGACACCGGACGGCGCGAGTCGCTCGCCGCCCACCTGCACGACACCCGCGTCGCTGCGGCCGCTCCGCACGAGCTGCCGGCGGTGCTCGCGGACGCCGACGGACTGGTCAACACCAGCCCGATCGGCATGCGGTCCCACCCCGGAATGCCGCTGCCCGCAGAGCTGCTCCACCGCGATCTGTGGGCCGTCGACATCGTCTACATGCCGGTCGAGACGGAGCTGCTGCGCGCCGCCCGTGCCGCCGGCGTGCGCGCGGTCGGCGGCACGGCGATGTGCGCCTACCAGGCCGCCGCCGCGTTTCAGCACTTCACCGGGCGTACCCCCGACACCGCGCGGATGTTGCGTCACCTCGACGTGCTCCTCGCGTGACCCCTCCCGAAATCCTGGAGCACGACATGCTCGACACCGAGACAACCACCCGTGAACTTCCCGAACCCCTACCGCTGCGCCGGATGGTCGGCCCCGGCATCGTGGCCGTCGGCATCGGCATGGCAGCCGGCGAGATCATCCTGTGGCCGTACCTGACCGCGATCGGCGGCCTCGGCCTGCTCTGGCTCGCCTTCTCCACCCTCGCCGTGCAGTTCGTCATCAACATGGAGATCGAGCGCTACACGCTGGCCACCGGGCAGACCGTGGTGGCCGGCTTCTCCCGCTGGTGGAAGGGCTGGGGCATCATCATCTGCCTGGCCGGCGCCTTCCAGTACGTCTGGCCGGGCTGGGCGACCAGCGGATCCACCGTCTTCACCTATCTGATCGGCGGCGGCGACCCGGTCTGGATCACCGTCGCCAGCCTGGTGATCGTGGGTGTGCTGCTGTCGCTGTCCAAGGTGGTCTACAAGACCGTCGAACGGGTGGAGACGCTCAAGGTCGCCCTCACCCTGTTCTTCCTGGCAGTCGTCGTCATCTTCGTGATCTCGCTGAGCACCTGGGGCGAGGGCGCCAGGTCCACGGTCACCGAGTTCGGGCAGATCCCGGACGGCATCACGTTCACGCTGATCCTCAGCGCGATCGGCGCGGCCGGCGCCGGCGGCGTGCACAACCTGGTGCTGAGCAACTGGATCCGGGACAAGCGGTACGGGATGGGCGCCCACGTGCCCCGTCTGATCTCCCCGATCACCGGTCAGGAGGAGGCGGCCGGCACCGGCCGGTACTCGTTCCCGATCGACGAGGCCTCGATGAGCCGCTGGAAGGTGTGGTGGAAGCGGGCCAACGTGGAGCACCTGATCACGTTCGTGGCGGTCTGCTTCGTGACCATCGGTGTGATGAGCCTGCTCGCGTACGAGACCCTGTTCGGCCGCGACGACCTCAAGAACGACCCGTCGTTCCTGCGGATCCAGGGTGACCTGTTCGAGGGCGAGGTGGGCACCTGGCTCAAGCTGCTGTTCCTGGCAGTCGCGGCGGTCTCGCTGTGGGCGGCGGCGATGGGCCTGCTCGACATCATCGGCCGGGTGGTGTCCGACTTCTTGAGCCGCACCTATCTGGCCGGGTCGGCCCGCTGGACCGAGCCGCGCATCTATTTCGCGGTGGTCTGGGGCGAGATCGTGCTGGGGTCGGCGATCCTGCTGGCCGGCTTCACCCAGCCGCTCGGGTTGCTGATCGTGTCGACGTGCGCGGCGTCGGTGGTGACGCTGCTGTACTCGATGCTGCTCATCAAGCTGAACACCCGGGACCTGCCGGGGGAGATCCGGCTGCGGGGCTGGCGGCTCGGCGGAATGGTGGTGGCGATCGGGTTCTACGGCTTCTTCGCGATCGCGATGGTGGTCACCCAGCTGCAGCGCCTCTAACCGGCGATGCGTGGTGATTTCGGGTGCGGTACGCACCCGAGATCACCACGCTCGTTGCTACCTGGCCAGGGAGAGGAAGCACATCGCGGCGCTGGCGCCGATCGCCAGCGTCAGGCTGCCGGCCACCCCGCCGGACATCGCCCACAGGTTGCCGGCCAGCAGCGCGGTTCCGGAGAACGCCGCGAGCACCGCGGTGCCCCGGGCGCCGCCGGCTGCGTACCGCCGGGCCAGCACGTAACAGGCCATGATCAGCGCGGTGAACGTGATCGTCCCGGCCGCCATGTGCCCGACCGCGTGCCAGCTCATCGTGGTCGGCACCGTGTCCGGGGTGCCGGCCGGGAAGCCGCCGCCGGGGTCCATCACCAGCACCCCGGCGGCGATCATGCCGGCTCCGGCGATCCGGGCCAGCCGCGGTGCCCACCGGCCGGCCAGGCTCGTTGCGCCGATGAGCAGAAGCACGCCGGCCACCACGAAGTTGGCGATCTGCAGCCGGCCGAGCGAGCCGGTGCTGAGCAGGCTCAGCGGGTGCCGGGTGAGATCGAAACCGTCCCGGGTGAAGGCCTGGGCGAACGAGACGGCCACCCAGAGCGGCCCGGCTGCGGCGAGTGCCACGCGGGCTGCGCGGACAGCGGGGGTACGGGTGACAACGGTCGTGGTCATGTCGGCTCCTTCGTCGTGGTGTCACCCAGACGTCGTTCCGCCGAAGTGACAGGTAATGATCTGATTACCTGTCACATCAGCTGGTTCGACGCTCGGGTGACAAGCACCGCCGACGAACGGAGAGACACCATGCGTTACCTGATGATGCAGAAGGCCCAGGGCGCCGCCCCGGACGAGAAGCTCTACGCCGACATGGCCGCCTTCGTCGAGGAGCTGACCGCCTCGGGTGTCCTGCTCGCCACCGGTGGCCTCGACCCGGCCGGCGTCAAGATGACCTCCGCCGGCGACGAGATCACCGTGACCGACGGGCCGTTCACCGAGGCCAAGGAGGCGATCGCCGGCTTCGCCCTGATCGAGGTGCGCTCCCGCGACGAGGCGATCGAGCTGTGCCGGCGCTTCCGCAAGATCGTCGGTGACGGGGAGAGCCTGATCCACCAGGTCTACGGCTGACCCGCTGATGGGCGACCTCTCCGCCACGGTCGGCGTCGTCTGGAAGCAGGAGTCCGCGCGCATCGTCGCCGGGCTCCTGCGGATCGTGCACGACGTCGGCCTGGCCGAGGAACTGGCCCAGGACGCGCTGGTCGCGGCGCTGGAGCAGTGGCCGGTGTCCGGGCTGCCGGACAACCCCGGAGCCTGGCTGACGACGACCGCCAAGCGGCGGGCGATCGACCACCTCAGGCGGTCGGCGCGGGTGCGGGGACTCGGATCCACCGACCTGCCCGGCCTCACCGAGGACCGGGAACCGGCCGGCGACGACGTGCTGCGGCTGATGTTCATCTCCTGCCACCCGGTGCTGCCGACCGAGGCCCGGGTGGCGCTCACCCTGCGCGTGGTGGCCGGCCTTTCCCCGGCGGAGATCGGCCGCGCCTTCCTGACCGGTGAGGCGGTGACAGTACAGCGGATCGCGGCGGCCAAGCGGGCCCTCGCGGAGGCCGGGGTCGCCTACGCCGCACCGGCCGAGGTGGAGCTGTCGTCCGTCCTGGAAGTCGTCTACCTGATCTTCAATGAGGGCTACTCGGCGTCGGCGGGCGCCGATCTGATCCGCGCCGACCTCTGTCTCGAGGCGCTGCGACTGGGGCGGCTGCTCGCCGCCCTGGCCCCGGACCAGGCCGAGGTGCACGCGCTGGTCGCGCTCATGGAGATCCAGCAGTCGCGGGCGGGTGCGCGTACCGGCCCGGACGGCGAGCCGATCCCGTTGCACGAGCAGAACCGCGGCCGCTGGGACCGCTTGCTGATCAACCGGGGGTTCGCCGCGATGCTGCGGGCGCGGGAGGCCGGCGGGCCAGCCGGGCCATACCTCCTCCAGGCGGCCATCGCCGTCTGCCACGCGCAGGCCCGCGCCGCCGAGGAGACCGACTGGGCCCGGATCTCCGCACTCTACGAAGCCCTGGAACGGCTGCTGCCGACGCCGGTGGTGCGGCTCAACCGGGCCGTGGCGGTCGGCTTCGCCGGCGGGCCACAGGCCGGGCTCGACCTGCTCGACGGGATACGTGCCGATCCGAGACTCGCGGAGTACCACCTGCTGCCCGGTGTCCGCGGCGATCTGCTGATCCGGCTGGGCCGGCCGGCCGAGGCCCGGCTCGAGCTGGAACGCGCCGCGTCCCTGACCCGCAACGCGGCTGAACGCGCCTTTCTCCTGCGCCGGGCGGCCGAGCTGCCGGCCGGAACGGGTCCGTTGCTCGGTTCCGCGGTCGACGAGTTCCTGGCGGGTCTGGGCCCGGCCACCGCCCGTGCCTACGGCCAGACCCTGCGCCGGGTCGCCCGGGTGCTCGGCGACCGCACACCGCTGGTAGCCCTGACTGCCGGGCGCGTGGCCGAGGTGTGCGCGACGGCCTGGCCCGCGGTGGCCCCGCGAAGCTGGAACAGGCATGTCGCCGCGGTCCGTTCCTTCGCGGCCTGGGCGGACGTCGTGGACGTGTCCGCCCAGCTCCGGATCCGGGCTGTGGACGTTTCCGCCGAGCGCGAGGTCCGGGCTGTCGCCGTGTCCGCCGAGCGCGGGGTCCGGGTGCGGGCCGGCGGACAACTGGCCGGCTCTGCGCCGGACGCGACCCGGCCCGAGCCGCCGGACGCCGGCCTGCGGGAACGAACGCTCTGGTGTCTGCTGGCGGAGTCCGGTGCGCCGATCGGCGTGATTCTGGGACTCGACGTGCAGGATCTCGACCTCGACGACCGCAGCGCCCGGGACGGGCTGGTGGTGTGGCGCTCCGGGACGGCGCGCCTGCTCCCGCAGCTGATCGGGGGCCGGGCCCGTGGACCGCTGTTCCTCTCCGAGCGCCGTCCGGGACCGGGGCGCCGTCCCGCCGAGGCCGACCTCTGCCCCGAGACCGGACGGCGGCGCCTGTCCTACGAACGAGCCGAATATCTGTGCAAACGGCTCACCGGCCACACCCTCCGCCACCTCCGCCGAGCCACCCCAGCGTGTGAAGTTGCGCCCACATAGCGACCCCAACTTCACACGCTGGGTTCGGCGGCTGAGTGTGTGAAGTTGCGCCCACATTGCGACCCCAACTTCACACGCTGGGTTCGGCGGCTGAGTGTGTGAAGTTGCGCCCACATAGCGACCCCAACTTCACACGCTGGTTTGGTGCTCGGCCACCGAGCTCCGCCCGGCGGTCGTGGCAGAGGCCGGTGTTGCAGGTCGTCGCGGGGACAGCCACGGGAGGAGTGGCCGTCGCCGGGAGTGCCTGGCGCGTACCCCACCGAAGTTTTGATCTTGGGGAAAGGCCTCACGTCGGGCGGATCGCCGCCGACATGCATCACTGGCCGGAGAACCCGGTCCGAGACCGGCATGAGATGAGTGGTGAGGATGAGCGGGAAAGCCAGCGCCGTAATGCCTTCCAGCGCCGAGCAGGCGGCGGACCTCCCGGAAGCCGGCACCCCGGTCTTCCTGGCCCTCGGTGAGGGCGCCAACTTCCGCTCGCGGCTGGAGTCCGTCGACGGCCGGACCTTCAGCGTCTCCGCGCCGTTGGAGACGGCCGGCCCGGCGGCGCTCCGGCCCGGGCACGAGTTCCAGATCTTCTGGGTGCCGCCGCGCACCCGCATCGTGCTGCCGGTCCGGCTGGTCGAGATCACCGACACCACGCCGTTCCGGTGGCGGCTGGAGCCGGTCGGCCCGCCGAAGGTGAGCAACCGGCGCGAGTTCGTGCGCGGCGGTGGCGGCGCCGCGGTGCGCCTGACCGCCGCCGAGGAGGAGCGCGCCAGCGAGGCGGACGGCACGCTCGTCGACATCAGCGAGGGCGGGCTGCGCTGCCGGATCAGCCAGGCGCTGCCGGTCCGCGTCGGCGACGAGATGCGGGCCGTGGTGTGGCTGGGCACCGGTGAGGTGGAGCTGACCGGCCGGGTGCACACCGTGCACGACGACCCCGAGGGCGCCGGCCAGCAGCTGATCCTGATCTTCAGGGTCGAGGAAGTGGTGGCCCGGATGATCCGGCAGTACATCATCAACTGGGAGCTGGCCGAGCGTCGCCGCGCCCGGGAGCGCGGTGAGTAGGCCGGTCAGCGATAGGCCGGCAACCCGGTCAGGGTCTGGCCGATCACCAGCGTGTGGATCTCGGACGTGCCCTCGTAGGTGAGGACCGACTCGAGGTTGTTGGCGTGGCGCAGCGGCGAGTACTCCAGCGTGATGCCGCTGCCGCCCAGGACGGTGCGGCACTCCCGGGCGATGGCCAGGGCGGTCCGCACGTTGTTCAGCTTGCCGACGCTGATCTGGTGCGGCCGGACCGCGCCGGCGTCCTTGAGTCGGCCCAGGTGCAGGGCGAGGAGCATGGCGGTGTTCAGATCCACCGCCATGTTCGCCAGCTTCTCCTGGGTCATCTGGAACGCGGCGATCGGCTTGCCGAACTGGATGCGGGTCCCGGCGTAGTCGAGGGCGGCGCGCAGGCTGTCGCGGGCCGCCCCGGTGGCGCCGAAGACGATGCCGAACCGGGCCTCGCCCAGGCAGCTCAGCGGGGCGCCCAGACCGCGGGCCTCGGGAAACCGGGCGGAGTCCGGCAGGCGCACCTCGTCGAGGATGAGCTCGCCGGTGATCGAGGCGCGCAGTGACAGTTTCTGCTTGATGGTGCGGGTGGTGAAGCCCGGCGTGCCCTTGGGCACCAGGAAGCCGCGGATGCCGTCCTCGGTCTGCGCCCACACGGTGGCGACGTCCGCGATGCTGCCGTTGGTGATCCACATCTTGGTGCCGGTGAGGACCCAGTCGTCGCCGTCCCGAACCGCCCGGGTGCGCATGTTGGCCGGGTCGCTGCCGAAGTCCGGCTCGGTCAGCCCGAAACAGCCGATCGCCTCGCCGGCCGCCATCCGCGGCAGCCACTCCTGCTTCTGCTCCTCGGAGCCGAAGCGCCAGATCGAGAACATCGCCAGTGAGCCCTGGACCGAGACGAAACTGCGCAGGCCGGAGTCGCCGGCCTCCAGCTCCAGGCAGGCCAGGCCGTACGCCACCGCGCTCGTCCCGGCGCAGCCGTAGCCCTCCAGGTGCATGCCGAGCAGGCCGAGTTTGCCCAGCTCGGGCGCCAGCTCGCGGGGGAACGTGCCCTCCTCGAACCAGCCGGCCACGTGCGGGCGCACCCGGTCGGCCACGAACCGGCCCACCGTCTCCTGGATCTGCCGCTCCTCGTCGCTGAGCAGGCCGGCGATGTCGAGCAGGTCGAGCGGGTCGTTGTCAGCCATACCCCGGATTCTGCCCGCCCGCGGGCCGCTCAGCGAGATCAACCTTTCCCGGCCCGGCAAATCCTCGAGTCGGCCGTCCGGCTGCCGATGGTGGCTACGGCAGATCCCTGCCGCCTCCAGACGAACCAGCCGGGAGTGAGATGCGCAGCCAACCGGGCGAACCGCGCAGTGACGAGGGCTTCACCCTCATCGAGGTGATGGTGGCGCTGGCCGTACTGAGCATTGCCATGGCGGGCATCGGCTCCTTCTTCATCAACGGCTCGCAGGCGGTCACGCAGCAGCGCGACCACCGGCAGGCGTCCCAGGTCGCCGGCAGCGCGATCGAGCAGGTGCGCGCCCTGCAGGGCAGCGCGCTGACGCAGGGCCGGGGCAAGGACGCGGTCGCCGCGCAGGTGCAGTACGCGCGGACGCAGAGCCCGTTCAAGGACCGGCTGGCGCCGTATCTGGACAGCATGAACACCGAGGCGTACGACAGCCGTCCCAGCGTCGCCGGGACCGACGGGGCGAACGCGCCCGTCTCCACCGAGCCGCAGCAGATCGCCCACAGCGGGGTGGCCTTTCAGCAGAGGGTCTATGTGGGCGAGTGCGACGTCTACTACCTGTGGACCGACAGCTGCGTGAACCCGGTGACGGCCACCAAGAAGCCGAAGGACGCGACCGAGATCCTCCAGTACTTCCGCGTCGTCGTGCTGGTGTCCTGGCAGCACAAGAGTTGCGCCGCGGGCCAGTGCGGCTACATCGCCTCCACCCTGATCTCCCGGGTCTCGGGTGACCCGCAGTTCGACTTCAAGCGGGCCGCGCCGTCGATCCGGGACCCCGAGGAGCAGGTGTACTACCTCGGCCGCAGCGACGTCAGCTATCAGTTCAAGGCGACCGGTGGCGTGCTCCCGAACACCTGGACGGCCACCGGCCTGCCGGCCGGTCTCGCGATGGCCCAGGACGGCACGGTCTCCGGCACGCCGACGAAGCTCGGCGTGCAGAGCAGCACCGTGCGGGTCACCGAGAGCCTCGCCAACCCCGGCGACATCGCCCGCTTCGACACCCGGACCGTCGACTTCACGGTGATCAACCCGCCGACGATCAAGGTGACTCCGGCCGCGCCGACGAGCCTCCCTGAGGCGGCGGTGAACTTGGCGCTGGCGTTCAGCGACGGCGTCGGGCCGTACACCGTCACGGTCAAGTCGGGCCTGCCCGAGACGCTGAAGCTCACCCCGACCAGCCCCACGGCCGGCACCATCACCGGCACGGTCGGGACTGCCGGCTACACGGCCGTCCTGGAGATCGAGGATTCCAACCGGGTCAAGACGCAGGTCAGCTACACCCACACCGTGGTCGCGCCGCTGACCATCGGCGACGTGCCGAACGTGGCGTTCGAGCTCGGCTCGCCGGTCAACGTCACCGCGGTCGCGGCGGGCGGGGACGGGAAGTACACGTACAGCGCCACCGGCCTGCCGGCCGGCGTGACGATCAACCCGGCCACGGGTGTCATGGGCGGTCTGCCGCTGGTGCCGGGCCGGTACCTGCCCACGGTCAGCGTCAAGGACGGCCTCGGCACCGCGGTGAGCGACTCCTTCGAGCTACTCCTCACCACCAAGACGGCGCTGAACTTCACCTCGCCGGCCACCGGCCAGGAAGTCACGTCGACCGCCGGGCAGCCGGTGAATCTCCCGGTCGCCACGAACGCCGACGCGGTGGGCGCCAAGGGCACCAAGATCGTCGCGGTCGGGCTCCCGCCGGGCACGAAGTTCAACAACGGTCAGGACGCCATCATCGGCACGCCGACCGTGCCCGGCACCTATCTGGTCACCATGACCGCGACCAGTGTGCTGCCGGTGTCGACCGCGCTGTTCACCTTCATCTGGACGGTGTCCTGACCGATGTATGAGCCGAGACCGAACGGAAGGGAGACCCGAGTGCGACAGTTCGAGCGCCGCCGGCCCGACGCCGACGACCAGGGCTTCTCCCTGATCGAGGTGATGCTCGCGGCCGGGATCATGTCGGTGGTCCTGGCGGTGGTGCTGACCGCCACCATCCAGATCTACGCCGGCACCAACCGGATCGACCAGACGTCGGCCGCCCGCGACCAGCTGGACATCAGTTTCCGCAGGCTGGACCGGGAGCTGCGGTACGCGATCTGGACCAGCAAGCCCGGGCAGAAGGACGGCAAGTGGTACCTGGAGTACGCGTTGCCGCCGGTCAAGGACAAGGTTACGAACGAGACCGTCTACTCCTGCCGGCAACTCGTATTCAGCGGTGGCGAGCTGACGCTGGCCGCGTGGAACCTGCCCGATCCGAAGCCGGTCGACCCGCCGACCACCCTCGCCGTCGGGGTGACGGTCCCCGGCGGGGGGTCGCCCTACATCATCAACGCCCCGAACGCGGCACCGTCCGCCCCGGTCGGCGTGAGCGCCGATTACAAGCCCGGGTTCCAGCAGGTGCGGATCAAGTTCGACCTCCAGGCCGGCAGGGTGACGCTGCCCTTCGACAGCGTTTTCACCTCGTTGAACATCAACTTGAAAGCCGCCGAGAAGGACAACGACTGCAAGAACGGAAGGCCGTGATGAAGGCGCTTCGAGCTCCTATCGACGACCGCGGCTCACTGCCGATGGCCATGATGGTGATCACCATCGGGATGGTCATGTCCGCGATGCTCCTGCCGCTGCTCGTCCGGCAGGTGACCACCACGCGGAACTTCGTGGACCGTAACACCGCGCTCAACGGCGCCCAGGTCGGCATGGACGTGGTGATGGCACGGGTCCGCGCCGCCGGGGTGGTGGTCGACGGGGCGAAGCAGGGCCTGCTCGAGGAGCTGCCCAAGTGCACTGTCAGCGGCGACGTCGGCGTGCCCGGCACCGGGGAGAAGCTGCGGTACGAGGTCAAGATCGAGTACAAGGATCAGAACGGCGATCCCCTCACCTGCCCGCTCACCAAGGTTCCCACCACGGCCGATCTGACGTCGACCGGCTCCGGAGTCTCGGACAGCACCGCGCCGCGCACGCTCACCGGCAAATACACGTTCCAGACGGCCAACAACAACATCGACGGCGGCACCATCAAGATCGCCTCGTCCACGGTCGGCAACCTGTGCATGGACGCCGAATTGAAGACGCCGGTGGCCGGCACGCCGCTCGTGATGAAGCTCTGCAACGGCAGCAGCACGCAACAGTTCGCCTACACCAAGGAGCTGTACCTCAAGCTGATCAACTCCGAGGCGCCGGCCAACAAGAATGTCGGCATGTGCCTGCACGCCGGCACCACCCACACCAACAACGGCGCCGTGGTCTTCCAGCAGTGCCCGGAAGAGACGATATCGCCGCTGTACCAGTGGAGCCTCGACGGCAGCAGCCGCTTCCACTCCACCGACTCGAAGCAGAACACCGAGAACTTCTGCGTCACCCTGAAGACCGCGAACACGGTCGGCACCCCGGTGCTGATCGGCTCCTGCACCGTCAACAACTCGCTGAACATCTGGCGGTCCGACTACGGTGTCGGCGCCGGCATGGCCGGTGACGCGACCCACCAGCTGGTCAACTTCGCCCAGTTCAGCCGGTGCCTGGACGTGACGAACCAGGACGTGAACCAGAAGTACATGATCGCCTGGTTCTGCAAGCAGAGCCCGAAGGGCGCCGTCGACTGGAACCAGATCTGGGAGCACCCGACGCCGGACAAGGGCACCACGTCCAAGACGGGCGCCATCGTCGTCACGAAGAGCAACGTCAAGTACTGCCTGAAGGCGCCGGACAACAACGCCACCGGTTATGTGACGGCGGTGGCGTGTCCCGCCAACTACACCAACCCCGACGCGTTGCCGGCCAGCTTCAAGTGGACCGTCTTCCACAACACCGGCATCTATGCCACCAGCTACCGGATCGAGATCGGTCCCGACAAATCCCCGCTGTGCCTGCAGCCGACCGACCTGAACGCCGCCAAGAAGGACACCCACAGCGACGGCACCAGCAAGATCCTGGTATCCACCTGCAACAGCTCCGAGTTGCAGAAGTGGAACGCCCCGCCGAACGTCGACGAGTTCTTCCCGATCACCAACGTCAACGAGAAGTGATCCGCTGACACCATGGGCGGCAGCCAGGACTTCCGGCTGCCGCCCAATCTTTTCTTGTACGAGCCAGGCGTCCCTCCACGGCCAGGGGCCGGCGTGGCCACACCGCGACCTGCTTGCCGGGTCCGGGCCGCAGCGCGGCCGCCGGGCTGAAGCGCCCGGTCACCCGCGGCGGTCTCGTCATCAAGCGGGATCGAAGTCGCCGTGCACGTCCAGCGCCGCGTCCCCGGCCGTGGCCGCCGTCGCCCGGTAGGTGTCGCCGCCCGCGTCCCGCCCACCGGCCGGATGCCTGTACCGGGCGGTGAACGAGTACGTCCCCGGCTCCAGGACGTCCGCCGCCGACATCACGAACCGGTAGACCAGCGTGTCCGGCTCCTCGGTGACGGTGGTGGTCACGCTGGCGCCCGGGGTCTGCTTGGTGCCGCCGCGCGAGGACAGCCCGTCCGTGCGCGCGACCCGGATGACCACTTCCAGCCGGGTGAGTCGCTCGGAGGTGCGCAGGGTGACCACGTTCGCGCCCTGCGAGTCGCCGCTGTCGACCGAGCCGGCCGACCGGAGAGGCCCCCGCACTGCCGGATCGTTCCTGTCGGGGGTGGGGGTCGTCGTCGTGGGCCCGCTCGTCTCTGTCGGCGTCTCCACCGCTGTCTTCGACGGCGTCCTCGTCGGCGTCTCCGCCGGCCGGGACGTCGGCCCGGTGGCCGGCTTCGAGGCCGGTGCGGCGCTCGACGGGGACGCGGTCGGCGCCGTGGTGGTGACCGCCGGGGTGGGGGCCGCGTCGTCCTGGTCGGCGTCACCGGCGAGCGCCCAGTTGACGACACCGCCGCCGGCCAGCAGGGCGGTCACGGCAGCCGCCGCCGCGGCGATCCGGACCCGGGGGCCGCCGCGGGACGTGGGCCGCCGGGGCGCGGCGCCGTCGGGGCTCATCGCGGCCGTGGTGATCCGGGTGAGCATCGCCTCCCGGTCCGGCTGGTGGGCCGCCGCCTCGGCCCGCAACGCGGCACGCAGCTCGTCGTCCCTCATCGCGCCGCCAGATCCGTCGTCCCGCATCGCGCCGCCCCGGTCCGCGGCGCCGGATTCGTCGTCCCTCATCGCGCCGCCTCCCATCCGTCGATCCGGCCCATCCGAGTGTCGCCGAGCAGGTCGGCCAGTTGCTTCGCGCCGCGCGAGGTCGCGCTCTTCACGGCGCCCACCGAGATCCCCAGGATCCCGGCGACCTCCTTCTCCGGCATGTCGAAGGCATACCGCAGCACGACGCAGGCACGGCGGCGATGCGGCAGCTTACGCAGGGCGTGGCGGACGTCCAGCACCGCGGGCACGTCAGTGTCCCGGTTCCGGCGCAGCGGCTCCAGCGTGAGCAGGCGTTCCCGGCCACGGCGCCGGACCCAGTTGCGGGCCAGGTTCATCACGATGCCGTGGCCGTACGCGCCCGGGTCGTCGGCGGCGGTCACCCGGTCCCAGTGCCGCCACACCTCGGTCAGCGCGTCGGCGGCCAGGTCGTCGGCGACCTCGTGCTCGCCGGTCATCAGGTAGGCCAGGCGGGACAGCGAGGCGTGATGCCGCTCGAAGTACGCACGGAACGCTTCGTCGCGCATCGACACCCCCGGCCTTCGGTCAGACCGCACGACGTTAGAGATCGTGACCGGCCCGCGGCAAGGGTCGTTCGACAGGGTGAGACGTGGATATCATTCGCGTTACCGGCGAATCGCCTACCCCGCCGATCGGCGATATTGACGAGCGTCGCGGTTGGTGATCACATGGTTCATGGCACGGAAATCGTTGGTCGTCCATGTCCTGACGGCACTCCTTCTCGTGATCGCCCCGGCCGTTCCGGCCCGGGCCGCGCTGCCGACCGCTGCGGTGGCACTGGGTGACAGCTTCATCAGCGGTGAAGGCGCCGGGACGTACCAGGCGGTCACCGACATCGACGGCGCCGCACAGGACTTCCCCGGCTGGTCCGCCGCGAACGCCAACGCCTACTTCTGCCACCGGTCGGCGAACGCCTCGATCTTCCGGGCCGCCCTGCCCGGCATCGCGACCCGGATCAACCTGGCCTGCTCCGGCGGCCGGCCGTACGACCTCGCCTCGGCGTCGAACACCCGGACCGGTGGGCGGCAGGTGGCCGCCCAGATCGACCAGCTGCGCGTGGTCGCGCAGACCCACGACATCGACGTCGTGCTGCTCGGGATCGGCTCCAACAACAGCTCCTTCACCTTCGGCGACGTGGCGATCAAGTGCGCGAACCGGTTCATCGCGGACGCCTGGACCGGGTGGTGGGAGTTCTGGGCGTACATCAACGGCCCGGTGCCGCAGCAGCCGTGCGCCGCGGACGACCTGGCCACGGCGGCACAGCTGCAGGCGGCCACGGCGGAGACCACCACGGCGGTGCGTTCACTGCTCACCGTGCTGGACGAGATCGACGCCGACGGCCAGCACCGGGTGGTGCTGCAGGACTACACCAACCCGCTCGCCCCCGACGTGCTGCCGAGCCTCGTCGAGGAGGACGGCCGCCAGGACGACCGGGACAAGTTCCGTGACCTCGGCGCGGAACGGTACCGGGCCGGCTGCCCGATCCACCGGGCCAGCCTGCCGGCCGGGCACACCTTCTCGGCGGCGCTCGGCACCCTGGTCGGCTCGGTCCACCGGTCGCTGCGCGACGAGTTCCCGCAGCTGGTGCACCTCAACGTGCAGCGGGCCTTCGACGGCGCCCGGCTCTGCGAGGCGAGCACCGACCCGGCGACCACGCTGGCCACCCCGATCCGGGTGCAGGACGGCACCAGCGGTATCTTCGTCGGCGACCTCGGTGGCTACGACAAGCTGGCCATCCAGCGGTTCGCGAACACGTGCGTCACGTACTACCAGACCTGCCAGGAGTCCTGGCACCCGAACGCGGCCGGGCACGGTGTGCTCGCCGAGTGCCTCACCGGCGCGGCGGTGGCCGCCGCCCGCCAGCTGACCTGCCGGCGCCACCCCGACGGATCCGTCACCGTGAGCTGACCTCCGCCGCACCGCACCGCCCCTGCCCGAACCGGCCTGCCCGACCGCGCTCTGCCCGACCTCGTGCCGTCCAGGCCCACTCCGTCCGGCCTCGTGTCGTCCCGCCCGCGCCGACCCGCCGGCTTGCGCCGGTCAGCGCCGGCCCGGCCGGTCACTGCCGGCTCGGGTCGGCACTGCCGGCTCGGGTCGGCCGGCTGGCGCTCACGCATGATCCCGGGCCGCTTTACGTGCGTGAGTGCCAGCCGGCCGGCCGGCGCCGTGGGGAACACGGTGACGTGTGGCGAGGCGAGGCGGGGTGAGGCGCGGCCAGCGCGGATGACGTGCGGAGAGTGAGCTGCGGTGGAGGCGGGAGACGTGCGGGGCTGTCGATGTGGCGGGAGCGGAAAAGGGCGACCGCCGAGCTCAGCCCGGCGGTCGCTGCACAGTCCGGAGTCGCAGTGAGGTCGCGGTGACTCTCGAGAGCCTTTCGATTACGCGTACAAAATGATTATTCTTCGCGAGGGACCGGCACCGGCGAGACGCGCCAGATGCGCGCCGCGTAGTCGGCTACCGTGCGATCGGCGGAGAAGAAGCCGCTGTGTGCGGTGTTCATGATCGACATGCGGGTCCATCGCTGCTGGTCGCGCCAGACGCGCTCGACCTCGTCCTGGGCTTCGATGTAGCCGCGATAATCGGCGAGCGTGAGGTATTCGTCCCAGCCGAGGAGGCCGCCCGCCACCTCGTACCCGACGCCGCCGAAAGCGCCCGCCTGGACGGCGTCGAGGGCGGCGCGCAGCTCCGCGTCGTGTTCGTAGTAGTCGCGCGGGCGGTAACCGCGCATGCGCATCTCGGCGGCCTGGAAGGCGTCCAGGCCGAAGAGGAAGAAGTTCTCGGCGCCGACCCGGGCGCGGATCTCGATGTTGGCGCCGTCCAGGGTGCCGATGGTGATCGCGCCGTTGAGGGCGAGTTTCATGTTGCCGGTGCCGGAGGCCTCCTTGCCGGCCAGCGAGATCTGTTCGCTGAGGTCGGCGGCGGGGATGATGCGCTCGGCGAGGGTGACGTTGTAGTTCTCGGCGAAGACCACCTTGAGCAGCGGCGAGACGACCGGGTCGGCGGCGATGGTGGCGCCGACCGCGTTGATCAGCCGGATGATGTCCTTGGCGGCGTGGTACGCCGGTGCGGCCTTGCCGGCGAAGAGCACGGTGCGCGGCACCCAGTCGGCGCCCGGGTCCTGCCGGATCCGGTGGTAGAGCGTGATGATGTGCAGCAGTTTGAGCTGCTGCCGCTTGTACTCGTGGAAGCGCTTGATCATCACGTCGGTGAGCGAGTCCGGGTGGCCGGCTGCCAGGTCGACCTTGTTGGCCCGCTTGATCTCGCGCCAGCGCTGCACGAACGACGGGTCGTCGGCGAACGCCTCGAGCTCGGCCAGGCGTTCCAGGTCGTTGAGCCAGCCGTCGCCGTTCAGGGCCTCGCTGATCAGGTCGGAGAGGCGGGGGTTGGCGAGCTTGATGAAGCGGCGCGGCGAGACGCCGTTGGTGACGTTCTGGAACTTGGCCGGCCACAGGTCGGCGAAGTCGTTCAGGACGGTCTCGCGCAGCAGTTTGGAGTGCAGCTCGGCGACGCCGTTGACGGCCTCGGTGCCGACCACCGCGAGGTGCGCCATCCGGACCCGCCGCTCCGGCTCCTCGCCGATGATCGACATCCGGCGCAGCCGGTCGTGGTCGCCCGGGAAGCGGGACTCGATCTCGCGCAGGAAGTGCATGTTGATCAGGTAGATGATCTCCAGGTGGCGGGGGAGCAGCCGCTCGAACTGGTGCACCGGCCAGGTCTCCAGGGCCTCCGGCAGCAGGGTGTGGCAGGTGTACGCGAAGACCCGCCGGGTGATCGACCAGGCCTGGTCCCAGGTCAGCTCGTACTCGTCGAGGAGCAGCCGCATCAGCTCGGGGATGGCGATCGTGGGGTGGGTGTCGTTGAGCTGGATGACGGTCTTGTCGGCGAAGTCGTTCCAGTCGGCGTTGCGCAGCCGGAACCGCCGGATGATGTCCCGCAGCGAGCAGGAGACGAGGAAGTACTGCTGCTTGAGGCGCAGCTCCCGGCCCAGCTCGGTGCTGTCGTCGGGATAGAGCACCTTGCTGATGTTCTCGGCGCGGACCGCTTCCTGCACGGCCTCCGCGTACTGCCCGGCGGAGAAGCGGCTCAGGTCGAAGGACGCCTCGCTGCCCCGGGCCCGCCACAGCCGGACGATGTTGACCGTCTCGGTGCCGTAGCCGGGCACCAGCATGTGGCTGGGCTCGCCGAGCACCACCTCGCCGGGCACCCAGCGGCGGCGGGTCGGCGAGCCGGGGATCGGCTCGGTGTGGCCGTAGAAGCCGACGGTCTGCCGGTCGTCGGGCGCTGGGAATTCCCACGGGTTGCCCTGGAACGCCCAGTCGTCGGGGCCCTCGGCCTGCGCGCCGTCGGCCAGCGACTGCTTGAAGATGCCGAAGTCGTAGCGGATGCCGTAGCCGACCGCCGGGATGTCCCGGGTGGCCATCGCGTCGACCAGGCAGGCGGCGAGCCGGCCCAGGCCGCCGTTGCCGAGCCCGGGTTCGACGTCCAGGCCCTCGATCTCCTCCAGGGTGCAGCCGAGCGCCTTGACCGCCTGTTTCGCGAGGTCGCCGGTGCCGGAGTAGAGGAGGTTCTGTTCGAGCTGGGCGCCGAACAGGTATTCCGCGGAGAGGTAGTAGACCCACCGTGGATTGCTGGCGTAGTGCGCGGCCGCGGTGCGGGCCCGGCGTTCGGCGAGGTGGTCGCGGACGGTGAGGGACAACGTCTCGTACGCGTCGCGGGGGCTCGCCGACTCGACGGTGGTGCCCCGCCGGTAGAAGAGGTTGCTCAGCAGGTCCTGCTGAAAGTCCTCGGGGGTCCTGCCCAGCCGTCGCAGCCCGATCCCTTGGCGAAGATCCATGCGCCCCATTGTGCCGCCTTCACGTTACTGATGACCGCAGTTCGCTGCGGGAATGGATATCGAGCTTGCGGTAGGCGTTCGCCAGATGGGTCTCCACCGTGCGCCGGCTCAGCGTCAGACGTTCGGAGATCTGCCGATTCGTCAGGCCGTTCCCGGCCAGCAGCACCACCTCGCGTTCCGCGTCGGTGAGCGCGTCCATGCCGTGCCGGGCGGTCCGCCGGGGCCGGGCGCCGGCCGCGTGCAGCTCCGTCAGAGCGCGCCCGGCGAGCCGGTTCGCGCCGCCGGCGGCGGCGATCTCCAAGGCGGCGCGCAGCGGTTCCCGGGCCTCCGTCCGCCGGTTGGCCCGGCGCAGGGCCGCGCCCAGATCGTGCAGCGCGTACGCGTGAGCCAGCCGGGCCGGGCCGCCCGACGACACCTGGACCGCCTCCCGGAGCAGCTCGATTCGTTGCGGTCCCGCCCCGAGCAGAGCGGCCGCCCGCAGGGCCGTCGCCAGAGCGCCCGGTGCGCCGGTGCGCCGGGCTGCCGCCAGGTGTGCACCGGCCACCGCCGCGGCCTCCGCGGACCGGCCCAGCGCCAGGTGTGCCCGGACCGCGTCGGCCCGCCACCCGGCCACCCCCGGATGCCGCACCCGCAGGGCCTCCCATCGGCGCCCGGCGTCGAGCAGGTCGGCCAGCGCCTCGGCCGGGCGGCCCAGCGCCAGCCGCAGCCGTGCCCGGCTCTGCAGGAACAGTGGTGACGTCAGCGCGTGCTCGGGTGGCTCGGCGAGATCGGCCAGGGCCTCGGCGTCGGCCACCCGGTCTGCTTCGACGAGCGCGTCCACCAGCGGGTACAGCGCCCAGAGCAGAGCGGCCGGCGGCGTGGTGCCGGTGCGCAGCTTGAAGTCGAGCGCGGCCCGCGCGTCGTCGGCGGCGGCGTCCACGTTCGCCGCCGGCAGTTCGGCCAGGGCACGGAGGAACTGCCCGTGCGCCACCGTGCTGGGCCACCCTCGGGCCCGGGCGTGGGTGATCACGGTGTCCGCGAGGGCCCGGGTCCGGTCCGGCTCCTCGGCGAAGACGAGCATGATGCCGGCGACCGAGGGGAGCAGCGAGTCGGTCTCCCGCTCCAGCGCGCCGGAGTCCAGGAGCGGGACGACCAGCCGGAGGCACTCGGCCGCCGGGCGCCCGGCCAGGGTCGCCTCGGCCATCGCGTTCACCCGCCACAGCCCGGGCGCCACCCCGGCGGCCCGGGACCGGGCGAGCAGTGTCGCCGCGGCCGGCCGGGTGCGGCTGTCGGTCCAGGCGTTCGCGGTGAACTCGGCCTCGACCCGGGCCAGCCCGGCGGGCGACACCCCGGCGGGGTCGTCAAGGACGAGCCGGTACAGGTCGGCGGCGGCCGTCTGCTCACCGGCCAGCGCGAGCGCCCGCCCGCACCGCAGCGCCGACTCGGCCCGGACCTGCGGCTCGCGGATCGAGGCCACCACCTCCCGGGCCAGCCCGGCCGGCCCGGCCTCGCGCCCGGCCGACAGGGCCAGCGCCAGATCGAGCCGGACCGCGGTGTCGACTGCCGGATCGCCGGGCGGTTCGGCGAGGGCCCGGCGCAGGAAGGTCGCGGCGATGCCGGGCGCGCCGCGGGCGGTGGCGTGCGCGGCCGCCGCGCGGAGCCGGTCCACCACGAACGGCTCGGCGGCGGGTTCGGTGCGCATCAGGTGGAGGGCGGCCCGCTCCGGATCGGCCGACGGCAGCCGGGCCGCGCGGGCGTGCCACAGTTCGCGGGCGCCCGGGCCCATGCCTTCGTGCAGCGCGGTCGCCACGACCGGGTGGGCCAGCGTCGGCGCGGCGGCCGGAGTGAGCAGACCGGCGAGGCGCATGGCGTCGGAGAGCGTCGCCGCCCGCGCGCCGTCGAGGCCGGCCAGCGTCGCCGCCTCCCGCAGTGTCGCGCCGGGCCCGAGCACCGCGAGCGCCCGGGCCAGTGCGGTGGCGCCGTCCGGCAACCGGCTCAGGAGGTGCTCCACCCAGCGGGTCACCCGGTACGGCCCGAGCCGGTCGACCGCGGCCGCGTCCTGAGGCTGCGCCGCCAGCTCGGAGAGCAGGGCGGTCAGCAGGAAGGGGTTGCCGCCGGAGGCCCGATGGCAGGCGCCGGCGAGGGTGGCGGTCGCGTCCGGGATAGCCGCGTGGACCAGCACGGAGGCCGCTGCCTCGGACAGCGGGTTCAGCCGCAGCGGCTCGCCGGTCGCGAGTAGCTCGGCGAGCGCGTCGTCGGCCGCGGCGTCCGGTCGCGCGGCGACGACGAGCGCGAGCGGCAGCCCGCCGATCGCCCGGGCCAGCCCGGCCAGCCAGCGCAGCGACGGCGGATCGGCCCAGTGCACGTCGTCCACGCAGAGCAGCGCCGGTCGCTCGGCGGCGTACCGCGCGGTGAGCCAGAACAGCCCGTGCGCCGCGGCGTGCATCGCCTCGGCCCCGGGCCCGGGATCCGGCGGCCCGGGGTCGAGCACCCGCCCGGCGAGCGCGGCCGGGCCCTGGCAGATCCGGTTCCAGGCCGGGTCGTCCGGCGCGGTGGCGAAGGTCTGCCGGGCGATGCCGAACGGGAACTCCCGTTCCAGCGGGCTGCCCCGGGCCTGGAGCACGGCCATGCCGCGGTCCCGCCCGGCGGCGGCCGCGGCCTCCAGCAGCGTCGTCTTCCCGATGCCGGCCGGTCCCTCGACCACCACGAGCCGGCCGGCGCCGGCGCCGGCCGCCGCCATGCCCGCCACCAGCGTGGAAAGCTCGTGATCCATGCCCACCTCCGGACCGTTCCGGCGAAACCTCAGTACGGCCTCCACGATGTCCGGGGCCCGGGCCGGCGGCCAGTCTGGCGACACAACACGACAGCCGGGAGGGCCACGATGTACGTGATGGGACGAACCAGCGCGGAATACCTGCGTCTGCGGGACCAGGCGAGGGTCTGGGAACAACCGGCCGCGGCGATGCTCGACCGGGCCGGCCTCAAGCCCGGCGCCCGCTGCCTGGACGTGGGGTGCGGGCCGGGCGAGACGATGCGGCTGATGGCCGAGCGGGTCGGGCCGGACGGCGCGGTCGTCGGCCTCGACCTCGACGCCGGGCTCGGCGCCGCCGCGGTGGACATGCTGCACGCGGCGGGCCACGAGCAGTGCACGTTCGTGGCGGGTGACGCCCTGGCGTTCCCGGCGGCCGAGCGGTTCGACCTCGTCTTCGCCCGGCTGCTGCTGCTCCACCTGGCGGATCCGGTGACCATGCTGCGGCGGATGTGGGAGTGGACGGCGCCCGGCGGTCACCTGGTGGTCCAGGACTACGACCTGCGTACCGTCGGCATCCACCCGGAGCTGCCGGTGGTCGACGAGTGGCGGCGGGTCTTCCTCGGCACGTTAGCGGCGGCCGGCCGGGACATCCGGATCGGGCACCGGCTGCCGGCGTTGTTCGCCGAGGCGGGCATCGGCGAACCCGACGGGTGCGAGGTGACCGGCCGGATGGAGCCGATGGCCCGGGCCGGCGGGATGCTCGCCGCCACCTACCGCAGCGTGGCGCCGGCCGCGGTGTCACTCGGCGTGGTCACCGAACGGCAGCGGGACCAGTGGCCGGCCGAGATGGACCGGGCCATGGCCGAGCACGGCGACCACACCGCGATGTGGCCGCTGCTGATCAGCGTGCACAAACGCCGCGCCTAAAATCCGCTCATGCTCGACTCCCTGCTGCCGTCGACCGTGGTCACCGCCGAGGCGTTCGGCGACGTCGAGGGGGAGGAGTGTTTCCCCGGCGAGGAGGACCTGATCGCGCGGGCCGCACCGGGCCGGCGGCGGGAGTTCGTCACCGCGCGGCGGTGCGCCCGGGAGGCGCTGGCCGGGCTCGGGCACCCGCCCGTGCCGATCCGGCCCGGACCCAGCCGGGAACCCCTCTGGCCGGCCGGGCTGACCGGGAGCATCACCCACTGCGCCGGTTACCGGGGTGCGGCGGTGGCGCGTACCGCCGAGGTGGCGAGTGTGGGCATCGACGCCGAGCCGCACGCGCCGCTGCCGCCCCGGGTGATCCGCTCGGTGACCGCCGAGGGCGACGTCGAGCACCTGGCCGAGCTGTCCCGGGCCGAACCTGGTGTGCACTGGGACCGGCTGCTGTTCAGCGCCAAGGAGGCCGTCTACAAGGCTTGGTTCCCGCTGACCGGGCGCTGGCTGGGCTTCGACGACGCCAGCCTCGACATCGACCGGGTGGACCGGGCCTTCACCGGCCGGATCGGCATCGACGGCGCCCGGACCGACGGTGGTCCGCCGCTCGTCACTCTGCGCGGCCGCTTCCTGATCGAGCGCGATCTGGTGGTCACGGCGGTCTGGGTGGGCCGGTGACGGCGATGCGGCATCACCCCGGCCCGCCGGCGTACGACCTGAGTCGGCTCGTGTCCCGGTCGGTCAAGCGGTGCCGCGGACGGCCCAGGCCGCGGCGGTCAGCGGGATGGAACCGTCGGAGCGGACGGGCAGACGGGCGCGGAGCAGGTCGCGGAGCGCTTCCCGATCCACCGCCGCAAGGGTGGCGAGATAACCGGGCGCCGGGCCCTGCCCGCCCAGGAACGGTTGCCAGTAGTCGTCGAAGTCGGCGAACCGGGTCGCGATCTCGATCCGGCGGGTCGAGACGTCACGCAGGCCGGCCGCGGTCCAGCGGTCCGCGAGCACGTCGTCGCGGCAGAAGCCGAAGCGGAGGCTCTCGGCGAGGGCGGTGGCGGCCGGGTCGAGTTCGCCGGCGGCCGCCCAGAAGTGGGCCATCATCTCCATGCCGCCCGCGTAGTCCCACACGTAGGCGCCGACCGTCGCGCCCGGCGCCGCGACCCGGGCGAGTTCGCGCACCGCGTCGCCGGGCGGCTCGACAAAGTTCAGGACGAGTCCGCTGACCACCGCGTCGAAGGACCGATCGGCGAAGGGAAGGGCGGTGGCGTCGCCCGCACAGAGGGGAGTCGCGTCCGCGGCGCTCGCGGTCAGGAAGCCGGTGGAGCGGTCGACGCCGGTAACACGGCGGGGGCCGCCCGTGGCGAGGATCTGCCCGGTCAGGGCACCGGTTCCGCAGCCGACGTCGAGCCAGCGGCGGCCGGGTGGCACGTCGAGCCAGGACACGAAGGTCTGCGCGACCTTGCGGCTCCACCGGCCGACATAGACCTCGTAGGCCGTACCGGACTCCCAGACCACCATGGGTGAACTCTAAGTGTGTGAAGTTCGGCCCGCATACGAGCCCGAAGTTCACACACTGTGGCGTGCCGGGGCGGTGTCAGACCTGGCGGTCTCGGCCGGCGGCCATGCCGGCGATGATCTGCGGGACCATCAGGACGGTCATGACTGCCAGCGGCGCCCGCCAGCCGCCGGTGGCGTCGTGCAGCATGCCGATCAGGATCGGCCCCGGGATGGCGATCAGATAGCCGACGCCCTGCGCGAACGCGGAGAGCCGGACCACCACCGCCGGGCTGCTGCCACGCAGCGCGATCATGGTGAGGACCAGCGGGAAGGCTGTGTTGACCACGCCCAGGAGGAAGGCCCACAGCCAGGGCGCGGCGGCCGGCGAGGCCCACAGCCCGGCCCACCCGGCGATGCCGAACAGGCCGAGCGCCAGGGCGATGCCGCTCTGGCTGCGGGTCCGGCCGGCGAGCGCGGAGAGCCCGAACGTGAGCGGGACGCCGAGGAACGACGTGACCGCGAAGAGCAGGCCGGCCATCTCCGCCGCGACGCCGGCGTCGCGGTAGATCTGCGGTAGCCACCCGATGATCACGTATGCCGAGGTGGACTGCATGCCGAAGTACACCGCGAGGGCCCAGGCGACCGGGTGCCGGCTGACGCGTACCAGATCCGGGGTGGCAGCCGGACCACCCGCGGCGCCGCGGTCACGCGCCAGCAGCAACCACGGCGGCAGCGCGACCAGCGCGGCCAGCGCCCAGCAGGCCAGGCCGAGCCGCCAGTCGCCGCCGAAGCCGCCGGTCAAGGGCACGGTCGCGGCAGCGGCCGTGGTCGCGCCGACGTTCAGGGCGATCGTGTAGAGACCGGTGACGGCGCCGACCCGGTCCGGGAACTTGTCCTTCACGATCGACGGCAGCAGCACGTTGACCAGCGCGATCCCGGCCAGCGCGACCGCGCTCAGCAGCAGGAACAGCGCCGGGCCGCCGGCCAGGGGCCGGACTGCGAGGCCGACGGCGAGCAGCGCGAGGCCACCGGCGATCACCCGCGACGGGCCGAAACGGCGGGCCAGGCGGGGCGCGGCCAGGCCGATCGAGGCGAAACACAGCACGGGCACGGACGTGAGCAGGCCGGCCACCGCACCGCTCATGCCGAGCCCGGCCCGGATCTCGGTCAGCACCGGGCCGACGCTGGTCACCGCGAGCCGCAGGTTCACCGCGGCCAGGACCAGCGCCACCAGCGTGAAGAGGTGCCCCTGGCGGCGGCTGACCGCCTGCTTCTCCCGGATCGCCACGGGCCCATCATGGCCCTCTTCCGACCTGGTCACACGCCCGCGTGTGTACGGTCACAGCGGGGGACCACCACTTACACCGGGGCGGCGGTCTCCTGCTCGCGCTCGACCTGGGCGTTCCACTCGCTCTTGCTGGACTGCCAGCCGTCCTCGTTCATCCCGCGCCGCCAGTAACCGGAGATCGACAGCTGGTCCATCGCGCAGCCGCGGTCGCGCCGCAGGTAACCGCGCAGGTCGCGGACGAACGCCGCCTCACCGTGCACGAACGCCTGCACCCGGCCGGTCCGGAACTCCGTCCCGCGGACCGTGTCGACCAGCAGCTCGCCGACCGGCCGTGCGCCGCGGTGCAGCCAGGTGATCTCGGCGTCCGCCGGGCACTCCAGTTTCTGCTCCTCGTCGGGCCCGGAGACCTCGATGAACGCCCGCACCGGCGCGCCCGCGGGCATCCGCTCCAGCGTGGCGCTGATCGCGGGCAGGCAGCTCTCGTCGCCGGCGAGCAGGTGCCAGCCGGCGTCGGCACTCGGCGTGTAGGCCCCGCCGGGGCCCATGAAGCGGAAGGCGTCGCCGGGCCGCGCCCGGGCCGCCCACGGGCCGGCGATGCCCTGGTCGCCGTGCACCACGAAGTCGACCCACATCTCGGCGGACTCCGGCAGCCACTTGCGCACCGTGTAGGTGCGCACCATCGGCCAGGTGTCGCGCGGCATCGTCTCGCGGATCGCGCTCAGGTTGAACGGCTCCGGATAGTCCACGCCCGCCTGCGGGAACAGCACCTTGATGTAGTGGTCGGTGAATTGCCCGGCCTCGATGCCGGCGATGGCATCACCGCCGATCACCACACGCACCATGTGCGGGGTCAGCTGCTCGACTCGGGTCACCACGCCCTCGTGGGCCGGTCGCGCCGGGCGGTTCGCCATGACTGCACCTCACTGCCGGGGGACGATCTCGGCAGGTAAGGCTACCCTTATTGATGGCTTTCTGCCTGTCCACCTCATCCGTCCCGCGGAATCTCCCACCTGATGAGCGGCGTGGGCAGATGAACGGACGGGCCGGGCCCCGAAGGGTCCGGCCCGTCCTCGGTGCTGGTGGCGGGGTCAGCGCCAGCTGCGGGGGCGGCTCCGCATGAACGCCGCCACGATCAGGATCACCAGCAGGAAGACCGCTCCACCGCCGACCCAGGCGATGTTGTTGCTGATCAGCGCGAACGGTCCGCTCTGCTCGGCGGGCGGCTCGGCCAGCTGCTTGTCGTCGTTGCCGGCGCCGGAGTCGTATTGGTAGTCGTCCGGAGCGCCGTTGTCGCCGCCGGCCAGGGCCGGTCCGTCGGTCGGGTCGGCCGCGGGCTCGTCGAACTCCGGCTCGGTGGCCTTCTCGGTCTTCTTCGGCTCGGCCTGCTCGCGAGCCGGCTCGGCGTCCTCGTTCTGCCGGGCCGAGTCGTTCTCCTGAGCGGAGTCGTTCTGCTGGGCCGACTCGTTCTGTTGCGCCGAGTCGTTCTGGCCGCTGTCGTTGTTGCTGCCGCCGTTGTTGTTGCCCTCGGACTGCTCGTCGTCGGACGAACGGGTCGTCGCGTTGGTCCGCGGCGGTGCGGTCGTCGCCTTGGTGGTCGCCTTGGTGGTCGGCTGGGACGTGGCCGGGGGGCGGGTCGCGGGGTTGGTCGCGGCGGGCTTGGTCGGCTTGACGCCACCGCTGTTGGTGTCGTTCCCGCCGCCGTTCTGGCCGCCGCCGTTCTGGCCGCCATCGCCGTTGTCGCCGCCACCGTTCTGGCCGCCACCGTTGTTCCCGCCGCCGCCGTTCTGGCCGCCGTCGTCGCCGCCACCGTTCTGGCCGCCGTCGTCACCGCCGCCGTTCTGGCCACCGGCGCGGACGGTGATGCGGACGGAGTCGACGGCCGGCGTCTGGTTGGCGCGCTCCATCATCGGGGTGCGGTGCGAACCGTCACCGGCCCACGACGAGCACTGGGCGGTGCCCTCCTCGGGCATGCCGGGCACCTGGATGCTCACCGTGTCCGGCTCGGCGCCGCCACGGCTGTCCTCGGTGGCGACGAAGAAGGCGGGGACGGGCGCCGGGTCGGGCGCCTCGTCGGTGCTGGTCAGCATCCGGCACGCGGTGTGGAAGTGACCGCGGACCAGGCCGTTCTGCAGAACGCTGCTCTCCACGTAGTACCCACCCTGGCCGGCCGCGAGGAAGCGGTCCCGGATCAGGTTGCGGGTGCTGATCTGGAGGGTGAACGGGGTGGCGACGGTGACGTCGCGCGGCGCCTGGGTGATCAGCAGCGTCGGGTTGTTCGCCGCGGAGCCGACCTCGCCGAACTCGGTGGAGACGCAGCGGTCGCCCTTCTGGAAACCGTCGTGCGCCTCGAGCCGGCTGTCGATGCAGGTGTCGGTGAGGATCGTCAGGTTGTTGCCGACGACCTTGCCCGCGCCGCTCTCCGTCGCCGCCTTGGTGCTGTTGTCGGCGGCGTTGGCGAACTGGGTGAACCCGATGACGGCACCCACGGCGGTGAGGACGGCGCCGGCGGCCAAGAGCCGGGTTCGGCGGTGACCCGAGCTTCGCATCACGTGACCTTCTTTTCCCCGAATTGCAGGACCTCGGTTGCCGGTCGGCGCACCGATCGCCCAGACGTTAAGGGGCGGGCTCACAGAAATCAATTCCAGGGCGAAACAAGAAGGATTCTTATACGCAACTTAAGAAAAAAATATGGACCGATTCTTGAACCCCCGGCATCCTCCGAACGGATGATGTCCGGGGTTCAAGCGATCGGGCACAAAATTCTCTGACCAGGGAGGTCAGCCTAACGCCTACCGCGGCGGTAGGGCTCAGGCCGGCCAGAGGCCGCGCGCGGCATAAACGTCTCGCAGCACTTCTATACGGTCCGTCATGATGCCGTCCACCCCCGTGTCCAAAAGACTATTCATTTCATCCGGATCGTCTATCGTCCAGATGTGCACGGCCAGTCCGAGGCGGTGCAGATAACGCAGGAACCGCGGGGTGAGCACGGTCAGCCGGCCCTGCCGCACCGGGATCTGGGCGGCGACCACCGACTCCGGCAGTCGCAGGCGGATGCCGGCCTGCGACGCCAGCCACAGCCGGGTGACCGCGCGGATCCCCAGCGAGGTCGCCACCCGGGGACCGGCCAGCTCGCGGACCCGGGACAGCCGGGCGTCGCTGAACGAGGCGAGCAGCACCCGGTCCTCGGCGCCGGCCCGGCGCACCGCCTCCACGGCGGGTGCGACCACCCGGTCGTCCTTCACGTCGACGTTGAACCGCACGTCCGGCCAGGCGTCGAGGATCTCTTCGAGACGGGGCACCGCGGCCGCTCCGCCGACCCGCACCGTGGCGAGCTCCGCCCAGGTCAGCGACGCCACCCGGCCGGCGCGGCCGGCCACCCGGTCCAGGGCCGGATCGTGGATCACCACGGGCACACCGTCCGACGTGGCGTGCACGTCGGTCTCCACGTATTGGTAACCGAGTTTGACGGCCCGTTCGAAGGCCGCCGTGGTGTTCTCGTCACCGGCCGCTGCCCCGCCGCGATGGGCGAAGGCCAGTGGCTGTGGCGCGTCGAGGTACGGATGATCCACGCCAGCAGTATGCCGGGGTTTGTTGCGCATCAGTAAAAGACGGATCGGCCCATTGACCACCGCCGCACTGGTGAAGATCCTGTTCCCACAGCGTGCCGCGGAAGGATCGGGCGAGGTTACGGAGATGACTGTTCAGGCGATCGGGGTGCTGCACGGTTCGGTGCGGCGGAGCACAGTGAACCGGCGGCTCGTGACCCGCAGGTTCGGCACACGCCGGAGTGCCCTGTTGCGGCTCGTCCCGCGCTGCTCGAGTCGCTGCCGGTAGGCGGCATGCAGGCACCCAGGGTCGTCGTCATCGGTGCCGGTGTCGTCGGGTGTGCCCTGGCCGACGAGCTGACCGCTCGGGGGTGGACCGGCCTGACCGTGCTCGACCAGGGTCCGCTGCCGGTGACCGGCGGCTCCACGTCGCACGCGCCCGGTCTGCTCTTCCAGATCGACCCGTCGCGCACCATGACCCGGCTCGCGCGGTACACGGCGGAGAGGTACACCGAGCTCGGCTGCTTCGCGCCGGTGGGCAGCCTGGAGGTGGCGACCACCCCGGAGCGGCTCGCCGAGCTGCACCGGCGGTTCGGGTTCGGCCAGTCGTGGGGTGTGGCGTCGTCGGTCGTGGACCCGGCGGTCTGCGCCGCCCTGTTCCCGCTGCTGGACAGCTCCCTGGTCCTGGGCGGGCTGCACGTGCCGGGAGACGGTCTGGCGTCGCCGGTCCGGGCTGCCGAGGCCCAGGCGCGGCGGGCGATCGCGCGGGGTGCGCGGTTCCTCGGCAACAGCCGCGTGACGCGGATCCTGCGTGACGGCGACCGGGTGACCGGAGTCGCCACCGCCGAGGACACCTTCCCGGCTGACGTGGTCGTGAGCTGCGCGGGTTTATGGGGGCCGGCGGTCGGCGAGCTGGCCGGCGTGCCGATCCCGCTGCTGCCGATGGCCCACCAGTACGTCCGCAGCACCCCGGCCGGCGCCGGCGACGACCTGCCGATCCTGCGTCACCCCGACCGGGACCTCTATGTGCGGGCGCACGGCGACCGGCTGGGCATCGGCTCCTATCTGCACGACCCGATGCCGGTCGACCTCGACGACCTGCCCGGCGACGCGCACCCGTCGATGCTGCCGTTCACCCCGGACACCTTCCGGCAGTCCTGGTCCGCGGCGATCGAGCTGATTCCGGCTCTGCGCGGCACCACGCTCGACGAGGCCTTCAACGGCGTCCTGTCCTTCACCGCGGACGGCTTCCCGCTGCTCGGCGAGGCCCGTGACCTGAGCGGCTTCTGGGTGGCCGAGGCGGTCCGGGTCACCCATGCGGCCGGCGCCGCGAAGGCCCTGGCCGGGTGGATGGTCGACGGCCGGCCCGGGATCGACCTGCGCGAGTGCCACCTGAGCCGGTTCGACCAGGCCCAGCTGGCCCCGGCGTACGTGCGCAAGCGGGCGATCCGCGCGTTCGCCGAGGTCTACGACATCGTCCACCCGCACGATCCGCCGGCGGTGCGCAACCTGCGGCTCAGCCCGTTCCACCCCCGTCAGGCCGAGCTGGGCGCGGCGTTCGGCGAGGTGGCGGGCTGGGAACGACCCCTCTGGTACGCGACGAACCCGCCACCCGAGGAGCTCCGGCCGCGCGACGAGTGGTCCGCCCGGCACTGGTCCCCGATTGCGGAGACCGAGGCCCGGCTCACCCGGCGGCGTGTCGCCCTCTTCGACACGACCCCGTCGGCCCGGCTCGAAGTGATCGGCCCGGTCTCCTTCCTCAACACGCTGACCAGCGGCGACGTCGACACACCGGTGGGCGTGGTGACGCATACGCTGCTGCTCGACACGGCCGGCGGCGTGTGCGGCGACATCACGGTGGCCCGGCTGGCGGCGGATCGTTTCCTGATCGGCGGCATCGGGCCGCCGGCGCTGGACCGGTTGCTGCGCCGGGCGCCGGCCGGGGTGACGGTCCGCGATCTCACCGGTGGCACCTGCGCGCTCGGGGTCTGGGGGCCGCGCGCCGCCGACCTGGTCGGCCCGCTCACCGACCTCGACCTCGTGGCGGACGGGCCGATGCGGGTGGTGCGCGGTTATCTGGGCATGGTGCCGGTGACCGTGCTGCGGATCCCGGGCGTGGGCGAGGCCGGCTGGGAGATCCAGACCGCTGCCGAGTACGGGCTGCGGCTCTGGGACACGCTCTGGGCGGCGGGCCCGGAGACTGGGCTGATCGCGGCCGGGCGGATCGCGTACGACAGCCTGCGGCTGGAGCGTGGCCTGCGGGCCTGGGGCGTCGACGTGACCTCGGAGGACGATCCGTTCCAGGCCGGGCTGAGCGCGGCGGTGGACCCGGCGGCCCGGCCGGCTGCGCCGCCGGACCGGCAGCTGGCCTGCCTGGTGCTCGCGGCGGGCGGGGACGTCCCGGTGGGTCGTGAGCCGGTGTACGCCGGCGGCTTCGCGGTCGGCCATGTCACCTCCACGGGGTACGCGCTGAGCGTCGCCGCCGTGGCCGCGTACGCCTGGCTCCCGTCGGCCCTCTGCGTCGCCGGCACCCAGGTGGAGATCGGCTACTTCGACCGGCGGCTGCTCGCCACGGTGACGGCCGAGCCGCTGACGGATCAGGGACCGGAGCGTCTCCGGCGGTGAGGAGCAGCGTGCCGTTCGATGTGGTCGTGGTCGGGCTCGGGGGCATGGGCAGCGCCGCCGTGCATCACCTCGCCGCGCGGGGGCAGCGGGTGCTGGGGCTGGAGCGGTTCGGTCCGGGTCACGACCGGGGCGCGAGTCACGGCGGCTCCCGGATCACCCGGCAGTCCTATTTCGAGGGCCCGGAGTACGTTCCGCTGCTGCTGCGGTCGTACGAGCTGTTCGACCGGCTGGCGGTGGATTCCGGCCGGGACGTGATCACGTTGACCGGTGGTGTGATGGTGGGGCGGCCGGAGAGCCGGACCGTCTCCGGCGCCCTGGCCAGCGCCCGGCACTGGGGGCTGGAGCACGAGCTGCTCGACGCCACCGAGCTGCGCAGGCGTTTCCCCACCATGGCGCCGGAACCGGACGAGGTGGCGCTCTACGAGGCCAGGGCCGGGTTCGTCCGGCCCGAGCGGACCGTGCTGGCGCAGCTCGACCTGGCCGCCCGGCACGGCGCCGACCTGCGCTTCCACGAGCCGATGGAGTCCTGGGAGCCGGCCGGTGGCGGGGTGCGGGTGCGGACCGCGTCCGGCGTGCACACCGCCGGGCACCTGGTGATCACCCCGGGTCCGTGGGCGCCGCGGCTGCTGGCCGATCTGGGCGTGCCGATCCGCGTGGAGCGGCAGGTCCAGCACTGGTTCCAGCCGCGCGGCGGGGTGGCGCCGTTCCGGCCCGGGCGGCATCCGGTCTACATCTGGGAACCTGCCGGCGGCGCCCAGATGTACGGCTTCCCGGCCATCGACGGCCCGGACGGCGGCGTGAAGATCGCGTTCTTCCGGCGCGGCACGGAGACCACCCCGGAGGGCCTGGACACCACCGTGCATCCGGACGAGATCGCCGAGATGGCCCGGGGCGCCGCCCGGATCCTGCCCGGCCTGCCGGGCCGGTGGCTGCGCGGCGAACCGTGTCTGTACAGCACGTCGCCCGACGAACACTTCGTCGTCGGCCGCCACCCGGCGGCCGAGGCGGTCACCGTGGCCTGTGGATTCTCCGGTCACGGCTTCAAATTCGTCCCGGTGATCGGTGAGATCCTCGCCGATCTGGCGCTCACCGGGACCACCGCGCACCAGATCGGCCTGTTCCGTCCCCGCCGGTTCGCGCGGTGACCCGCGGTCACAACCATCGGGGGTAATTAACGAAGACTCCCGCACGCGGCTCCATGGTCTGCCCTACCTTTGGCCAGGTCTTAGTCGGGCAAAACCACTGAAATGGAGCATGTCGTGCGTTCATTCAGACTGGCGCGAGGCGGCCTCCTGGCCTCCGCCCTGCTCTCGATATTCGCTTCGGTGCACGCGGGCCACGCCCTCGCCGCCGACGGCGACGCCTCGACGCTGCGGCCGATCGACGCCGGGTACGCGGAGTCGCTCGCCCTCAACGGCACGGCCGCGGTCACCTCGCAGCGGGGCGACCGGCGCGTCATCGAGCTGACCAACGGCAGCTACAAGCAGGCGGGCTCGGCCTGGTCCACGCAGCGGATCGACCTGACCGAGTCGTTCGAGACGTCGTTCAAGGCGTACCTGCACCACGGCGAGCCCGGCGCGGACGGCGTCGCCTTCCTGGCACAGGGCGCCGGTCCCCGCGCGCTCGGCGGCTGGGGCGGCGGTCTCGGCTACCGCGGCATCAAGAAGAGCGTCGCGGTCGAGTTCGACACCTACCAGAACACGCCGGACCCGAGCAGCAACCACCTCGCCGTGGTGCTCGGCGGCAACCCGGACCGCCACTCGGCCACCGCGCCGTCGTCGATCCCGCTGTTCGGCAAGCCGTTCCAGGCCCGGGTGCGCTACGACGCGGACACCACGAACCTCAAGGTCTACGTCCGGGCGCTGTCCGCCGGCGCGACCGAGAAGCTGCTGCTCGAGAAGAAGGTCGACCTGGCCGAGGGCGCCGGCACCGAGAACGCCTGGATCGGCTTCACCGCCGCCACCGGCGAGGTCACCGCGCGCCAGGACGTCTACGACTGGACGGTCGACGCGCCGCTCTCCTGAGCCGGCACCACCGGCGCCGGCGCCCCGGCGCCGGTGCCACACCTTCCGGGAGCCCGATCCGGCATCCCGTTTCTGATTTCCGCACCCAGGTTTCCGGCCCGGACCGGGCCGGCTCCACCCTGCCCGATCGGAGAAAGACATGCCCACGGTCGACCGTGTGCTTCCCGGCCAGACCGGCGTCGAACGGATCGTCACCGCACCACCGGTTCCCGGCGGACCGTACGAACCCACGGTCAGTGTCATCGTCCCGGCGCTGAACGAGGCCCAGAACCTGCCGCACGTCTTCGCGCGGCTGCCCCAGGTGGACGAGGTGGTGCTGGTGGACGGTGGCTCCACCGACGACACCGTGGCGGTCGCCTGCCGGCTGCGCCCCGACATCAAGGTGGTGCACCAGAACCGCCGGGGCAAGGGCAACGCGCTGGCCTGCGGGTTCGCCGCGGCCACCGGCGACATCATCGTCATGATCGACGCGGACGGCTCGACCGACCCGCTGGAGATCCCGAGCTTCGTGGAGACCCTGCGCTCCGGCGCCGACTTCGCCAAGGGCTCCCGGTTCCGGCCGTCCGGCGGCAGCGCCGACATCACCCGGCTGCGCCGGGCCGGGAACAAGTTCCTCAGCGTGCTGGTCAACATGCTCTTCGGCACCCGATACAGCGACCTCTGCTACGGCTACAACGCGTTCTGGGCCCGGCACCTGGACATCTTCCAGCTGGACAGCACCTCGCCGGCTCCGGACACCGCCGACGGGCGGCTGTGGGGCGACGGCTTCGAGATCGAGACCCTGCTGAACCTGCGTGCCGCGCGGGCCCGGCTGGAGATCGTCGAGGTCGCGAGCTTCGAGCACTCCCGCATCCACGGGGTCAGCAACCTGAACGCGTTCACCGACGGCCTGCGGGTGCTGCGGACCATCGCCCGCGAATGGCGGCCCCGCCGGTCCACCGGCGCCCGGCGGATGCCGGAACGGCAGGTGCGATGAGGATCGCTGTCGTCTCGAACGCATACCACCCGGACATCGGCGGGGTGGAGACGCACGTGCGGCGGCTCTGCGCGGGGCTGGCCGCGGCCGGCGACGACGTCGAGGTGATCACCCAGCACGCGACCCGGTCCGAGGAGGTCGTCGAGGGCGTGCTGGTCCGCCGCTTCCCGCTGACCGTCCCGGCCGGCAACTACCGGCTCTCGGTGCCGCTCTGGCGCTGGCTCAGCGCGCACGCCGAGGAGTACGACGTCCTGCACGCGCACAGTTACCACGCCCTCGCCGCGCTCTGCGCCGCGCTGGGCAACCGGGCGCCGCTGGTCTTCACCCCGCACTACCACGGCACCGGGCACAGCCGGTTCCGTGCCGCCCTGCACCCGGTCTACCGGCCGCTCGGGCGGACCATCATGGCCCGTGCCGGAGCGGTCGTCTGCGTCACGGCGGCCGAACGCGAGCTGGTCCGGCGGGACTTCCCCGAGGTCGGCGAGCGCGCGGTGGTCATCCCGAACGGGACCGACGCACGGCCGAGCACGCCGGCGCCCCGGTCCCCGGTACGCCGCATCCTCTGTGTCGGCCGGCTCGAGCAGTACAAGCGGGTGGACCGGGTGATCCGGGCGATGGCGCACCTCAGCCCGGACCACCGGCTCGACGTGGTCGGCACCGGACCGGTGGCTGCGCAGCTGCGCCAGCTCGCCGCCCGGCTCGGGCTCGCCGGCCAGGTGGTGTTCCACGGGCGCCTCGACGACGCCGCCTTCAGCGCCTGCCTCGCGCAGGCCTCCGCGGCTGTCTCCGCCTCCGCGCACGAGGCGTTCGGGATGGCGGTGGCCGACGCGCTCGCCGCCGGCCTGCCCACCGTCGCCTCCCCACTGCCGGCGCACGCCGAGGTGGCCGCGCTGGCCACCGGGCAGCCGCACCACCCGTCGGCCCCGGCCCCGTCGCACGGCCCGTCGTCGTCGCACGGCCCGTCGTCGCACGGCCCGTCACTGTCGCACGACAGCGGCATCCGGCTGTTCTTCGCCGACCCGGAGGACGAGCAGGCGCTGGCCGCGGCCCTGAGCGCCGCCGCGGCGGCCGGGCGCGCCCGCCCCGCCACGCTGCCCAGCTGGGCCGACGTGGTCGGCGCGACACGCGAGGTCTACGCCGCCGTGGCCGGCCGGCCGGCGCCCGCGGAGGCCGTCGCTCGATGACAGCCACGACGGCCGAGCCCGTCACCGGCCGGTCCGCCGGCCGGCGTGCCGAACCCGCGGGGCGGACCTGGGCCGCGGCGGCCGGATGCGCCGTGACCCTGACCGCCGCCGCGGCTGCCGGCGCTGCCGCCCTGGTCGTCGCGTACCGGCGCGCCGAGTGGGAGCAGAGCGGCCAGTTCGGCTGGTTCTGGGCCGGGATGCTGGTGTTCACGCTGCCGGCCGCCTGTTGGGCGGTCCGCCGCGGCACCGGGGCCCGGCTGCGGCTCGCGGTGCTGGCCGGTTACGCCTGCTTCACCTACCTGCCCAAGCTGCTGCGCAACCCGGCCGGCCCGCTCTACCACGACGAGTACGCGCACTGGGGCCAGAGCCACGACATCCTCCTCGACGGCCGGCTCTTCGAACAGAACGCGATCGTCCGGGTGATCGGCGACTATCCCGGGCTGCACGCCACCGTGGCGTCGCTCGCCTCGCTGACCGGGCTCACCGTCTGGCACGCCGCCCTGATCGCGCTGATCCTGGCCCACCTCCTGCTGGTCCTCGGCGTCGCCGCCCTGGCCGGGCAGCTGTGGCCGGACCCGCGGATCGGCGCGGCGGCCGCCGTCGTCTACAGCCTGAACAGCTCGTTCCTGTTCTTCGACACCCAGCTCGGCTACGAGTCACTGGCCATCGCGGTGCTCGTCTGGGCCTTGGTCGCGGCGCTGCGCGCGATGCAGGCGGCGACGGCCGGGGTGCGGGCCGGATGGGCGGGAGTCGCCCTGGTGCTGGCCGTCGCGATCATCGCGACCCACCACCTCACCGCGCTCTGGCTGATCGGTGTGCTCGGCCTGCTCGCCCTGACCTGCACCGCCGGTGCTCTCCGCGACCGAACTCTGGCCGGGCCCGCCCGGATGGCCTGGGCGCTGACCGGTGGCGCCGGCCTGATCGTGGCGGTCTGGATGGGCGCCGTCTCGCCGCGCACCGACAACTACCTCAACCCGTACCTCGGGCGGGCCCTGGACCAGTTCGGCGGCATGGCGGGCGGCAGCTCCGGCAGCCGCACGCTGTTCAACCAGTCGATCGCACCGTGGTGGGAGCAGCAGTCGGCGTTCGCGGCGCCGGGCGTCGCGTTGCTCTTCACCACCGCGGCGGCGGCCCTGTGGTGGCGCCGCCGGCACCGCGCGGAGCCGCTCACCCGGGCCGGATGCGGCGCGATGCTGCTGGTAGCCGCGCTGTACTTCCCGGCGACGCTGTTGATCCTCACCCCGTCCGGGGCGGAGGGCGCACGGCGGTCGTGGGCGTTCAGCTACCTCGGCATCGCCGTGGTGGTCGCCCCGTTGATCATCGCATTGCTGGACCGGGCACACCGCCGGATCGGCCGATCCGGTTCGGACACTTCCGCCGGCCACAGCCCGGGCCGACGGGCGCGGTCGCTGGGGGTCGGTGCGGCGCTGCTGGCGACGTGCGCGCTGATGCTGGTCGGCAACAACGCGGCCGGGATGAACCCCTCCTACCGCTTCCCCGGCCCGCCGGTGTTCGGGTCGGACACCCGGGCGGCCACCCCCGAGGTGCTGGCCGCCGCGGCATGGCTGCGGGAGACCCAGGGACGCGAGGCCCGGCTGGTCGCCGACCGCTACTCCGGCCTGATCTTCGGCTCCTACGGCGAGCAGGAGCCGACCACCGGCTCAGAGACCTTTCCGGCGTACGACCTCTACCTCACCCAGCCCGGCCGGCCCGTCCCGGCGGCGCTGCTGGAGCAGTTGCGGAGCTGGCGGTTCGAGTTCCTGATCGTGGACCGGCGGATGTCCGAGCAGGTGCCGGACATCCGGATCTACTTCGAGACGAACGAGCCGATCCCGCACGACGGCAAGCCCGCGTTCAGCCGGGCCCAGCTGACCAAGTTCGACCACCTGCCCTGGCTGATCAAGATGTACGACGGTCCGCACGTCGCGATCTACCGGTTCGACTTCAGCAGCCTCGGGCGCGTCATCCGTGGGGGACTGTGATGGCTGTCCGGTTGGTGCTCTGCGCGTACCTCTGCCTCGGTCTCGTCCTGGCGGCGGACCGGCGCGCCTGGCTCGCCCTGCCGCTCTGCATGATCGCGTTGCTGGCCACCGGGGAGTTGTGGCTGCGCGCCTCGGCCGGGCTGCCGGTCGAGCGCGGGCTGCCGGTCGCCCGGCTCGGCTTCGCCTCGGTGGCCGGGCTGGCGACGCTGCCGCTGATCGCTCTCGGCCTGCACGCCGCCGGCGCACCGGTCCGGCCGCTGCCGCTGACGATCGGTGGCGCGGTGGTGGTGACCGTGCTGGGTGCGGCCGCGTTGGTCCGCGAAAGCCTGGCGAGGCGCCGGCTCCCTGCCCAGCGAACCGGTGGCACCGGATCGCCGGCTTCCGCGCCCGCCCGGATCGCGCCGGCGGTGACCGTGCCGGCCGTGCTGGTGCTCGCGATCGGCGGGATCGCGGTCCGCGCCTATCTGGCCGCGCCGCGCCCCGCCCAGCCGGGCTACCTCAGCGTGGCGCTGGGCGGCTGGGCGGCCCGGATCGATCGGCCGGTCGCGGTGCCGGCGCGCGGGCTGACCGTGCCGGTTCGAGTGGTCAGTTCCGGTCTGGGCCCGACAACAACGCTGCTGCGAGTGAGCGTCGGCGGGCTGCTGATCGCATCCCGGCCGGTGACGGTCGCCGCGGACACCGCAAGCACCCTGAAAGTACGTGTGCCGGCGCCACCCGCCGACGGTTGCCTGCGCGCGATCAGCATCAGCGTGGACAGGGCCAGCACCGGATTTTATGCCCACCGGCCGGCGGCGCCGGGGCGTGCCACATGCTGATCACCGCGGCCCGCCGTCTGACGCGGGACTCGCTGGCCCGCAACAGTCTCCTTCTGATGGCCACCACGGTGATCAATGGCGGACTCGGTTACGGGTACTGGATGCTGGCCGCCAGGTCCGCTCCGCAGTCCGCGATCGGCGCCGCCACCGCGCTCATCTCCGCCGCGACCGCGGTCAGCCTGATCACCAACCTGGGCGCCGGGCACATGTTCATCCAGCGCCTGCCCGGCGCCGGCAGCGGCTCGTGGTCCCGGATCGTCAGCGGCGGGCTGGTCTTCGGCGCCGCCGCGACCGCGACCGCCGCCACCGTGGTCGCGCTGGTCGCGCCCGCGGTGGCCGGCAACTTCGGCTTCCTCGCCGGCTTCACCGGCGTGACCGCGCTGATCGGCACGGCCGTGGCCATCACTCTGACGACACTGCTGGACAACGTCTACGTCGCGCATCGGGCCGGGCACCGCATGCTGCTGCGCAACCTGGCCCTGGCCACCGGGAAGATCGTCACCCTGGCGGTGCTCGCCGCCGCGCAGGGTCCCGGTGCCACGCTCGGCGCCGGCGCCGTCCTGATCTCCTGGACGCTACCGATTCTGCTGGTCAGCGCGGTCACGATGGCTCGGGGCTTCCGCCGGTTGCGGCCCGGCGCCCGGCTGGGTGTCACCGGGGTGGCCGCCGAGCTGCCGCACCTGCGGGCCTCGCTGACCGGTCACCACCTGATCAACCTGACCCAGGCCGGGCCGGCGGCGCTGCTCCCGGTGCTGGTCACCGCCCGGCTCGGCGCGGACGCGACCGCGCACTTCTACCTGGCCTGGATGACCGCGTCGATGCTGTTCATGGTCTCCCCGGCGGTCGCGTCCGCGCTCTACGCCGAGCGCTCCAACGCCTCCGCGGCCGGCGCCGCCCGGTCCAGCGCCGCAACCCATGCCGCCCGATCCCGTGGCGCGATCCATGCCGCCCGGTCCAGCGCCGCAGGAGTCAGCGTGCGCCGCGCCGCGCTGGTGGTGGGCGCCGTCGTCGGGCTGCCGGCCGTGGTGCTGCTGGTCGCGGGCGAGGGGATCCTCGGCCTGTTCAGCCCCGGGTACGCGGAAGCCGGCGGACTCCTGCTCACCATCCTGGTGATCGCCGCGTTCCCGGACGCGGTCACCAACCTCGCGGTGGCGCACTGGCGCTCGCGGGGCGAGTTCCGCAGGTGCCGGCGCCTCAACGCGGTCCGGGCCGGCGCGTGCCTGGTGCTGACCTGGGGGCTGCTGCCCGCTTCGGGAGTGGCCGGCGCCGGGATCTCCTGGCTGGCCGGGCAGACCGCGAGCGCCCTGCTCGTCGCGCTCGTCGTGCTGCGGGACCGGCACACGACCGGCGGCCTCGCGGCAGCGCCGGGAGCCGGGCACGGCGGGCGTGCGGTCGTACCAGCAGAGGCTTTTGATCGGCGACAAGCCGGCGGCGAACCGGCAACCCGGAGGACCCGATGAAGATCCTGCACCTGTCCAACCTCTACGCGCCGGTCATCGGTGGCCTGGAGCGCAGCATCGCCACCAGCGGCGAGGAGATGGTCCGGCGGGGGCACGAGGTCACCGTGCTCACGCTGGCGACGCCGGCCGCGCCGGACGACGAGGTGATCAACGGGGTACGGGTCCTGCGTGTCCGCAGTGTCGCGAACACCCTGCTGCCCGGCCTCAACAGCGACCCGGGCAAGCCGTTCCACCCGACGGTTCCCGACCCGCTGACCACCCTCGCCATCGCGCGCGTGCTCCGCGACCATCGTTTCGACCTGGTGCACAGCCACGACTGGCTGATGTACAGCTATCTGCCGCTGCACTTCGGCCCGGTCGGCCTGCCGCACGTGCACACCGCGCACGACTTCGGGCTGACGTGCGTCCGCAAGACCTATCACCGCAACGGCCGGCGCTGTCCCGGCCCGGGCCTGGCCCGGTGCCTGCCCTGCGCGTCGACGCAGTACGGCCGGCCCCGCTCCGCGGTGCTCACCGCCGGCCTGCGCGCGCAGCGGCACCGGGGCATCGACTGTCTCACCGCGATCTCGTCGTCGGTCGCCGCCGCCCTGGAGCAGGCCCGGCTTCCCGGCGACCTGCCGGTGCGGGTGCTCTCCAGCCTGGTCCCGGACGGTCTGGACGAGCTGGCCCGGGTCACCCCGCGCCCGGACTGGCTGCCGGACCGCCCCTATCTGCTGTTCGTCGGGCAGCTCGGCCCACACAAGGGCATCGACGTGCTGTTCACCGCCTATCGGAGGCTGGCGGCGAGCTGGCCGGGCCCGGGTCCGGCACCGGCGCTGGTCTGCCTGGGCGCGCAGCGCGACGACACCCCGCCGATCCCGCCCGGTGTGCTGGTCCGGCACGACGTGCCGCACGCGCAGGTGATGGCGGCCTGGCGCGGCGCCGCCGCCGGGGTGGTGCCGTCGCTGCTGGAGGGGATGGGCCAGGTGGCGGTGGAGGCGATGCTGGCCGGCGCCCCGCTGGTCGCCTCCGCCTCGGGCGGCCTGCTTGACGTCGTGCAGGACGGGGTGAACGGCCTGCTGGTGCCGCCCCGCGACCCGGACGGGCTGTTCACCGCGCTGCTGCGCGTGCTCACCGACCCCGGCCTGGCGGCGCGGCTGCGCACGGCCGGTCGACAGCGCGGGCTCGACTTCACCGCGGCCCGTGTCGTACCGCAGATCGAGGAGGTCTACCGTGCCTGCATCGCAGCCGAACACTAGGGTCCTGGTCGTCGGGTCGGGGTGGCGATTCCTCTCCGGGATCAGCTACTACACCTGCCGGCTCAGCAACGCGCTCGCCGAGCGCTTCGAGGTGGGCACGATCCTGATGCGCCGGCTGCTGCCGGCGCGGCTCTACCCGGGACGGGAGCGGGTCGGCCGGTCGCTCACCGAGCTGCGCTACGCCGAGGGGGTACGCGTCTTCGACGGCGTCGACTGGTGGGCGGTGCCGAGCCTGGCCCGTGCGGTGGCCTTCCTCCGCGAGCTCCGGCCCGACGTGCTGGTGCTGCAGTGGTGGACCGGCGCGGTGCTGCACTCGTACCTGGTGCTGTGTCTCGCCGCGCGCTCGCTGGGCATCCGGGTGGTGGTGGAGTTCCACGAGGTGCAGGACACCGGCGAGGCCCGGCACCGCTGGGCGGCGAGGTACGTGCGGTCGTGCATCCGGCCGCTGCTGCGGCGCACCGACGGGGTGATCGTGCACTCCCGGTTCGACCTGGCGGCCCTGGACGCGGCGTACGACCTCGGCGACCTCCCGGCCGAGGTGGCACTGCACGGCCCGTTCGACCACCACGCGGTGGACCGGACGCCGGCGCCGCCCGGTGTGTGCCGGCTGCTGTTCTTCGGCACGATCCGGCCGTACAAGGGGCTCGAGGATCTGGTCGAGGCGTTCGCCGCGCTCGGGCCGGGATATCACCTGACCGTGGTGGGGGAGACCTGGGAGGGCTGGACGCTGCCCGGCGAGCTGATCGCCGCCTCCGGGGCCCGGGACCGGATCACGTTCGTCAACCGTTACGTCGCCGACGCCGAGGTGAACGAGTACTTCGCGAGCGCGGACGTGGTGGTGCTGCCGTACCGGCGGAGCTCGGCCAGCGGGCCGCTGCACATCGCGATGAGCCACGGCCTGCCGGTGGTGGTCACCGCGGTCGGCGGCCTGGTCGAGGCGGCCGAGGATTACAGCGGGACGGTGTTCGTGCAGCCCGGCGTGCCGGGGGAGCTGCGGGCGGCGATCCAGCGTGCCGCCGGCCTGTCCGGCCGGCGGCACTGCGATCCGTCCTCCTGGCAGCGCACGGTCGACGCGTACGACCGGCTGCTGGCCAGGATCGGGGTTCAGTCGGTGAGCGCCACGTCGTCGTACCAGACCGAGCCCTTGTTGTCGCCCGACTTGAGGTGAAGTTGGACGCTGGTGGCCCCGGCCGGGGCGACCGCGTCGACGGTCAGCCGGGTCCAGCCGCTGGTGCCCTTGGCGACCTGCTTCGACACGCTCTGGCCGAGCCACTTGTCGTTGATGTCGAACCAGCTCAGCGCGATCTCGTTGGTGCCGGTCACGTTCACGCCGCGGGCCCACGCCTCGGCGTGCCAGGCGCGGCCGGCCCGCACCGGGACGATCGGCGAGGTGCGGATCGACGGCACGTTGCTGCCGCTGCGCGCGGTGTTGGTGAAGCGCACCGACCAGGTGCCGCTGCGGGCCGCGTCGTTGGCGCGCACGCCGGCTCCGGCGTCGGCCAGGTACGGCCGCCACGGCGAGGCGCCCGGGGCGGCCTCGAAGCCGAGGTCCAGGATGCTGTTGGTCAGCGTCCCGCCGGTCCACGCGGTGCGCACCACGGCCGCGCCGGGCTTGGCGGTGCCGTCCGCGCGGTGCAGGCCGAACTTGTACTGCGCCGGGACCTTGGAGACCTGCGAGTTGGACGGGATCGCGCCGGTGGCGAAGTCGTACAGCGTCCACGGCGCCACCGACCGCACGCCGGCGGACCTGGCGGCCTGGAACACCCGGGCCAGGAACGCGGCCTGGTCGCCCTCGCTGCTGACCGCGGTGCTCAGGCCGGTCTCCCCGATCACGATCGGGTCCGGGCTGACCGCGGCCTTGGCCCGGTCGATCTCGGCGAGGGCCCGCTCGGAGGCGCCGTAGAAGTGGAAGTCGTAGTAGTCGAGCGGGGTGCCGGTCAGCGCTGATTTGATCTTTGCCATGCCGGCGGCGCCGCTCTGCGCGTCGACCGAGAGGGTCAGCGGCATGGTGGGCGCGGCCTGCCGGACGGCGGGGATCAGCTTGCGCACCCACGCGACGGCGGCCGTGTCGGCCGGCGAGAACTCGTTCTTCAGCTCCACCGAGAGCACCCGCGGGTCGGTCGCGTACGGTGCGATGACCGATTTCGCCCAGGCGGCGCTGCCGGCGGCGTCGGCGTAGCCGGCCCACCAGTCGAAGAGCGTCAGCTTGACGGTCATCCCGTGCGCGCCGGCGATGCTGACGAACTTGCGGAGCCGCTCGGTGTACTCGGCCTTCGGCGTGGGGAAGCCGAACTGCTGCGGGAAGACGATGATGCGGACGTTGTCGGCGCCCAGCGCGGCGGCTTTCGCCATGTCCGCGTCGATCTTCGTCGCGTCGAAGGACGTCCACATCGCCGACCACCCGGCGTTCGACGGGTAGTAGTTGATCGTCCGGGCCGAGAGGACCGCGTCCAGCCGGCTGTTCAGCGTCGCCACCGTCCCATTCTGGACCTTGGCGACGGGCGTCGCGGTGGTCTTGGCCGGGGCGGGCGCCTTCGTGGGGGTCGTGGGGGCCGCAGCCTTCGGAGTCGGGGTGACCTTCGGTGCGGCGAGGGTCTCGCCCGCGGGAAGGGCAACGGCGAGCAGGAGCGAGGAGGCCACGATCGCGGCCCGGGTGCGTGCACTATTCACGGGGGTCGGCCCTTTTCAAAAGGTCTTCTTTTTCAGTGGCCCCTCCATTCGGTTGATCGGTGCCCAAGGGACAGGGTTCGCCTCGATGCAGTCCGGTTGCGGGGCGGGAGCGGACCGCAGCGCCCGCTTCATTTCTCCGCCCGCCGCCGATGGTGCTCAGCCCGGGTAGTGACGCGGCGTGTAGACGGCAGTGGTGCCGTCACCGCGGGTGACCGCGCGGGTCTGCGACGAGCCGATGATCAGCAGCGTGCGCATGTCCACGGTCGCCGGGTCGAGCCCGGCCAGCGTGGTGACCCGGACCGACTCCCCGGGACCGCCGACGTCCCGGCCGACCACCACAGGTGTGCCGGCGGCACGGTGCTCGCGCAACAGCTCCAGAGCCCGGATCAGCTGGTCGCGGCGGGACTTCGAGGCCGGGTTGTAGATCGCGATCACCAGGTCGGCGGCGGCGGCCGCCGCCAGCCGGCTCTCCACGGCCGACCACGGCTTGAGCCGGTCGGAGAGCGAGAGGATGCAGAAGTCGTGCCCGAGCGGAGCGCCGGCCCGGCTCGCCACCGCCTGCGCCGCGGTCAGACCGGGCACGATGCGTACCGGCACGTCCTTCCACTCCGGCTCCTCGGCCACCTCGAGCACGGCGGCGGCCATCGCGAACACGCCGGGGTCACCGGAGGACACCACCGCCACCCGCCGCCCGTTCTTCGCCAGGTCCAGCGCGAAGGCGGCCCGCTCGGCCTCGACCCGGTTGTCCGAGGAGTGCCGGCGCTGCCGGGGGTTCGGCGGCACGCGGTCCACGTACGGCCCGTAGCCGACCAGGTCGTCAGCCGCGATGAGCGCGGCCTGCGCCTCTGGGGTCAGCCAGTCCCGGGACCCGGGGCCCAGCCCGACCACGGTGACACTGCCCACGCCCGGGGCCCGGGCCATGTCGGCGCCCTCGAGGCTCACCATGCCGGCCGGGCCGGCGGGGCTCTGGGGGCGGACGAACTCGCTCGCCGCCGGACTGGGCAGCAGGGCGAGCGAGAAGTACGGCACCGACTCGGGGTCGACGTCACGCAGCGGGACGGACCGCTCCCGATCGGTGGTGGCGCGCTCGACGTACCAGGCGTCGTCGAGACGGCCGGCCCGGTCGAAGGCCGCCCGGACGTTCTCGAACGTGCGGCCGAGCTTCATCACGGCGGCCGAGTCGGTCTTCGCCAGCCAGGCGGTCAGCTCGTCGGTGGTGAGCGTGCCGGGCAGCACGGTGAGCACCTCGTCGCGCTCCATCAGCGGGCGGCCGAGCACGGCAGCCGCGGCGCTCACCGAGGTGACGCCGGGCACGACGGTCGCCTCGTACCGGTCGGCGAGCCGCTTGTGCATGTGCATGTAGGAGCCGTAGAAGAACGGGTCGCCCTCGGCGAGCACCACCACGTCGCGGCCCGCGTCCAGGTGTGCGGCGAGCCGGGCCGCGGACTCGGCGTAGAACTCGTCGATGGCGCCCTGGTAGCCGCCGGGGTGGTCGGTCGTCTCGGTGGTGACCGGGTAGATCAGCGGTTCCTCGATCTGCCCCTCGCGCAGGTAACCGGCGGCGATCGCGCGGGCGTTGCTGCGCCCGTGCCGGGCCGCGTGGTACGCCACCACGTCGGCGGCGCCGATCAGCCGGGCCGCCTTCACCGTCACCAGCTCGGGGTCGCCGGGGCCGAGCCCCACACCGTAGAGCCGCCCGGTCCGGTTCGTGTCGTCAGTCATCAACCTATTCCGCTTCCGATGCGCACGCGTTCACCGCGGCCGCGGTCATCGCGCTGCCACCACGGCGGCCGCGCACGATCAGGTATTCCAGCCCGGAGGCGGCGAGCGCGTCCTTGGACTCGGCCGCGCCGATGAAACCGACCGGGATGCCGAGCACCGCGGCCGGTTTCGGTGCGCCGGCCTCGACCATCTCGAGCAGCCGGAACAGCGCGGTCGGCGCGTTGCCGATCGCCACCACGGCGCCGCCCAGCCGGTCGCCCCAGAGGTCGAGCGCGGCCGCGCTGCGGGTGTTGCCGATCCTCTCGGCGAGCGCCGGCACGGCCGGGTCGCGCAGCGTGCAGAGCACCTCGTTGCCGGCCGGCAGGCGGCTGCGGGTCACCCCGGACGCGACCATCTCGGCGTCGCACAGGATCGGGGCGCCGGCCAGCAGGGCCCCGCGGGCCGCGGTCACCACGCCGGGGCTGAACCGGACGTCCTCCACCAGGTCGACCATCCCGCAGGCGTGGATCATCCGGACCACCACCCGGGCGACGTCGGCGGGCAGCCCGGCGAGATCCGCCTCGGCCCGGATGGTGGCGAACGAACGCCGGTAGATCTCCGCGCCGTCGCGCACGTACTCCATCAGGGTCTCCTCGCCGCCGCCACCGCGTCCCCGAGCGACTCGGGGACACCGGGCGAGGCCTCGTCGGGGGAACGGGTCACCAGGTAACCGGCGCTGGTCGCCCGGACCTGGACGTGCCGGCCGGCCGGGCTGCCGCAGGCCCGGTCGCAGCCGACCCAGTGGACCGGCAGGCCGTCGACGAACGTCGATGCCGCGGTGGCGTCGGCGCGGACGTCGGCCAGCGACTTCGCGCAGCCGGGACGGCCCGCGCACGAGGTCACCCCGACCCACCGGGAGTCTGCCGCGACCGGCAGCCCGGACGCGATCAGGCGATCGGCCCAGCCGGGTGCCGCGCCTGCTGCCAGATCGGCCACGATCACCCCACGCCAGGGCGTGACGACCAGCCGTTCGGCCTTCTCCAGAACCTTCAGGGGTACGGGCGACAGCCGTCCCAACGGCACCAGAGCGCCGACCGCGGACCGTCCGTCCGGCTGCTCCAGCAGGCCGAGCAGGTCACCCGGCGCCGGCCCGGCGGCCGGTGCCGCCGCCCGCACAGCGCCGGCAGTCAGCCCGAGCGCGGCGGCCACCCGCTGCGAGACCCGGGCCGGGCCGTCGCCGAGCTCCCGCAGCCGCCACGCCGCCGGGCCGGCACCGCGCTGCGCCTCCCGCTCGGCCAGGAACGCGTGCGCGGCGGTCACCAGCGTCGGTGCGACCCGCTCGGCAGTGACCCGCAGACCGGTGTCGTGACCGGCGAACCGGATCGCGAAGCAGTCGCCCGACCAGACGGCGGCGACGTCGGCGGCGAGCGGCACGTGACCGATCGCGAACAGGAACTTCCCGGGCAGGCGGGCCAGCTCGGGATCGGCGAGGATCGCTGCGTCGAGCGCCCGGACCAGGTGCCGTTCTCGCGCGCCGGCCAACGGGGGCGCCGCTATGTTGCGTACCGCGTCGTGGGCCGGCGAAGGCAGCAGCCCCGCCTCCCGCAAGCCCGCCGCCAAGACCTCTGTGTCCCCCGCTCGAAGTGCTCTGAGCTGGAGGTTCGCCCGTGAGGTCACCTCCAGGCAGCCGTCGCCGAACTCCTCGGCCAGCGCCCGCAGAGTGCCCAGCTGAGCGCCGGTCACCTCGCCCCCGGGCAGCCGGACGCGCGCCAGCAGCCCGTCGGCGGCGGCGTGCAGCCGCAGCGCGCCCGGGCAGGCGTCGACGTCGGAGGAGCGGGGGGAGGTCACCGTGCGGATACTACGACCGGTCACCGTGCCGGGTGCATCCTCGGGTCGGCAGCATCACAGCCGGAGCTGTCACCGGCATCGAGTAGCGTGTCTGAGAACGGCGGCGACGCCGCGGAGGAAGCCGGTGCGATTCCGGCGCGGTCCCGCCACTGTCACCGGGCGTCTCGCCCGGGAGCCAGGAACTCCGGTCGCCGTGATCTCTACTACCCGGGGCGCGGACCCCGAGGGGAGCGCACGCGTGTTTCTGCTGCTGTCGACGTCCGACACCGACCTGCTCAGCGCCCGGGCCAGCGGCTCGGCCTGGCGGCTGGCGAACCCGGCCCGGACCTCGGTGGACGACCTGCCCGCCCTGCTCGACGGGGTCTCGCTGGTCGTGGTGCGGATCCTGGGCGGGCGCCGGGCCTGGGAAGAGGGCCTGGACACGCTGCTCGGCGGCGAGACCCCGGTGGTCGTGCTCGGCGGTGAGCAGGCGCCGGACGCCGATCTGATGAAGCTCTCCACGGTGCCGGCCGGTGTAGCGGCGGACGCCCACGTGTACCTGGCGCAGGGCGGCTCCGCCAACCTGGCCGCGTTGCACGACTTCCTCTCCGACACGGTGCTGCTGACCGGCAACGGGTTCGCGCCCGCCGAAGCCGCGCCGCAGTGGGGCGTCCTGCCGCGGAAGTCGGGGGAGGGCTCACCGACGGTCGCGGTCCTCTATTACCGCGCTCACCACATGGCCGGGAACACCGCGTTCGTCGAGGCCCTCTGCCAGGCGATCGAGGCGAAGGGCGGCCGGGCGCTGCCGATCTACACGGCCTCGCTGCGGACCGCGCCGGACGACCTGCTCGCCGAGCTGCGCAAGGCGGACGCTCTGGTGGTGACGGTGCTGGCGGCCGGCGGGACGAAACCGGCGACCGCCTCGGCCGGTGGCGACGACGAGGCGTGGGACGTCGGGGTGCTCGCCGACCTGGACGTGCCGATCCTGCAGGGGCTGTGCCTGACCAGCTCGCGGGCGACGTGGGAGGCCAGCGACGACGGGCTGTCGCCGCTGGACGCGGCCACCCAGGTGGCGATCCCCGAGTTCGACGGGCGGATCATCACGGTGCCGTTCTCGTTCAAGGAGATCGACCCGGACGGTCTGTCGGTCTACGTGGCCGACCCGGAACGGGCCGCCCGGGTGGCCGGCATCGCGCTGGCGCACGCCCGGCTGCGGCACGTGCCGCCCGCCGACCGCCGAATCGCGCTGATGCTGTCGGCCTACCCGACGAAGCACTCGCGGATCGGCAACGCGGTCGGTCTCGACACCCCTGCCTCGACGGTCGCGTTGCTGGCCGCCCTCGCCGGCCGGGGTTACCGGATCGGGAACTTCGGCTCCTACGACGGCGACGGGCTGATGCACACGCTCATCGCGGCCGGCGGGCAGGACCCGGACTGGCTCACCGAGGAGCAGCTGGCGACGAACCCGGTGCGGATCTCCGGCGACCGTTACCGGCAGTGGTTCTCAGGCCTGCCGGCCGACTTCCGGCAGAGCGTGGAGCAGCACTGGGGCCCGGCGCCGGGTGAGCTCTACGTGGACGGCGGCGACATCGTACTGGCGGCGCTGCGCGACGAGAACATCGTGGTGATGGTGCAGCCGCCGCGCGGCTTCGGGGCCAACCCGGTGGCCATCTACCACGACCCCGACCTGCCGCCGAGCCACCACTACCTGGCCGCTTACCGGTGGCTGGCCGACGACTTCGGCGCGCACGCGGTGGTGCACGTCGGCAAGCACGGCAACCTGGAGTGGCTGCCGGGCAAGAACGTCGGGATGTCGGCCTCGGACGGCACCGACGCGGCGCTGGGCGACCTGCCGTTGATCTACCCGTTCCTGGTGAACGACCCGGGGGAGGGGACCCAGGCGAAGCGGCGGGCGCACGCGACGCTCGTCGACCACCTGATCCCGCCGATGGCCCGGGCCGAGTCGTACGGCGACATCGCCCGGCTGGAGCAGCTGCTCGACGAGCACGCCAACATCGCGGCGCTGGACCCGGCGAAGCTGCCGGCGATCCGGGCGCAGATCTGGACGCTGATCCAGGCGGCCAAGATGGACCACGACCTGGGGCAGGCGCACCGCCCGGACGACGAAGAGTTCGACGACTTCATCATGCACATCGACGGATGGCTGTGTGAGGTCAAGGACGTGCAGATCCGGGACGGCCTGCACGTCCTTGGGGCGGCGCCGGCCGGCGAGGCGCGGATCAACCTGGTTCTGGCCATGCTGCGCGCCCGGCAGATGTGGGCCGGGCAGGTGGCCGCTCTCCCCGGCCTGCGGGAGGCGCTGGGTCTGGCCGAGGACGCGTCGACGGCCGAAACCGATCGGGTGGAGGCCGAGGCCCGTGAGCTGATCGTCAAGATGGAGGCCGCGGGCTGGCCCACCTCTGTGGATCTCTCCGACGATCCGGACGTCAACCGGGTGCTGGAGTTCGCCGCCGCCGAGGTCGTACCCCGTCTCGCCCGGACCACCGACGAACTCACCAACGTGCTGCACGCGCTGGACGGCGGGTACGTCCCGGCCGGCCCGTCCGGCTCCCCGCTCCGCGGGCTGATCAACGTGCTGCCCACCGGCCGCAACTTCTACTCGGTCGACCCCAAGGCCATCCCCAGCTCGCTCGCCTGGGAGACCGGCCAGGCGATGGCCGACTCGCTGCTCACCCGGTACCGCGCCGACTACGGCGACTGGCCCCGCTCGGTCGGCCTCTCCGCCTGGGGCACCAGCGCCATGCGGACCGCCGGCGACGACATCGCTGAGATCCTCGCGCTGATCGGCGTCCGCCCGGTCTGGGACCCGGCCTCCCGCCGCGTCACCGGCCTGGAGCCGATCCCCCGCGAGGAGCTGGGCCGGCCGCGCGTCGACGTCACGGTTCGCATCTCCGGATTCTTCCGGGACGCGTTCCCGCACGTGGTGGCGATGCTCGACGACGCGTTCACGATGATCGCCGCACTCGACGAGCCGGAGAACTACGTCCGTGAGCACGCGCTGCGCGATCAGGACCAGCACGGCGACTGGCGGCGCGCGACCATGCGGATCTTCGGGTCGCGGCCGGGGGCGTACGGCGCGGGCATCCTGCCGCTGATCGACAGCCGGAACTGGCGGGACGACGCCGACCTGGCCGAGGTCTACGCGGTGTGGGGCGGCTTCGCATACGGCCGGGGCCTGGACGGGGTGCCGGCGCGGCCGGACATGGAGAACGCGTACCGGCGGATCGACGTCGCGGCCAAGAACATCGACACCCGCGAGCACGACATCGCCGACTCCGACGACTACTTCCAGTACCACGGCGGCATGATCGCCACGGTTCGCGCCCTGACCGGTAAGGCTCCGGCGGCGTACATCGGTGACTCCACCAACCCGGACCAGACACGCACCCGCAGCCTGACCGAGGAGACCGCGCGGATCTTCCGGGCCCGGGTGATCAACCCGCGCTGGATCGCCGCCATGCGGCGGCACGGCTACAAGGGAGCGTTCGAGCTGGCCGCGACGGTCGACTACCTCTTCGGGTACGACGCGACGGCCGGCGTGGTCACCGACTGGATGTACGAGCAGCTCGCCGCGAGCTACGTGCTCGACCTGGAGAACCAGGAGTTCATGCGCCAGTCGAACCCGTGGGCGCTGCACGGCATCGCCGAGCGCCTGCTGGAGGCCGCCGACCGGAAACTGTGGGACTCGCCGGCGCCCGAGACGCTGAGCGCGCTGCAGGAGCTCTACCTGGAGACCGAAGGCGATCTGGAGGACGGCACCGCCTGAAATCGGTTGCGTGCCCTCACCCCCGGCGGCGACGCTGGCCCGATGATCGTGCAGCGGGAGACGGCGGAACAGGCGGCGGAGATCCATGCGGTGACGCTCGCCGCCTTCGGGCGGGCGGCCGAGGCCGACCTGGTGGATGAGCTCCGGGCCGATCCCGGCTGGATCTCCGCACTGTCACTGGTCGCGGTCATGGACGGCGCCGTCGTCGGCCACGTCGCCTGCACCCGCGCGGACCTGGGCGGCGCGCCGTCGCTCGGGCTCGGACCGCTGAGCGTGCACCCGGACCACCAGCGGCGCGGGGTCGGCAAGGCGCTCGTGCACGCGGTGCTCGGCGCTGCCGACGCCCTGGACGAGCCGCTGGTCGTGCTGCTGGGCGACCCGGCGTACTACTGCCGATTCGGGTTCCGGCTCGCGGCCGAGGTCGGGATCACGCCGCCGGTGGCGGAGTGGGCGCCGCACTTCCAGGTGCGGACGCTGACCGCCTATCGGCCCTCGCTGCGCGGGGCCTTCGCCTATGCCTCGCCGTTCGACCGGGTCTGACGCCGCCGCAGCAGGTAGGTATCCATGATCCAGCCGTGTCGCTCGCGTGCCTCGGTGCGGGTGGTGACGATCTCGCCGGCCACGTCCGCCACCCGGCCGGACGCGAGCAGTTCGTCTTCGGTGCTGACGTACGCACCCCAGTAGATGTCCACATCCGGATATTTAGTAAATGTCGTATGTGCGTCGAGCATCACCACGACGTCGTCCACGCCCTCCGGCCAGCCCTCCGCGAGCCGCCGCCCGGTGGTCACCTGGAACGGCTGCCCCACCCGGTTGAGCCCGATCCGATGCTTGGCCGCCAGCGCCGACACGCTGCTGATCCCCGGGATCACCTCGTACTCGAACGCGACCGCCCCCCGCCCGAGAATCTCCTCGAGGATGGCGATCGTCGAGTCGTAGAGAGACGGATCCCCCCACACCAGGATCGAGCCGACCTCGCCGTCCTTCAGATGCTCGGCGATCAGCTCCTCGACGACCACCGACCGCCGGTGCCGCCAGTCCGCGATCGTGCCGGTGTAATCGGCGGGCGTCCGGTCCCGGTCCGGGTCCCGCCCCTCGACGATCCTCTTGCGCGGGTGCGAATAACCCCGGATCAGCCGTTCCCGCAGATCGATCAGGCTCTGCTTGGTCTCACCCTTGTCCAACAGGAAGAAGACGTCGGTCCGCCCGATCGCCTTGGCCGCCTGCAGGGTCAGATGGTCCGGGTCGCCCGCGCCGATCCCGATCACATAGATCTTCCGCACCCCGCGAGTCTGCCTGGTCCGCCGGCATGCACCACGCCCGGGGCGGGTGGCGACGACCCCGGCCGGGGCCGGTGGTGGCGACCGGCCGGGTCGACCGGTCCGTCCCGCACCGGCGGTCCTGACCGGCCGCCAGTTCCTGGCCCGCCCGCCGCAGCGTGACCATCCCGCTGGGACCGGCCCACCCCGTCGCCAGTCGTGCGGTGGACGGCATCGAGCGCATTCCTCGCGATCGCTTTACCGCGATCGCAACCAAGGTTGCATTGTGCCGCGTTCATGGCCGCGATGCAGTCCGCCGCCGCGTATCTCTACCTTGCGAATGCCCTGCCGAATGGGTGAAAGGGGAATGGCGTTCGGAGGATTTGAGCGCGGACGGGACTTGGATACAGTGCCGTTCATGGTGTGCGATGGCTAGCGTCAGAGGCCGTTTTGAGTATCCCGATGGGCTGACTCCAGGAATGTCCAGAGCGGGTGGACTTCACCAGAATCTGTACAACAGTGACGGGAAGCTCGTTGACCACGGCACGTTCATTCCGGACGGGGACGGCCCGGGGCCGGGGTCGGCGGGGCCGGGGAAGGCCTCCTCGGAGTTCAAGGATCTGGTCACGGCTCTGGCTCTGGAAGCCGCCAAGCGGGCCGCCGTGGCGGCCGCGCCGCACGTCGAGAGGTGGTTGGTTCAGCAGGCACTGCCGGCTGCGAAGACGGCGTTGACCCAGCAGGCGGCGCCGGCGGTGAAGTCGGCATGGAACAACCAGGCGCTCCCGGCCATGCGGTCCACGTGGAACCTGGTGTCGCGGAAACGAACCGCTCGTGGTGCCATCGCCGCCGAACCGGCGCCGGATGACGGTCCGATCCGGGCCACGGCGACTGTTGGTGAGGAGCCGTCACGAGAGCTCGTCGGGGCACTCGAGAGTTTCAGCGCCGGGACCAGCGATGTGGACGCGCGGGAACGTTTCGTCGCGGCGTTGATGGCCCAACTGCTCAGCGAGGACGGCCGGCTGTTCGAGGAGGTGCAGGCGAGAGTGCTGGGCAACGCCGCGGCCGAGGACCTGGACGTGCGGAGCGCGATCGGCCCGGAGCAGGTCGGCGAAAGCATCAGACGGATGCTGGAGGAGGATCCGGCATTGATCGATGAATTGGTACGGGCTCTGGGGCGAACCGAATAGCGGGGTGAACGGCCGGTGTGCGGTGCCGCTGAGGGCTTCAAATGGGCGGGGTCAGTCGGACAGGATCGGCACCGATGGGTGCAGCTCGCGCCCGATCATCGCGGCCCGGCGCAGGGCGCCTGACCCGAAACGGTCACGGACCTGGTCGACCGCCGCGTCCAGGCCGTCGTTGCCGGGGTCGTCGAAGGGGAACTCCAGCTGCACGTTGCCGTCGCCGTCCAGGTTGCTGACCGCGACCCCGACCAGCGTCAGCCCTTTCTCCTCGATCAGAGGACGGGCCTCGCGCAGCAACTCCTCGGCGGTCCGCAGAATCGCGCCGGTCTGCATGGTGGCCTTGAGGAGGCTGCGCGAGCGGGTCGCGCGGGTGAAGTCGTCGAAGCGGAGCCGGATCGTGATCGTGCGCCCGGCCCGGTGAGCCTTGCGCATGCGGTGGGTGACCCGGTCGACCAGGGCGGCGAGGGTGGCCTCCACCTCGGCGAACGGGCGGGCACGACGGCCCAGGGCGCACTGCGCGCCGATCGAGCCGCGCCGGTGACCGGTGCGGACGCGGCGCGGGTCACGGTTGTGCGCGAGCGCGTGCAGATGCCGGCCGGCGCCCTCACCGAGCATGGCGATCAGCGCGGCCTCGCCGATCCGGGCGACGTGCCCGACCGTGTGGATGTGCCTGTCCCGCAGTTTCGCCGCGGTCACCGGGCCGACACCCCACAGCTTCTCCACCGGCAGCGGATGCAGGAAGGCCAGCTCCTCGCCGAGCGGGACGACCAGCAGCCCGTCCGGTTTGCCGGCGCCGCTGGCCACCTTGGCCAGGAATTTGGTGCCGGCCACCCCCACCGTGATCGGCAGGCCGACGCGCTCCCGGACGTCGGCGCGCAGCCGGTGGGCGATCTCCACCGGGCCGCCCCGGATCCGGTGCAGGCCGTCGACGTCGAGGAAAGCCTCGTCGATGGAGAGCGGCTCGACGATCGGAGTGGTGTCGTCGAAAACCCGGAACACCGCCTTGCTGGCCCTCGAGTACGCCGACATCCGCGGTGGCACGACCACGGCGTGCGGGCAGAGCGCCTTGGCGCGGCCCAGGCTCATCGGGGTCCGCACCCCGAAGGCCTTCGCCTCATAGCTGGCGGCCAGCACGACGCCGCCACCGACCAGCACCGGTCGCCCGCGCAGTGCGGGATCGTCGCGCTGCTCGACCGAGGCGTAGAAGGAATCGAGATCGGCATGCAGGATCACATCCAGCACCTTAGTACAGATGTTCGAGGGAATTCGCGGATCAGTGCCGCGGTTCTTCCACGTGCATCAACCACGCTCGATCAACTGAGGAGCCCACCATGCACCTCACCGCCCGCGTCTTCGCGACCAGGGAGACCGGCGCCCGCCTCGACGCCCACCGCGAGGACGACACCCTTTTCATCGACATCAGCCTGCCCGGGGCGGACCCGGCGTCGATCGACGTCAGCGTCGACGGCGACCTGTCCGTGCGTGCCGAGCGCAAGCCGGACGGCGTCGCGGAACGGCGGATCCAGCTCGCCGAGACGCTGGACACCGACTGGCTCGAGGCCCGTTACGAGAACGGCGTCTGCACCGTGCGGATCCCCCGCGCGAAGGTCAGTGCTCGAACTGGAACCAGTTGAGGTTCACGAACTCGCTGTCGTCGGTGGTGGTGAACGTGACGAACACCGTGTGCACGCCGGTCACCGGCTGAAGCGCTGCCGCGCCGGTGCGCCAGCTCTGCCACCCGCCCGTGTTGCTGATCGACAGCTCACCGATCGGCGGGCTCTCCCGGCTGTCCAGCCGGATCTCGAGCCGGCCGGAGACGGCCGCCTCCGACGCCACCCGGATCCGCACCTTGGTGGCCGGCACTGCGCCGAAGTCGACGTTGTCGAACCGCAGGTGATCGTGGCGGGTGATCCACCCGACGTTCTCGCCGCCGCCCTCGTCCTGGGTGCCCTCGGTCTGGATCCCGGCCAGCTCGGTCGCGGCCTCCGCCTGCAGCAGCGGATAAGGCGCCGGCGCGGCTTCCGCCGAGGGCTCCACCGCAGCTTCCGCCGAGGGCTCCGTCCCCGTCGAAGGCTCGACCGGCGAGGCAGAGCCGGCCGACGCCGGCGACGAAGCCGCCGCCGGCTGCACGGCGGGCGGGTCTCCCCACTGCCCGATCACATAGCCCGTCATCACGAGAGCGCCGACGCCGAGCGCGATCAGCGCCCGGCGCCGGATCTTCCACGAACGGCTGCGGTAGACAGTCGGCGATCCATGGTCCACCGCACCAGAGTAGCCAGCACTTATCCGCGTTCCGGCGCGAGCCCTTCGAGGATCTCCACACCCAGCGCAGCCGCGCTCCGCGGGTCCGCGTCCGGCCCACCGATGCGCGGATCCCAGTTCGGCTCGTAGAACAGCTCGGTCGCGCCGGCCTCCGCATAGCGCGCGGCGCCGTCCCGGATCTGCTCCCACGACCCGGACAGCGGCACCGCCTCGTCCCGGCGCCCCGCCTGCACCACCCCGCGCACCACGATCCGCATCGACGCCGGGTCGCGCCCGGCTTGCTCGGCGGCCTCCCGGACGATCCGCGCCCCGCGCGTGATCTCCTCCAGCGTCGCCCGGCTGCTGCTGACCCATCCGGCCGCCAGCCGCCCGGCCCGGCGCAGAGCGATCTCCGCGGTTCCGCCCAGCAGCACCGGCGGCCCACCGGCCTGCACCGGCGCGGGCAGCATCCGGCTGGCCGGCACGGTGTAGAGGGTGCCCTCGAACGAGCCTTCCTCCCCGGTGAAGTGCGTGCGCAGGGCCGCCAGGTATTCCTCGGTCCGCCGTCCCCGTGGTTTCGGGTCGGACCCGGTCGCCACGAACTCCGGCTCCGACCATCCGGTGCCCAGCCCCAGGTCGAACCGGCCACCTGACAGCCGGTCCAGCGTGCCTGCCTGCTTGGCCAGGTAGGCCGGCGCCAGGTACGGCAGATTGATCACCGAGACCCCGAGCCGGATCCGCGTCGTGGCCGCGGCCGCCCAGGTCAGCGCCACGATCGGATCGAGCACGCTGTGATAGACCGGCGCCAGCTCCTGGCCCCGGCCGATCAGCAGCCGCTGGAACGCCCAGAGCCCGTGATATCCGCGTTCCTCCGCCAGCCGTGCCACCCGGGCCAGCGTCTCCGGCCGGGCCCACGCCCCCGAGACCGGACAACCGAAACTGATCAGCATGCTGAGAACCTAACCTGCGCGGGCTCGCCACCCGTGCCGGTGCCGCACCTCAGGACGCATAGACCCGGGTCGGCGTGACCAGCACCGCGGTCCGGCGCTGCTCGACCATCGTGCGGTCATAGGCGTCCCAGTCGTCGTGGGTGCCGCCGGCCGCCGTGAAGATCTCGCGCAGCAGCAACCGGAGCCGCTCGGGGTCCAGCCACGGCTGAGCGTCGTCGGGCCCCGCCAGCAGCGCCCGGCCCTCGACCGTCGCATATCGCCAGCCGCTCCGGAACGCCACCGCCAGCTGCGGGCGCTCCCGCAGGTTGCGCAGCTTCACCGCCCCGTAGGTCACGAACGCCAGCACCGGCGTCCCGTCACCCGGATGCTTCACGATCCCGGTGTTGACCAGTGTGGACTGCACGGTCTGATCAGCCCGCACCGTCGAGACGATCGCCAGGCCGCTCTCGTCCCGGCTCAGCTCCCAGGCATCCTCGAGTGTCGTCATCCCACCACCCCCGCCCCGACCCTACGCCCCACCCACCGCGGCCGGCGCTCACGCAGCATCCACCCGCAAGGATCATGCGTGGGCGCCGGCTCGGGCTGTGCGGCTGGCGTTGAGGCAGCTTCCCGGCGCGAGGATCATGCGTCAGCGCCGGTCGAGCGCCCTCAGCCGGCAACCACGCAGCCGGACAGCGTGAGGATCATGCGTGGGTGCCGGCCGAGGCGGGCCGACATGGGGCGGGACTGGCCGGCCTTGACCCGGCAGGTCAGCCCGGCGGTCGCGGCAGAGCCGCGACCAGCGACCGGGTCGCGGGGAACGGGCGGGACTCTGCGTCGTGCGTACAAGAAAAAGAAGGGTGCGGGGCGCGCTCAGATCGGCCAGGGAGAAGTGATGTCAGACGGTGGCGCCTTCGAGGAAGAGCCGCTCCGCCTGGCCGGCGGGGACCGGGCGGGAGAAGTAGTAGCCCTGGGCGAACCCGCACCCCATCTCGCGCAGCGCGGCGAGCTGCCCGAACTCCTCGATGCCCTCGGCGACCGTCGCCATGCCGAGGCTCTTGCCGAGGCGGACGATGGTGTCCGCGAGGGCGGTGTCGTCGGCGAGGACGCCCAGCCGTTCCACGAACGATCGGTCGATCTTGAGGGTGTCGACGGGGAAGCGGCGCAGATAGGCGAGCGACGAATACCCGGTGCCGAAGTCGTCGATGGCGAGCATGACGCCGAGGGCCTTGAGGCGGACCAGCTGCTCCAGGTTGGCCTCGGTGTCGGTTATCAGCACGCTCTCGGTCATCTCCAGGCAGAGCCGGCCGGCGGGCATGCCGGTCTCGGCGAGCACCTCGGCCACGGTTTCGGCGAAGTCGGGCTGGTCGAACTGGCGGACGGAGACGTTGACGTTCATCTTGAGGGGTCGGCCACCGGCGGCCGCCGACCAGGCGACTGCCTGGCTGCAGGCCTCGTGCAGCACCCAGCGGCCGAGCGGGACGATCAGGCCGGTCGCCTCGGCGATCGGGATGAAGTCAAGCGGGTTGATCATCCCGCGTTGCGGGTGCGGCCAGCGGGCCAGCGCTTCGAAGCCGACGACCTCCTGGGTGGTGAGGTCGACGGTGGGCTGGTAGTGCAGCTGCAGGTCGCCCTGTTCCAGGGCGGTGCGCAGGTCGGACTCGAGTTCGAGGCGTTCGATGAGGCCGTCGCGCATGTGTGACCGGTACGCGGCGAAGACGCCGCCGCCGGCCGCCTTGGCGTGGTGCATGGCCAGGTCGGCGTTGCGCATCAGCTGCTCCGCGCGTTCGCCGGGGCTGTCGCCGCCGGCCACGTCGGCGGGCAGGCCCTCGTCGAGCGAGTGCACGCCGGCCAGGCCGATGCTGGCCCGCACATGGATGTGCCGGGCGCCGAGCCGCACCGGCGTGTCCAGGTCGGCGAGGATGCGCCGGGCCACCTCCTCGGCGCGTTCCGGGTGTTCGAGCAGGAGCAGGCCGAACTCGTCGGCGCCGAAGCGGGCGACCAGGTCGCCCTCCCGGACGCAGGCGCGGATCCGGTCGGCGACCTGCACCAGCAGCTGGTCGCCGGCCAGGTGACCGAGGCTGTCGTTGACCCGTTTGAAGCCGTCCAGGTCGAGGTGCAGGACGGTGGCCTCGACGCCCCGCTGCACCGCGGCGGCGGCCCGGTCGCGGAAGAGCGCGCGGTTGGCGAGCTGGGTGAGCGAGTCGTGGTACGCCTCGTGCACGAGCTGTTCCTGCAGCTCCATCCGCTCGCTGATGTCCCGGGTGTTCAGCACCAGGCCGTTGACGTGCCGGTCGTCGAGCAGGTTCGTGATGGTCATCTCCGCCTGGCGGACGCTGCCGTCGCGGTGCGGGACGGCCAGTTCGAGGACGGTGGTCGCGTACGGCCGGCCGGCGACCTGGCGCAGCGCCTGCGCCAGCCGGTGTGCCGACGAGGGGTCCAGGTGCTGGGTCAGCCGGCGCCCGGTGAGGAAGCGGGCCGGGAAGCCGAACACCTGCTGCACCGACTCGCTCTGGTAGAGCACGTCGGCCTCCGGGCTGACCACGGTCACCACGTCGGAACTGTGCTGGACGAGGGCGTGGAACTGCTGCTCCCGGGCGTACAGCTCGGCGGTGCGGTCGGCGACGCGGTGCTCCAGCGTGCGAGTGAGGCCCTGGTTCTCCAGCTGGGTGAGAAGTTGCCGGCCGACGATGAGCAGGATCAGCAGCGAGCGGGTGAACGCGACGAACGGGTGGCTGCCGCCGCTCTGCACGTGGAACAGCACCGAGGAGCCGAGCGCCGCGAGCACCGCGACGTAGGGCAGCATCACGGCGCCCTGGTTGACGCCGGCCGAGAGCGGGAGCAGCGGTCCGGGGCGCTCCCGCGGACCGGACGCGGCGACCACGATCAGCGCGAGGCCGGCAATCCAGCCGAGGGTGAGCGGGCCGCCGGCGCCGTCGTCCGGGACCACCCGGAGGTACGCGTGACCCGCGTCCGAGATCACGAAAGCGATCATGGCGGCGGCGATGAACGCCATGTGCGCGCCGCAGCCGTGGCGCAGCCGCTGCTGGGGCAGCATGTAGACGGCCATGGTGGCGAGCACGACGCCGCCGAGCGGGAAGAGGAGGGTGACGTAGAAGTCCGCGCCCACCGTGACCCGCCCGGCGAGCGGGCCGATCGCGAAGACCCAGGCGATCAGCGCCAGCGACGCGGCGATCAGCAGACCGTCCAGGACGCTGCGGATCCGGTTGACCAGCGGCTGGTGGCGGCTAGGCAGGGTCAGCAGTCCGGCCGCGAACAGGACGATGCCGAGCATGCCCAGACGCGGTGCGGCGGCCGGCGGGCCGGCACTTGCCAGCACGGAGACGTGGCCGAGGCCCCAGCTCAGCGTTCCGGCGCCGATGAGCGACCAGCCCCGGCGGGACCGGCCGGTGAACCCGTGCGCCCGCCACAGGCAGGCGGCCGCACCGGCGACCGCACCGGCCGTCAGGGCGCCGAGGCCGAGCGCCCGGCCGGTGCCAGGGCCGCCGGCCCCGGTGGCGATCAGGGCGGCGAGCACGGTGAGGAGCACGCCCACGACGGCGCAGAGACGGACCCAGCGGCGTTCCGCTGCCGGGTCCGGGGCTGCCTTGCGGTGTGGCATCCGACGCGCCTCCGGTTTCCCACCTCGGACGGGTGGTCACCGGGGTCATCGGGATGCGTGCGGCAGTCCTGAGAGTTTCTCAGCCGACCAGGCCGTCCTCGTACGCCACGATGACCAGCTGCACACGATCCCGGACGCCCAGTTTGGCGATCGCCCGGGTCACGTGGGTCTTCGCGGTCAACGGGCTGATCACCAGCTCGCGGGCGATCTCGTCGTTGGCGAGGCCGGTCGCTACCAGCCGCACCACCTCGCGTTCGCGGTCGGTGAGCACGGCCAGCCGGTCCCGGCCCGGCGTGGCGGCGGCCGGGACCGGGCGGTGCGCGAACTCGCCTACCACCCGCCGGGTGACGCTGGGGGAGAGCAGCGCGTCCCCGGCGGCCACCACCCGGACGGCGGTGCGCAGGCCTTCCGGGTCGATCTCCTTGGTGAGGAAACCGCTGGCGCCGGCGGCGAGGGCGGAGAAGACGTACTCGTCGGTCTCGAACGTGGTCAGGATGATGATTCTCGGCCCGGAGCCGGCGATGCGCCTGGTCGCCTCGATGCCGTCCATGCCCGGCATCCGGATGTCCATCAGGATCACGTCGGGCCGCAGTGTCCGGGCCGCCCGCACCGCCTCGTCGCCGGTGCACGCCTCGCCGACCACCTCGATGTCCCGGCCGCGCCGGAGCAGGCTGCGGAAGCCGGCGCGGACCAGGTGCTGGTCGTCGGCGAGCAGGACGGTGACGGTCACCGGTCCGCCACCACCGGGATGCTGGCGCGGACCACGAAACCCGCCTTGCCGGGCCCGGCGGTCAGCGCGCCGCCCAGCGCCGCCACCCGTTCCCGCATGCCGGCGATGCCGTGACCGTCGACGACCTCGTGCCCGGCGCGACCGTCGTCCCGCACGTCGACCAGCACACTGTCCCGGTTGTACCGCAGCGTCACCATCGCCCGGCTGGCACCGGCGTGCCGGACCGTGTTGGTCAGCGACTCCTGCACCACCCGGTAGACCGCGGTGGCCACCGGTGCGGGCACCTCGACCGGGTCGCCGAACTCGTTGAGGGAGACCGCGATCCCGGCCTCGCGGACCTGGCCGATCAGCCCGTGCAAACTTTCCAGCGCCGGCACCTCGCCCTCGCGCAGCACACCGACCAGCGCCTTCAGGTCGGTCATCGCCTTGGTGCGCACCTCTTGGGCGAGCTTCAGCGACTCCCGCGCCTCCTGCGGCTCGGCCTCGAAGGAGTCCATCGCCACGTTCAGGTGGACACCGACCACGGCCAGCGTGTGCGAGACCACGTCGTGCAGGTCGCGGGCGATCTCCACCCGCTCCTCGGCCCGCCTGCGGCGGGCATCGATCTCCCGCTGCTGCTCGTCCTGAGCCATCCGGTGCGCGACCTCGGCACGCCAGCGCCGATTGTTGCGGTACGCCTGAGCACCGGCCAGCACGGCTCCGAGCCACAGTGCCTCCCCGCCGATGCGACCGAACACGTAGTCGGCGGACTGCATGTCGACCGTCCAGTCCCAGACCGCCCCGTAGACGAGGGCCAGCACCCCGGCGACCGTGGCGGCGCGCGCCCGGCCGGACAGCGCCACGGCCACGAACGCCGCGGTCGCCGGCCACACCCAGCCGGACTCGATCAGATGGGCGGAGCGCCACGCGGCGACGGTCAGCAGCATGGTGATCAGGACGGCCAGGGGCCACCGGCGCGCGGCGAGAACCATCCCGGCGAGCGCGACCGCCAGGCTCCAGGTCAGCACCGCCTCGACGGTGCCGCCGGTCAGGGTGAGGCCGGCCAGCACGCCGGCGAGGGTCAGCGCGGCTGTCACCGCGGTGAAGTTCTTCGTCATGCCGGTGACGCTAGGTTCGCCGGGCGGACTGTCGCGTCGTCCCGGGGCGGACACCCTCATCGACTCCTCCCGCGTACGAGCTACACCATCTGGTGTACGCCCGCATGCCCGATAAGGTATCCGAGTGACCGCCGCGGAACTGCTCGCCGCTTCCGGCCGCTTCACGCTCGCGCCCGGGTTGACCGAGTCGGAACTCTCCCGGATCGAGGCCGAGTTCGCCTTCACGTTCGCCCCCGACCACCGTGAGTTCCTCGCCGCGGGCCTGCCCACCGGCGTCGGCTGGCCGGACTGGCGGTCATCCGACCGCTCCGTGCTGCGGGCCGCGCTGCTCGCGCCGGTCGAGGGTGTGCTGTTCGACGTCGCCGAGAACGATTTCTGGTACGAGGGCTGGGGCCCCGCCTTCGGCGACCGGCTGGCCACCGCCCGCGCCGGCCTGATGATCGCTCCCCGGATGATCCCGCTGTACGCGCACCGTTACCTGCCCGCGAAGATTCCCGGTCACCCGGTGCTCTCGATCTATCAGACCGACGTGGTGCTGTACGGCGCCGACCTGGCCGACTGGCTGAACCGGGAGTTCGCGATCGGTGAGCCGGCCGCGCACGGGTCCCGCCCCACCGTCCCGTTCTGGAGCGCCCTGGTCGCCTGAGAGCCGGCCGGTTTCCAAGGCCGCCCGCTCCCCTCAGCTCTCCGCGGCGCGGCGGGCGCGGGCCCGCCGCTTGCCCTCGTGCATGGCCTGTACCCGGGCCACCGGAATGGTGTGCCCCTCCTCGATCAGCCCCTTGTCCAGCGCCACCGGTTCGGGCAGCGCCTCCGCCCACGGGTCCCGGTCACCCAGCAGCCCCACCGCGGTCCGGACGGTGAAGTCCGACGGGGCCACGTCGTCGAGGTCGTCCCAGGCCACCGGGAACGAGACCGGCACCCCGGGCCGGATCCGCGGTGAGTACGCCGCGGCCACCGTCGCCCCGCCGGCCCGGGTCGCGTCCAGGAACACCTTGCCGTGCCGGTCCTCCTTGATGAACGCGGTGGTGGCGAGTGCCGGGTCGATCCGCTCGGCCCGGGCCGCGACGGCGCGCTGGGCGGCGGCCACGTCGTCGGGGGCCGCGTCCGCGGCCAGCGGCACGTAGACGTGCACGCCCTTGGAGCCGCTGGTCTTCACCGCGCCGGGCATGCCCACTTCCTCGAGGACCTGCCTGACCAGCCGGGCGCCCTGCACCGCGAGCGCGAAGCCGCCGCCCTCCGGCGGGTCCAGGTCCATGATCAGGTGGGTCGGGTGGTGCGAGCCGGCGAGCATCAGCGCCGGGTGGAACTCGACCGCCCGCTGGTTGCCGAACCAGATCAGCGTGCGGCGGTCGTTGCCCATCGCGTACGTCACCTCGCGGTGCGACGCGTCCGCCCAGACCGTGGTCCGGGGCACCCAGTCCGGTGTGTACTTCGGCAGGTTCTTCTGCATGAACTGGTCCTGGCCGCGGAGCACCCGGATCACCGAGAGCGGCCGGTCCCGCAACACCGGCACCAGGCGGCCGGCCATCGCGTCCAGATAGTCGACCAGGTCCCGCTTCGTGGCACCGGCGCCGGGGAACAGCTCCTGATCCAGATTGGTCAGCGGCACGCCGTCACGTTCGTCGGCCATGATCACCCCTTGACGAATTGGGCCGCTGCGGAGGCGAGCGCCTGCTGCAGGACGGCGGTGTCGTTCCCGGCGACGGAGAACTCGCCGAGCGCGGCGTTCACCGCGTTCTGCCAATCCTGCGGGCAGGCGGAGCCGTGCGCACAGGACGGCACCGGAGTGTCCGATCTCCAGTCCCGCATGGCGGCCAGCTGGTACGCCGAGAAGCCGGCGCCGGCCACGTCGGTCCGCGCCGGGATCGAGCCTTTCGCGACGTTGAACGCCCGCTGGCCGTCCACCGAGGCCACGGTCCGCAGCCAGCACCGGGTGCCGTCCGGGTTGGCCGCGCCGGTGGGCAGCACGAACGAATCGGCGAGCCACTGGAAGACACCCTCGGTGCCGGGGAACGGGAAGTGTTCCAGGCCCGCGGTCGCCGCCCAGTCGCCCATCAGCTGATAGGCCGCGTCACCGTCGATCAGCAGGCGTTCCGCCTCCGGCCAGTCCCGCGAGTCCCGGTCGGCGTTGCTGAACGACAGCAGGTCCGCGTAGTCGTCCAGCGCCGCCCGCACCTGGCCACCGCCCCAGTCGGTCGTCCCGGTGAACAGCCCGGCGAAGCGGGCCGCGCCGAGCCGGCTGATCAGGACCGCCTCCAGCAGCATGAGCTGCGTCCAATCCCGCCCCAGGGCGAGCGGCGCCTCGATCCCCGACGCGCGCACCACGTCCAGCACCCGCAGGAGGTCGTCGAGGGTGCGGGGCGGCTCGGTGACACCGGCGCCGGCGAGCACCCGGGGGTTCGCCCACAGCACGTTGGCGCGGTGCACGTTCACCGGCACCGAATAGATCCTGCCGTCCACCGTCAGGTCGTCGACCAGGCCGGCCGGCAGCGCCCGGCGCAGGCCCCACGCCTCGTAGTCGGCGGTCAGGTCCTGCACCCGGCCGGCCGCGATGTAGTCGTCGAGTTCGGCCCCGGCGTGCGCCTGGAACGTGTCCGGCGGGTCGTTGCGCTGGATCCGGGTGGCCAGCGCCTGCTTCGCGTTGACCCCGGCGCCGCCCGCGACCACCGCGTTCTCGAACTGCTGCCCGGGGCAGCCGGTGGCGAACAGGCCGACCAGCGCGTCCAGTCCGGCCTTCTCGCCGCCCGCCGACCACCAGGTGAAGACCTCGACCCGGCTGACGCCGGATTCCTCGTCACCCGGGCCGCAGGCGGCCGTTGCCAGGAGCAGGGTGACGACGCCGACGACGGCCGCGACCCGTCGTGGAAAGCGCATGGATTTACCGTGCGCTCTGCGGGCAAAGGTGTCAACTCATTGCTTATCCGGCGGCGACCGGTGACCTCGATCACGAGCGTCCGCCTGATGAGCCGACGGGCTAATTCGATCGTGGTACGTCAAACGGGGTATAGCTAGCGGTCTATCAGATTAGCAAGAATTCCGGGTATGAGCGCCCCGGGTGACATCGTGATCCTCATCGTCCTCCTCGCCGCGTTCTTGGCCTGCGTGGGCTACACCGCCGGCCGGCTGCACCAGCGACGCCAGCACGGCCCGGAACGGGAACAGGCCTATCAGGAGGGCTACGACTCGGCGACCCGCACCGTTTTCAGCATGGCCGCGCGGGCGGCCGGGCGCAGGCGTGGGCGCGGCTCGGTGCACGGCGCGGCGGCCGTACCCCCGAAGGAAGAACCCACCGTGCCGGTGCCGTCTGCCTCGGCCGGCACCGGGCCGTCGAAGGCCGTGCCGGCTGAAGCAGTGCCGGCTGCGGCGTTGCCGGCTGAAGCCGTGCCGGCGGAGGTCCAGGAGGAGACGCCCACCCGGCCGGTGCCGCAGCAGCTCGGTTTTCCGGCGCCGGCGCCGCATACCGGGCCCGGCCTGCCGCCGCCGGCCGCGCCCGGCGGGGTCACCTACACCGCGCTGCCCGATCCGAGGCCGGCGAGCGACCCCGAGCCGCAGCCCGCCCCGGAGGAGCGGCGCGGGCGGCATCTGGTGCCGGACGAACTGGTCCGGGCCGCGACCTATCGCCTGCCGCCGGATCGGGTGGCGCGCGCCAAGGTCCGGGAGCCGCAGGAGACGGGCGAGCCCACCGTGCCGTACGACCCACCGGTGCCCCGCCCTCGGGGCACGAGCTGACGCACCGCGGTCCCGCGCGGGCGGGATCGCGCCGCGCTGAGCCGGAGCCGGGCGAAAGCGTCAGGACCCGCCGAGCGCCTCACGCAGCCTGCGGGCGGCGTCAGACCTCGCCGAGCGCCTCGCGCAGCCCCCGGGCGGCGAGGCGGTCGGCGCGCTCGTTCTCCGGGTGGCCGGCGTGGCCCTTCACCCAGTGCCAGCGCACCTCGTGCCGCTGCACCGCCGCGTCCAGCCGCTGCCACAGGTCGACGTTCTTGACCGGCTGTCTCGCCGAGGTCTGCCAGCCGTTGGCCCGCCAGCGCGGCAGCCACTTGGTGATGCCGTCCCGGACATAGACGCTGTCGGTGTAGACGTCGACCACCAGCGGTGCCCGGTTCAGCGTCTCCAGGGCGCGGATCGGGGCCATCAGCTCCATCCGGTTGTTGGTGGTCGAGGTGGCCTCACCGCCGCAGAGGTCCTTCTCCGAGGCGCCGTAACGCAGGACGGCGCCCCACCCGCCGGGGCCGGGGTTGGGCACGCACGCCCCGTCGGTGTAGATCTCCACCACGCGGGTCCGGTCGCTCATGGCGGGCACCCTACCGCCGGGTGAGCCACCGCATCGCCGTGCACCGCCGTGGCATGGCGGGGCGGCCGCCGCCGTAAGGTGGCCGTGGGCGAGCGGATCCGTGTTGGACGTGATGGGCGGGTTTCATGGTGGGTGGCGACGCAGCCGCGGTCGAGGTGCGGGACGTGGTCGTGCGCTGGGGCGACACGACAGCGGTGGACGGCGTGTCGCTGTGCGTGCCACGTGGCCGGGTGCTCGCCCTGCTCGGCCACAACGGCGCCGGCAAGACCAGCCTGCTCCAGGTGTGCGAGGGCTTCCGGCGGCCGGACGCCGGCACGGCGCGGGTCCTCGGGCTCGACCCGGTCGGGCAGCACGACGAGCTGATGCCCCGGCTCGGGATCATGCTGCAGTCCGGCGGCGTCTATCCGTGGGCCGCCGCCGGCGAGATTCTGCGGCTTTTCGCATCATTTGCTGCTAATCCGATAAACCCCGACATGCTGCTGGACCGCCTCGGCCTGCGCAAGGTCGAGCGCACCCGGTTCCGCCGGCTCTCCGGCGGCGAGCAGCAGCGGCTCAGCCTCGCGGTGGCCCTGGTCGGCCGTCCCGAGCTGGTCTTCCTCGACGAGCCGACCGCCGGCATGGACACCGAGGCCCGGCACACCACCTGGCAGCTGATCGAGGAGCTGCGTGCCGACGGCGTCTCCGTGCTGCTCACCACGCACCTGCTGGACGAGGCGGAGCGGCTCGCCGACGACGTGGTGATCATGCGGAACGGCCGGGTGGCGGTCACCGGCACCCCGGCCGAGCTGACCGCGGCGGCCGGCATCGACCTCCTCGAGGTGCGCGCCGATCCGGGCCTCGACCTGACCACGCTGCGGGCCGGCCGCACCGTCACCGAGACCTCCCCGGGGGAGTACGCGATTGCCGGCGCCCTCGACACCGCCGGCCTGGCCGAGGTGCTGGCCTGGTTCGCCGGCGTCGACGCGCAGGTCACCGCGGTGAGCAGTCGCCGGCGCACGCTCGAGGACGTCTACCTCTCCCTGACCACGCCGAACCCGGTTGGAGCCGCCAAGTGAGCGCCGGAACCTTCACCCCGGCACCCGGCCGGGCCCCGATGCGCACGATCATCGGCCGGCAGCTGCGGATGGAGCTGCTGCTGACCGCCCGCCGGGGCGAGGCCGTGGTGCTCGCCATGGGCGTACCGCTGCTGGTTCTGCTCGGCGCCGGGCTGTTCGAGGTCACCAACCTGCCCACCGACGACCGGCTCGGTTTCGTGGTGCCCGGCGTGCTGGCGCTGACGGTGATGTCCACGGCCTTCACCGGCCAGGCGATCACCACCGGCTACGAGCGCAGCTACGGCGTCCTCAAGCGCCTCGGCGCCTCCCCGCTCACCCGGCCCGGCCTGCTGCTCGCCAAGACCGCCTCGGTGCTGGTGCAGATCGTGCTGCAGGTGTCGGCGCTGGCGCTGGTCGGCCTCGCGGTCGGCTGGCGCCCGGAAGCCGGTGCGCTGCTGCCCGCCGCCGCGGTCACCGTGCTGGCCGTCGCCGGTTACAGCGGCCTGGCCCTGCTGCTGGCCAGCGTGCTGAAACCGGAGACGACCACCGGCGCGGCCACCCTGATCTACGTGGTGATGCTCTCCGTCGGCGGGATCATGTTCGCCGCACCCGACCTCGGCACGCTCGGCTGGTTCCTGTTGCCGCTGGCCGCGCACGCGCACGCGCTGCGGGAGACGCTGATGCACGGCGCCGCGGTGCCGGTCCCGATCTGGCTGAGCCTGAGCCTGTGGGCCGTGGTGTGGCTGACCGCGGCCGCCCGCAGTTTCCGCTGGGAGTGAGGTTGCTGTCCATCGATCGGTGGACAACCGGTGACAGCCGCGCGGTCGTCCCGGCCGGGCGGGGCGAACGGGCACGATCGATGTCATGGAAGCCATCGAGGTAACCGGACTCCGGAAGACCTATCGCGGCCGGGACGCGGTCGCGGGCATCGACCTCGTGGTCGCCCGCGGCGAGATCTTCGCCCTGCTCGGCCCGAACGGCGCGGGCAAGACCACCACGGTGGAGATCCTGGAGGGGCACCGGCGCCGCACCGGCGGTGACGTGCGGGTGCTGGGAGAGGATCCGGAACGCGCCGGTTCGGCGTGGCGGACCCGGATCGGCATCGTGCTGCAGGACGCCGACGACGCCGCCGACCTGACCGTCCACGAGATGGTCCGCCACCTGGCCGGCTTCTATCCGTCGGCGCGCCGGCCGGACGAGGTGATCGACCTGGTCGGGCTCACCGCCAAGCGGAACAGCAAGATCCGTACGCTCTCCGGCGGCCAGCGCCGCCGCGTCGACGTGGCCCTCGGCATCGTCGGCCGGCCCGAGCTGCTCTTCCTCGACGAGCCGACCACCGGCTTCGACCCGGAGGCGCGCCGCCAGTTCTGGGAGCTGATCCGCACCCTGGCCGGCGACGGCACCACCATCGTGCTGACCACCCATTACCTGGACGAGGCCGAAGCCCTCGCCGACCGGCTCGCGGTGCTGGCCGGCGGCCGGGTGGTCGCCGAAGGCACCCCGGCGACGCTGGGCGGCCGCTCCGCCGCCGAGGCGGTCGTCTCGTGGCGGGAGAACGGGGTGGCGCACACCGAACACCACACCGACCCGACCGCGCTGATCCGGCGCCTGCTCGACAGCGGGGTGGACCTGACCACGCTGACCGTCACCCGGCCCACCCTCGAGGACACGTACCTCACCCTGATCGGAGCAGCCCGATGAGCACGCCCGCCATGAGCCTGAGCCGCGGTCACGTGGAACTGCTGCAGTTCCTGCGGGACCGGACCGCGGTGGTCTTCACGTTCGCCTTCCCGGCGATGCTTCTGCTGCTGTTCGGCACCATCTTCGGCGACGAGTACAACGCCCAGGGTGTCAGCGCCAGCCGGGTGTTCACCGCCAGCATGATCGCGTACGGCATCCTGAACACCGCGTTCGTCACGATGGGGGCCGGGCTGGCGCTCGATCGTGAGGACGGGACGCTCAAGCGACTCCGCGGCACACCGATGCCCGCGTCCGCGTACCTGATCGGGAAGGCTCTTCTGGTCCTCGCGCTGAGCGTGGCCGAAGCGGCCGTCCTGCTGCTGGTCGGCGCCGTGGTCTTCGACGTGCCGATGCCGGACGCGGCGCACTGGCTGACGTTCTCCTGGATCTTCCTGCTCTCGGTGATCGCGTGCTCGCTGCTCGGCGTCGCGGTCAGCGCGCTGGTCCGCAACGCCCGCAACGCCGGCGCCATCCTGAACGTGCCGGTGGTGGCGCTGCAGTTCGTCTCCGGCGTCTTCATCCAGCCGATGAGCCAGCTGCCGGACTGGCTCGAGAACTTCGCCTCGCTCTTCCCGGTGCGCTGGATGGCGCAGGGCTTCCGCTATGTGTTCCTGCCCGACGAGGCCAAGGCCCAGGAGATCGGCGGCGCCTGGAACCTCGGCACGGTCGCCGTGGTGCTCGGCATCTGGTGTGTGATCGGATTGGTGCTGTGCCTGGCGACCTTCCGATGGAGCGACCGGTCCCGGTGAGCACCGTCGGCGAGGCCACGCCGGCGGCCTGGTTGTGGGACGTCTATTTCGCGGTGATCACGGCTGCCATCGCGGCCGCGGTCGTCGTCGTGGAGGGCTTCCCGGTTCTGCCGCGCGTGCTGGCGCTCTCGGCGCTGGCCGCGATGACGCTGCTGCATCTGCTGGTCGGCCGGTCGCTGATCATGCGGGACGCGGAGGACCGGGCGGCCCTGGTCGTGGTCCTCGTGCAGGTCGCGCTCTTCATCACCGCGGTCTACTTCGTGCCGTACACCACCTGGCTGATGTTCGCGGTCATCCCGTTGATCTTCCAGATGATCCCGCTGCGGCCGGCCATCGTCCTGATCATCGTGACCAACGCGCTGCCGGTGGTGCTGGAATACCGGCGGGAGCCGGAGGGAATCGGGATCGACCTGGTCATCGCGGCGATCTCGACGACAGCCGGCATCTGCATGGGCCTGTGGATCATGCGGACGCTGGAGCAGAGCCAGGAACGGGCCGAGCTGATCGCCGAACTCTCGGCCTCCCGCGCCGAACAGGAACGGCTGTCGCACGAGGCCGGGGTGGCGGCCGAGCGGAACCGGCTGGCCGGGGAGATCCACGACACCCTGGCGCAGGGCTTCACCAGCATCATCACGCTGATCCAGGCGGCCGACCCGGCGCTGCGCGACGAGCGGCTGGCGCTCGCGGTGCGGACGGCCCGGGAGAACCTCGCGGAATCACGGGCCCTGGTGGCGGCCCTCTCACCCTCGGCGTTGGCCTCGGCTTCCCTGCCCGAGGCGGTACGACGCCAGGGCTCCCGTTTCGCCGAGGAGTCCGGAGTGTCGTGCTCGGTGCGGGTGATCGGCTCGCCGCGCGAGCTGCCCACCCGGGTCGAGGTGGTGCTGCTGCGGGCGGCCCAGGAGTCGCTGGCGAACGTACGCCGGCACGCCGGGGCCTCCTCGGTCGACGTCGCCCTCGGCTATACGCCGGAGTCGGTGCGTCTGGTGGTGCGCGATGACGGCCGCGGGTTCGACCCCGCGGCGACCGGTGGATTCGGGCTGTCCGGAATGCGCACCCGGGCCGCCCAGGTCGGCGGGACGCTGACCGTGTCGTCGGGCGCCGGGACCACCCTCGAACTGGAGATTCCCGCATGATCCGCATCCTGCTGGTCGACGACCACCCGGTGGTGCGGATGGGCCTGCGCGGCATGCTCGACGCCGAACCCGACCTGACCGTGATCGGCGAGGCCTCGTCCGGCGCCGACGGCGTCACCCAGGCGCTGTCCCTGCGACCGGACATCGTGCTGATGGACCTGCGGATGCCCGGCGGCGACGGCGTCACCGCGACCGCCGAGATCCTGGCCGCCTCCGCCGGCATCCGGGTGATGGTGCTGACCACGTACGAGTCGGACCGCGACATCCTGCGGGCGATCGAGGCCGGCGCCTCCGGTTATCTGCTCAAGGACGCGACCCCGGCGGAGCTGGCGGAGGCGGTGCGGGCAGCCTCTCGCGGTGAGACGGTCCTGGCGCCGAGCGTCGCCTCGACCCTGGTGCGGCAGGTGCGCAGCCCGTCCCCGCCGGCCCTGTCGGCGCGCGAGACCGAGGTGCTGCGGCTGGTCGCCGCGGGGTCCACGAACGCCGAGATCGGCAAGCAGCTGTTCATCAGTGAGGCCACCGTGAAGACGCACCTCATCCGCATCTTCAACAAGCTCGACGTCACTGACCGGACAGCCGCCGTCACCACCGCCATGCGCCACGGGCTGCTTTAAACGCTCGAAACACGAATTCCTGTCATAAGCCACTTTCGCGGCGGTTAGATTACCTCCGGCGCGCCCTCTGTCTTCGCAGCTCATCACTGCTTTTCGGGATCCTGCGCCGTTCCCTCGCCCTATGGGCCGGCCGCCGAAGGAGACAGGACCATGCCCAGTCGAGCTGTAGATCAGGTGCCGGTACGGCTGTGGGCCCCGGCAAGATTCCGGGCCCTCGTGTCAGTCGTGGCCGCGGCCGCTGCCGGTCTGATGCCGGTGGTCGCCCTGCTACCGGCACCCGCCTACGCCGACCCTGGCGACATCATCATCGAGGCCGACCTCGAGGGCGCGGAGGGCGGCGAGTTCGCCTTCGAGGTGCAGCGCCTCGGCCCGTCGACCGGCTCCGTCACCATCAAGTACGACATCATCCCGGCGGCCGGTGACGGCTTCGAGGCCGCCACCGCGGGCACCGACTACACCGCCATCAGTGGCCAGACGACGTTCAACGCGAGCTCCCGAACCGTGATCAAACGACTCGTGGTCAACGGCGTCACGGACCCGAACGACGAGTACGACGAGCGGTTCGCGCTGCGCCTGCGCTACCTGGACGACACGCTGGTCACCCCGATCGCCTACGGCGCGATGCTGGACGACGACAACGCACCGACCTACACCCTCGACCCGAGCCCGATGACCGTCGCCGAGGACGCCGGCAACGCGACCATCACCGCGACGCTGTCGAACTTCTCGGCCAAGGAAGTACGGATCCCGTACGGAACCGTGCCGGGCTCCGCCACCGCCGGTCAGGACTACACCACGACCACCGGCACGCTCGTGATCCCGGCGGAGAGCCCGACCGGGACCATCACGGTGCCGATCGCCAACGACACGCGGGACGAGATCAGCCCCGAGGACTTCACCGTCAACACCAACGGCTCCCCGGTCAACGCCACTGCGGGATCGCCGGCCGCGACGACGGTGGAAATCACCGACAACGACGGCCCGCCCCAGGTTTACCTGGAAGAGCCGGCCGACGTGGCCGAGGGCGACACCATCACGTTCCCGGTCAAACTCGACGCGCCCTCCAACCGTGACGTGACGGTCACCGCAACCTTTGCGAGCGGTGGCACGGCGGCACTGACCGACGACTACACCGTCACCACGCCGCAGACGGTCACCATCCCCGCCGGCCAGACCACGACGAACGTGACGGTGCCGACGGTCGCCGACGTCCTGGCGGAATCCGGGGAGTCGGTGGACCTGACGATCTCCGGCCCGGCCAACGCCACCCTCGGCGGCGGTGTGTCCACGACCTCGGTGGGCATCATCGACACCGCGGTCTCCGTGGCGTCGGACACGACGATCGTCGAGGGGGCCGGCGGGACGACCAGTCAGACATTCACCGTCACGCTGAACAAGGCGCGGCAGACGGCGACCGAGGTCAACTACACGGTCACCGGCAACAGCGCCACGGCCGGCACCGACTTCGACACGGTTGCTCCGGGGACCCTCACCTTCGCACCGGGCGAGACGACCAAGACGATCACCGTGGCGATGCGCGGCGACACGACTTATGAGGCGGGCGGGGAGACCTTCACCATCGGCCTGGCGCCGGCCGAGGCCACCGTGGCGGTCACGGGGACCGGCCAGTTCACCATTCCGGAGGACGACGCGGCGCCGGCTCTGCTGTCGTTGTCGAACGTCCCCCGCCTGGAAACGGACTCGGGGACCACCACCGCGACGTTCGTCGCGAGCATCGATCACCCGAGTGCACAGAACATCGTTCTGAATGTCGCCGTGAGCGACGCAGGCACCACCGAAGGGCCCGGCGCCAACCCTGGCGACGATGACTTCGAACTGGCCGCCGCAACCCTCACCATCCCGGCCGGTTCGACCACCGGCCAGGTGGACGTCACGGTCAAGGGCGACGAGGTCTACGAGGCGGAGGAGACTGCCACGATCACTGCCACGCGTCAGGGCGGTGGAGCGACCGGCGGGCCGGTGAGCGGGACGTTGACGATCGAGAACGACGACACGGTCCCCACCATCTCGCTGGGCCTGGGCGATCAGGCCGAGGGTGCCGTCTCGCCGTTGACCGTGCCACTCAGCGCTACGGTCGACGGTGAGGCCGAGGACCCGTTGCAGTTCACCGCAGCCGCGATCGGTGCGTCGGACAACGGAAGCAACGCGGCGGAGCCGGCGGACTTCGACGACGCCAACCTGGACGTTTCGGGTGAGTTGGCGCCCGGGGACCCGACAATCGACCTGGTATCGATCGACCTCCTGCCCGACGATGTCGACGAATACGACGAGACCGTCCAGATCGCGGTCACGATGAACGGCGAGACCGTCAGTGACTACGTGACCATCACCGACAACGCGAGCGATCTGGGCCCGGAGGTGTCCATCGATCCGGCGGAGCCGGTCCTGGAGGACAGCGGTCCCGCGCAGGTGCCGGTGACCCTGACCTATGACCCCAACGACACCGACGCGACATCGAGCGACAAGTCGATCGTGGTGAACTACGGAGCTTCGGCAGGGACGGCTGCCGCTGACGACTTCACGGTCGGCACGGGGTCGGTGACCTTCGCTCCGAACGATCCGTTGACCAAGAACGCCGAGGTGGACGTCACGGTCGATGGCGACTACGAGCTCGACGAGGACTTCACGGTCGAGGTGACGTCGGCGCCGCAGGCGGGTGGCATCGACGCCGGCGCGGACACCAGCACGGTGACGATCACGAACGACGATCCGGCTCCGGGCTTCCAGGTGACCCCGGATGCGACGGTGACGCCGCACGCGGTGGCCGAGGGCGGAACCGCGACGTTCACTGTCACGTTGGACGAGGTGGCACTGGAGGACGTCGACTTCACGGCGACGCTGGCGAACGTGTCGACGTCCGGCGGCGACACCACCTACAGCACGCCGATCGCGTTCCAGATCCAGCAGGGAAGCGACGACGCCACAGTCAGCATCACGACCGTCAACGACACAGCGGATGAGCCCGGCGAGACGGCCACGCTGACGATCGCTCGCGCCGGCGGGGAGAACAACGCTTCCGGCGGTCCGGTGGTCAGCACGATCAGCATCACGGACAACGACGCCGCCCCGGCGCTCACGCTCGCCCCGATCACCGGCACTGAAGGCGATACCGAGGCGGTGACCGCCACCGTGGTCGGCTCGTCGCAGGCGTCGGTTCCGTGGACGGCGACGGTGACCGGCGTGGGCGGCACCGCGGCGGCGCAGGGCCTGGTGAACCCGGTGCAGGCGGCGGATGTGAACGGGACGGGCTTGACGTTGTCGGGCAGCCTCGCTCCCGGCGCGCCGACGCTGAACCTGGGCAACCTGGTGCTGCTGGACGACGCGATCGACGAGGACGACCAGGAGGCCCGGGTGTCGATCACCCTGGGTGATCAGGCGCCGGTGACGACGACGGTGACCATCGCGGACTCCGCGGGCGACCTGGGCCCTGAGGTGTCGATCGCGCCGACCGCGTCGGTGGCGGAAAATGCCGGTCCGGCGCAGGTAGGGGTGACGCTGAACTACGGCCACGGGTCGAACACGGCGACGGAGACCGAGAAGTCGGTTGATGTTGCCTACAGCGCGACTGCCGGCGGGACGGCGAGTGCGGGCGACTTCGCGGTGGGAACCGGGACGGTGAGTTTCACCGGCACCGAGGTCAACAAGAACATCTCGGTGAACCTGACGACCGACGACGCGTACGAGCTGCCCGAGACGTTCAACCTGGACCTCACCGGCGCGACCGGCGCGGACAGCGTCAACACCGGCGCCGACAACAGCGTGGTCACGATCACCAACGATGATCCGGCGCCGGCCTTCACGGTGACGCCGGATGCGACGGTGACACCGTTGGTGGTGGTGGAGGGTGCTCCGGCCGAGTTCAAGGTGGAGTTGCCTACGCCCGCGGTGGCCACTGTCAACTTCACGGCGACGTTGGCGGACGGGACCACGGACAGCAGCGACCGCACCTACAGCGCGCCGGTCGCCTTCTCCATCGCGCAGGGCGCCGTTGACGCGACGGTGAGCATTCCGACGCTCAATGACACCGCTGACGAGGCCGCTGAGGTCGCCACAGTGACGATCGCTCTGGCCGGCGGAGAGACAGACGCGTCCGGTGCACCGGTGACCAGCAACGTCACCATCACCGACAACGATGACGCGCCGGCTGTCACGTTGTCGCCGGTCACCGGCACGGAGGGTCAAACCAAGGCGTTGAGCGCGACGGTGGCCGGATCGTCGCAGGCGTCGGTCCCGTGGACGGCGACGGTGACCGGGGTGGGCGGCACGGCGGCGGTCGGCGGTCTGGCGAATCCGGTGCAGGACGCGGATGTGGACGGGACCGGCCTGACGTTGACCGGCAGCCTCACGCCGGGTGCGGGCACCATCAACCTGGGCAACCTGGTGCTCGCCACCGACACGATCGACGAGAACGACCAGACTGCGCAGATCTCGATGACCCTGGCCGGTCAGGCGCCGGTGACGACGACGGTGACGATCGCGGACCACGCTGACGATCTGCCGCCGCAGCTGTCGGTGTCGCCGACGGTGTCAGTGCGCGAGGATCAGGGTCCGGCGCAGGTCGCGGTCACGAAGAACTTCGCCCACAACAGCAACGACGCGACGTCGACCGAGAAGGCGATCACGGTCGACTACGACACCGTCGCCAGTGGTTCGGCCGCGGCTGGGGACTTCGCGGTGGGCTCCGATGCGGTGACCATCGGTGCGGGGGAGGCTTTCAAGAACATTCCGGTGGTGCTGACCAACGACAGCGCCTACGAGTTGCCGGAGACCTTCACCGTCGATGTGACCTCGGCGCCTGCGGCCCACTCGATCACCGGTGGTACCAGCACGGTGACGATCACGAACGATGACACGCCGCCCGCCTTCACGGTGACGCCTGATGCGACGGTGACGCCGCTGGAGGTGACGGAAGGCGGTTCGATCGAGTTCAAGGTCGAACTGGCTGCACCGGCGGTGGCCACTGTCAACTTCGAGGCGACGTTGGTGGACGGGACCACGGACAGCAGCGACCGCACCTACAGCGCGCCGGTCGCCTTCTCGGTCACGCAGGGCATTGATGAGGCGACGGTGACCATTCCGACGCTCAATGACACCGCCGACGAGGCCGCTGAGGTCGCGACGGTGACGATCGCTCTGGCCGGCGGGGAAGCGGACGCGTCCGGCGCTCCGGTGACCAGCAACGTCACGATCACCGACAACGATGACGCGCCGACGCTCGCGCTGTCCCCGATCACCGGCGCCGAAGGCGCCACCCCGGCGATCAGCGCCACTGTCACGGGAACCGCCCAGGCGCCGATCGCCTACACCGCGACGGTGACCGGCGTGCAGGGCACCACGGCGGTGGAGGGCCTGACCAACCCGGTGCAGCCCGCCGACGTCAACGGCGCCGGTCTGACCCTGAGCGGCAACCTCAGCCCCGGAGCCGGCACTCTCAACCTCGGCAACCTGGTGCTCGCCACCGACACGATCGACGAGGACGACCAGACCGCGCAGGTCTCGATCACCCTGGCCGGTCAGGATCCCGTCACCACGACGGTCACCCTCACCGACGCCGCGAACAACAAGTCGCCGGAGATCGTCTTCGGGGCGGCACCGACGGTCGCCGAGGAGGCCGGTGCTGCGGCCATGCCGGTCGGCCTCAGCTGGCACGGTCTCAGCGGCAACGTCGCCACCTCGACGGAGAAGACGATCACCGCCCGCGTGGACACGGTGGACGACACGGCGGAGGAGCCGGGCGACTACACCGCCATCACGAGCGGCACGGTGACGTTCGAGCCGAACGACGTCGCCGAGAACATTCCGGTGACGCTCTTCGACGACCAGGTGCACGAGGTGACCGAGGCCTTCGACGTCGCCCTGTCCGCGCCCACCGGGGGTGCCACCATACCGGTCGGTGATGCGCCGGTCACTGTCACGGACACTACCGACGCCAAGCCCACCTACACGGTCTCGGCCGAGACCGTGAACGAGGGCGGCACAGCCACTGTCACGGTCGAGCTGGCCACTCCGGCGGCAGCCGACATCCCGCTGACCGTGTCCGTGGTGGACGGCACCGCTACCCGCGGCGACATGGCCGAAGGCGGCGACGACTTCAGTACCCCGACCGCCGCGATGACGGTCCTGAAGGATGCCCGGACCGCGACTGTGCAGGTGGCGACGCTGAACGACAACGCGTACGAGGGCCCGGAGACCGCCCTCGTCCGAGTCACCCGCGACAACGCGGACCACGCGGCCGGCGGCCCGGTCGACGGCACGCTGACCATCAACGACACCGATCCGGTCCCGGCGATCACCTTGAACACGGTCGAGGACGCCGAGGGTGCCACGGTGAACGTCACCGCGACGCCGGACGGTCTCGCCCAGCGCGCCATGAACTACACGGTCACCGCTGCCGGCGACGCCGGCGGCGGAGCGAACGCGGCCGAGGGCGGCGACTTCACCGCCACGCTGTCCGGCGCGATCGCCGGCGGCACGGCCGCGAGCACACCGGTGCCGTTCGGGACGATCGCCCTGAACCCGGACACGGTCGACGAGCCGATCGAGACCATCAAGGTCACCGCCCGGAACGACTCCGCGACCACCGCCGACGCCACTTCCGCCTACCGCGTCACCGATGACCCGGCGGACCTGCCCCCGACGGTGTCGGTCGGCTCGACCTCGGTCAGTGAATACTCGCCTTCGGCTTCCGTCCCGGTGACCCTCGCCTTCGGTGGTGGCAACGCCGCCACCTCCACCGAGCAGGCCGTGTCGGTCACCTACCAGGTGAACCCCGAGACCGCCTCCTCGGCCGACATCGGCACGCCGTCGCCGGCCAGTCCGCTCGTCGTCGCCGGTGGTGCATCCGGGGGAACGATCGAGATCCCGATCGTCAACGACCAGGCCGTCGAATCGACCGAGACCTTCCAGGTGGTCGCCACTCAGGTGAGCCCGGCGGGCGCCACCATCGGCACCGCCGCGGGGACGGTGAGCATCACCGACAACGATGTGAACCAACTGCCCCCGGCGGAAGGCGGAGGCGGGGACGGCGTCGTCGTGCCGTCGTTCTCGGTCGCGAGCACCGCATCGGCCGGGGAGGGTTCGGGTCCGGCCACCGTCGGGGTGACCCTGGACGCCGCGGCCACCAACGATGTCGACCTCACCGTGGTGGCCACCGAAGGCACCGCCACCGACGCGGCCAGCGGGCTCGGTGGGGACGACTACGACCCGCCCGCCACCACCTTGCGCATCCCGAAGGGCGGCCGTAGCGCGATCGTGACGATCCCGGTCCGGCAGGACACCGTCTTCGAGGGGGACGAGAACGCCCGGATCACCGTCGCGCTCGCTGCCGGGGAGCGGGACGCCAGTGGCGCAGCGCAGTCGGCCACCGTCACCGTCGTCGACGACGACCCCCGGCCCACGCTCGACCTGGTGGCTGTCACCGCCGCGGAGGGGCAGACCATCGAGGTCCGCGGAACCGTCACCGGAACAGCGCAACGCGAGCTCGATCTGGGCGGCACCGCCGCTGTGGCCCAGGACGAGGCGGACGACTCCGCGGAGCCCGGCGACTATGACCTCACCGGCTTGGACAACGTGCTCCCCGCCGGGACGCCGAGCGGCAGTGTGGTCAACCTCGGAACCATCCGTCTGAACGACGACACCGTCGATGAGAACGCGGAGAGTATCCCGCTCGGCCTCGGCGGGTCCCGGGTGGAGTACCGGATCGCGGACGACCCGCTCGACGTCTCGCCGACCGTTTCGATCAGCGACGAGGCCACCCGGGAGAGCGCCGGAGCGGCCGAGCTGGCCGTCTCTCTGAACTTCGCCGGCGGCACCACCGGAACCGAGCGCTCCATCGCGGTGCCATGGCGCACGATCGCCGGTACCGCCGACGCGGGCAAGGACTTCACCGCGTCGAGCGGCACGGTCCGGTTCACGCCGCCGGTCACCGCGACGACCATCTCGGTGCCGCTGCTCAAGGACAACCGCAACGAGTCGGAGCAGGCCTTCACCGTGCAGCTGGGGACGGCGCAACCCGCCGACGTGGCCGTCACCCGGGCGAAGGGCACGGTCACCGTCGCGGACGACGACAAGGCCAAGGCGCCTACCCTGAACGTCCCGTCCTCGGTCACCGGCACCACGCGGCTGGCCGTCACGGGGGCGGCGGGCGCCGGCGCCACCGTCGAGATGCTCAGCGCTCCCGGAACGTCCGGCGGCACGTGGCGGGTCGTCTACACCACTGAGGCCGACGACAACGGCGACTTCACGTTCCGGCCGAACTTCACCATGGGTTACCGGCTCATGGTCCGTGCCGACGGGCTGACCTCACCGGTCCGCCTGCTCCAGGTCCGGCAGGAGCCGGCCCTGGCGGTCGCCTCCAACGCCCGTGGCACGGCGACTGTGAAGGTCGCCGGTGACCCGGACCGGCAGGGCCAGTCCGTGACCGTGCAGCGGCAGGTCAGCGGTGACTGGCAGACCGTCGCCACCGGCCGCCTCGATTCCGAGGGCACCTTCGTCACAGTCCAGCGCGGACTGCGGACGGGCAGCACCTACTCGTTCCGGGCGGTGGTCGGCGCTACCCCATCGCTGGGCATCCTCGCCGGCGTTTCGCCGACCCGGCAGGTCCGGGTTCGGTAGTCGATCAGCTGAGTGAAGGGCGGTCCGTTCGGGCCGCCCTTCACCCGTTTCACGGCCGTCCCGAGGGGGTCGTTACAGGTCATGTGAAGGTTTTTATACCGAAAAACGTGATCCGCCGGTAACAGGCCGATACGCCAGTTAGATTACGGAAGGCGTCGCCTCACACGGACCTTCGGATCCGTGTCTGCGCTGCTGAAGGCCGGTTTCGGCCGGCGCCCCCACCGCCCCAAGGTGCGGTACCCGAACAGGCAAACCCGTCGTGAGGCGGGGACGCAAAGCCAGGGGCCTCCCCGCTGGAGAGGTTGCCCAGCCGCCGAAGGAGTTAGGAAGAGAATGCGTCATCGACCAATCCAAGCGGCGCCGCGAGAGCGGGTGCCGTTCACGCTCTGGGGACCCAGCCGGATGCGGAAGGTTCTCGCCGGCCTCGCTGCCTCGGCTGTGGGTCTCGTCCCCGCGATGCTGATCACCACTCCGGCGCACGCGGCCGGGAACGTCAGCGATCTGACCATCTCCGACGCCGGTAACTGGGAGGGCGGAACCCTTCGGTTCACCCTCACCTACACGGGCTCGCTGCCGGCCACCTACAGCGTCGCCACCGCCGACGCGTCGGCCGCGTCCGCTAGCGACTACACCCAGCGGAGCGCCGGAAACATCTCGTTCCCCGGCACCGGTGGCAACAACACCGTGGTCGTCTCGGTCGCCACGGCAGCCGATGCTGACGTCGCGGACGAGACCTTCCTTCTGACGGCGACGGGTGACGACGGCACCAAGTCGGGCACCGGAACGATCTGGGCGGCGAGCGCCTACCCGAACTACACCCTCACCGGTCCGACGGAGGCGGTGACGGAGACCGCGATCACGTCGGGCGCCGGCACCTCCCAGAAGCGCGTCACGATCACTGCGACGATCGACACGGCGATGCCGCACGACGTCACCATTCCGATGGCGACGGCAGTGGCTGCCAGCCGGGCCACCAACTTGCAGGCCAGGTCCGATGGCAGTACGTTGCGTGACTTCTCGGCCCTGCCGGCTTCCGCTGCGATCGTGATTCCCGCGTACCAGTACACCGGGAGCATCGACGTCGAGCTCTTCGACGACGCGCTTGACGAAGAGGACACCCAGTACTTCCGGGTCCAGCAGGCGAGCGTACCGCTCGGCGCGGCGACCAACGTGACGCCGGTCGAAGTCGCTGTCACCGACGACGACACGGCGCCGACCGTGAAGATCGGCGACGCCCCGGCCGCGACCGAGGCCGCGGTCGTCAGGTTCCCGCTCACCCTGTCCGCGCCCACGGAGAAGACGGTCACCGTGGACTGGGAGTCCGCGGACGGCACCAACCTCTCCGGCTCCAACGCGGCCACGTCTGCCGACTACACCGCGGTAGTCACCGGTGTCGGTGTGGGCCGGGTGACCATCCCGCAGTACACGACGACCAAGACGGCCGATCTCACATCGGTTACCGACACCACGTTCGAAGGGCCGGAGAACGTCCGGGCTCGTCTTACCGCCGCCAGCGGTGCCACGCTGGGCACGCCGACCATCGGCACCGGCGTCATCAACGACGACGACGCGGCGACTGCGGGCCCGATCGTCACGCTCACCCCGACCACGGTCCAGGAGGGCGACTCCGGCGAGAACGTCCGGAAGCTCGCTGTGACGGTCACGAACGCCACCTACCCGACGCCGGTCAAGATCGACTGGAAGACCAAGGACGGCACCGCCAAGGCGGGTTCGGACTACAAGGCCGGTGAGGGAAGCTTCACCATCCCGGCCAACACGAGCACGGCGACCTGGACCCAGGACATCCCGATCACCGTCCTGGGCGACAAGGTGCTGGAGGGGGCCGAGGGCTTCGCCGTCACCCTGTCCAGCACGACCGCGACCATCCGCAACCCGGGTGACGTGGCCATGACCCTCACCGAAGCCACCGAGGGCGACGAGAAGCCTGTCTTCAACGTGGGCGACGTCTCGGTGACCGAGGGCAACACCGGCACCACCATGGCGAAGATCCCGATCTCGCTGAGCGGGGCCTCCCCGACGGACACCGTCTTCACCTCGACGTTCACCGCGGCCAGCGCGGTCGAGGGCGGCTCCCTGGCCGGCGACAACGACTACGACCTGCCGGCCGACACCACCGCCACCATCAAGGCCGGCGAGACGACCGGGTACCTGAACATCCCGATCAACGGTGACACCGTCTACGAGCGGGACCAGCAGTTCAGCGTCGCGATCACCACGGCGAGCACCGACGTCACCGCCACCGACACGGCTTTCGTCAAGCACGTCTCGCGGGTCAGCATCGGCAACGACGACGCCCAACCCTCGCTGACCTTCACCACCGGCAACGTGACCGAGGGGCAGTCGACCCAGGTCACCGGCACGATCGTCGGTGTCTCGGAGTACCCGTACAACCTCGGCCTGACCGTGGGTGGCGGCACTCCGAACCCGGCCACGCCGGGCACCGACTTCAAGGCGCCCGACGCTCTGCCCACCACGACGATCAGCGTCGCCCGCGGGGCCACGGGTGCGCTGACCACCATGAACGGCGCCTACACCTGGACGTTCGCCGCTCTCGAGGACACCATCGACGAGCCGACCGAGGCGTTCACCGTCACGGCCAACGAGACGACCGGTGTGCCGACCGGCTTCACCCCGTCCGCCGGCACCTACAAGATCGCCGACGATCCGCTGGACCTGCCGCCGGCGGTCTCCATCGGGGACGCCTGGATCAACGAGAAGGAAGGCTCGGTCGACGTTCCCATCGATCTGACCTTCACCGGTGAGGCGACCTCGACCACGCAGACGGTCACCGTCCCGTTCTGGACCCAGGACGGCACGGCCAAGGCGGGCTCGGACTACAAGGCGGTCAAGGGCACGCTCCAGATCCCGCCGGGTTCCATGAAGTGGACCGTCAAGGTTCCGCTCATCAACGACTGGGACGTCGAGGGCGACGAGACCTTCACGGTCCGGATCGGCAACGTCGGCCCGTTGGGCTCCTCGGTGATCACCGGCGACGCCACCGTCACGATCAAGTCGGACGACACGCACAACCCGGTCACGCCGACCATCAGCGTCACCGGACCGGCCAAGGGCACCGGCAACGCGACCATCACCGGCAAGGCCGCGGCGAACGCCGAGGTCGAGCTCTGGGGTGCTCCGATCGCCGGCAAGGGTGCGCTGAAGTGGCTGGTCAACGGCAAGGCCGACGCCGGCGGCAACTACCGGTTCACCCGCGCCATCTCCACGGGCTACCGGTTCGCCGTCCAGTCCCACGAGATCAACTCCGCGGAGCGGAGCGTCAAGATCACGCAGGACCCGGCCTTCACGGTCAGCTCCACCAAGGGCAAGGTCACGCTGAACGTCACCGGCAACCCGAAGGCCGCCGGCCAGTCGGTCATCGTGCAGCGCCTGAGCGGCGGCAAGTGGGTCAACACCGCCTGGAAGGGCACCACCACGGCCACTGGCTGGAAGGGCACCTTCACCGCCAAGTCGGGCACCAAGTGGACGCTGCGGGCGTTCGTCGCCGGTAACACCGGCGCCGGCATCAACCCGGGCTACTCGGGCCAGAAGGCCATCACCATCAAGTAAGTCGAAGCAGCGACGTGACGGGGGCGGCCGGCCGGCCGCCCCCGTTCCGTATGGGCAGATCAGTCGATCTCGACCGCCTGCGCGAACTGCGCCGAGTAGAGCCGCGCATACGCCCCGTCCGCCGCGATCAGCTCATCGTGCGTGCCCTGTTCGACGATCGATCCGTTCTCCATCACCAGGATCACGTCGGCGTCGCGGATCGTCGACAGCCGGTGGGCGATCACGAAGCTGGTCCGGCCGGTGCGCAAGTTGCCCATGGCCCGCTGGATCAGCACCTCGGTCCGGGTGTCGACGGAGCTGGTCGCCTCGTCGAGGATCAGGATGCTCGGCTCGGCGAGGAACGCCCGCGCGATGGTGATCAGCTGTTTCTGGCCGGCGCTGACGTTCGAGCCCTCTTCGTCGATCTTCGTGTCGTACCCGTCCGGCAGGGTCCGCACGAAACCGTCGACGTGTGCGGCCTCGGCCGCCTGCTGGATCAGCTCCGCAGAAGCGGAGTCGGCGCCGTAGGCGAGGTTCTCCGAGATGGTCCCGCCGAACAGCCAGGTGTCCTGGAGCACCATCCCGATCTGCTCGCGCAGCTGTTCCCGGGGCATGGACGCGATGTCCACCCCGTCCAGCGTGATCCGGCCCGAGGTCACGTCGTAGAACCGCATCAGCAGGTTGACCAGCGTCGTCTTGCCGGCTCCGGTGGGGCCGACGATCGCCACGGTCTGCCCCGGCTCGACAGCCAGCGACAGGTTCTCGATGAGCGGCTTGTCGGGCAGGTAGCGGAACGACACGTTCTCGAACGCGATCCGCCCCCGCACCGTCCCCAGGTCGACCGGGGCCGGATCCGGCGACTGCTCCGGGGCGTCCAGCAGCGCGAACACCCGTTCCGCCGACGCGACACCGGACTGCACCAGGTTCGCCATGCTGGCCACCTGGGTGAGCGGCTGGCTGAACTGCCGGGAGTACTGGATGAAGGCCTGCACCTCGCCCAGCGACAGCGTGCCCGAGGCCACGCGCAGGCCGCCGACGACGGCCACCAGCACGTAGTTCAGGTTCGAGATGAACATCATGGCCGGCTGGATCAGGCCGGAGATGAACTGGGCGCGGAAGCTGGAGGCGTACAGCCGGTCGTTGTGCTCCTCGAACACCGCGGCGGCCTCCTGCTGGCGCCCGAAGACCTTGACCAGCGCGTGCCCGGTGAACATCTCCTCGATGTGCCCGTTCAGCTTCCCGGTGGTCTTCCACTGTGCGACGAACTGCGGCTGCGACCGTTTGCCGATCACCGTGGTCAGCCATATCGAGACCGGCACGGTGACCAGTGCGATCAGCGCGAGCAGCGGCGAGATCCAGAACATCACGCCGAGCACCCCGACGATCATCAGCAGGGCGGTGACCAGCTGCGCGAACGTCTGCTGCAGGGTCTGCGCGATGTTGTCCGTGTCGTTGGTGGCGCGGCTCAGCACCTCACCGCGCGACTGCTGATCGAAATATGACAGCGGCAGGCGTCCGAGCTTCGCCTCGACCTGGTTGCGCAGGTCGAGGACGGCGGACTGGACGGCCTTCGCGGTGAGCCGGCCCTGCAGTACGCCGAAGACCCAGGCGCCGAGGTAGATCACCACCACCCAGGCGAGGATCTGGCCGAGCCGGGTGAAGTCCACCCCCTGCCCCGGGATCACGTCCACTCCGGAGAGCAGGTCGGCCTGGTTGTTCTCGCCTCGGGCGCGGAGCCCGGCGATCGCCTCCTCCTTGGTGACGCCGGGCTGGAGCATCCGCCCGATCACGCCGGAGAAGATCACGTCAGTGGCGCGGCCGAGCAGATAGGGCCCGAGCACCGAGAGGAAGACGCTGCCGACGCCGAAGAGCAGCACGAACGCGACGGTGATCCGTTGCGGTCGGAGCATGCCGAGCAGTCGCTTGGTCGAGCCTTTGAAGTCCTGGAGTTTCTCCGGCGGTCCGCCGGCCATCATCATCCGGGCCGCGGGCGGTCCGGCGGGCGGTGGTCCGGGCCGGCGGGTGGGCGCGGTCATGCGGATCCTCCATCACGAAGCAGGAACCTGGGGGGTACGACCGGAGCGTGATCGTTCGTCATGCCGCCGCCTCCGCCGCGGTCAGCTGGGAGAGCACGATCTCGCGATAGGTCGGGTTCGACTCCATCAGCTCGTCGTGGGTGCCGGTCCCGGCGACCTTGCCGTCGTCGAGCACGACGATCCGGTCGGCGTCCCGGATGGTGCTGACCCGCTGCGCCACGATCACCACGGTCGCGTCCGCGATGTAGGCGGTCAGCGCCGCCCGCAGAGCCGCGTCCGTCGCGTAGTCCAGCGCCGAGAACGAGTCGTCGAACAGGTAGATCTCCGGCCGGTGCACGAGGGCGCGGGCGATCGCCAGCCGCTGCCGCTGACCGCCCGACACGTTGGTGCCGCCCTGCGCGATCGGCGCCTCGAGCTGTCCCTCCATCTGCTCGACGAACTCCCTGGCCTGGGCGACCTCCAGGGCCTCCCAGAGCTCGTCGTCGGTGGCGTCCGGGTTGCCGTAGCGCAGGTTGGAGGCGACGGTGCCGCTGAACAGGTAGGGCCGCTGCGGCACCAGGCCCACGATGCGGGACAACAGTGCCGGGTCCAGCTCGCGGACGTCGACACCGTCGACGAGGACGGTGCCGCCGGTCGCATCGAAGAGCCGGGGGATCAGATTGAGCAGGGTGGTCTTGCCGCTGCCTGTGGAGCCGATGACGGCGGTGATCTCGCGGGGCCGGGCGATCACCCGTACCCCTGAAAGAACCGCGGCCTGCGCCCCCGGAAAGCGGAAGTCGACGTCCCGAAGCTCCAGCTCACCATGCCGTTCGAGTTGGGTGATCGGCGCCGTGGGCGGCGTCACGCTCGACTCGGTGTCCAGCACCTCCTCGATGCGTTCGGCGCAGACCTCGGCGCGCGGCACCATCATGAACATGAAGGTGGCCATCATGATCGACATGAGGATCTGCATGAGGTAGGCGACGAACGCGGTCAGCGAGCCGATCTGCATGCCGCCGGAGTCGATCCGGTGGCCACCGAACCAGAGCACCGCCACGCTGGAGATGTTCACGATCAGCATCACGGTCGGGAACATGAACGCCATGACCCGGCCGACCCGCAGCGACACGTCGGTGAGCTCGTCGTTCGCCACGCCGTAACGCTTCCGCTCGTGGTCGTCGCGGACGAACGCCCGGATCACCCGGATGCCGGTGATCTGCTCGCGCATCACCTGGTTGACCTTGTCGAGGCGCACCTGCATGGTGCGGAACAGCGGCCGCATCCGGGCGATGATCAGGCCGACCACGCCGATCAGCACCGGGACGATGACCAGCAGCAGCCCGGAGAGCGGGACGTCCTCGCGCAGTGCGAGCACGATGCCGCCGACGCACATGATCGGCGCCGACACCATCAGCGTGAACGTGAGCAGCACCAGCATCTGGATCTGCTGGACGTCGTTGGTGGTCCGGGTGATCAGCGAGGGCGCGCCGAACTGGCCGACCTCGCGGGCCGAGAACTCCTGCACCCGGTCGAAGATCGAGGCGCGCAGGTCCCGGCCGACGGCCATCGCGGTCCGGGCGCCGAAGTACACCGCCACGCCCTGTGCCACGATCTGGAGCACCGTGACACCGATCATGGCGCCGCCGATCCGCAGCACGTAGCCGGTGTCGCCCTTGATCACGCCGTTGTCGATGATGTCGGCGTTGAGCGCCGGCAGATAGAGCGTCGCGAGCGTCTGCAGGAACTGGAAGAGCACCACCAGGGAGATCGGTGTCCAGTACGGCCGCAGATGCACACGAAGCAGTTTGATCAGCATGTCGGCTGATCCCCCCGTTCGGTGTGATTGATCAATTCGTCGAGGATGATCGCGGCGACGTCCGGCACCGGGCCGGAGTCGGCGAGGATGCCGTCCAGCAGCAGGGTCGCCAGGTCCGCGCCGCTGAACGAGCCGGGCTCGCCGAACGGCCCGAACGCGTCGGCGCCGCAGTGCAGCAGCAGGAGCCGGGCGGCCTTGCCGGGGGAGACCCGCAACCGGGCCTCGTCCGGCGTGAACACGTCGGTGATCGCGGCGTGCAGTTGCTCCCGGGAGGCGGCCATCCGGGCCTGCGCCTCCGGGTCGGGCTTGTTCTCGAAGATCAGCTTGCGGGCCTCGTGCATCAGGTGCGCGTGCTCGGTGAACCGGCCGTGCACCAGCTCGGCGGCGCGCGCCACCCGCTCTCGCAGGTCGGCCGAGCGGTCGATGGCAGCGAGCGCGTCGAGGGTCTCCTGCGGGTCGAGTGCCTTGACCACCGAGCAGACCACCAGCTGCGTCTTGCTGTCGAAGACGCCGAAGATCGTCCCTTCGGCGACGCCGGCGGCGTGGGCGATCTGCCGGGTGCTCACGTCGAGGCCGTGCTGGTGGATCAGCGGGATGGTCGCCGCGATGAGGGCGGCCCGGCGCTCCTCCGGTGCCATCGCCGGGACCCGCCGGCGTCGAGATTCCATCCCGCCACCTTAATGAGCGAGCACTCACTCATCCACTGAATTTCGGGTTGGGGGAGGCGGTCGAACCGGACCGGAGCCGGGGGCGTATGAACAGAGCGTGAGCGAAGTGAAGTCCCACCGCCGAGTCCTCAGGCACCTGACCACGGCATTCGCGGCGGTTCTGGTGTTCCTGGCGCTGATCGTGCCGGACCAGATCTTCCGGCTGCCGCCCGGAAACGCGGTCCACACCGCGCTCCTGCGCGTCCCGATCGAGCTGCCCGTGGTCGGTGCCCTGCTGCTCCTGCTACCGCAAAGCGGGCGCCTCGGCCGGGCCCGGCGGCCGATCGTGCTGACCCTCGGCGTGCTGCTCGGCCTGCTCACCGTGGTGAAGCTGGTCGACATCGGGTTCTTCGCGGTGCTGGCCCGCCGGTTCGACCCGGTCCTCGACTGGGCATTGTTCGACGACGGCTTCAACTTCATGAGCGACTCCCTGGGCCGGCCCGTCGCCATCGGGCTCGCGCTCGCCGCAGTCGCCCTCGCCGTGGTCGTGACCGTCGCGATGACGTGGGCGGTCCAGCGGCTGAGCGGCCTCATGACCGCCCACCGTGCCTGGGCCTGGCGGGGCCTGGGCGCGGTGGGTGTCGCCTGGGCGGCCCTGACAGCGATCGGCTTCCAGCTGATCGGTGGCATCCCGGTCGCCTCGCACACCGCGGCCGACCTGGCCGCGCACACCGCCCTGGCGCTGCCCAACGACCTGCGTGACCGCAAGCGGTTCGCCGCCGAGGTCAAGGTCGACGCATACCGGGACCGGCCCGCCGACCAGATGCTCACCGCCCTCAAGAACAACGACGTGATCATCTCGTTCGTGGAGAGCTACGGGCGGGACGCCCTGGAGAACCCGCAGTTCAACGGCGCGGTCCTGGAGACCCTCGCGGACAACGGCGACAAGCTGGCGAAAGCCGGATTCACCGCACGCAGCGGGTACCTCACCTCGTCCACCGCGGGCGGCGGCAGCTGGCTGGCGCACGCGACGTTCCTGTCCGGGCTCTGGATCGACAACGAGCAGCGGTACCGCAGCCTGGTCGCCTCCGACCGGCTCACCCTCACCAAGGCGTTCGGCACCGTCGGGCACCGGGCCGTCGGCGTCGAGCCGGGCATCACGTTCGCCTGGCCGGAAGGCGAGTTCTACGGGTACGACCAGATCTACGACTCGCACACGCTCGGCTACAACGGCCCGGCGTTCAGCTGGTCACCCATGCCCGACCAGTACGTGATGTCGGCCTTCCACAAGCTGGAGTACGCCAAGAAGAACCGCGGCCCGCTGCTCGCCGAGGTGACGCTGACCTCCAGCCACACGCCGTGGACGCCGGTGCCCCCCATGCTCGACTGGGACGAGATCGGCGACGGCAGCGTCTACGGCCCGGTGGTCGACGCCGCCGAGCCCACCCAGAGCGTGTGGAAGGACAACGGCCGGATCAAGAGCGAGTACGCCCGGTCCATCGCCTACTCGATCGACAGCCTCCTGGAATACCTGGCGGAGTACGCCGACGACGACACGGTCCTGGTCATGCTCGGCGACCACCAGCCGGCCCCGGTCGTGGTCGGGCAGAACGCCACCCGCGACGTGCCGATCACGATCCTGGCCAAGGACCCGAAGATCCTCGACCGGATCAAGCGATGGGGCTGGACCGACGGCCTCAAACCGGCCGCGGACGCCCCGGTCTGGCGGATGGACACCTTCCGGGACCGCTTCTTCGCCGCTTACGGCCCCGAAGGGGATCAGCACTGAGGTGTGTGAAGTTCGGGTTCGAATCGAGCCCGAACTTCACACACTGGTTATTCGGCTTCCAGGACCTCGATGACCTGGCCCGCGGGGAGGCGTGGGGTCTTGGGTGGGGCCGAGTGGGCCGGGTCGAGGGTGCCGAGCCGGACGGCCAGGAACGGGTGGCCGGTGCCGCCGAGCATGGTGCGCAGGGTGTGGCGGGTGGAGGCGATCTCCACCGGGCCGCTCAGCGGCAGCAGGCTCACGGCCTGCTCGGTGGCGGCCAGCCACAGGCGGCTCAGCGCCTCACCGGCGCGCAGCCAGTCGACCGCGTCGTCACCCGTACCGTAAAGAACCGCGTAGGTCGCGGCCGCGTCGTGGCCGTCGCCCGCCCGCAGCGTCCCCTTCGCCTGGAAGTCGCGTTCCGCGACCGTGGTCAGCGGAACCTCCTCGGGAAGCGCCGACGCCGGGATGCCGGTGCCCTCGGTGCGCTCGCCGCCCACCCACCGGGCCATCTCCTCGCGGATCCGGTCGTCGGTGTCCTCGGCCTTCTGCGCGTGCTCCACCGCGACCGCCAGCTCGATGACCTGGTCCCGGCCCAGCACGTGCAGCCGTGCCCCGCCCGCCTCGGCCTGCTCGACCAGGTGCCGCAGAGCCTCATCCGGCACCTTCTCATCGGTGACCGTCCGCCGGTCGGTCCGCCGGACCTGGAGCATCTGCAGGTGCCGGGTCGCCTCCGGGTGCACCGCCTCACGCTCCACCGCCCGGATCGTGGCCAGCGGCTCGGTGGCGGTCCGCTCGATCTCGTGCCGCCAGCCCTCGGCGGTCAGCGCGACCTGCGCGTGGTGCAGCGCGGTGCCGCAGCTCAACAACAGCATCCGGCCGCCCGGGTCCTGCTCGGTCAGCTGCCGTTCGACGACGCCGAACAGCTCCAGGCGGTCACCCCGGATCACCCAGCGCCACGGCTGGGTGTTGTGGATCGACGGGGCGAACCGGGCGGCGTCCGCCGCCTGCACCAGTGCACGCGTGACCTCGTCCTTGCTCATGACTCCATGGTGCCCGAATTGCCGGCCGCCGGGTAAGGACTCAAGACCCTGGCGCGGATACGCTGCCACGGTGTTCTCGATTGATCTAGGAGACGGCGCCGAACTGCGGCCCCTCGAACCCTGGCAGGCCGCGGAGTTCCTGGCGCACATGGACCGCGCCCGCGCCACGGTCGACCCGTGGATCCCGTGGGCCAGCATCAGCACCGACCTGCCCACCGCCACCGCCACCCTGCAGCGCTACGCCGACCGGGCCGCGGCCGACACCGGCCGGCTGTTCGGCATCTGGCTCGACGGCACGCTGGTCGGCGGCACCATGTTCGTGGGCTTCGACGCCGCGTCCGGCAACTGCGAGGTCGGCTGCTGGCTGGAGCCGTCCGCCACCGGTCGCGGGCTGATCACCCGGGCGGTGCGGGTGCTGATCGACTGGGCGTTCCGCACGCGTGGCATGCACCGCGTCGAATGGCTCTGCGACCCCAACAACGTGGCCAGCTCCAACATCGCCCGCCGCCTCGGGATGACCCGGGAGGGTCAGAAGCGCCAGTCCTACCCCTGGCAGGGCACCCGCCGCGACACTGAGATCTGGGCCGTCCTGGCCCCGGATTGGACCTGACGCCACCGATGTTCGCCGAACCTTCGCTGACCCACCGCAGGGAGGGCGGCCAGGACGTGCCGCTGCTGCTCTGGCGCTTCCCGGCGCCCCTGCTCGCGGTCTCCAGCGCGGTCCTCGGCGGCGGGGTCGGCCCCCGGGAGTGGCTGATCAACGCGAGCGTCGCGATGTCGTACGCCCGGCCCGACCCCGAGGCGCACCTGGCCGAGCTGGCCGGTGGCCTCGGGCTGACCGGCCCCGGGATCGGCCTGCTCACCGGCGTGGACGTCGCCGACGTGGTGGCCGCGAACGACGACGGTGTGCAGGTCTACGCGACCGTCGGGCTCGGGGCGCCGCTGCTCGCGGCGGACCCGGCGGCGGTCGGGTTCGGGCACCGGCCCGGCACCGTCAACGTCGTCGTCGGGGTGCCGCAGCGCCTCGGCGACGGCGCCCTGATCAACGCGGTCGCCACCGCCACCGAGGCGAAGGCCCAGGCCCTCGCCGAACTGGGCCTGACCGCGACCGGGACGGCGACCGACGCGGTCTGCGTGCTCTGCCCGCTCGACGGGGCGCCGGCGCCGTACTGCGGTCCGCGGTCGCGCTGGGGCGCCCCGATGGCCCGGGCCGTGCACCGGGCCGTCCTCGACGGGGGCGCGGTCAACCTTGCCACCGGCCGCTCCTGGTCCGACCGCGCCGGCGGCTGACCGCTTCCGCTGCGCGCTGCCGCCGGGCGGGCATGCTTCCGCCGCGCCGCGCCGACGTCGTGCGATGCCCGGCGGTCAGGGGCGGAGCACGCCGGTGTCGGTGAGGACCCGGCTGCCGCCGCCCTCGCGCACGAACGAGACGAAGGGTGCGCCGCTCTCGGCGACTGCGACGATCCGCAGCAGGCCGCCGGCGAACGTCTCGGCCTCGCCCGCGGACTTGCCGGCGCCGGTCACGGTGGCCATCGCGGACGGATCCTCGGTGGCGAAGACCTCCGCGGGCTCGCCGCCGGCTATCCGCTTGGCGAGATCGATGCCCTCCCCGTACGACAAGACGATCTCGGTGCTGGGGTTCTGTGCCTCGTAGAGCGTCTCGATCTGGCCGAACGCCTCGCGCAGCTTCTCGTCGGCGAGGACCCGCACCTCGCTGAGCCCGGGCTGGCCGCCCGGCTCGACGGCGTCACCGGGCGGGCCGCCGCCCGCCGGACCGTCGCCGGTGCTGGGGCTCGGAGTCGCGCAGCCGCCGAGCGCCAGGACGACGGCCACCACGACGGCAGAGGCTCTCATCGCCCCACTGTGCCAGGATCGAGACGGTCACCCACACCCCTGGGTGACAAAGTGGCACAAAGTGCTCGCCCTGGGGGGCGTTGCGCCCGTCACACGTGCCCCGTCATGCTGGTGGGCGTGCCGGAACGCATCGCCGAAGTCACCGCCCTGCTCGCCGAGGTGCTGGCGCCGCGTGCCCCGCTCACGGTGATCGTCGACGGCGGCGATCCCGGCGTGGCCGCCCAGTTCGCCGCCCGCCTCGCCGCGGCCTTCCCTTCCAGCGCCCGCGCGTGGAACGTGGACGCCGTCCTCGGCCTCACCGGTCCCGGCGGCAGCGTCTCCGACTCGGCGCTCAACGTGCTGGAGCCGGCCACCGACCGGGTGCTGGTGTTCCTGCGCGGCGGGCCCCGGCACCGGTTCGCCGAGGGCGACGGCGAGCGCCGCGCCCAGGTGGTGATCGACCACCGCGACCCGGAGTGGCCGGTGATCCGCCAGATCCACCCCGACCTGGCCGACACCGACAGGTGGTACCTGTCGGAGAGCCGCGCCTTCTTCGCCGCCAAGGCCGCCGACTGGGACGCCCGGTTCGGTGACGACATCCCGCGCTACACCGAGGCGGTCCGCCTCGCCGGCGTGCAGCCCGGCCACGTCGTCCTCGACGTCGGGTGCGGCACCGGCCGGGCGCTTCCGGCGCTGGCCGCCGCGACCGGGCCGACCGGCCGGGTGCTCGGGCTGGACCTCACGCCCGACATGCTCACCGCGGCGCGCAAGGCGGGCCGGGACGAGTTCGCGACCCTCGTCCTGGCCGACGCGCGTCGCCTGCCGATCGCCGACGCCACGGCGGACGTGATCTTCGCCGCCGGCCTGGTGCACCACCTGCCCGACCCGGTGGCCGGGCTCGCCGAGCTGGCCCGGGTGACCCGTCCCGGCGGGACGCTGGCCGTCTTCCACCCCACCGGCCGCGCCGAGCTGGCCGCCCGGCACGGCCGTGTGCTGCGCAAGGGCGAGCCGCTCAGCGAGGAGCGGCTCGGCCCGCTGCTGGCCGGTTCGGGCTGGAGGTTGCGCAGCTACGAGGACGTGCCCACCCGTTTCCTCGCGCTCGCCGAGCGCCACTGACCCACCACCGCGTTCAGCGTGGTGACTTCGGTCAGCTCCGCACCCCAGGTCCCCACACAGCGCCCTGCCGCCCGCAGCGTGGGGATTTCGGGTCAGCTGCGCACCTTAAATCCCCACACAGCGTTCCGCCGCCTGGAGTGTGGTGATTTCGGGTTCGCTGCGCACCTCGAGTCCTCACGCGGCGGCCCGGAACGTAGCAATCGAGAAACATGCTGGTGTTCGCCGATTCCGGCTCGGCGTGCAAGGCTGCATAGGGTTGCGCGGGGCGTCGGAGATCGGGGAAGCAGCCATGGGCAGGGTGAAGTCGTGGGCATGGTGAAGGTCGTCGGTCTGGTCCTGCATCCGCGGCGGGACTGCGGTTCCGCCGTCGACGCGATCGTCAACTGGGCGAACGATCGCGGGGTGACCGTGCTCGGCCTGCCCGACGAGATCACCCGGATCGCGTGCAGCGCCGTCCCGGTGGCGGCCGAGGAGATGGTGGACCGGGCCGGGCTGCTGGTCAGCCTCGGTGGCGACGGCACCATGCTGCGGACGATGCGGCTGGTCGAGGGCCGCAAGACGCCGGTCCTCGGGGTGAACGTGGGGCGGCTCGGGTTCCTGGCCGAAGTGGACCTGCCGGACCTCGGTGACGCGCTCACCGCGATCGACGAGCACTCCTACACGGTGGAGTCCCGGACCGCGGTGCGGACCACGCTGCCGGACGGGCGTTCGGTGACCGCCTTCAACGACATCGCTCTGGTACGCGTCCCCGGTCACGGCCTGGCCGCGGTCGGTATCCGGGTGGAGGGCAGCAACTTCGTCAACTACTCGGCGGACGCTGTGATCATCAGCACGCCGACCGGTTCGACGGCCTACAGCTTCTCGGCGGGCGGCCCGATCGTGTCGCCGAACGTGCAGGGCCTGATCGTCAGCGCGGCCGCCGCGCACTCCTCGTTCAACCGCTCCCTGGTGCTGGACACCTCCGAGCAGGTGGCGCTCGAGGTGCTGCCGACCAGCGGCCGGCTCGCCATCGAGGTGGACGGCATCATCGAGGGGTACGCGGAGCCCGGCGACCGGGTCGAGATCGAGTCGCTGCCGGGCGCCGCCCAGGTGATCCGCTTCGGGCGCACCTCGTTCTACGAGCGGGCCCGCCGCAAGCTTCGGGTCGAGGGCAGCGCGCAGGCCGGCAACCCGAACGCCGGGGATGCGGTCGTGGTGGACAGCTTCGAGCAGCAGCGCTACGAGGTGGTGCTCGGCGGCGAGGTGGCCGGGATGCTGCACTACCGCCGCCACGACGACCGCATCGAGCTGCTGCACACCGAGGTGGACCAGGCGTTCTCCGGGCGCGGGCTGGCCGGCCGGCTGGCTGCCGCGGCGCTGGCCGACGCCCGGTCGAGGAACACCCCGGTGGTCGCCACCTGCCCGTTCGTCGCCGGTTACCTCGAACGTCACCCCGAACACGGAAGCTGAGGACAAACGACTCATGGGCCAAGCCGCGATCCTCACGGTCGACGACGACCCGTCCGTCTCCCGCGCCATCGCACGTGACCTGCGCCGCCACTACGGCGACCGGTACCGCATCGTCCGCGCCTCGTCGGCCGCCGAGGCGCTGGAGGCGCTGCGCGAGCTGAAGCTGCGCGGTGGCCGGGTGGCCGTGATCCTCGCCGACTACCGGATGCCGCAAATGAACGGCATCGAGTTCCTGGAGCAGGCGATGGACCTGTTCCCGAACGCGCGGCGGGCGCTGCTCACCGCGTACGCGGACACCGACGCCGCGATCCAGGCGATCAACGTGGTGGACGTCGACCACTACCTGCTCAAGCCGTGGGACCCGCCGGAGGAGAAGCTCTATCCGGTGCTGGACGCGCTGCTCGACGCGTGGCAGGCCACCGGCGACCGGGAGTTGCCGGACATCCGGGTGGTCGGGCACCGGTGGAGCGAGCCGTCGTACCAGATCCGCGACTTCCTGGCGCGCAACCTGGTTCCGTACAAATACTTCGGCGCCGACGAGCCGGAGGGCCGCCGCCTGCTGGAGGCCGCCGACGCCGGGCCGGAGGCGGTCCCGCTGGTGGTGACCGCGGACGGGCGGGCGATGCCCCGGCCGAGTGTGCAGGAGGTCGCTGAGGCGGCCGGTCTGTCCACTGCCCCGGGCCGTGACTTCTACGACCTGATCATCGTGGGCGGCGGCCCGGCGGGTCTCGGCGCGGCCGTCTACGGCGCCTCCGAAGGGCTGAAGACCCTGCTGGTCGAGCGGCAGGCGGTCGGCGGGCAGGCCGGGCAGAGCTCCCGGATCGAGAACTATCTCGGCTTCCCGGACGGCATCTCCGGCGCCCAGCTCACCGACCGGGCCCGGCGGCAGGCGGGCAAGTTCTCCGCCGAGACGCTCAACACCCGCGAGGTGGTCGGGCTGCGGGCGGACGGCTCGGCGCGCACGCTCACCTTCGCCGACGGCGGTGAGGTGTCCGCGCACTCGATCGTGCTGGCCACCGGCGTCTCCTACCGGCCGCTCACGGCCGACGGCGTCGCCGACCTGACCGGCTCCGGCGTCTATTACGGCTCGGCCTCCACCGAGGGGCCGGCCTGCGCCGGCACCGACGTCTACATCGTCGGCGGCGCCAATTCCGCCGGTCAGGCGGCACTCTTCTTCTCGGGGTACGCGCGAAGCGTCACGTTGCTGGTCCGCGGCGACTCGCTGGAGTCCTCGATGTCGTACTACCTGATCCAGCAGCTGGCCCAGGTGCCCAACATCCACGTCCGGACCCGGTGCGAGGTGGTCGGGGCGCATGGCGACGGCCACCTCCAGGCGCTCACCATCTGTGACAGCAAGGACGGCACGAAACTGACCGTGGAGTGCGGTTACCTGTTCGTCTTCATCGGCGCTGAGCCGCGCACCGATTGGCTCGGCGACGTGGTGGCCCGCGACGGCCGGGGTTTCATCCGCACCGGCCCGGACCTGCTGGCAAACGGTGACCGCCCGCGGGGATGGGATCGGGACCGGGATCCGTTCTATCTGGAGTGCAGTGTTCCCGGCATCTTTGCCGCCGGCGACGTCCGGGCCAACTCCGTCAAGCGGGTGGCCTCGGCGGTCGGCGAGGGCGCGATGGCCGTCACGCTGGTCCATCGTTACCTGGAGGCGCAGTAACCCATGACTGCTGAGACCGAGCAAGTCCGGCTGGAGCCGTGCGAGCCGGGCCGGCTGACCCCCGCCGACCTGCGGACGCTGTTCCTGTTCGAGAAGCTGACCGACGAGCAGCTCGCCTGGATCGCCGAGCACGGCTGCACCATGCGGGTGCCGGCCGGCAGCCTGGTGCTCCGCGAGGGCGACCCGGCCGAGGCGTTCTTCGTGCTGCTCAGCGGCACGATCTCGCTGATCCGCCGGGTGGGTGACGACGACGTGGTCACGTCCCGCACCGAGCAGCGCGGCGTCTACATGGGCGCCACCAACGCCTATCTGAAGGACGACGGCGTCCCCCGCAAATACATGGCGTCGATGCGGGCGCTCTCCGACAGCGAGTTCCTGATGCTCTCCGCCGCCGACTTCGGGTGGCTGATGCGCGAGTGGTTCCCGATGGCCATCCATCTGCTGGAGGGCCTGACTCTGGGGCAGCGCAGCATGCAGGCGGCGATCGGCGAGCGGCAGCGGCTGGCCGCGCTCGGCGCGCTGTCGGCCGGCCTGATGCACGAGCTGAACAACCCGGCCGCGGCCGCTTCCCGGGCCACCAGCGCGCTCCGCCAGCGGGTCGCCGCGATGCGGATGAAACTCGGCAAGCTGGCGGCCGGCAAGGTCGCGCCGGACCGGCTCACCGCGCTGCTCGAACTCCAGGAGGAGGTCATCGAGCGCGCCGCGAAGGCGCCGGCGCTGACCGCGATGCAGACCGCCGACCTGGAGGACGAGCTCGGCGACTGGATGGAGCAGCGCGGGGTGACCAGCGCCTGGGACGCCGCCCCGGTCTTCGCGCAGGGCGGCATCGACGTCGAGTGCCTCACCCGGATCGAGTCGCGGCTGGCCTCGCCGGAGCTGCTGGACCAGGCGATCCACTGGATCGGGTACGCGCTGGAGACCGAGCAGCTGATGACCGACATCGAGGACTCCACCGGCCGGGTGTCGAACCTGGTCAACGCCGCGAAGCAGTACTCCCACCTGGACCGTGCCGCCCACCAGTGGATCGACGTGCACACCGGCCTGGACAGCACCCTGGTCATGCTCACCCACAAGCTGGGCGGCACTCGGGTCGTCAAGGACTACGACCGCTCGCTGCCGCAGGTGCCGGCGCATCCGGCCGAGCTCAACCAGGTCTGGACCAACCTGATCGACAACGCGGTGCAGGCCATGGAGGGCGACGGCACGCTGACCATCCGGACGTACGCGGAGGACGACCGTCTCGTGGTCTCGGTGGCGGACACCGGTCCCGGGATGCCGCCCGAGGTGCGCAAGCGGGTCTTCGAGCCGTTCTTCACCACGAAACCGGTGGGCGAGGGGACCGGGCTGGGCCTGGACATCTCGTACCGGATCGTGGTCAACGGCCACGGCGGCGACATCACTGTGGATTCGGAGCCGGGGAACACCAGGTTCTTCGTCCGGCTGCCGCTCAGCGAGCCGGCCTCCGCCTAGACGTGGACCGGCCCGGTCCCTGGGGTCAGGGACCGGGCCGGTTCGTACACCGGGAAGGCTGGTCAGAGCAGGCCGCGGACGTAGGCCGCCTGACCCGCGTGCTGGGCGTCGTCGTCGTAGACGGAGATCAGCCGGACGCCCAGGGTGACCGGCGGGTCCCAGTTCTCGTCGACGATCTCGTCGAAGTCCGCGGCGCTGAGGCCACGCAGGTAGCCCAGGGTGTGGTCGTGCACCGCGCGGTAATAGTCCAGCAGCGCCTGTGCGCTTTCCGGGGCGACCGCGGCGACCTGCTCGGCGGTGTGGCCGTAACCGGTGTCCGCGGGGTCCGTCTTCAGGCCGAAACGCGGCCCCCAGTCGCCGGTCACATAGACCTGGTCCGCACCGGTCAGCTCGGCGATGTGGCTGTCCTGCACACGGGTCAGGTGCCAGACCAGCCAGGCGATGGTGTTCGCGCCGGGCCGCGGCCGCTGCCGGAGCTGCTCGGGGGTGAGGCCGTCGACAGCCATCGTGACCAGCTCGGGAAGGCGGCCGTAGGCGTCCTCCAGCAGCGTCTTAGCGTCCACTGTCCGTGCCCTCCTGCTGGGTGTCGGTCCCGCTGTCGGCGCCGGTGGCCGGTTCCTCGCCGGCCGGCTGCTCGTCGCCGGTGGTCGGCTGCTCGGTCGGCTCGCCGGTCGGCGCCGTTGTCGGCTCGGTGTCCCCGGTGCTCGCGGGGGCCGGGGCCTGCGGGTCCGTCGAGGCCGGGGCGGTCGGGTCGGCCGGTTCGGTCGCCGGGGCGGTGCTCTCCTCGATGTCGGCCGGCGCCTGCGATTCTTCCGGTGCGACCGGGGCCGTGGTGTCGGAGTCGCGGGATCCGCCGGTGAAGTTCAGCAGCGTCGGGCTGCCGCCGTCACGGCCGTTGATCGCGTCCGCGGCGGTCTTGCCCGCCATGAGCTCGATGGTGGTGAGAGCGCCGAGGGCGACGACGAAGAGTGCCGCGGCGACCAGGCCGGCGCGCTTGAAGTTGATCTGCCGCCGGGGAGCGTCGGCCGTGCCGGCCGTCCCGCCCTCGTCCTCGCCGGACGGTGGGGTGTGCGCGGCCGCCACCTCGGGCGTGCCGACCGCAGCCGGCGCCGTGACGAACGCGGACTGCAGCTTCTTCGTGCCCCGGTCGATGGACCTGTGATAGATCTCGGTGCCGATCGAGCTGATCAGGCTGGCCAGGGCAGCTCCGATGATCGTGCCGGCCAGCCCCAGGAACGAACCGACAACCGCCGCGGACAGTGCCGCGAGCGTGCCGGCCACAGTCTTGGGGATGTCGATGCCGGACCAGAACCGGCTCTGCGCGTGGTCAGTCATGTGCCCCCTCTCATAAGCGCGAGCTTTTTGCCTTTACCGGACGGCTGATTGCTAAACCGGCCACCACGTCGCGAAGGGGGCGGAACACGATGCCCTCCTCCTCGGTGAGCCGTCGCCGGGTGAGCCGCCGGGTGCGCAGAATGCCTACCAGGCCCACCGCGGCCACCAGGAACTGCACCGACATGGCGAGCCGGAAATCGTCGATGTGATAGTTCGCACTCCCGCCGGTCCGGGCGTCCAGAATCAGTCCGATCAGCTCGATCGTGAGCAGCGACGCCACGAAGCCGCCGACGTTCACCACGCCGGTCGCGGTGCCGAGCCGGCTCGGCGGGTTGAAGGTCCGCGCGTAATCGAAGCCGATCATCGAGCCCGGCCCGCCCAGGCCCAGCGCGACCACCAGCGCCACGAGCAGCGCCATCGGGGCTCGGCCCGGCCAGGCGATCACCGCGGCCCAGGCGGCCATGTTCGCCGTCACGATGCCCAGCACCAGCCAGGAGCGGCGCAGCGGATGCCGCTGTGTCAGCATCCCCAGCACCGGCCCGGACGCCATGCCGGTCAGCACGAACAACAGCAGCAGCGAGCTCGCCGCGCCCCGGCTCAGCCCCTCACCCGCGATCAGGAACGGCACCCCCCACATCAACGCGAACACCGTGCCGGTGAACTGCGTGGTGAAGTGCGTCCACAGCCCCAGCCGGGTGCCAGGGTGCCGCCACGCGCCGCTGAGGTCCGTGCCCAGCTGCTGCCAGGAGAGCGCGGTGCCGTTGCTCATCCGGGTGTGCGGGGTGTCGTGCAGCGCGACCAGCGTCACGATCGCGACGAACACGCCGGCGGCGGCCGCGCCGAGGAACGCGGTGGTCCAGCCGGGACCGGCGAGCAGGGCGGCCAGCGGCACCGCCGAGAGCACCTGCCCCAGCTGGCCGGCGATCCCGGTCACCTGGGTGAGCACCGGCACCCGCCTCGCCGGGAACCAGTGCGGCACCAGGCGCAGCACGCTGATGAACGTCATCGCGTCACCCGCGCCGACCAGGATCCGGGCCGCGACGGCACCGCTGACGTCGTCGGTGACCGCCATCAGGGCCTGCCCGGTCGCCATGACCAGGGCGCCGGTGAGCACCAGCCGCAGCGATCCGAAGCGGTCGAGCAGCAGGCCGACCGGGATCTGCAGGCCGGCATAGACGAGCAGTTGGAGAACGGCGAACGTGGCCAGGGTGCCGGCGCCGATGTCGAAGCGCTCCTGCGCGTCGAGTCCGGCGACGCCGATCGAGGTGCGGTGCAGGACGGCGATGACGTAAGCGGCGAGACCGGCGGACCACACCGCCCAGGCCCGGGCACCGGGAGGTAAGGGCTTGGGCATGGGCTCAAGCCTTTCTCGCCCGCGTCCGCCCCGGCAACGTGCGCCTGCTCACTGCCCCGGACGGGTGACGTGCGCGAATGCGCCGTTCAGCGCGGGGTGCACCGGTGCGCCGGGCGGCCATGTGGTGCTCGGCGTCACCCGGCGGCGAGCGGAACGGTCCGACCCGCCCGCCCACCGGTGGGTCACGCGGGGATCAGCAGATGGCGTTCCAGCCACTCGATCGTCGCCTGCAGGTATTCCGCCCGCGACGACCGGTGCAGCAGCTCGTGCCCCTCGCCGGGGAACAGCAGATAGCGGTGCGGCACCCCGCGGGCGGCCAGCGCCCTCACCACCTGCTCGGCCTCGATCACCGGAACGTTGCTGTCGTTCTCGCCGTGCACCACCATCAGCGGCGTGCGCAGCCGGTCGATCCGGGTGATCGGCGACAGGTCCCGCAGCAACGCCTCGTCCCGGACCGGATCGCCGTACTTGCTGACCGCCGCGGCGGCGATCCACGGCTCCGTGTGCTCGTAGAACGTGCTGAAATTGGACATGCCGCACACGTCGATCCCGACGTCGAACAGGTTGGGGAAGGTGGTCAGCGCGGCCAGCGTCAGGTAGCCCCCGTAGGACCGCCCCATGATCCCCACACGCCCGGCGACCCCGGCCGACCGCAGGTGCTCCACGCAGGAGCGGACGTCCTCGATGGCCGCGTAACGCAGGCCCACGTTGTCCGCGTCGACGAACGACCGCCCGAAGCCCGACGACCCCCGCACGTTGGGGGCGAACACCGCGATCCCCCGTTGCACCAGCGCCTGGAACAGCGGGCCGTGCCCCGGCCTCTCCTGCGCCTCCGGGCCACCGTGGAACCACAGCACCGTCGGGTGCGGCCCCGGCGTGCGCGGCGTGAACAGCCACCCGGTCAACTCGAGCCCGTCGTGCGCCGCGAACCGCTGCAGCGCCGGCCGGACCGCGCCGGGCTCGGCCGGCTGCGCGGAGACCGCCTGGAGCCTGCCGTCCGACCACACCCAGACGCCGTGCGGCTGCCCGGGACCCTCCGCGGTCAGCGCCAGCGTCGAGCCGTCGAAACTCCACGCCAGGCCGCCGATCACCAGGCCGGGGAGCGGCGAGAGCGGTCGCGGGGCGCGATCTCCGTCGTGGTCCAGGTCGATCAGCGCGACCTCCGACTCGCCGCCGCGCACGTTCCACAACACGGCTGCCGTACGACCATCGGCCGTGATCGCAAAATCCTCGACCTCCCCGAGCATCGCGGCGCCGGCCCGGCTGGTGGTCCCGGCCGAAGAAGCGCCGCCTGCCGGGTCGGTGGTCCCGGCGGCGGGATCACTGCCAGACGCGTGATCCGGCGCCGCGACGGGGCGTTCGCTGCCGCTCGCGTTGTCCGGTGTCGCGACAGGGCGTTCGCTGCTGCTCGGGTGACCCGGCGTCGCGGCCAGCACCTCCACCGTGTCGCCGGCCACCCGGATCAGCCACGGGAACTCCCCGTCCTGGCTGAGTGCGTACACGTTGCCGCCGCCCGGGCTGAACACCGCCTGCTCACCACGGGTGACCGGCTTCTCGGCACCGCTGGACAGGTCACGCAGGACGATGGAGCGGGCGCCGCGTGGCCCGTACCGCAGGAGTGCGAAACGCCCCGCGGGGTCCACGTCGAGGAGCGAGAGAAGATCGCCCTGCGCGACCACCCGCCGCTCCGCGCCGACCGCGTCGAAGAGCACGGCCGTCGTCAGGTTCTCGGTGAAGGCCAGCAGCGAGCGGCCGGGCAGCCAGCGCATGTTGTCCGCGGTGTCGGCGCCGAAGCCGGCCACCTGGTGCAGGTCGGAGCCGTCCGGGCGGACCAGCCAGATCTCCTGCCGGGGCGCGCCGCCGGGGCTGATCTGGCAGGCCAGCCAGCCGCCGCCGGCCGACCAGCTCACGGCCGACACCGGCTCGGGACCGGTGTCGACCCGGAAGGCCAGCTCGCTGCCGACCGGCTGCACCCAGACCGCGGGCACCCCGCCCCGGTCGGAGACGTAGGCCATGTGCCGCCCGTCCGGGGAGAGGGTGGGCGACCAGTTGCCCGCCACCTCCGAGGGAACGGAACGCCAGCCGGCCGGCAGCACCGTGACGTCGACGCGGTGGAGCTGACCCTCCATACGGCTTAGACCCCCTTGTCCTGCAACCACATCTCCAGCAACGCGAGCTGCCACAACTGATTGGCCCCGAGCGTGGTGCGCGGGGTGTTCGGGTCGGCGAGGAGGGCCTCCACGTACTCCGGCCGGAACAGCGCCCGTTCCCGGGCGGCCGGTGCGAGCAGCGCGTCGCGCACCTTCTCCAGCATCGGGCCCTCCAGGTGCCGGATCCCGGGCACCGGGAAGTAACCCTTCGGCCGGTCGATGACCGCATCCGGAACGAGGCCGCGGGCCGCGTCCTTGAGGACTCCCTTGCCGTCCTGAGCCAGTTTCAGCCCGGGCGGGCAGGCCGCCGCGAGTTCCACCAACTCGTGATCCAGGAACGGTACGCGTGCCTCCAGCCCCCACGCCATAGTCATGTTGTCGACCCGTTTGACCGGGTCGTCGACGAGCATCACCTGAGAGTCGAGTCGCAGGGCCGCGTCGAGCGGCTCGCTGGTGCCCTCGCGGGCGAAGCTGGCGGCCACGAACTCCCGGCTGACATCGCTGTCGACCAGCCATTGCGGGTTGAGTTGCCGGGCCAGCTCGGCGTGCGGCCGGTCGAAGAACTCCTTCGCGTACGTGTCGACGGCCTGGTCCCAGGACACGCCGGCGAGAGGGGGATACCAGCTGTAGCCGGCGAGGATCTCGTCCGCTCCCTGCCCAGATTGCACGACCTTGACCTGCTTCGCAACATCTTCGCTGAGCAGGTTGAAAGCGATGCAGTCGTGACTGACCATCGGCTCGCTCATCGCCGCGACGGTGCGGTCCACGGCCGGCAGGAACCGGTCCCGGCCGATCCGGATCTGGTGGTGCTCGGTGTCGAACTGCTTGGCGATCAGGTCGGAGTACTCGAACTCGTCGCCGCTCTCACCGCCGCCCGAGTCGAACCCGATGCTGAACGTGGTCAGCCCGTGCTGACCCTGCTCGGCCAGCAGCGCCACGATGAAGCTGGAGTCCAGCCCGCCGGAGAGCAGCACGCCCACCGGCACGTCGGCCACCATCCGCCGCTCGACCGCGGTCCGGAGCTTCTCCCGCACCGCCGAGGCCCACTCCTCGCGGGACAGCCGGTGCCGCCACCGCGAGTGGTCCGCCTCCCAATACACCCGCTCGGTCGACGTCCCGTCCGCCTGGATGATCCGCACGGTGGCCGGCGGCAGCTTGCGGATCCCGTTCAGGATGGTGCGCGGCGCCGGCACCACCGAGTGGAACGTCATGTAGTGGTGCAGCGCCACGGTGTCGATGGTGGTGTCCACGCCGCCGGCCGCGAGCAGGGCCGGCAGTGTCGACGCGAAGCGCAGCCGTCCCGGGGACTCGGCGAGGTACATCGGCTTGATCCCGAGCCGGTCCCGGGCCAGCGTCACCGTCCCGGTCGCGTGCTCGGCGATCGCGAAGGCGAACATGCCCAGGAAGCGGGTGACGCAGTCGGCGCCCCACCGGTGGTACGCCTTCAGGATCACCTCGGTGTCCGAGGTGGAGAAGAACCGGTACCCGTACCCCTGCAGCTCCTCCCGTAGCTGCTGGTAGTTGTAGATGCACCCGTTGAACACCACGGTCAGGCCGAGCTGCTCGTCGGTCATCGGCTGCCGCCCGTTCTCGGACAGGTCGATGATCTTCAGGCGGCGATGGCCGAGCGCGATCCGGCCGTGCTCCCACAGACCGTCACCGTCCGGTCCGCGGGACTGCATGCACGGCAGCATCCGCCGGACCGCCTCGGCGTCCGCAGGCCGGTCGCCGTACCGCAGTTCACCGGCGATTCCACACATCAGCTTCCTCCTCAGCCGAGCAACCAGGTGTCCTTCGAGCCGCCACCGCGCGACGAGTTGACGATCATGCTGCCGGCCGGGGCCACCCGGGTCAGGGCCGCCGGAGCGACCACCGAGTGGGTCCCGGAGAACACGAACGCCCGCAGGTCGACATGGCGCGGGGCGAGCCGGTGGCCGTCGAAGACCGGATGGGTGGAGAGTGAGACCAGCTCCTGGGCCACCCAGCGGTGCGGCGCGGTCTGGATCTGCCGCCGCAACGCGTCCAGCTCGTCGGCGGAGGCGTGCGGGCCGATCACGATCCGGTCGCCGCCGTAGCCGTCCACCGGCTTGCAGACCAGCTCGTCGAGGCGGGACAGCACCTCGGCGCGCCGGTCCGGGATGCCGCACAGATAGGTGGGTACGTCGGCGAGCAGCGGCTTCTCGCCGAGGTAGTACTCGATCATCCGGGGCACGTAGGCGTACACCGCCTTGTCGTCGCCGATGCCGTTGCCGAGCGCGTTCGCCAGCACGACCGTGTCGGCGTGCAGCGCCGCCACCAGGCTGGGGCCCAGCGGCATGCCGTCGGCGCCCGGCGAGTGCACCAGGCTGTCCTCGCCCATCCGCAGATAGATCACGTCGACCCGGTTCCGGTGACCGTCCTGGAGCCGCCACACCCGGCCCTCGTCGACGAACAGCTGGGTGCTGCGGACCAGTGGCACGCCCATCGCCTCGGCCAGCATCCGGTGCTCGAACCAGGCCGAGTCGTCCGGTCCCTGGCTGAGCACCACGATCGCGGGCTCGTCGCCGGCCGCCGGGCCGGCCGCCTCCAGCAGTGACTGCTTGAGCAGCCGGGGAGTGTCCTCGACCGAGAGCAGCGCGCCCGGCCGGGGCAGCTCGGGCAGGACGCTCCAGGTGAGCCGGCGGTTCTGCATCGCGTACGCGATACCGGACGGCACCCGCAGGTTGTCCTCCAGCACGCACCAGTGGCCGTCACCGTCACGGACCAGGTCCACACCGGCCACCTGGGCGCGTACCGCCCGCCGGTGCACCAGCGCGCCGCTGGCCCGCAGCTCGGGCGACCCGTTGATCACCCACTCCGGGATCTTGCCGTCGTGCACGATCTGCCGGTCGGTGTAGACGTCGTTGAGGAACTCGTTGAGCGCCCGGATCCGCTGTGTCAGGCCCTCGCGCAGCTGCCGCCAGTCGTCGGCGGGGACGATCCGGGGCACGAGGTCGAACGGGAACAGCCGGGTCGCCGCCTCACCGGCGACGCTGAACGTGATGCCCCGGGCCCGCTGCTCGTCGTCCCGGGCGTCCTCACGGTGCCGCAGCCCGGTTGCACCGAGCGAGGTGAGCACCGGCAGGATCCCGGCGTACGCGGGGGAGACCCGGCCGCCGGGGAACGCCTCGTCGCCCTCGGTCACGTACGCCTCGATCAGCGCCGGCGACGGCATCCCGGGCGGTCCCGCGCTGGTCACCCCGCCCCGGGTGTCGGACACCAGCAGGTCCACCACGTCGGAGAGCCGGCCGCGGCGGGAGAGGGCCCGGCGCTGCCGGGCGGACGAGCTGCCCCGGCTCAGCGCCTGCAGGGAGAGGTCGTACACCTGGTCCCAGTCGCCCAGCTCCTCCAGCTGCGGGCGCAGGTCGGTGATCAGCCGTTCCACGGCGAGAGGCGCCGGGATCGGGACCGGGGAGCGGGGGAGGTCGAGCAGGTCACCCTCCAGGCCGGAGCGGGCGGCCCGCCACATCGCCGCCCGGTGCAGCGGCGGGCGGGAGGCGGGCAGGAGCAGGCCGGCACGATGCTCCTCGCGTGCCCGCAGCACCAGGGCGCGGAAGATCCCGGCCAGCAGGACGACGGTCTCCACGTCCGGGCTGGCGTCGGTGACCCGCAGCTCCACCGTGGGCACGTGCGCGGACGGCCGGACGTCGAAGTAGACCATCTTCGGGTCGCTGATCGTCCCGGACGCGAGCAGGTCGCTCACGAGTGCGTCGTACTCCGCGGCCGAGGCGAGCGGGCCGCTGTCGCCGGCGGTCGGCCAGCGCATCCAGACCAGCGAGCGGGCACTGGCATAACCGGAGTCCTCACCCAGCCAGTAGGGCGAGCTGGTGGAGAGCGCGAGCAGCACCGGCAGCGTCGGCGCCACCCGCTGCGCCACCGCGACGGCCTCGTCCCGGTCCGGCACGCCGACGTGCACCTGGGCGCCGCAGATCAGCTGCTCCCGGACCAGCATCTGATATTCGTGCAGCATCCGCTGGTACCGCGAGGTGGGGGTGACCGGCAGCGAGTCCAGATCGACCAGCGGCACGGTTCCGGCGGCGACCAGGCCCAGGCCCAGCGACTCGGCCACGCCGATCGCGGTCCGCCGGCGCTGCGCGACGTCTTCGCGCAGATCGTCCAGGGTGGCGCTCACCGGTGTGTTGGTCTCCACGACCGAGCGGTGCAGCTCGGCCGAGAAGTGCGCGCCGTCCAGGCGGTCCAGGATCTCCGGCGCCCGGGGTACGAGCTCGCGCGTGGCCAGATCGACCACGTGCAGCTCCTCCTCCACGCCGAGGGTGAGGTCACCCCGATCGGGAACCTGGTGGTTCGGGGCCTGGAGGGACTCCGTCATCGCGACCGCCTTTCCGGCAAAGCGTCCTTATCCGCCGGAGCCTTCCGATCGGATGTGGCAGATCTGTGTCGTGCCCGTTTCGGTCGCTCGTCAAGCATGACGATCGCGACACCCGGCCCAGGCCACGGGCGCGGTGGCGGCGCTCTGTACTCTCGGCGCGTGGCGACCGACACCCCGCGGAGGTCCTGATGAGCAGCGTCGTCGTAATCACCGGCTCGGCCGGCCTGATCGGCTCGGAGGCGGTCCGGCACTTCGCCGCGCTGGGCATGGACGTGGTCGGCGTCGACAACGACATGCGCGGTTACTTCTTCGGGGCGGACGGCTCGACCCGGTGGAACCTGCAGCGGCTGACCAAGGAGGTCGGCGACCGCTACACGCACCACAACGTCGACATCCGCGACCGGGACGGGCTAGACCGGCTCCTCGGTGGCCTGGCCGGCAACATCGGCCTGATCATCCACGCCGCCGCGCAGCCGAGCCACGACTGGGCGGCCAAGGAGCCGTTCACCGACTTCGACGTCAACGCGGTCGGCACGATCAACATGCTCGAGGCGGCCCGGCGCCACGCGATCGACGCGCCGTTCATCTTCACCTCGACCAACAAGGTCTACGGCGACCTGCCGAACTCGCTGCCGCTGATCGAGCAGGAGACCCGCTGGGAGCTGCCCGAGGACCACAAGTGGTACGAGGGCATCGACGAGACGATGTCGATCGACAGCAGCCTGCACTCGGTGTTCGGCGCCTCGAAGGTGGCGGCCGACGTGATGGTCCAGGAGTACGGGCGGTACTTCGACATGCCCACCGCGGTGTTCCGCGGCGGCACGCTGACCGGGCCCGGCCACTCGGCCGCCGAGCTGCACGGCTTCCTGGCGTACGTGATGCGCTGCGTGATGGAGCAGCGGCTCTACCGGATCTACGGCTACAAGGGCAAGCAGGTCCGCGACGCCATCCACTCCAGCGACCTGGTCTCCTCGTTCGAGGCGTTCTTCCGGGCGCCTCGGGTCGCCGAGATCTACAACATGGGCGGCGGCCGCACCTCCAACTGCAGCGTCCTGGAGGCGTTCCAGATCGCGTCGGAGATCTCCGGGATCGAGGCGCGCACCGAGTACGTGCCGGAGAACCGGATCGGCGACCACCAGTGGTGGATCAGCAGCACCGCCCGGTTCGAGGAGCACTACCCGGACTGGAAGGTCAAGTACGACGTCCCGATGATCCTCAAGGACATGTACGAGTCGAACAAGGACCTCTGGAAGGCCTGACCCGGGCGTACGACCAGAGGTTTCTCCTAAGGCCGCGTGGCACCCGCCGCGCGGCCTTCGTCGTCGCCGCGCCCGGCTGGCAACTTGCTGTGTTTTGCCGGGACGGCCACGTCGCGTAACGATCCGTTAACCGCAGTCCCGTATTTTTATGAAATGTCCGACTTGACGCAATCCTTGCGCCGGGACTTGCCGGCGTCCGTCGTCGTGTTCCTGATCGCCATCCCGTTGTCGCTCGGCATCGCCGCGGCCTCCGGCGCCCCACTGCTCGCGGGGCTCGTCGCCGCGGTCGTCGGCGGCATCGTGGCCGGCGCCCTGGGCGGCGCCCCGCTGCAGGTCAGCGGCCCCGCCGCGGGCCTCACCGTGATCGTGGCGGGTGCCGTCGCCGAGTTCGGGTTCGCCGGGACCGCGGCCATCGTCGCCGTCGCCGGCCTCGTCCAGATCCTGCTCGGCGCCTCCCGCCTGGGCCGCGTCGCCCTCGCCCTCTCACCCGCCGTCGTGCACGGCATGCTCGCCGGCATCGGCCTGGTCATCGCGTTCAGCCAGGTGCACGTGATGCTCGGCGGCGCGCCGCAGAGCTCCGCCTGGCACAACCTGCGCGACCTGCCCGGCCAGATCGCCACCCACCACGGCGTCGCCGCGCTGCTCGGCGCGCTCACCGTGGCCGTCCTGATCCTGTGGCCCCGGCTGGTCCGGATCTCCCTGCTGCCCGCCGCCCTCGTCGCCGTCGTGGCGGTGACCGCCCTGGCCGCGGCCATCGGCGCCGACGTCGAACGGGTCGAACTGCCCGACCAGCCGCTGTCCGGACTGATCACCCCGGTCTGGCCGGACGCCGGGATCCGCGAGATCGCCGTGGCGGTGCTGACCATCGCGCTGGTGGCGAGCGTGGAGTCGCTGCTCTCCGCGGTCGCCGTGGACCGCATGCACGACGGCCCGCGCGCCGACCTCAACCGGGAGCTGGTCGCCCAGGGCGCCGCCAACACCGCCTCCGGCCTGCTCGGCGGGCTCCCGGTGACCGGCGTGATCGTGCGCAGCTCGACCAACGTGGCGGCCGGCGCACGCACCCGGACGTCAGCGATCCTGCACGGCGTGTGGATCGCCGCGTTCGTGCTGCTCTGGGCCGACCTGCTGGAGACGATCCCGATGGCGGTGCTGGCCGCGGTGCTCATCGTGGTCGGCCTGCGGCTGGTCAGCCTCGCCCAGATCCGCACCTACGCCCGGCACCGGGAACTCCCCACCTATCTGGTCACCGCCCTCGGCGTGGTCTTCATCGACCTGCTCACCGGCGTCGCGCTCGGCATGGTCACCGCCGCCCTGATGATCCTCTGGCGGCTCACCCGCTGCGAGATCCGCCGGGTCGAGCGGGCCCTCGGCCAGTGGCAGGTCACCATCAACGGGACGCTGGCCTTCGTCGAGTCGGCCCGGCTCACCCGCGAACTGAGCGCCCTCCCGCCCGGCGCGGACGTCGACGTCGAGCTGCACCTGGACTACCTGGACCACGGGGCGTTCGAGACGATCCGGGACTGGCAGGAGGGCTACGAGCGGGCCGGTGGCAGCGTACGGATCCGGGAAGTGCACGACTCGTGGTTCCACCAGGCGACGTCGGGGCGGCTCGGCGGTGGCAAGCGGACGCCCCGCCTGATCGGCTCGTGGTCCCGCTGGCAGGACATGGACCAGCAGCGGCGAGGTGCGATGGAGGCCGGGATCGCGGAGTTCGAACGCACTGTCGCGCCCCTGGTCCGGCCGCATCTGGCCGACCTGGCCCGGGACGGTCAGCGCCCGGAGCAGCTCTTCATCACGTGCGCCGACTCCCGCCTCGTCCCCAACCTGATCACCGCCAGCGGGCCGGGAGACCTCTTCTGCGTCCGGAACGTAGGAAACATCGTGCCGGCGTACGACGCAGAGGACGCGTCCGTCGGCGCCGCGATCGAATACGCCGTGGACGTCCTCGGCGTCACCACGATCACGGTCTGCGGCCACTCCGGCTGCGGCGCCGTCCGTGCGCTGATGACCGGTGCCGCCCGTCCCGGCACCGGGCTCGGCGAGTGGCTCGGGCACTCCGGGGTCCACTTCACCGACGTCTCCGACGAGGAGCGCTGCGTCACTGAGAACGTGGTGCGCCAGCTGGCCAACCTCCGTACCTACCCGACCGTCCGCGCGGCCGAGGCCGCCGGCCGCCTCCACCTGACGGGCATGTACTTCGACCTGGCCGAGGCCCGCATGTACGAGGTCGACCCCGTCCACGGCAACTCCCACCCGATGTCCCCCGCCGCCTGACCCACCGTGTGAAGTTGCGGTTCGATCCGCGCCCTAACTTCACACGCTCGCAAGCGCACCCCCAGCGTGTGAAGTTGCGGTTCGATCCGCGCCTCAACTTCACACGCTCGCAAGCGCACGCCCCAGCGTGTGAAGTTGCGGTTCGATCCGTGCCTCAACTTCACACGGTCAGGGTTGCCAGCCGGCTGCCTCGAGGGCTGCGCGTAGCTGGCCCACGACCACGTCCGGTCGTGAGCGAATCAGGCCGGCGGGGAAGCGGAGGATCCGATCGCCCTCGATCCACACATCGTTCTGGCGGAGCATGTCCGCCTCCCACTCGCCGACTTCGACGTGATGGGCCCCGTCGACCTCGGCGTGCAGCCGCCACTGTCTCCAGTAGGCGTCGAGGAACCGTTTGCGCCCCGCGGCATCCCGGCGCGTCTCCTGACGGCTCGGCGCGGGGAGTCGGAACCGTCGGCACAGATCCATGAAATCGATCTCGGACAGCGCCTCCGCCCCACCGGCTATGTCGAGCACGGTTCTATTGATCATGCCGAAGCGGGGCAGTCGTCGCCGCATGGCCAGCACCTCGAAGACTTCGTCAACCGTGACCCGGCGCTGCTGCAAGGTGATCGCGATGATGATGCGGGCGGCCGCGTCGCTCGACGCCCATGCTGCGGCGTCGACCACCGCGCGAGCGGTCACGACTCGCGGCGGACTGCCGGTCTGGCGATGCTCGTCCGGAAGGAATCGGGTGCGGGTGACCCGGATCGGGGGCATGTCGGCGGGCATCGCCGGGAGAAGCTGAGTCCGGTTGCGCGCGGCCGGCACCACGATCCGAATCCCGCTCTCCCGCAGGCCGCGGACCCCTGCCTCGGTCAGCGCCGTCGTGCCGGCCAGCAGCGCCTCGGCGCCCGCGGCCAGCACCGCCACCCACAATTGCTGGGGCCTCAGCAGCGGGCCGTTCGTCGTGACGACGATGCCCCGGCACACCCGGCGCCAGCGTCCGGCGCGGACACGACCGCGGGCGCGACCGCGGCCGAGGAACTGGACCGCCTGTTCAATGGTGAGTACGCCGGCTTGGGCGAAGCATGTCCAGCCGAATTCGTCGTCCGGTGCGGGAGAAACGACCACCGCGACACGGTGGCAGATTGCCACCCGATGCGCTGGAGCCCTGTGGACAACCCCGCACCCGCCAACCCAGCGTGTGAAGTTCGGGCTCGATTCGCACCCGAACTTCACACACTGGGTTGCCACGCGCTCGGCCGGCACGCGCTGGGTTGGTGGGTGAAGTTCGGGCGCGGAGCGCGCCCGAACTTCACCCACTCGTCAGTTGCGGGTGATGGTGAAGGTGGTCGTGGGGTTTTCGATGTCGCGGTAGTTGTTGGACAGCTGCAGGTTGTTGAAGGTCACCGACCCGACGGCCGGGCCCTGACCGGCCTCCGGCATGGGGTTGGCCCAGACGGCGTAACCGGACTTCGCGTCGTACGCGTCACCGCTGCGCTGGGCACCGGTGATCGTGACGTTGGTGAAGACGGTGTCCTTGATCGGGTTGTGCGGCTGGCCGCCCACGTAGTTGGTCTGGAACATGATGCCGGCGTACGTCGGGTCGACGATGTCCACGTTGGAGACCCGGATGCCCTGGAAGACCTTCGACGCGGAGAAGACCCAGATCGCCGGGAAGACCTGGTTGCCCCAGAAGTGGCCACCCGCCCGGACGATCGAGATGTTGTCGAACACGGTCGGCGGGCTGGCGCCGAAACCGTTCATCGGGTAGCCGAAGTCCAGCGAGCTGATCGTGATGCCCGAGTAGACCAGGGTGTCCGCGATGTAGATGTTCTTGAACGTGTTCGCGTACCCGCCGTAGACCGCGAGACCCGCGGCCCGCCAGGTCAGCGTCGACGACAGGTTCGAGTAGACGTTGTTGATCTCGTCGGAGCCGCCGGCGTCGATGGCGGAGAACAGCGCGAAGCTGTCGTCACCGGTGGCCCGGGCGTCGTTGTTGTCGACCAGGTTGTCGGTGCTGCCGTTGGTCATGTTGACGCCGTCGGCGAACATGTTCCGGATCCGCGAGTTGGTGATCTTCATCCGGTCGGTGTTGGCGCCCCAGTAGAGGCACACCGTGTGCTCGGCCCAGATGTTGTCGATCGTGATGTCGGCGACGTTGGCGAGGTCGAACACCTTGCCGGGGCCGTCGATGCGGATCGTGTAGTTGCCGAAGAACGCGAAGTTCGCGAACGTCGACCCGTTGGCGGTGGCGTCGGCCCGGAAGCCGGCGTCCGTCTCGGACTGGGTGGACGGGGTGTGGAAGCGGGTGTACCAGGGGCCGGCACCGACGACCCGCAGGGCCTTGCCGTACACCTGGAACTTGTTGGCCGTCTGGTAGTCGCCGGCCGGCAGGTAGACGCCGATCTTGGTGCTGTCCTGACGGGCGGCGTCCAGCGCGTTCTGCACCGACTGGTGATCGAAACCAGACGGTACGACATAGCGAGCGGTGTCCGGATTACTCAAAGGAGCAACCTGCTCGGTGTTGATGAAGTCGATCGCGATGGCGCCGGAGTTCGCCGCGTCCTTCTGCAGCTTGATCGTGCTGCCCGCCGGGAACGATCCGGTCAGCATGATGTTCGCCTCGTCGTAGATGTGGCGCGGACCGGTACCCGAGTTCTGCGGGTTGGTCTCGTTGCCGTACAGCCACGCGAACTTCGAGGTCAGCGGCAGGGTCTTGTTCAGCGACCCGTTGACGTAGACGTTGATCGAGCTGTTCGTGCCGTCCGGGATGGAGAACCGCGCGACCACGGTGTTGGTCGCCGCCCGGGTGGTCCACTGCACGTACGCCCCGGTCTGGTTGAGCGTGACCGCCCGGCGGCCGGACGCCTCACCGGCCAGGTCGCCGACGGTCCGGTTCGGGCCGACGGTCTGCGCGCCGCCGCCGGTCTGACCGTCCTCGGCCTCGTACATGTCGTACGGCATGTTCGCGCCGCGGCCCACGAAGAACGACTTCTCGCTGGTGTTGTTGGCCCGTTTGACCTCCAGCTCGTTGGCGTCGGCGGCGACCACGGTGCGGACCGTGTACCGGCCGTTCGCCGCGGTCCAGGTGCCCAGGTTGATCGCCGGCGAGGAGGCGCCGGCGGCCAGGGTGCCGGTCCACGAGCCGGTGAAGGTGCGCACCACTGTCGTGCCGCTCAACAGCGTGAGGGTCACTGCGTGCGCGCCGCCCGCCGACGCGGCCGTGCCCTGATTCCTCAGAACCACCGAGAAGCTGACCGACTGGCCGGCGGCCGGGGTTCCCGGCGACCAGCTGACCACCGAGGCGACCAGGTCCGAGCTGCTCACCGGCGCGACGACCAGGTTCGACGGGTTGGTGTACGAGTTGTTCGCGTCGTTCGTCTCGACGACCGTGTTGGCCTCGTCCACCCTGGCCGACAGCGGGTAGGTGCCGGCGTTGCGGGCCCCGATGCTCGCGGACACCGTCGTGGCGGCGCCGGCCGCGAGGACGCCGACGCCGGCCGTGGCGACTCTGGTCGTACCCAGGTAGAGGTTGACGTTGGAGGCCGGCGAGGCGGCCGAGCCCGCGTTGCGCACCGTGGCCGACACCGTGATCGCGTCCGTCTCGACCGGCGTGGCCGGGGAGAACGACATGGCGGTGACCGTGAGGTCCGGGTTCGGTGCCGGGACGCCGATGACCTGGAACTCCGCGACCTGGCCGCTGGGCGCGCCCGAGTTCGCGGTGAAGGAGAGACGCAGGTCCGCGGCGGTTGCGCTGACCGGGACGGTCACGGTGTTACCCGAGGCCGGATTGAAGGTGTACGACGCGGAGCCGGCGATCGTGGTGAACCCGGACGCCGACTGCTCCCGCCCGAGGACGGCGAAGGTCTGCTGCCGGGTGCCCCACTCGGTGGCCGGGTTCAGCTTGACCACGACCGACTGAACGGTGGCGTTCGAGCCCAGCTTCAGGGTCAGGTTCGCCGGGTACGCGCTGCCCTCCCAGTAGGTGGCGGTGTCGTTGTCGTTCGCGTTCGCCGCCACGAAGGTGTGGATGGTCGACGACGCCTCGATCGGCTTGCCGACGGCGAGGTTGCCACCGGTCACCGGGGATCCGGTGCGGGTGACCGTGTTCGAGGCCGCCGACTCGTTGCCCGCGGCGTCGGTTGCCTTGACGTAGTAGGCCACCGTGGCCGTCGCCGGCTGGCTGTCCGTGAACGTCAGCCCGGTCACCGTGGTCTTCAGCGTCCCGTTGGCGTAGACGTTGTAGCCGGTCACGCCCACGTTGTCGGTGGACGCGCCCCAGGCCAGCCGGATCTGCCCGGTGGCCGGCTGGGTGTAGGAGAGCGTGCCCGGCGTGGTGGGCGCCTGGGTGTCCCCGGACGCGCCGGTGCGGGTGACGGTGGCCGACGGGGCCGACACGTTGCCGGCCGCGTCCTTGGCCCGCACGTAGTAGGACACCGTCGCGCTGTCGGGCTGGTAGTCGGTGAAGGTCAGCGCGGTGACCGTGCTCCGGAGCTGGCCGTTGGCGTAGACGTCGTAACCGGTCACGCCGACGTTGTCGGTCGACGCGTTCCAGGTGAGGCGGACCTGGCCGCTGGCCGGCTGCGAGTGGGCGAGGTTGCCGGGTGCGCTCGGTGCCTGGCTGTCGCCGCTCACCGGGCCGTAGATCTCCACCTCGGACAGCTGTCCCGCCGCCCAGCCGGTGTTGCCGGTGACGTTGACCCGGACGAACCGGGCGCCGGCCGCGGTGAAGTCGATGGTCACCGTGTTGCCGGAGGCCGGGTTGAAGGTGTAGCCGGTGGACGCCTTCAGGGTGCTGAAGGTGGTGCCGTCGGTGCTGCCCTGGATGCTCAGGGTCTGCGTGCGGGTGGCCCAGGCGGCGGCCGGGGGCAGTTTCAGGACGGCCTGGTTGACCTGGGTGGCGGTGCCGAGGTCGACCTGGAGCCACTGCGGGAAGGCGTTGTTGTTGCTCTCCCAGTAGGTGTTGGCGTTGCCGTCGCCGGCGTTCCCGGCCGGGTAGACGTCGGTGAAGCTGCTCGCGGAGAAGGTCTTGCCGGCGGCGAGGTTGGGGCCGGCGGCCTGGGCGGCCGGGGCGTGCAGGAGGGCGGCGACGACGGCCGCGGCGGCGGCTGTCGCGATGAATCTCAGTCTGAATCTTGACATGGTGGGGAGCGCACCTTTCGTCGGATTCCGGGGGACCCGCGCGGGCCGCGATCGGTGGGACGCGGCCCGCGCGGGGGACTTAGGAGGCGGTTCTCAGGCGCAGCCAGACAGCAGAGTCCTGGGGGAGGAGGTCACCGTCGAGCGGGCCGCTGGTGAGCAGGCAGGTCTCGTGCTCCGGCAGGGGGATCGGTGCGCCGGAGAGGTTGAGGACGCAGGCGAAACCCGGCCCGCGGGTATAGGCGATCACTGCGGGATCGACGTCGAGCCAGGTCAGAGGCGCGTGGTGCAGGGCCGGCTCGGCGTGCCGGACCCGGATCGCCTCCCGGTAGAGCTCCAGCATCGAGCTGGGGTCGCCGGTCTGCGCCTGCACGGTCCGGTCCTTCCACTCGGCCGGTTGCGGCAGCCACGGTGCGGCGGTGCTGAACCCGAACGGCGGCTCGTCACCGGACCACGGCAGCGGCACCCGGCAGCCGTCGCGGGTGTGGCCGCGCCGGGCGTACATCGGATCGTGGATCTCCTCGACCGCGATGTTCTCGTTCTCCCAGAGACCCAGTTCCTCGCCCTGATAGACGTAGGCCGCGCCGGGCAGCGAGAGCGAGAGCAGCGCGGCGGCCCGGGCCCGGCGGGTGCCGAGTTCGAGGTCCACCGGGGTGCCGTCCAGGTTGTTGTCGAAGCTGAACGTCGTGTCGGCCCGGCCGTACCGGGTGACGTGCCGGGTCACGTCGTGGTTCGAGAGCACCCAGGTGGGCGGGGCGCCGACCGTGGCGTGTGCCTCCAGCGTGCGGTTGATGCAATCCCGCATGAGGTACGGATCCCAGGCGCACCCGAGGAAGTCGAAGTTGAAGGCGGCGTGCAGTTCGTCCGGGCGCAGGTAGTTGGTGAACCGCTCGACCTCGGGCATCCACACCTCGCCGATGAGGGCCCGGTCCGGGTACTCGTCGGCGATCCGCCGCCACGACCGGTACACCTCGTGCACCCGGTCGAGGTCGTGGAACGGGTGCGGGGCGCCGTCGGTCACCTCGGGCAGCGTCGCGTCCTTGTGCAGCAGCGCCGCCGAGTCGATGCGGATGCCGTCGACACCGCGGTCGAACCAGAACCGCAGGATGCTCTCGAACTCGGCCTGCACGTCCGGGTGCTCCCAGTTCAGGTCCGGCTGTTCCGGGGTGAACAGGTGCAGGTACCACTCGCCGTCCGGGGCCTGGGTCCAGGTGGTCCCGCCGAACTCCCCCGTCCAGTCGGTGGGCATCCCGGAGCCCTTGCCGGGACGGAACCAGAAGTACTCCCGTTCCGGCGCGTCCGGTGAGGCGAGCGCGGCCTTGAACCACGGGTGCTCGCTGGAGATGTGGTTGGGGACGATGTCCACGATCATCCGGATGCCGGCGGCGTGCGCCTCCGCGATCAGCGCCTCGGCGCCCTCGAGGGTGCCGAAGACCGGGTCGATGTCGCGGAAGTCCGCGACGTCGTAACCCGCGTCGGCCATCGGTGACGGGTACCAGGGGCTCATCCAGATCGCGTCGACGCCGAGGTCGCGCAGGTGGCTCAGGCGGGCCCGGATGCCGTCGATGTCGCCGACGCCGTCACCGTCGGCGTCGGCGAAGCTGCGCGGGTACACCTGATAGATGACCGCGCTACGCCACCACGGACCTGCGTCTGGTGTGGACACGAGCACCTGCTTTCTGTCGTTACGTAGGTACGTCTGTGCAGAGACACTTCCGGTGTGTGAAGTTCGGGTCCGATACGGACCCCAACTTCACACGCGGGTCAGCCTTTGAGGCTGCCGGAGGTCAGGCCGGACATGATGTTCCGCTGGAAGAGCAGGAAGATCACGACGGTGGGGATCGCGGCGATGACCGAGGCGGCGATCACGACGTTCATCGGCGTGCCGCCCGCGAAGGAGTAGATGCCGACGCTGACCGTGCGCGTCTCCGGTGACGGCATGACCAACTTCGGCCAGAGGAAGTCCTTCCAGACCGCGGTCACCGCGAAGATCGACACCACGCCGAGGATGGGCCGCGAGATCGGCAGGATGATCGACCAGAGCGTGCGCAGCGGCGTCGCGCCGTCCACGAAAGCGGCCGCCATCAGCTCCTCGGGGATCGAGTCGAAGAACCGCTTGAGCAGGAAGATGTTGAACGCGTTGGCGACCAGCGGCAGCCAGATGGCGAACGGCGAGTCGAGCAGGTTCAGGTGCAGGATCGGCAGGTCGATGACGGTCACGTACTGCGGGACGATCAGCACCATCGCGGGAATCATCAGGGTGGCCAGCATCAGGCCGAGGATCGCGTTGCCGAGGACCGGCCGGAGCTTGGACAGCGAGTACGCCGCGGCGGTGTCGAACACCAGCTGGAACAGCACCGCACCGGCCGCGTAGTAGAAGGTGTTGAACAGCAGCTTCGCCAGGTCGAGGTTGTTCCACGCGTCCACGTAGTTCTGCGTCTGCGGATCCTGCGGGAACAGCGTCGGCGGCGTCTGCGCGATCTCCTGGCCGGACTTCAGCGCGCCGGTCACCATCCAGTACAGCGGCCCGAGGAAGACCAGGGTGAACACCGCGACGACGAGCGTGAGCAGCGTCCAGTAGATGACTTTGCCGCGGCCCCGTCGGAGCTGGGAGGGCGAGATGAGGGTGCGGGTCATGTCGTCGCTCAGTCCTGTCTCGTGGTCAGGCGCACATAGGCGGCGGAGAAGGCGGCCAGCACGATCAGCATGATCACGCCGAGGGCCGCGGCGCCGTTCAGGTCGTTCTGGAAGAAGCCGTGCTGATAGATCAGGTACGCGACCGAGGTGGCCGAGTCCTGCGTGCCCGCGCCGTTGGCGAGGATCAGTGGCTCGATGAACAACTGCATGGTGGCCACGATCTGCAGCATCGCCAGCAGCGCGAGGATCAGCCGGGTCTGCGGGATGGTCACGTGCCGGATCCGCTTCCAGACGCCGGCGCCGTCGAGTTCGGCCGCCTCGTAGAGCTCGCCGGGGATGTTCTGCAGGGCGGCCAGATAGATCAGCACCGCGCCGCCCATGTTCATCCAGGTGGAGGCGAGCACCATGGCCGGCATGGTCATCGTCGGCGACTGCATCCACTCCGACGTCGGCAGGCCGACCGCCGAGAGGATCGCGTTGAACAGGCCGGCCTCGCTCGGGTCGTACGCGTAGAACTTGAACAGGAACAGCGCCGACGCCGGCGGCAGCATGACCGGCAGATAGACCAGGACCCGCAGGTAACCCTTGGCGTGCCGGAACTCGTTGAGCAGGATCGCCACGAAGAACGGCACCGCGAACCCGAGCACCAGCGCGAGCGCGGTGAAGTAGAAGGTGTTCTTCCAGGCGACCCAGAAGCTCGGGTCGGCCATGATCCGGGTGTAGTTGTCCCAGCCGACCCAGCTGGTCTCGCCGCGCCGGGTGCGCTGGAAGCTCATCACGACGCCGCGGATCATCGGGTACCACATGAAGAGGGCGAAGCAGACGACCGCGCCGATCAGGAACGTGTGCCCGGTGAGGTTGTCCCGGAGTTTGCGGCTGCGCCGGGTGGTGCTCGGGGGCGCCACCGGCCGGGGTGGGGCCGGGGCTTCAAGGATCGCCAAGGAACGTTCTCCTGTAATCGTTCGGGCGGTGCGGGGACCGGCCGGTCCCCGCACCCTCCGGGTCAGCTGCCGGCGGCCAGCAGCTGGTTGACCTTCTCCTCGGCCGTCTTGAGCAGCGCGTCGATGTTCGCGTTCGGGTCGGTCAGGACACCGGACATCGCCGAGTCGAGCACCGCGTAGATCGCCTGGGCGTTGCGCGGCTCACCCTTGATCGGCACCGGGGTCGCCTCGAACAGCGCGAAGTTGGCGGTGTCCACGTTGGCGTTCGCCTTGCGCAGCTCCAGCTCCTGCTTCTGTGCCTCGCTGCCGCCCGCGAACAGCAGCGGCTGCGGCAGGCCCACCGGGTAGTTCTGCGGCTTGGCCCGCACGTAGTCGAACTGGCCCTTGCCGGGGGTGAGCTTCTGGTACGCCAGCCACTTGAGCCCGGCCTTGACCTGCTCCGGGGTGAGGTCCTTCTTGAAGAAGTAGCCCTCGCCGCCGCCCAGGGTGCCCTTGGCGGGGCCGTCCTGGCCGGGCAGCGGTGCCATCGCCCAGTCCTCGTACTTGCCCTGGAACTGGCTGACGATCGCCTGCGTGCTGTCCGGCGCGCCGATGAACATGCCGACCTTGCCGGCGCCGGCGTTGGTCAGCAGGTCGCCCCACTGCAGCAGCTGGCGGCTGCCCATGCTGTTGTCGCCGTACCGCATGTCCTTGAGGTTCTGCAGGACCTGCTTGCCCTGGGCGTTGTTGAAGGCCGCCTTCTTGCCGTCCTCGCTCAGGATCTGTCCGCCCTGGGAGTAGAGCAGCGCGGTGAAGTGCCAGCCGCCGGTGTTGCCGGCGCTGTACTCCGAATATCCCGCGATGCCGTCGCCGAGCCCGGAGATCTTCTTGGCCGCGGCGCGGACCTCGGCCCAGGTCTTCGGCGGGTTGTTCGCGTCGAGGCCGGCCTTGGCGAAGAGGGTCTTGTTGTAGACCAGGCCCATCGAGTAGTTCTTCACCGGCACCGCGTAGAGCTTGCCGTCGGCGCTGAAGACGTCCTTCAGCGCCGGGTCGACGCTGTCCCAGGTCGGGATGGAGTCCTTGCTGACCAACGACGAGATGTCCATCGCCTGACCGGAGTCCAGCACCTGCTGAAGGTCGGTCATGTATCCGTAGAAGACGTCGGTCATGGTGCCGCCGGCCAGGCGGGCGGTGAAGTCCGGCGGGTTGTTGCACTGCTCGCCGACGCTGACGCTCTTGACGGTGATGTCGGGATTCTCCTGCTGGAAGGCGGCGACGTCCGCGTTCCAGTTCGCCAGGAGCTCCTTCTGGGCACCGACCGGCTGGCAGTCGACCGTGATGGTGACCTTGCCGTCGGCGCTCTGGCCGGAGTCGTCGCTCTTGGTGGAGCACGCCGTGAGGCTGAGCCCCAGGCCGGCCACGAGCGCCAGCGCCGCAACCTTCCGGTACTGCGGTACGGACATCTGTCCATCCCTTCGGGAACGGGTGTATCCAAGGGTTTCGTTATCGGTGTAGTGATCACGACCAGGAGGGAGTGAGTGGAGTCACTGTAACGAGGCGGACTTGTGTCGGCAAGGTTTCGATCGTGCTTTGAAAAAACACGACTGCAGCGCGGCAGCGGAAGACATTTCAGCAGAATGTCCCGGTAGGCCCGTTTAGGTAGACAGCAAAAAGGCCGCCGACCAAGGTCGGCGGCCTGAAAAGAGACGTCAGTGGCTGGGCGCCGGTCCGGTGGAGCCCCGGACCACCAGCTCCGGCTCGAACAGCAGCTCGTCGCTGAGCACCCGGGCCTCCTCGATCTGGCTGACCAGGATGTCCACGGCGGCCTGGCCCATCGTCTCGATCGGCTGCCGCACCGTGGTCAGCGGCGGATCGGTGCAGGTCATGAACGCGGAGTCGTCGAAACCGACCACCGACACGTCGGCCGGCACCGCCCGGCCGAGCCGCCGGGCCGCCCGGATGGCACCGAGCGCCAGCACGTCACTGGCGCAGATGATGCCGGTCACCCCGCGCTCGACCAGCTTGGTCGCGGCCACCCGGGCGCCCTCCATGGAGAAGCTCGACCGCTCCACGCACGACTCGTCCTCCCAGCCGGCGACCTGGATCATCGCGGTCAGCTTGCGGCGGGACGGGACGTGTCCCTCCGGGCCCAGGACCATGCCGATCCGTTCGTGCCCGAGGGAGCGCAGATGCCCGTACGCCTGCTCGACGGCGACGGCGTCGTCGGTGGAGACCCGCGGGAAGCCGAGCTCGTCGACGCCGGCGTTGACCAGCACCACCGGCAGGCCCCGGTCGGTGAGCCGACGGTAGTGCTCGTGCGAGGCGTCGGCCAGCGCGTACGACCCACCGGCGAAGATCACCCCGGAGACCTGGTGGTCGAGAAGCATCTCGACGTAGTCGGACTCCGGCACGCCGCCGATGGTCCGGGCGCACAGTGCCGGCGTGAATCCGCGCTGCGCGAGCGAGCCGGTGACCACCTCGGCGAGCGCCGGGAAGATCGGGTTCTGCAGCTCGGGCAGGACCAGGCCGACCAGCCGGGCGCGCTCGCCGCGCAGTTTGGTGGGCCGCTCGTAACCCAGGACGTCGAGCGCGGTCAGCACCGACGCGCGGGTCGCCTCGGAGACGCCGCTGCGCCCGTTGAGCACCCGGCTGACGGTGGCCTCGCTGACACCGGCCTTCTTCGCCACCTCGGCTAGTCGTTTCGTCACGACGGAATCCTACGTCAGATTATTGCAAGAACAGAACTTCATCTTGCGGGTACGAACAGAGGCTTGCGACACCTCATGCTGCCACTGTCGAGCGGGCCGCGCGAGGGTGCACGCGGAGTAGATGTCCGTCCGACGTGAATCGGTTAAGCCGTCGCTCAGCGCGAACAGCGGCTCGGCAAGACTTGCATCCGACGATGAAAGCCCTTCAGCGGGCGGTCCGCGCGATGCTCGACGGCCGGCGATGTCGATTACGCCCGGGCCCGTTCGTCAACCAGATGATCTGAATCCATCTCGACGGGAGACACCGTGCGCTACGTGATGATCCTGACCGGCGACGAGACCAACTGGTTCGAGCCGAAACTGCCCGACGGCCTGATGGCGGAGGTCGGCCAGTGGTGGCAGAAATGGGCCGCGGCCGGGAAGGTGCTCGACGGCGGCGCCGAGCTGCAGCCGACCAGCACCGCCAAGACGGTCGGCCCGGGCCCGGACGGCAGGCCGGAGGTCACCGACGGGCCGTACCTGGAGCTCAAGGAGGTCGTCGGCGGCTTCATCCTGCTGGAGTGCGACGACATGGACGAGGCCGTCGCGGTGGCCGCCGGCTGGCCCGGCATCACCGCCGTCGGCGACAAGGTGGAGGTCCGGCCGCTCATGGAGCGCTGAGATCCAGCTCGTCGAGGCGACGCGTGAGCAGTTCCCGCTCGGCCGGGTTGGTGGCCAGCGCGAGCGCCCGCCGCGTCGCCTCGGCGGCCTCGGCGTCCCGGCCGAGCCGGCGCAGCAGGCCGGCCCGGGTCGCGTGCCACAGCCGGTACCCGTCCAGCCGCCCGGCCAGGGCGTCCACCTCGGCCAGCGCCTTCTCCGGCCCGTCGACGAAACCGGTCGCCACGGCCCGGCCGAGCAGCACGACCGCTGTCGGCCGCATCGTCGCCAGCAGGCCGTAGAGCTGATGCACGGTCACCCAGTCGGTCCGCTCGTAGGCCGGTGCGAGCGCGTGCTGCGCCGCGATGGCGGCCTCCAGCTGGTACGGGCCGGGCGCGTCGCTCGCGGCGGCCCGCGCCAGGCGGCGCAGCGCGGAGACGATCAGGTCGGTGTCCCAGCGGGCCCGGTCCTGGTCCTCCAGCAGGACCAGCCGGCCGGCCGCGTCGAAACGGGCCGCCGACCGTGACTCGTGCAGCTCCAGCAACGCGGTCAGGCCGGCCACCTCCGGCTCGCCCGGCATCAGCGCGCTGAGCTGCCGGGACAGCTCCAGCGCCTCGCCGGCCAGGTCGCGGCGCTCCGCGGTGTCCGCCGAGGAGGCCAGGTAGCCCTCGTTGTAGAGCAGATAGAGCACGCGGAGCACGGCCGGCAGCCGGGTGGCGTACTCCTCGGGCGGTGGGGCGGCGATCCGGACCCGGTGCTCGCGGAGGTGCCGCTTGGCGCGCACCAGCCGCTGGGCGGCGGTGGCCCGGGGCAGCAGGAACGCGGCGGCGACGGTCTCGGCCGGCAGGCCGGCCACGGCGTGCAGGGTCAGCGCGATCCGGGACGGCTCCGGCAGCGCGGGATGACAGCAGGCGAAGATCATGGCGAGCCGGTCGTCGGCCGAGGGCGGGCCGGGCGGGACGGCCGCCAGCTCGGCCGCCTTGGCCCGGCCGGTGGCCTCCCGGCGCAACCTGTCGACGGCCTTGCGCCAGGCGGTCGTCACCAGCCATCCGGGCGGATTGCGGGGTACGCCCTCCGCGTCCCACCGGCGCAGCGCCTCGGCCACCGCCTCCTGCAGCGCCTCCTCGGCCAGATCCAGGTCACCGAGCCGGCGGGCCAGCACACCCAGCACCCTGGCCGCGTCGGCGCGCCACACCTGATCGATGACCGTCCGCGCGTCGTCCACCGGCCCAGTCTTTCGCAAAAACTGCTCCCCGCCGGTGGACGGGATGGGATGTTTGCGGAGATCGGGCAGAAAGGGGCCGTCAGCACATGTCGGACTGGGAGCAGAACGACTGGTCGGCGCAGGACCGGCAGCGGGACTCGGCGAACCGCCTCGCCAACGTCAGCAACGACATGGCCACCGCCACCCAGGCCGCGGTCCGCGCCGCCGAGACCGCGGTGCAGGTGATCCAGCGGCTGGAGGCGAGCAGCACCGAGATCGGCAAAGTGGTGCAGCTGATCGCGACGATCGCGAAACAGACCAACCTGCTGGCACTCAACGCGACCATCGAGGCGGCTCGGGCCGGCGAGTCGGGACGCGGCTTCGCCGTGGTGGCCAGCGAGGTCAAGGACCTGGCGAACGAGACCGCCACCGCGACCAGCGAGATCGGCACCCAGGTCGGCGGCATCCGCGCGGACACCCAGAACGCGGTGTCCGCCATCGAGGAGATGCAGGGGCTCATCGAAGAGCTGGATCGTTGTCAGAAGGTGATCAGCGCGATCGTTGTGGAGCAGCAGGCGGGCTGAGGAAGACTGGGGGCCATGGCTCGCAGGCGCGCTCCCCGGACCCCCTCGCTCTGCCCGTGCGGGCTCCGGGCGTACCCGCAGTGTTGTGGTCCGGTGCATGACGGGAAGCCGGCGGCCGACCCGGAAGCTCTGATGCGCTCGCGCTTCAGCGCGTTCGCGCTGGACCGGGCCGACCACCTGCTGCGCACCTGGCATCCGCAGACCCGTCCCGAGTCGGCCGCCGGCGACCCCGGGCTGCGCTGGGTGCGGCTCGAGGTGCTGAGCACCGGTGGCGGCGGTCTGTTCGACGCCGAGGGTACCGTCGAATTCCGGGCGCACTATCGCGACGGAGGCACCGCGGGCGTGCTGGAGGAGAAGAGCCGGTTCGTCCGCCACGACGGTCAGTGGGTGTATTGGGGCCCGCTGTGACCCTGTCCCCAAGGAAGTGATCATGTCGGCACAACGGCCCCTCGAAGACGGCATCGTCAAGGACTTCAAGGTCAATCTCTCGTACGGGGAGTACCTGCGCCTCGACGAGATCCTCAACGCCCAGCATCCGGTCAGCGTGCCCGAGCACCATGACGAGCTGCTGTTCATCCTCCAGCACCAGACCTCGGAGCTGTGGCTGAAACTGGTCATCCACGAGCTGCGCGCGGTGCAGGAGCACCTGGCCAAGGACGAGCTGCGCCCGGCGCTCAAGGGGCTGGCCCGGGTCAAGCACATCCAGCGCACCCTCACCGAGCAGTGGTCGGTGCTGGCCACCCTCACCCCCAGCGAGTACGCGGAGTTCCGCAGCTTCCTGGGCACGTCCTCGGGCTTCCAGTCGTACCAGTACCGGGCGATCGAGTTCCGGCTCGGCAACAAGGACCGGCGGATGCTCGCACTCTTCAAGGACCACCCGGCGGCGCTCGCCCTGCTCGAGGACGCGCTCGGGACGCCCAGCGTCTACGACGAGTTCCTGCACTTCCTGGCCCGCCGCGGCCACCAGGTGCCGGTGGAGATCCTGCAGCGCGACGTCACCGAGCCGTACGAGTACCACGCCGACCTGGTGCCGGTCTTCCAGCACATCTATGAGAACGCCGAACAGAACTGGGACGTCTACGAGGCGTGCGAGGAACTCGTCGACCTGGAGGAGAACTTCCAGCTCTGGCGGTTCCGCCACCTCAAGACGGTGGAACGCACCATCGGCTTCAAACGCGGCACCGGCGGCTCCAGCGGGGTCGCGTTCCTGAAGGCGGCGCTCGACCTGACATTCTTCCCGGAGCTCTACGCCGTTCGTACCGAAGTCGGAGTGCCTCGTTGAGCGACGATCTGCCGGCCCGCGCCGCGGCTCTGGACGCGGCCGACCCGCTCGCCCCCTACCGGGACAGATTCATCACCCCACCCGCCGGTGAACTGCTCTCCTATCTGGACGGCAACTCGCTCGGGCGGCCCCTCGAAGCCACCGCCCGGCTGATGGACGAGTTCGTCCGCGACCGGTGGGGCGGCCGGCTGATCCGCGGCTGGACCGAAGGCTGGCTGGAATGGCCGCTCACCCTCGGCGACCGGCTCGGCGCGGTGGCGCTGGGCGCAGCGCCCGGGCAGACCGTGATCGCCGACTCCACCACGGTGCTGATCTACAAACTCGCGACGGCCGCGGTGGCCGCCCGGCCGGGGCGGCGCAAGGTCGTGCTCGACACCGACAACTTCCCCACCGATCGGTACGTCCTGGAAGGCATCGCCGCCGCGCAGGGCCTCTCGCTCGTCTGGATCACCACGGACCCGCTGACCGGCATCGAGCCGTCCCAGGTTGCCGAAGCCGTCGACGAGGACACCGCGCTGGTGCTGTTCTCCCACGTGGCGTACCGGTCCGGGTGGCTCGCCGACGTGGCGGAGATCAACCGGATCGCGCACGCGGCCGGCGCGCTGACCATGTGGGACCTGTGCCACTCGGCCGGATCGGTGCCGATCTCCCTCGACGAGTGGGGCGTCGACCTCGCCGTCGGGTGCACCTACAAATATCTGAACGGCGGGCCCGGGGCGCCGGCCTTCGCCTATCTGCGGCGCTCGCTGCAGGACACGGTGCGCCAGCCCATCCAAGGCTGGATGGGGCACCGGGCGTCGTTCGAGATGGGCCACGGGTACGAGCCGGCGCCGGGCATCCGGGCCCTGCTCAGCGGGACACCGCCGATCCTGGCCATGGTGCCGTTGCACGCCAACCTGGACATGCTCGCCGAAGCCGGGATCGACGCGGTGCGGGCCAAGTCACTGCTGCTGACCGGGTTCGTGCTGGAGCTGGCGGAGGCCTGGCTGGCCCCGCACGGGGTGACCGTGGCAAGCCCGCGGGAGGCCGGCCGCCGGGGTGGGCACGTGACGTTGCGGCGGGCCGGCTTCGAGCAGCTGCTGGAGCCGCTGTGGGACAGCGGGGTGATCCCGGACTATCGGCGGCCGGACGGGCTGCGCATCGGGCCGGCGCCGTTGAGCACCAGCTTCGGTGAGGTCTGTCAGGGGCTGTCGGTCCTGCGCGACCTGGTCGAGAAGCAGCGGTGAGCCGGGAGACCCAGGAGCCGGCGTCCGCCGCCGGCCCGGCGTCCACTTCTGGCGCGGGTTCTTCGCCGGGCTCGGCGCCCGGCGCGGGCTGCTGTGGTGGGGCGTCAGGGGGCGGCTGTGCGTTGGCCGGTCTGCGGTCGGCGTGCGGCACGTCCGGCGGTGGGGCCGGGGCTCCGGGCGGAGCCGCTGCCGGGGGACGGCGGCCGACGGTCACGCCGCGGATCGGGTGGCTGACTGCCGACACGGTGTGGTGGGGTGGACGGCTCCGGGCCGGTGTGGCGTTGCGCGTCGCCGCGGACGGGGTGGTCAAGCCGGTTCCGGCCGAGCTCGCGCCGGCCGAGGGCACCCGCCGTTTCCCGGGCACGCTGCTGCCGGGGCTGGTCGATGCCCATGTGCACTCGGCGCTGGTCGACCTCGGCACGGTTCGCACCGGGGGGATCGCGTCGGTGTGGGACCTCGGTGGCGTACCGGCAAAGGTCGAAGAACTGGCGACCCGAGCCCGGCGGCCCGGGTCGAAGCTGCCGCAGATCCGATATGCCGGTTTTTTCCTGACCGCTCCCGGCGGCTATCCCAGTGACCGCGCGTGGGCACCGGCCGGCAGTTGGCGAGAGGTCCACTCCCCGGCGGACGCCGGCGACGCGGTGGCGGCCGCCTGGTCCGGCGGCGCGACGTTGATCAAGGTGACCGCTCACGCCGGTGGTCCTCTACTGCCGCAACCGACGCTCAGGGCTCTCGCCGACGCCGCGCACGCCGCCGGCCTGGAGGTCGTCGTGCACGCCGAGGGGCCCGGGACGGTTGCCGCCGCCTACGCCGCCGGTGCCGACATCCTGGCGCATACGCCCTGGACAGAGCGGCTCGAGGACGCTCTCCTGCGGGACTGTGCCGCCCGGATGCGCTGGATCAGCACGCTCGACATCCACGGCTGGGGTGATCCCGACCCGGCGCGTGAGGTCGCCGTCGGCAATCTGCGGGGCTTCCTGGAGCACGGCGGGAGTGTCCGCTACGGCACAGACCTCGGCAACGGGCCGCTCCCGCCGGGGATCAATGTCCGGGAGATCCGCGCGCTGCAGTCGGCCGGTCTCGCACCTGGACAGGTTCTGACCGCGATGACCGAAGCTGACAGCACCGAGATCAGCTGGGTCCCGGCCGGACTCGACCTCGGCCCGGACCGTTTCGCCGACGTGCTGGCCACCGCCCGCGTGATCGACGACGACGTCCAGCCACGCGCCTACCCGTGACCACGACCCAGCCGGCGGTGAGGCAGCCGAAACGCGCCGGCATCATGCCGCGTGTGAAGTTTCGGCTCATATCGAACCGAAACTTCACACACCGGTTGGGCGGCGTCGGGTGGGCGGGCGTCGGGTGGGTAGCGCCGGCTGGCGGAACTGCGGTGGGCTGCCCGGGTCAGGTCAGGGAGATCGCGGTGCCGGTGGCGGCGCTGCGGCGGGCGGCGTCGAGGACCTCTATGGCGCGCACCGAGTCCCACGGGTCGACCGGCAGCGGGCCGGAGCCCAGCACCGCCGAGGCGACCGCCGGGTAGAAGGTGTCCCACCGGCCGCGGCAGCTCTCGACCGGGGCGCCGGTCGCGCCGCGGAACAGGTGGCCCCAGCGGTGCTCGGGTTCCACGCCCCAGCGGTCGCCGAGCTTCGCCGGGGTGCGGCCGTCCTTGAGCAGCGTCTCCTGGTGGTCGAGCTCCCGGGAGATGTAGGTGCCGGCCGAGCCGGTCACCCGGAACCGCGGCCCGGGGCCGGCCTGCCGCCAGCTGCCCCACAGGTGGGACTCGACGCCCGAGGTGTGGTGCAACGCCACGAAGAAGTCGTCGTCGAGGGGTTCGCCGCGCATCTCCGCGTACACCCGGGTGGCCGGGCCGTGCAGCTGGAGCGCCTGGTCGACCAGGTGCGAGCCGAAGTCGAGGAGGGTGCCACCGCCGGCGGCCTTGGGTGTGCGGTCCGGCGCCCAGCGCTCCATCCGGGACTCGAAGCGGCGGGCCTCGCCGAGCGAGCCCTTCTCGAGCAGCTTGCGGATGGTCAGAAAGTCGGAGTCCCAGCGCCGGTTCTGATAGACCGTCAGCGGCACGCCCGCCGCCTCGGCCTCAGTGACGACCTTGCGGGCGGTCTCGGCGTCCCCGGCGAACGGCTTGTCGACCACCACGGCCAGGCCGAGCGCGATCGCTTCCCGGGCCAGCGTGGCGTGGGTCGCGACCGGCGTGGAGATCGCCACCCCCTGCACCCCGTCGGCGGCCAGGCCGGCGATCGAATCATATGTCCGGACGCCGGGGAGATCCGCCGCGACCTGGGCGCGACGGTCGGCCGACGTGGTGACCACTCCGGCGAAGTCGATGTTCTCCGCCGAGGCGATCAGCGGCGCGTGAAACACCCGGCCGCCGGTGCCGTACCCGACCAGCCCGAACCTAACCCGCTCGATCATGCCCGGAAGTTTTTCACATCCGTTGCCGTCCTGTTGCACACCAGCCCCACCGTTACCAGTGACGCACGCCTCACTACACAGCGTGATGAATGAGGCTCATGTCGGATGGATGACGGGGACCGTCGAACAGCCCTTCGCGCGGGAACAATCGAGCGATGCAGAAAGAACGGACTCCGTTTTCCGACATCGACGGTCTTCCCGAGCCGATGACCGCGCTGGTGTTGGACGCGCTGACCGCGATGGGTCGGCACCCGGAGATCCGCCGGGTTCGCGCGGCGGCGCTCGGCGCGCTCCGCCCGGCGCTCGGGCAGCGTCTGATGGACGCGGGCTCCGGCGGCGGTGAGGTGGCCCGGCTGCTGGCCGCCGAGGTGGGCGACGAGGGTGAGGTCGTGGCCCTCGACCACTCCGCGGCGATCACCGCCGCCGCGATCGGCCGGCACGACGGCAGCAACGTGCGGTACCTGACCGGCGACGTGTGCAGGCTGGACCTGCGCGACGACAGCGTCGACGGCGTCTGGTGCGAGCGGGTCCTCCAGCACGTCGAGGACGCCGAGCTGGCGATCTCCGAGCTGATCCGGGTGACCCGCCCCGGCGGCCGGATCTGCCTGATCGACACCGACTGGGCGTCGCTGGCCTTCGACGGGATGCCGTCCGGGCTGGGCGACATGGTCATGTCACACACCCGCGGGCACTTCACCCCGACACAGTTCGACATGGGGCGTACGCTGCGCCGCCGGCTCGTCGCGGCCGGGCTCTCCGCGCTCGAGGCGACCCCGGTGACCTGCTTCTTCGACACTCCGGCCTCGGCTGCCGTGGTGCTGCCGATGGTCAACCCGCACGTGCCGGAGGAAGCCTGGGCCACCCCGCCGGGCCTGCGCGACGAGTGGCTGGCGTGCGTCGACGCGGCCGGGGCGAGTGGCACCTTCCTGGCCGTCCTGACCATCTGGGTGGTGGCCGGCACCGTGTAGCCCGGGTTAACGCTTCCGCTGGTACCAGAGCATGATGAAGCTGACCAGCTCCCGGGTGTCCGCCTCGGTCCGGTCCACCACGGTCAGCGTGTAAAGGTTCCCGCTCTGGATCCAGGAGATCTGCTGCGCGGCGCCGATCACTTCGATCCGGACCGGCACCCCGGAGATCGTCGTGTCCTCCTGCCGGTCGGCGTGCGGGTGGCCCGGCGGCAGGGCGAAGCGCTCGCGGGTGCGCAGCAGCTCGATCCGCTTGCCGGGCCCCTCGGTCTCCCGGTCGGCGATCATGGTGCGGCTGGAGATCGGGCCCAGCTTCGTCTCCGGGAAGAACTCGTAACGCTGCGACATCGCCGAGGGATCCGGGTACGCGGGTGCCGCCGACGAGGGCGGCGGCGCACTCGGCGACCACGTCACGGAAGCGGTCGGTCGCGGTTCTGCCGGCAGGGGTACGGGCTGGGCGTCCTGCCGCCACGGCGCCACCAGCACGACCGCCGTGACAGCGAAGACCGCCAGCGCCGCACCGGTGACAGCGGCCGCCCGCCGGTGGCGCCGGTGCCGTTTGCCGGCGGCGAGCACGTCGGCGGCCGACAGGGGCGCCGTCCCGGCCGCGACCTCGTTCAGGGCGTCCCGAAGGTCGGAGGTGCGCATCAGTTGTCCCCTCGGCTCGTCCGGGTGGCCGCCATGCCCGGATCGGGGTCGATGGCCACCCGCAACTTGCGGAGCGCCTTGTGGCACGTCGATTTCACCGTGCCGACCTGGACCCCGAGGATCTGGGCGACGTCACGTTCCGTGTAGTCGTGCAGGTACCGCAGCACCACCACGGACCGCTCGGCGACGGTCAGCTGCTGCAACGCGGCCACCAGGGTGTGCCGGTCGGCGAGGGCGGCTGTCTCGTCCACCGTCGACGAGTTCTCCGGCAGCGTCTCCACCAGCTGTTCGCGTCGCCGGTGCGCCCGGCGCCACCAGTCCGTCACCGAGTTGGTGACGGCCCGGCACACGTAGCCGTACGGGTCGTCCTGCTCGATCCGGTCCCAGCGGGGGTAGGCCCGGGTCAGCACGGTCTGTACCAGGTCGCGGGCCCGCTCGCGGTCGCCGCAGAGCAGCTCCGCGTAGGCGACCAGCCGCGCGGAGCGGGCGGACACGAACGCCACGAAGGAGTCGTCCGTACTCATGGTTTTCCAGACGACGCGGGGCCGTGAAAGGTTGGCGCCGCACCCGGGATCGGGTGCGGCGCCGGGAGGACGAAGCGGTCAGGTGACCGGGACCATCCGGTGCAGCAGGCGGTCCAGCGGCATGCTGGCGAAACTGATCCGCACGTCGCTGGAGGCGTACGGCAGCCAGAACCGCCCGTCGTGCACGAGCCCACCGCAGGAGTAGAGCACGTTCGGCACGTACCCCTCCCGTTCGATCTCGTCCGGGTCGATCAGGCCTTGCGGCAGGTCCGCGATGACCCGCTCCGGGTTCTCCAGGTCGAGCAGCATCGCGCCGATCGCGTACCGCCGCATCGGGCCGACGCCGTGGGTGAGCACCAGCCACCCGGCCTCGGTCTCGATCGGTGAACCGCAGTTGCCGACCTGGATCAGGTCCCAGCCGCGGTGCGGGACGAGCAGCGGACCGGCCGGCTGCCAGCGGTGCTGTTCGTCGCGGATGGCGAGGCCGAGCGTCTCGCCGTCGGAACGGCAGAGGGCCATCTTCCGGCCGTTGATGTAACGCGGGAACAGGGCCATGCCCTTGTTGCGGGCGGCCGGGCCGTGCAGCGCTGTCACCTCGAAGTGCCGCAGGTCCCGGCTGTAGATCACCCGGCCGGCGATGTTGAACCCGTCGTACGCCGTGTAGGTCGCCTGGTAGGCCGGCCGCCCGTCCGGGTCGATCACCTGCACGAAGCGGGCGTCCTCCATGCCCCGGCTCTCCGAGGGCGTGGTGGGCCACATCACCCGCTGGTGCAGCGGCATGGTGGCAGGGAAGGTGACCGCGTAGTCGTCGCCGACGATCCGCCGGATCAGCTCCAGGGTCATCGGGGTGCTGGGCCGGGCCAGGATCTCCGCCGGCAGGTGACTCAGGATGTCCTCGAAGATCTGGTCGTCGTACCGGTCCGGCAGGGCGCCGAGCACGTACGCCGAGGCCTCGTTGTCGATGTCCTCGTCGCCCAGCGCCGCGAAGAGCTGGTGCTTCATGTGTTTCGCGCCGACCCGCTGGCCGATGCCCAGCGGGCCGCCCCGGTCCTCCAGCCGCATCGCCGAGCCCGGGCCGAGCACCACGCTGCAGAACCCGATCGAGGAGATGTGTCCTTCGCCGATCTGCCGCAGGCTGAGCGCGGCGCGCAGCTCGCCCGGCGCGAGGTCGCTCTGGTCCGGGTGCGGCACGATCGACGGGTTGCACAGGGCCGCGGCCTCCACCGAGAACTCGTGGCTGAAGTACGCGCCGATCAGGGTGCGGGCGGCCGGGGACAGCTCGATCTCGGCCGGGACCCGGTGCTGGACCACCTCGTAGTGGTGCTGGAAGACGCCGAGGACGTCGTGGTGCCGGCCGGAGAACCGGCTCAGCACGTCGTCCAGCAGCGTGCTGATGTCCGACTCGTCGAGCTGGAGGACCCGTTCGATCAGGCAGGACGCCCGGTTGTGGGTGATGTGCGCGTCCTCGCCCGGCACGAACAGCTTGATCACCACCCGGCGGGCATCCGGCGTCATGGTGATGTTGTGACGGGTGACGTCTTGCGTATTCACAGTTGCGGTCACGCTAGGCCGCCTGACGGTCGGGTCGCGCTCCGGCTCGCCAGCGTGCGGGCATGCTGCAGCGTGGAGACGAGCGCGAGGGTGGATTCGGCTCCTTGGTTCAGATTAGGACCATCAGCCGTCAATCCGTCATAACAACCGGAAGTCTCCGGGTCGTACATCACCGTTCCGGTGTCGTTGTCGCCGAGGAACCAGGTGATCGCCTGGAACAGCGGGGCGTCCCAGCGCTCGTCCCCGGTGACCGCGGCGGCCGTGGCGCAGGCGTCCGCGGTGGCGGCGGCCTCGATCGGCTGCTGGTCGAACCGGTGCCGCGCGACCCCGGGCCGCCACCCGCCGACCGGGACGGTCGAGAGGTGGCCGTGGTTGTCCTGCATGTCGCAGAGCCAGGAGAGCATCCGCAGCCCGTCGGCGAGCAGGCCCTCGTCGCCGAGCAGGTCGCCGGCGGCGATCACCACCTCGGCGAGCGACGGGTTCGCGTACGTCAGCTCGCGTTCCGGCCAGGCCCAGTCCGGGTCCGAGCCGGGCACCCCGACCACGGTCGCCGCGTCGCCGAGCAGCCGGGCGGCGTCCCGGTCGTGCGGGTCGGCGCGCAGCACCTCGGCGGCGCCGAGCCCGGCGAAGGCCATCGCGCGCGGCCAGGGCGACCGGCAGCGCACGCCCTGGCGGAACGCGTTCATCGCCTCGCGCCGGATCCCGCCGGTCCCGCCCCGGGCGGCGGCGGTGCCGAGCCCCCACAGGGCCCGGCCCCACCAGTCGCCCGGCGACGGTTCGTCCAGCCACCGCCGGTCGTAGCTCAGCCGGTTGCGGAACGAGCCGTCGGCGCCCTGCGCGTGGGTGAGGAAGGCCAGGTAGCGCTCGGCGTGCCGGATCAGCTCCGGTGCCGGGCGCGGCTCCCGGCAGGCGAGCAGCAGGCCACGCGACACGTCGTCGACGCAGTAGCCGTGCTCGCGCCGGGCGATCGCGTTGCGCGCGTGCTCGAGCAGCCCGGTGTCGTCGGAGAGCCGGAACACGTGGTCCCAGCGCGGTTCCGGAGCGTCCACGAGCCGGATCGGCGGAGGGATCAGCCGCAGCGGGGACGTCACGCCACCCCACCTCCCGGCCCCTCGAACCTGTGTGGTGACCTGCGGCGCGCTCCGCACCCGAAGTCCCCACGCTGGTTCGTGGGGTGCGCTCCGGATGCCGAGTCACCACGCCGGAAAGTGCTCATGCGGGGATCGTGGCGGCGGCCAGCGGGCGGCGGCCGGCCACCAGGCGGGCCGCCAGGGACTGGTAGCGCGCGGCCACCGCGGGCCAGCGCAGCGTCGGGCCGCCGGCCAGGCCGGTGAGCCGGCCGGGCAGACCGGGCTCGGCGAGCACCCGGCGGACGGCCATCGCCATCGCCTCCGGATCCTGATGTGGTACGAGCAGCCCCGGCCCGTCCGCCAGCAGCTCCACGGCGTGCGGGAACTCGGTGGCCACCACCGGCACCCCGGCGCCGACCGCCTCGATCAGCACCCCGGAGGTGACCTGCTCGGTCGAGTCGTAGGGGAGCACCACGGCGTCCGCCGAGCGGATCAGCCGGGACAGGTCGGCCGCCTCCAGATAGACGTCCGACCAGCGCACCTGGTCGGCGACGCCCAGCTCCTCGGCGAGCGCCTTCAGCGAGTCCCGGTAGACGTCGCCCTGCTGTTCCAGCACCTTGGGGTGGGTCCGCCCGGCCACTGTGTAGACCGGGCTCGGCGCCACGTCGCCGAGCAGCGCGAGCGCCCGTAGCGCCCACTCGATGCCCTTGCCCGGCCCGAGCAGTCCCCAGGTGAGCAGGTGCGGACGGTCGTGGTCCTCGCGGGGCACACCGGCGTGGCTGCCGGCGCCGTGCGGGATCACCGTGATCTTGCGGGAGTCGACGTCGTAGTGCGTGGTGAGCCGGCACCGGGCGGTGTCGGTCATCGTGACGACGGCGTCGGCGGCCGCGCCGATCTGTTCCAGGACGCTGCGCTGCAACGGGTCCGGGTGGGTCAGCACGGTGTGCAGCACGACGATCACCGGCACTCGCAGGGCGCGCAGCACCGGCAGGATCTCGGCGCCCGCGTCGCCCGGGTAGATGCCGTACTCGTGCTGCACGATCGCCACGTCGAAGCGGTTGAGGGCGGTGGTGGCGGCGACCCAGCCGCCGGGCCGGTCGGTGTGCCAGGTGTGCACGACGCGGGGCGCGGCCCGGTCCAGAGCGATCCCTCCGCCGGCGCTGTCGCCGGCGAGCAACCGCACCACACCGGAGCCGGCGGCGCCGGCGGTGAGATGTGTCGCCAGTGCGGCATTGAATGTCGCCAAACCGCATTGGGTGGGGGGATAAGTGCTCAGGAACCCGTATGTCGCGGGCATGACAGGGCCTTTCTCCTCGGCCGGCTGCCTATCCGCAGCACGGACTCAGCGCGCGCGGGCACGGTGTCGTAAACCGCGCGAGAACGGCGCGGAGACGGTCCGAAAAAAGGGCCCGGTTAACGCGCAATTCACATTGCGACGTTAACAAGATCTACCTAATCAGCTGACGATTTTTCGGTAAATCGTCAGGTACTCGTCGACCATCCGGTCGGCCGAGAACCGCTGCCGGGCACGCGCGGAGCAGGCGACCCGGTCGATCTCCCCGATCCGCTCGACCGCGGCGACCGCCTGGTCGACCGTGTCGACCAGGCGGCCGGTCACCCCCTCGTCGACCACCTCGGGCATCGACCCTCTGCGGTACGCGACCACCGGCGTGCCGCAGGCCATCGACTCGACCACGGAGAGCCCGAACGGCTCGGCGAACCGGATCGGGTGCAGCAGCGCGGCGCCGGATCCGAGAATGGTTCCGCGCTCGTCCGGCCCGATCGAACCGAGATAGACCACCCGGTCGCCGTCGACGTGCGGTTCCACGCGTTCGGCGAAGAACTCACGATCTTGCACGATTCCGCACATCACCAGACGCCGGCCGGCCCGGCGGGCGATTTCGATGGCGATGTCGGTCCCTTTGTCGGGGTGGATCCGCCCGAAGAGGATCAGGTCGTCGCCGCCGTCCGGATGCACCGGGAGCCCGGACAGGTCGACGCCGTGGTGGACGGTGGCCAGATAGTCCAGGTCGGGGGAGCGGTCGCTGTCCGAGATCGAGACGAAGTGCGACCGGGCCCGGCGGTACGCGGGGAGGATGTTCTGCCCCGAGAAGCCGTGCACGGTGGTGAGCATCGGCGCCCGGCAGTGCGCGGAGAAGGCGAGCGGAAGCCAGTCCAGGTGGTTGTGGATCAGGTCGAACTCGCCGGAGCGGGCCAGCGCGTGACTGACGTGGATGGCCTCCCAGACCCGGCCGTCGATCTCGTCGCTCTCCTCGTACCCGGTCGGCACGACGCCGTCGAGGGTGGCTCCGGTGACCGAGTCGAGGGTGGCGAAGAGCGTGACGTCGACGCCCCGTGCGGTCAGCCCCTCGGCCAGCAGGCTGGTGATCAACTCCCAGGGGCCGTAGTGCCGTGGCGGCGTACGCCAGGCGATCGGCCCCAACAGTGCGACCTTCATGACAAAAAAGAATTTCTGGTCATAACCACGTGGTCAGTATGCATGCCCGGTCCCGGCCCCGTTCTCGTGTTAGAGAAGACGAATGACGGATTCGTGGTGGAAGAAGGCGGTCGTCTACCAGATCTACCCGCGGAGCTTCGCGGACTCCGACGGCGACGGCATGGGCGACCTGCGCGGCATCATCGACCACCTCGACCACCTGGCCGAGCTCGGTGTGGACGTGTTGTGGCTGTCCCCCATCTACCCCTCGCCGCAGGACGACAACGGGTACGACATCAGCGACTACCAGGACATCGAGCCGGCCTTCGGTGACCTGGCGACGTTCGACGAGCTGTTGGCCGGCGTGCACGAGCGCGGCATGAAGCTGATCATGGATCTGGTGGTGAACCACAGCTCGGACGAGCACCCGTGGTTCCTGGAGAGCCGCTCGTCACCGGACAACCCGAAACGGGACTGGTACTGGTGGCGGCCGGCGCGGGCCGGGATCCAGGCGGGGACGCCGGGGGCCGAGCCGACCAACTGGGGCTCCGTGTTCGGCGGGCCGGCCTGGGAGTACGACGAGAAGACCGGCGAGTACTACCTGCACCTGTTCTCACCCAAGCAGCCGGACCTGAACTGGGAGAACCCTGAGGTCCGGCAGGCTGTCTACGCCATGATGCGCTGGTGGCTGGACCGCGGGGTGGACGGCTTCCGGATGGACGTCATCAACATGATCTCCAAGGCGGTCGGTCCGGACGGCTCCCTGCCGGACGGGCGGCTGAGCGCCGGCGCCGCGTACGCGGACGGCTCGGCCGGTTTCATCGGTGGTCCCCGCCTGCACGAGTTCCTCCAGGAGATGCACCGCGAGGTCTTCGCCGGCCGGGAGGGTCTGCTGACCGTCGGTGAGATGCCCGGTGTCACGGTGGCGGAGGCCCGGCTGCACACCGACCCGGACCGGCACGAGGTCGACATGGTCTTCCAGTTCGACCACGTCTGGGTGGACCGGGGACCCGACCCGTGGCTGCTGATGCCGCTCCAGCTCACCCAGCTCAAGGCGATCCTCGGGCGATGGCAGGCCGGGCTCGCCGACCTGGGCTGGAACAGCCTCTACTGGAACAACCACGACCAGCCGCGGGTCGTCTCCCGGTACGGCGACGACAGCCCCGCGTACCGGGTGGCGTCGGCGAAGATGCTCGGCACCGTGCTGCACCTGCACCGCGGCACGCCGTACGTCTATCAGGGCGAAGAGCTCGGGATGACGAACTACCCGTTCGGCGGGATCGAGGACTTCCGCGACATCGAGGCGCTCGGGCAGTACCGGCAGGCCCTCGAACTGGAGGGGCGCTCCGCCGAAGAGGTGCTGACCGTCCTGCGGGCCCGCGGCCGGGACAACGCGCGGACCCCGATGCAGTGGGACGGCTCGCCGCAGGCCGGTTTCACCACCGGCACGCCCTGGCTGGCCGTGAACCCGAACCATGCCGAGATCAACGCCGCGGCACAGCGGGCCGACCCCGAGTCGGTCTTCCACTACTACCGCAAGCTGATCGAGCTGCGGCACACCGAGCCGGCGGTGGCCGGCGGTGACTTCACCATGCTGCTGCCCGAGGACGAGCGGCTCTACGCCTTCACCCGGTGCCTCGGCGGCACCGAACTGCTGGTGATCGGCAACTTCACCGGGGAGACGGTACGGGCCGAGATCGAGGACGCGGGCGCCTGGTCGTCGGCCGAGTTGTTGCTGACCAACGTGGAACCGGCGCCGGTGGACCTCACTCTCGGCCCGTGGCAGGCCGTCGTCTACCGCCGGACGGTCACCGCGTGACGGTGGCTGTGAGCACCACGGCCACCGCGTGACGGTGACGGAGGAGCAGAACGGTCAGGCCGTGATGGTGTCCCAGGAGAACCCGAGCAGGGCGAAGGCCGCGCCCAGCAGGGCCAGGCTGATACCGCGGGTGCTGATCGGCAACGCCGCCAGGATCAGCAGGATGACCGCGATGATGTAGAAGAGGCCGGGAAGGGACATGAGAGCTCCTCGATGTGGGGAAGTGCTCGCGTGGTGATTCGCCGACGCTCGGCGCATCGGCGGATCACCACGCGAGATGGGGGCGGCGACGCCTTACCCCCGCATCGAGGAGCGCTAAACAACCGGGAGCACCAGAACCGACGTGTGCCGGACGGTGGTCTCGGTCGCGACCATCCGGGTGGCCGGGCCGGGCGGTTCGCCGGTGCCGTAATTGCGCAGGAACCTCGGGTGCGCCCCGCCCGCGACGAGCAGCCGGATCCGGTGCCCGGGCCGGAACCGGTGCGCGGTGGAGCCCATCGCCACGGCGACCCGGCTGTCGCCGGTGAACCGGGTGAGGCCGTCGCAGACATTGATCGACTTTCCGGACGGGTCGACGTCGCAGAGCCGGGCGAACAGGTCGCCGCTGACCGCGGTGGTGGTCGCGTCGAACTCGGCGTGCACCTCGCCGATCACCTCGACCGCCTCGTCCAGCACCGGTCCGGTGAAGACGGCCACGTCCGGGCGCTTCTCCAGCGGCGCGTTGTCGCGCGTGCCCTGGGTCGGTGACTGCAGAGCTCCGCCGATGCTCGGGGTCGGATCCTGTGGGTCGTACCGAAAAGTGGTCGAATTCGGTCCTGGGTCTGACTGCAACGTCTGCTCACCCAGGTGCAGGCGGAGCGCGGTCGCGGCCGGCGGCCAGTCGGGGAGATCGCGCCACTCGTCGGCGCCGCCGACGTGGATCCGCACCGGCTGCGCCGGCGTCTCGCCGCGCAGCGTGCGCATCGTCTGGCCGAAGACCTCCGCCCAGCCCTGCTCCAGGGCGCTGGTGTGGGTCCACGGGCCGATCAGCAGGTCGACCGGCAGCCCGGCGGCGCGGCGCCGCTGATAGACGTCGATCACCTGATCGGTGGAGAGGTCGTGCCAGCCGGCGCTCAGGCTCACCGGGATCTCCACCGCGGAGATCGCCGCGGTGCCGTCGGCGCCCGCCCACTTCTCGTCGGCGGCGTCCGGCGAGGACAGCCAGCGCTCGAACTCCGGGCGCCGGCCCTTGTAGAGCAGCTGATAGCTCTCGGACAACGGCACCTCGAAGAGGGTCCGCTTCAGGTGCCGCTGGAGCCGGGCGATGGCCTTGACGTTGGTCCAGAGCGTCTGCGCGGCACCGTCGAACAGGCCCATCCCGCCCACCAGGGCGCGTTCGAGGGCGAACGCGCCGCCCGACCAGAAGAACCGGTGCGGGTCGAAGTGCGCCAGCTGCACGATCGCGGCGCGCCACTCCGGTGGCGGGTTCTCCGCGAGCCTGGCCTGGGTGTACGCCGTGTAGCTGGCGCCGAGCGTGAACAGGTCGCCGGTGAACCACTCCTGCTTGCGGATCCACTCGACCGCGGCCAGGCCGTCGGCCGTCTCGTTGCCCCAGGAGTGGAACTCGCCGTCCGAGCCGCCGGTGCCGCGGGTGGTCTGCAACAGCACGTGGAACCCCTGCTCGGCGACGAGCAGGCCGTAGAGCCAGTTGAACGGGAAGCCGGCCCGGATGTACGGCGCCCGCAGCAGGACGGTCGGGCACGGCTCGGTGGTGATCGGCGCGTAGTGGTCGGTGAGCAGCTTCCCGGCCGGGCCGGGCACCGGCACGGCCGGCTCCCAGGCGACGTCGTAGCGTGCGGCGGGGCCCCTGCGGGCCCGGCGCTGCATCAATCGGAGGGGCAAGGGCAGTCTGCGCATGTCCGGCTCCCTTTTTCGTACGCTGTACCGAAAATAGTAACAGGAGATGTCACATGGCTCGAGGTCGTCCTCCGGCGTACACACGTGAGCAGGTCGTCGACGCCGCGATCCGGCTGGCCGACGCCGACGGGCTGGACGCCGTCACCATGCGGCGGGTGGCCGCGGAGATCGGCGCGGGCGCGATGTCGCTCTACACCTATGTGCCGGACCGGGAGCGCCTGATCGACCTGATGGTGGACGCGGTGGCCGGCGAGCCGGAGCTGCCCGCGCTCACCGGTGACTGGCGCGCCGACGTGTTCGCCCTGGTCTGCACCCAGCGCGACCTCATGCGCCGGCACCCGTGGCTGCCCGGCGCCCTGGCCGGGCGGGCGCTGACCGGCCGCAACCTGATCGGCTATCTGGAGCACGGGCTGGGCGCGCTGGAGCCGGCCGGACTGCCCGGGATGACCCGGATGACCTTGCTCGGCATGCTGACCGGCTTCGTCGCCACCTATGTCGCCGGCGAGCTGGCCGGGGACCCGACCGGGGCCGAGCAGGCCACGCAGCTGGGCGAGGTGATCACGAGCGGTGGGTTCCCCCGGCTGGCCGCGGTCTTCGCCGAGGGGGCGGGCGGCCCGGCGCCGGACTTCGCCCGGGTCGCGGACTGGGTGATCACCGGCCTGGTCCGGCAGGCGGCGGATTCGTTCCCCTGATCCCGGGGTACCCGAACCGCATGACCAGTCACGTGGTGCGTCCGGGCCGCTCCGTCAACCCGTGGCTGGCGCTGGCCGGGTTCGGCGCCGCGGCCGCGTTCGCCGCCCTGCTCGGCGGGCTCGGGGTGGCCGGCACCGCCTCGGAGTACCAGGCGCTGGAGCGTCCCGCCTGGGCGCCGCCGTCGTGGCTGTTCGGGCCGGTCTGGACGGTGCTCTACGTGATGATCGCGGTGAGCGGCTGGCTGGTCTGGCGGCGGGCCGGCTGGACGCCCGCGCTCAACTGGTACGCCGCGCAGCTGGCGCTGAACGCGATCTGGACGCCCATCTTCTTCGGATTCGGTCAGTACGGCCTCGCCCTGCTCGACATCGTGGTTCTCTGGGTCCTGATCGGGATCACCGTGTGGAAGTTCCGGCCGGTGTCCCGCCCGGCCGCGGCGCTGCTGCTGCCGTACTGGGTGTGGGTGAGTTACGCGACGGCGCTGAATGCGGCCATTTGGCTCGCGAACCAATAAATCAGAGGATTTTTCGCAAAACTCGCCACGGGTGGATCACGGTCCCGGCAAGGTGTCACATGGCCGCCGGTCCGCCCGAAATGACGCCTTCCGCCGGTGGCCGGGGAGTTCTCCATGCGCCGCAACCGGCTCGCCCTACCGCTCACCGCCACCCTGGCCCTGACCGGCCTCTACGCCGGACAAGCAGCCGGGGAACCGGCGCCGGCGGCGCTGCAGACGTTCCCGCTCGCATCGGCCGGCCCCCGGTCCGGCGACCTGCGCCTGATCGCGGAACAGAGCGGCGGCGTCCGCACGGCCGAACTGCCGCGCCGGGACACCGGGCCGTTCAGCCTGGTCGGCGTGACGTGGGCGGACCCGCGCGCGGAGGCCGAAGGGCCCATCGAGGTGCGCACCCGCTCGATCGGCACCGGGCGGTGGACGTCCTGGAAGCTGCTGGAGACCGACAACCCGGACGCCTCCGGCGGGGCCGGCGGCCCGCACGTGCGCGGGGCCAGCGACCCGCTCTGGGTCGGTCCGTCCGACGGGATCCAGGCCCGGATGGTCACCGCCGGGCGGCCGCTCCCGGCCGGACTGCGGGTCGATCTGGTCAACCCGGACGTCCGGGACGGCGGGGGCCGGCCGGAGATGGTGGCGGCCCGCCGGGACGTGACGGCGGAACCGAAGCGGGCGCCGGGGCTGCCGCCGCGCCCGGTGCCGAGGATGGTGACCCGGGCCGGCTGGGGCGCCAACGAGGCGATCGTGAAGGAACGTCCCGCATACACCGGCGGGATCCAGGTCGTGTTCGTGCACCACACCGCCACCGGCAACGACTACTCCTGCGCCCAGGCCGCCGGCGTGCTCCGCGGCATCCAGACCTACCAGGTGCGCAGCAAGGGCTGGAACGACGTCGGCTACAACTTCCTGGTCGACAAGTGCGGGCGGATCTACGAGGGACGCGCGGGCGGCGTGCACCGGTCGGTGCTCGGCGCGCACACGCTCGGGTTCAACGACAACGCCAGCGCCATCGCGGTGATCGGCAACTTCGGCGGCGTGCAGATCCCGGCGGCGGCCCGCGCCTCGGTGGCGCAGCTCGCTGCGTACAAGCTGGGCGCCTGGGGCAGCCCGCCGGCCGGCCGGGTGGTGCTGACCTCGGGCGGCAGCGACCGGTTCCCGGTCGGGCGCAAGGCGGTGCTGCACCGGATCGCCGGGCACCGGGACACCGGGAAGACCGAGTGCCCGGGCAACGCGCTCTACGCCCAGCTGCCGTCGATCCGCGCGCTGGCCGGCGCCGCGCCGGCCGGGCTGCGGTACGCGCGGCTCAACGGCGCGAGTGCGTACGCCGGGAGGTACCACAGCAAGGGACTGCTGCGGCCGCTCTGGAACCTCAGCACCGCCACCCGGATGCTGGACCGGTTCGAGGTCTGGCTGGACGGGCGGATGCTCACCGCCACCCCGGCCGGTCACCGCACCGCACGGATCCGGCTCACCCCGGGGACGCACACGGTCGCCGTCAAAGCCGTGCACCTGTCCGGGCGAACCACGGTGACCAGCGCACGAGTGGTCTCGGACGCGGTGCCGCCGGCATTCACCAGCGCACCCGCCGTGACGTTGCGGGCCGGGACGCTGAGCACCTCGGTGCCGGTACGCCTCGGCTGGGCGGCCACCGACCCCAACGGGCTGCGCTCGGTCCGCGTGACCGGCACGTCCCGGGCCGTGCTGGGCGGAACCGCCCGGGCCCTGAACGCGACCACCCGCGCCGGGGAGGCGGGCGCGTGGACCGTCACGGTGGCCGACCCGGCGGGGAACCTGCGGAACGCTTCGGTCACGCGTACCCCGGTGGTGTCGTCCGAAGCCGGCACCGCACGGACCGGAACGTGGCGCACCCTGCGCGACCCCGGCCACCTCGGCAGCGTCGCTGCCGCCACCTCGGCCGCCGGCCCGACCATGAGCTGGACCTTCACCGGCCGCTCGGCGGCCCTGGTGACCGGGCGGACCGCGTCGTCCGGCCGGGTCCGGATCTTCGTCGACGGGCAGGACGCGGGCATCGTGGATCTGCGCTCGGCGACCGCGAAATACCGTCAGGCGGTGTGGACCCGGTCCTGGGCCACCGGTGGCGAGCACACCGTCCGGGTGCAGGCGCTCGGCCCCGTCATCCTGGACGGGCTCGCCTACCTGCGCTGACGGTGGCCGCGCTCACCCGGCGACGAACGGGCTGGGCACCGGCGCCAGCGTGCGGCTGGTCGGCAGGGCCCCGCGCAGGCCCTGATACCACTGGTAGGCCATCTGCCGATAGCCGAGCACGTTCGGGTGCACGTTGTCGACGGTGTTCCGGGCCGGGATCCGCGACATGTCGACGAGCGTGACGTGGCCGGGATAGCGGGCCGCCAACCGGGTCACCGCGGCGTTGAACGAGCGGAACTCCTTCTCGTGCCGGCCCGGCACCACCAGCAGCTTCGCCAGGACGACCCGGACCGCCGGGTCGGCGGTGACGATCCGGTCCACCAGCTCCGCGAGACGCTGCGGCGCGCCGGCGGCCCGGTTGCGCAGCAGGTCGTTGGTGCCGATGTCGAGGAGGACGACCTGCGGCTGGAACCTCAGCATCCACTCGTCGACGTGCCGGGTGATCCAGTCGATCCGCCAGCCGGGGTGACCCTCGTGCGCGAGGTCGCCTCCGGTGCCGTTGCGCTGCGAGCCGACGAAGTCGGTGCGGACACCGGACTCGGTGAGCCAGGCGTAGAGGTCACGCCGGTAGCCGTTCTCGGACGGGTCGCCCTTGCCGAACGTGAGACTGTCACCGAGCGGCATGATCCGGATCGCGTTGTCCCTGGCCGGGCCGGGACCGGCCACCGCCTCGGCGCCCGAGGACAGGGCGATCGCGAGGGCCATCGCTGCGGCGGCGAGCATCGGGGCCGGGCCGTTTCCGGTGAAGTGCCTCATCAAGCGCATGCCCGGCGTTTCGTCGGCGGTCGCCGGGCACTGACCGATTGATCCACTTCCGCAACCGCCGGCTACTGAAATGTTCCCGTCACAGGGTCAGCACCACCTTCCCGCGGCCGTGGCGGGACTCCACGACGGCATGGGCGTCGGCGATCCGCTCCAGTCCGAAGACGCGGACCGGCAGCACGATCCGGCCCCGGGCGGCGAGGTCGACCACCGTGGCCAGGCGCTGCGGGGAACGGCCGGCGCGGACCACCCGGGCGTCGTGCTCGGCGGCGGCCACGTCGTCGACGATGGTGCCGACCCGGTCCGGCGCGATACCGACAGCGACGGACTGGCCGATCGCCTCCCCGCCGGCGGCGTCGAGAGCGACGGTCGGCTGCAGCCCGGTGGCGCGGACGGCTTCGATCAGATCCGGTCCGTACGACACGGGCACCGCGCCCAGAGTCCTGAGGTACTCATGGTTGGCCGGGCTCGCGGTACCGACGACCGTGGCACCGGTGATCCTGGCCAGCTGGGTGGCGATCGTGCCGACACTGCCGGCGGCGGCGTGGATCAGGACGACGTCGTCCCCGGTGACCTTCAGCTCCTGCAGGGCACCGCTCGCTGTCTGGGACGCCGCCACCAGGCCCGCGGCGGTCGGGAAGTCCAGCTCCGGCGGTTTACGGACGACGTTCTCCGCCTTGACGGTGACCAGGTCGGCCACCGCGTTCAGCATCGTCGAACCGAGGACCGGCGTGCCGGGCTCCAGATCGGCGACATCCGGGCCGGCCCGTTCCACGACGCCCGCGTACTCCTGGCCGACCTGCTGCGGAAAGGCCGCTCGGATCCAGGACATGGTGCCGGTGCGCACGGCGACGTCGAAGGGTTGCACCCCGGCCGCGCGCACCCGGACCAGGACCTCGCCCGGGCCGGGCACCGGATCAGGCAGCTCGGCGATGCGCAACACCTCGGGCGGACCGTACCTGTCGAAGACAGCAGCTCTCATGCGCACACCCTGCAAGCTGAACTCAAGTTGAGGTCAAGCGCTCTGCACCCGGCGTGCACGCGGAGCCGGGCAGGGTGTCCCGCATGACTGCTGACGTACTGGCCGAACGCCTGATCGGCGCCCTCACCGGCGCGGTGGAACTGCTCACCGTCGAGGTGGGCCGCCGGCTCGGGCTCTATGCCGCCCTGCGGAACGGCCCGCTCACCCCGGCCGAGCTTGCCAAGGCCGCCGAAATCGACGAACGATATGCCCAGGAGTGGCTGGAACAGCAGGCCGCGGCCGGGTTCCTGACCGCGTCCCCGCTCCCTTCGCCGCCGGTGTGGTCGTTCGCCCTGGCACCCGGTGTCGCGGAGGTGCTCCTCGACGAGGGCGGGCCGGCCTACGCCGGGGCGGCGACGGAGTTCGCCCTCGGCGCGGCGCTGCTCACCCCACGGGTGATCGACGCCTTCCGCACCGGCGAAGGCGTGCCCTACTCGGCGTACGGCCACGTGCGCCACGGGATCGCGGGCTTCAACCGGCCGATGTTCGACCACCTGCTGACGACGGCGTGGCTGCCCGCGGTGCCCGCCGTCGACGCCGCCCTGCGATCGCCGGCACGGGTGCTCGACCTGGGATGCGGAATGGGATATTCGTCGGTGGCCATGGCGCTCGCCTACCCGTCGATCACGGTGCGCGGGGTGGACCTCGACCCCGACTCGGTGGCCACGGCACGGGAGGTGGCGGCCTCGGCCGGAGTCGCCGACCGGGTGAGCTTCGTGGTGGCGGACGCGGCCGGCCGGCTCGACGGGACCTTCGACCTGGTCACGATCTTCGAGGCCCTGCACGACATGGGTGATCCGGTGGGAGTGCTGCGCAACGCCCGGTCGCTGCTCCGGGCCGGCGGAAGCGTCTTCGTCGCCGACGAGCGGGTCGCCGACACGTTCACCGCGCCCGCCGGTGAGGTGGAGCGCCTGCAGTACGCGTTCAGCGTCCTGCACTGCCTCCCCGCCACCCGGGCCGAGAACCCGGTGGTCGCCAACGGCACGGTTCTGCGTGCCCCGACGCTGCTCGGGTGGGCCCGTGCCGCCGGTTTCGGGCACCCGGAGGTGCTCGACATCGACAACGACTTCTGGCGCTTCTATCACCTCCACTGACCCGACGGACGACGGGATGGCGTCCCCCATCCCAGAGGCTTGAAGATTTCCCGCCGGAGGCACAAGCCCACCGCAGGCGACACGTCCGGACGCACTGGGAACCAACCGACGAGCACGCCGTGAGTGCAAGCTCGAAGGCGGTCCGAAGCGAAGGGACGGCCCTGGCAGCCGGCCAAGAACAGGGCTTCGGAGATCAAAAGAGTCGGGGATCCGTCGATGCGCCGATTTTTGTTGCGGTGGGGCGGGGGCGGGGGCCTACGGTCAGGTGGTGCTGGTCCGGGTATTGGGACCCCTCGAAGTCGAGGGCGACGACGGGCCGGTCACCCTGGCTGGAGCCGCGCAGCGCGTGGTGCTGGCACTGCTCGCGTTGCGGGCCGGCCAACCGGTCGGGGTGCCCGAGCTGATCGACGCCCTCTGGCCGGAGGATCCCCCGCCGTCGGCGCGCAACAGCCTGCAGTCGCATGTGGCCCGGTTGCGTGCCCGGCTCGGCGTGCCCGGAATCATCACGCTGGAGCCGGCCGGGTACCGGCTGGGCCTGCGTCGCGCCGATGTGGACGCGTTGCGCTTCGAGGACCTGGTTCGTGACCGGGCCGCGCCGGCCGAGGCGCTCGGACTGTGGCGCGGGCTGCCACTTCCCGAGTTCGCCGGTGAACCGTTCCGGGGCGTGGCGACCCGGTTGGTCAGCTTGCACCGGACGGTGCTGCTCCGCCACGCCGGCGAGGTGCCCGCTGCCGACGCGGCAGCCGAGTTGCATGTCGTCGTGGACGCCGATCCGTGCTGGGAGGAAGGTGCCCTGGCCCTGGCCGCCGCCCTCACCTCGGCCGGATGCCGCGGTGAAGCCCTCGAGGTGTTGCGCCGCCACTCCGATGCTGTCGTCGAGCGGCTGGGCCTGGACCCGTCCGACCGGGTCCGGCAGGCGCAGATCTCGCTGCTCCGCGGCACTCCGGCCACTCACGCCGGTACGTCGGTGAGGACCCTGCCGGGAAGGCATCGAGCGCCGGAACCGGCCGAACTGAGCGGTGTTGCGGGCACGAGCGAGAACGGCGCGGCGGCATCCAACGGGGCACGAGCTGACGGGGCGGCGCCCCACGGGGTGCGCGCTGACGGGGCCGCGGTCAACGGGGTGGTAGCTCAGCCCGAGGCGGCGGCAGCGGCTGGAGCGGGCAGCCGGAGCGGCCCGGGTGATCGGCGGATGAGCCCGGAACGGGCGGCACCGCCCGGACCCGGCAGCCAGGCCGCTTCGGAGCCACGGGACCCGGCATTGGGCGTACCCCTGCGTTTCTCGTCTTTTCTGGGTCGGGAGGCCGAGCAGCGGCAATTGGCCGGGATGCTCGCGGCGCCGGGCCTGGTGAGTGTGGTGGGGCCCGGCGGGGTGGGCAAGACGCGGCTGGTGGCGGAGACGGTGCGGGCGGCGTCCCGGGTGGCGTGGGTGGATGCGGCGGATGTGGGCGAACCGGACTTCCTCGCGGCGGTGGCGGTCGCGGTGGGCGCCCGGGTGGCGCCGCACGAGGAGCCGCTCCAGGTGATCGCCGCGGCTGCCGAGCGGTTCCCGGTGGTGGTGCTGGACAACTGTGAGCATGTGCTCGGCGCGGCGGCGGAGCTGGCCGGAGCTTTGCGGGCGGTGCGGGTGGTGGTGACCAGCCAGGAGAGCCTGCGGGTGGAGGGTGAGCGGGTTCTGCGGCTGGGGCCGTTGACTCCGGAGACGGCCCGGCGGCTGTTCTGTGAGCGGGCGCGGGTGCCGATGTCGCCGGCCGTGGGCGAGGTGGTGGAGCGGCTGGACCTGTTGCCGCTGGCAATCGAGTTGGCGGCCACGCAGGCGGCGGCGCTGGGGGTGGCGGAGCTGCACGCGCGGCTGGACGACCGGCTGGACCTGCTGAGCCGGGGGCGGCGGGGTGGCGATCCGCGGCATCAGACGTTGCGGGCCGTGGTGGGGTGGTCGTTCGGGCTGCTGGATCCGGCGTCGGAACGGCTGCTGCGGCGGCTGGCGGTGTTCGCCGGTGGGTTCACCGTCGCGGCGGCGGAGGCGGTGGCCGCGGACGAGAGGCTGCCGCGCGCCCGGGTGGCGGGACTGCTGGCCGGGCTGGTGGACCGGTCGCTGGTGGCCCGGCACGGGGCGGGGCGGTTCCGGCTGCTGGAGACGGTGCGGACCTATGCGGCGGAGGCGCCCGGGCAGGGCGGGCAGCCGGGTGGGGATCTCGTGGAGCGGGCCGCCGCCCGGGCCGGCGGGACCGGGACGGTGCCGGGGAAGCGGCCGAGGAGCCGCACCGGGCCGGCGGGGATGGCCGGGGAGGAGGTCGCGCCGCTGTCGCCGGCCGAGGATCGCGCCGGGACCGAGGAGCGGCACGCGGTGGTGATGGCCGGCCTGGCCGAGGACCTCGACCGGCGGATGCGGGCGCCGGACCAGGCCGGCGCGGTGCGCGAGATCGACGCGCTGCTGCCGGATCTGCGGCTGGCCTTCGCCCGCGGGCCGGCCGAGGTCCGGGTGCGGCTGGCCGCCGCGATGTACCGGTACGGCTACCGGTGCCAGCAGTACGAGGTGCTGGCCTGGGGGCTGGCCGCCGTGGACGGCCCCCGCCACCCGGACGCGCTCGCGGCGGCCGCCACCCACGCCTGGGGTCGTGGTGACCTCGACGAGGCGCGGCGGCTGGCGGGCCTGGCCGAGCCGCCGGGACCGCCGGCACACGAGGTGCTCGGGGACGTCGCCCTGGTCACCTGTGACGCTGCCACGGCGATCGCGCACTACCGGGCGATGACCGGCGAACCAGTTGTCCGGGTGTCCGGGCTGGCCGGGGAAGCACTGGTCCGGGCCTGGTCGGGGCAGGTGAGCCAGGCGGTCGAGCTGGCGGCGACGGCGGTGGAGATCGCGGACGTGACCGGCAATCCGAGCGCGCGGGCCGAGGCACGATACGCGCTCGGCGAGGCGCTGGGCGACGCCGACCCTCAGCGGGCGCTGGAGGTGCTCGACGAGGCGGCCACGCTCGCGGCGACGGTGGACGACCGGCTGTTCCAGGCGGCGGCGGGCACGGCCGCGGTGGCGGTGCGCAGCCGGCACGGCGACCCGGCGCCCGCACTCGCCGCGTTCCGGGAGGTGTTGCGGCTGTGGCGGCGGGCCGGCAACGACACCCTGCACGCGGCCGCGCTGCGCAACCTGGTCGTGCTGCTGGTGCGGGTCGGCGCGGACGAGACGGCGTTGCTGATCGACGCCGCGGCCCCGCCGGCCGAGGTCTATCCGGCGGAGGCCGCCCGGCTTGAGCGGGCGCGTGCGGCGGCCGCCGAGCGGCTGGGACCGGATCGGGTGGCGGCGCTGCGGCGTCGCGCCGCCCTGCTCGGGGCCGCGGGGATCGCCGGCGAGGCGGCGCGGGCGATCGACGCGGCGCTCGCGCGGCTGCCTGGTTGACAGCCGTCCGGGGGCCGGGTCGATACGGTAAGCGGGTGTCTCAGATTCCGTGGTGGGGACTGCCTCTGGTGGCAGTCGTGTTCGCCCTTGCCGGGGCGGCTGTGACTGTCCTCGTCCAGACCCGGACCAACAGTCTGCTCAGCCGGCGGCGCCGCACCCGCCGGTGGTACTCGGAGCGCCGTGACGCGTACGTCCAGCTGCTGACCGCCTTCGAGCATGCGATTCACCGGCTGCGGTCGGCGTACGAGGCGGGTGAGAAGCCGCCGAGCGGTCTGGCGTACGTGGATCAGGTCGGCCCGGCGCTGATGACGGTCCGGCTGCTCGCCTCGGGCCCGGTCCGCAGCGCCGCCCTCGCCGTCCACCTGCAGCTGGAGCGGCTGCACAGCGAGATGAATCCGGCCGGGGTGGTCGGCGTGCAGCCGCAGATCCACTTCCGTGAGCTGATGGCTCAGGTGCCGCTGGTGATGCAGCAGTTCGAGGCGGCTGTCCGCGAGGAGCTGAGCATTCGGGACGCGCCGCCGGAGCCGGTGGAGGCGTCGAACGGGGCGGTGCGGGGGCTCAGCGGGCGAGACCGAGAACGATCGTGAAGAGCACCAGCACCGCCGCCGCGGCGAGGAACGCCCACAGCAGGTGATGGGAGTCGTCCCGGGACTCCTCCAGCACCGGTAGGTCCGCTGTGACGGCGGCCAGGTCGCCGTGCGTCGCGCAGGTCAGCACGCGGTCGACGCGTTCGGTGTATTCGTCCAGGGTGAGCCGTCCGGACGCCGCATGCTTTTCAAGCATTGCGACGATACGGTACCGTTCCGCGTCGGAGGCCCTGATCGTTGGGTCGGTCACGGCGTCAGGGTAGCCTCCGCGGACTTTTCACTCACCCCCTCGGGAGTCAGCATGGCCAACCCCTCCGGGAGCAGTCTTCTCATCATCGAACGCCTGCTCCGCGACCGTGACGGCGTCTGGCAGCAGATCATCGAGGAGCGCGACCTCAAGCAGCTGACCGGTCAGATGCTGATCAGCTCGGCGCTCAGCCTGGCGTTCTACGGCGCGGTCCTGGGCGCCTCCAACAGCGCGCTGCAGGCGCTCTCGTCGTTCGTCAAGCTGCCCCTGCTGTTCCTCGCCACCCTGGCCATCTGTCTGCCGACGCTCTATCTGTTCAACCTCGTCTTCGGGGCGCGACTGTCGGTGCTCCAGGCGCTCACCCTGATCATGGTGACCATCACGGTGACCGCGGTGCTGACCCTGGCGTTCGCCCCGATCAGCCTGTTCTTCCTGATCACCGCGCAGAGCTATTCGTTCTTCAAGCTGCTCAACGTGGCGATCCTGGTGCTGACCGCGCTGGTGGGTCTGCGGTTCCTGACCGCCGGCATGCGAGCGCTCAACGCCCACCAGGAGAAGCTGGCCGTGGTGACGGCGACCCCGCCCGCCGTGGAGAAGGCGGCCGAGGCCGCGCCGGCGGCCAACGGCAGTGGTGGCACCGCCGTCCTCACCGCCCCGGCCAAGCCGCTCTCCGCGATCGGCGCCCGCCCGGCCCCGCCGATCCGCCCCGAGGGCTCGACCAGCATGACGCTGCTCTACATCTGGATCCTGCTGTTCGGCTTCGTCGGCACCCAGCTCGCCTGGACGCTGCGCCCGTTCTTCGGCAGCCCGGACAAGCCGTTCGAGCTGTTCCGCCGGATCGGCGGCACGTTCTACGCGGACATCCTCGAGACGATCGGCCGCCTCGTCGGCGGCTGACCCGCAGCTGGGGGCTTACTGCAAACGAGTTGCATCGGGCAGGATCGAAGACGTGACCGACCGACACACTTCTCTCGATCCTGTCTCCGCCGCCATCATCGACAGCGGCCTCGTCGCCATCCTCCGTGCCCCCAGCGCCGACGGCTTCGCCGCGGTGGCCGACGTGCTGGTCGCCGCCGGGATCACCGCCATGGAGGTCACGTTGACCTCGCGCGGTGCGATCGAGGCGATCGCCGGTCTGCGCCGGCAACTGCCCGAGTCGGTGGTGGTCGGCGCGGGCACCGTGCTCACCCCGGACGACGCCAAGGCCGCCGTCGACGCGGGCGCCACCTTCCTGGTCTCGCCGATCGGCGTGAACCTCGGCCAGGACGTCCCGCTCTACCCGGGGGCGTACACGCCGAGCGAGGTCTACGCCGCGCACCTGAACGGCGCCCCGGTGGTCAAGCTCTTCCCGGCCGGCGGTCTCGGCCCGCAGTATCTGAAGGACCTGCACGGCCCGCTGCCGGATGTGAAGATCATGCCCACCGGCGGGATCGGCCTCGACGACATCGCCAAGTGGATCGCCGCGGGCGCGGTCGCGGTCGGCGTCGGCGGCCCGCTGATCGGCGACGCCGCCACCGGTGGCAGCCTCACCGCCCTGGCCACCCGGGCCCGGCACGCCGCTGACGCGGTGACGTTCGCGCGCTCATGACCGGGATCCTCACCTTCGGCGAGTCCATGGGGATCTTCGTCGCGGACGGCGTCGGCACCCTGGAGAGCGCCCGCGGTTTCACCCTCGGCGTCGCCGGGGCGGAGAGCAACGTCGCGGTCGGGGTGGCGCGCCTGGGCGGCGACGCCACCTGGCTGGGCCGGCTCGGCCCGGACGCGACGGGCGCGCTGATCGCATCCCGGTTGCGCTCCTTCGGGGTGCGGGTGATCGCGCTCCAGGACGAGTCGTTCACCGGTCTGATGATCCGTTTCCAGCGGTCCGGCCAGTTCATCCACGCCGACTACCACCGGGCGGGCAGCGCCGGCTCCCGGCTGGGCCCGGCCGACGTCCCGGTCGCCGAGATCGAGGCGGCCGGTGTCCTGCACGTCACCGGCATCACGCCCGCGCTCAGCGACAGCGCCCGGGCCGCGGTGTTCCACGCGGTGGAGTCCGCGCGGTCGGCCGGCGTGCCGGTCTCGGTGGACGTCAACTACCGCAGCAAGCTCTGGTCCCGGTTCGACGCCGCGCCGGTGCTGCGCGACCTGGTCAGCCGCGCCGACGTGGTCTTCGCCGGCCCGGAGGAGGCGGCCATCTTCGTGGACACCGGCGACCCGGTGGACGGTCTGGCGAAACTCGGGCCGTCCGAGGTGATCGTCAAGGACGGCGCCCGGGGCTGCCAGGCGCTGATCGGCGGCGCCCGGCATCAGCTGCCCGCGCTGGCGGTGACGTCACTCGATCCGGTCGGTGCGGGGGACGCGTTCGTCGCCGGATATCTCGCCGATCGGCAGGCCGGCGCGGACCCGGAGCAGCGGCTGCGGACGGCGATCGCGGCCGGCGCGTTCGCGGTGACCGTGCCGGGTGACTGCGAGGGGCTGCCCACGCGCGCCGACCTGGCCGCCCTGGGCGGAGGCGACATCAACCGCTGAGATCGACGGCGACGATTAGCCCACGGACCGGACGGGTACGACCCGGGCAACGGCAGATCCGTCGATGCGAAGGAGGCCGTGATGCAACCTACGCCGTTCACCCCGTGGTCGTGGCGTGACCCGTCGATCGGCGCCGCAGCGCAGCCGGGCGACGCGGACGACGTCCAGGAGGGCGTGCCGTCCGGCGTGGACCTGGTCGGTTTCAAGGTCGAGGCGACCGATGGCCACATCGGCTCGATCGACCAGGCGAGCTACGACGTCGGCAGCGCGTTCCTGGTGGTCGACACCGGACCGTGGATCTTCGGGCGGAAGGTTCTCCTGCCCGCCGGCACGGTGCAGACCGTCGATCACGCGGAGAAGAAGGTCTACGTGGACCGGACCAAGGAGCAGATCAAGGGCTCCCCGGAGTACGACAAGGACACCTTCGACTCACACGAGTACCGCGAGTCGGTCGGGGAGTACTACAGCGGCAGTTACCGCGACTACCCGCACTGACCGGCACGAGCCGCCGGCCCCGCCTGTCATCCCCCTCAGGCGGGGCCGGCGTGTGTCAGATAATCGTCGAGCCGGGCGGCGCCGGTCAGCATGGCCCGCCCGCGGTCGGTGAGCCGTTCCCGCCATCCGGCCAGGGAACCGGCGAGCGCCTCGGCTCCGCCCGCCGCCCGGACCTGCGCCACCACGGTGGCGATGTGATCGAGCCGGTAACCGCCGCGCCGCAGCAGGTGCGCCAGTTCGGCGTCCCGCACGTCGCCGGATGCGTACGTCCGGTGCCGGGTGACCCGGTCCCGTTCCGGCGTGAGGATCCCGGCCTTCTCCCATTTGCGCAGCGTCGCCGGCCGCACCGACAGCCGGTGGGCGAGCGTGCCGACCGGGACCGGTGCGGTGGATGGTTCGGCCGCCGCCGGGCCCGCGGCCAGGTGGGTGGCCGCGGCCGCGACGGCTGCCAGCGTCTGCCGGTCCCGGTGCAGTTGCAGGTGCGCGGCATCGAGGGCGGAGAGCATCGTCTCCACGTCGCCCTCGGCGGCGGCTCGCATGATCACACCGGCGGTGCGGTGGCCGAACCCCCGGACCAGCGCGAGGAACGCGTCCAGCGCCAGCACGTGCAGCTCGGTGTAGATCCGATAGCCGCTCGGGGTGCGCTCCGCGGGCGGGATCACGCCTTGGCGCTCATAGTTGCGGATCGCCTGCGCGGACAGCCCGTGCCGCCGGGCGAGGTCGACCGGTCTTTGAGGCTTCAGGAGCACTCACCTCGACTGTGCGAGCGAAACCTTCACTGGGCGGTTCAACGATACGGTGAAGGTCATGGCTTTTGAACCCGAGCTGCTGTCCCTGCTGGCCGCGCACCGTCCGGAAGTGCTGGCGCTGGGCGAGCCGACCCACGTCGAGCCGGCGTTCCCCCGGCTGCGCAACGAGATCTTCGCGGTCCTGGTGGAGCACGGCTTCCGCTCGTTCGCGATCGAGTCGGACCGGATCGCCGGGCTGGCCGTGGACGACTACCTCCGCGGCGACAGTGACGAGCCGCCCTGGTCGTCCGGTTTCAGCCACGGCCTGGGCCACCTCACCGCCAACCGTGAGCTGGTCGCGTGGATGCGGGCCCACAACGAGAAGGTGCCGCCGGCCGACCGGCTCACCTTCCACGGTTTCGACGCCCCGGTCGAGATGATGTCGGCGCCCAGCCCCGGCCGTTACCTGCGGCACGTGCGCGACTATCTGGGCGCCGACGCCGCCGACCTGGACCGGTTGCTCGGCGACGAGACCCGCTGGAGCGACACCGCGGCGATCATGGAGGCGACGCGATCGCCCGGCGGGTCACCCGAGGCTGCCGCGCTGCGGGCCATCGCCGACGACTTCCGGACCATGTTGTACGCCCACGCGCCCCGTCTCGTCGCGGAGTCCTCCCGGCAGTCCTGGCAGCGGGCCGTGGCACACGCCGACGCCGCACTCGGCCTGCTCCGCTATCACGCGACGGCGGCCGTGCCGGCCCCGCAGGACGACCGCATCCACCGGCTGCTGAGTGTCCGGGACGCGCTGATGGCCCAGAACCTGCTCGACATCCGGCAGATCGAACGCGGCCGCGGCCCGACGCTGGTGTTCGCGCACAACCGCCACCTGCAACGGCACCCGAGCCGGTGGGAGCTCGCCGGGATGGACCTCGAGTGGTTCGGTGCCGGCGCGATCCTGTCGACGGTGCAGGGGTCCGGATATGTCTTCGTGGCCGGCAGCCTGGGGGAGAGCCCGTCACTGGGCATGGCGCCGCCCGCGGCGGACAGCTTCGAAGGGGTGATGGGTGCCGGCACCGGCTGGTTCGCGACCGGGTCGGTGCGCGGAGAGCCGCGGGTGACGGCGGAGCCACGGTATTTCCCGCTGGACCCGGAGACGGTCGCCGGCAGCGACGGGATCCTGCACGTGGGGCGCGGTGACGACCCGGCGGCCGAGACCGCGGCCCGGGTTCTGGCGCTGCCCGGCGTCGCGGAGCACCGGATCGAGCCGGAATCGGGGATGCCGTCCTATACCTGGGGCGATCGGTTCTTCTTCACCGGCGACCAGCGGAAGCATCCGTTCGCCACGATCGTCGGGCATGACGTCCCGGACTTCGACACCCGGTCGGAGCTGGACCGGCCCTATGCGTACCGGCTCAACATCGAGGTGGGCCGGGCCGAGTTCACGAGCCTTTTCGGGTACGGGCCGGAGGAGTTCACGGCGCATCGCGACGGGATCGACTTCACCGCCGCGGACCGGTTGATGCCGCACCCGGCGTACGCGGTGCAGGGCTGGGCGAGCGTGGTGAACCCGGGCCCGTGGACGGCCGGCGAGGTCGAGCGGCTCCTGTCCCACGCCCGCACCCGCTCCACCACCCGCCACCGCTGACCCCCACCACGCTCGCGTGGGGACTTGGGGTTCGTTTCGCACCTCAAGTTCACACACTCGGGAAGTTGGCAGGCGATGGCTCGTACCGCCGGAAAGTGGTAAGCGTGACCGGATCGGTCCGGCGGTGGACGCGATGGTGTCTGCCGCCGAGCCCGCCGACGGCGTTTGATGACAAGCATGACCAACGCTCTCGTCGTGATCGACGTTCAGGAATCGTTCCGTGCCCGCCCCCTCTGGCAGCGGGTGAACAACCCGGCGGTGGTGGACAACGTGCGCCGGCTGGTCGAGGCCGCCCGCTCGGCCGGCGATCCGGTCATCTGGGTGGTGCACGCCGAACCGGGCACCGGCGGCGTCTTCGACCCGGCGAGCGGCTTCGTGCGCGTCGTCGACGAGCTGACGGTGGCGCCGGGCGAGCCGGTGCTGGTGAAGACCGTGCACAACGCGTTCACCAGCACCGACCTGCAGCACCGGCTGACCGTCGCCGGGATCCGGTCGATCACCGTGTGCGGCCTGCGCACCGAGCAGTGCGTGGAGACGACGACACGGGTGGCCTCCGACCTCGGCTACGCGGTCACCTTTGTCACCGACGCCACCGCCACGTTCCCGATCCCGCACCGGGACGCCCCCGACGACCTGGACGATCCCCGTACGCTGGCGGCCGAGGACGTGGTGGCCCGGACGGAGTACGCGCTGGCCGGCCGTTTCGCCACGATCCGTTCCGTCGCGGAGCTCGTGGGGGTGTGACCGGATCGTGAGCAGGGTGCTGTTCGTGCTGACCCCGCAGGTGCACCTGCTCGACCTGGCCGGCCCGGCGCAGGTGTTCTCCACCGCGCCGGGCTACGAGTTGGCGTATTACGCCGAGGCATCCCCGGTGCCGACCTGGCAGGGCGTGGCGCTGGAGGCGTCGCTCTCCTGGCCGGCGCTCGATCGGCAGGACCTGGTCGTCGTCCCGGGATGGCGCGACGGCTTCGGCCACTTCACCGCCGCGACGCTGGAGCTGATCGCCGCCCACCACGCGGCGGGCGGGACCGTGGCCAGTGTCTGCGCCGGCGCCGACGCGCTCGGCCGGGCCGGGCTGCTCGACGGGCGGCGCTGCACCACCCACCACGATCTGCAGGATCAGCTGGCCCGGCGGCATCCGGCCGCCGGCGTGGTGCGCGACGTGCTCTACGTCGCCGACGACCGGGTCGTCACGTCGGCCGGCATCGCCAGCGGCATCGACCTGGCCCTGCACCTGGTGGCGTTGCGGCACGGCCCGGCGGTGGCCGCGCGAGTGGCCCGGGAGATGGTGGTCTACGCCCGGCGCAACGGCGACGAGCAGCAGGAGAGCGCGATGCTGCGGCACCGGGCGCACCTCAGCGACGTGGTGCACCGGGTGCAGGACCGGATCGACGCCGGCTTCGCGTCGCCGTTGCCGCTGGCCGAGCTGGCCGGTGCGGCCGGGGTCAGCGAGCGCACGCTCACCCGGCTGTTCACCGCGGCGACGGGCAGCACGCCGCTGCGCTACCAGCAGATGTTGCGGGTCGAACGGGCCGAATATCTGATCGGCCACGGCTCCACGGTGGAGGCGGCGGCGCGGGCGGTCGGATTCGGGGACGCCCGGATGTTGCGGCGGCTGCGTGCCCGTACGGTGGCCGCGTGACTCTGCGCGGCGTGCTCTTCGACCTGGACGGGACGCTCGGTGACCATGACGCCTCGGTCGCGGCGGCGCTCGCGGCGTGGTTGCCGGCGCTCGGGGTGCCCTTCGATGCCGCGGTGCACGCGCTCTGGGACGAGATCGCCGAGCGGCACCTGGCCGCGTGGCGTACCCGCGAGGTCGACTTCGCCGAGCAACGCCGGCGACGGCTGCGCGACTTTCTGCCGGCGGTGGGCCGGCCGGCGGACGGCGACCTCGATCTCGTCTTCGCCGGCTACGTCGACGCCTACCAGGCGGCCTACCGGCCCTACGACGACGCCCTCGACGCTCTCGCCGCGGTCCGGTCCGCCGGGCTCGACGTCGCGGTCCTGACCAACGGGTCCACGGCCCAGCAGCGGGCCAAGCTCGCCGGGATTTCGATGGCCGGGATCGGGCCGGTCTTCACCCCCGAGAACCTGGGTGTGGCCAAGCCGGACCCGGCGGCTTTCCGGCTCGCCTGCCGGCGCTGGGGTATCGCGCCGGGGGAGGTGCTCAGCGTCGGCGACAGGCACGAGTTCGACGTGCGGGCGGCGCGGATCGCGGGCCTGCGGGCAGTGCACCTGGACCGGCCGGGGACCGGGCCGCACGGCGAACCGGACCGGATCAGGTCGCTGCGCGACCTGCCCGGCCACCTGTAGCGGGCGGCGGCACGTCGATGTCGGTGTCGTCGGCGACGTCGCCGACCGGGACGACCGTCACCTTGTTGGCGCGCAGATAGTCGCGGGCGCCGGTGTCACCGGAGGCGGATGCGGCGACACCGGCCCAGTGGTCGCGGCCGATCAGCACCGGGTGGCCGCGGCGGTCGCCGTACCCGCCCATCGCCAGCGCGCCGGGCCCCGCGTCGGCGATCACCCGGCGGACCGCTTCCGCGGTGACGCCGGGCATGTCGACCAGCAGGACCACGACGGCGTCCGCCCGCTCGTGGAGCGCGGCCAGGCCGGTTCGCAGCGACGAGGCCATGCCGGTCTCCCAGCCGGGGTTGACGACCGTCTCGGGCAGTCCGGGGGCGGCCCGCCGGACCTCTTCGGCGGCCGCACCGAGCACCACGACGACCGGGTCGCAGCCGGCCGAGCGCAAGGTGTCGGCGGCATGCTGGACGAAGAGCCGGCCCTCGTGCACGGCGAGCGCCTTGGGCCCGCCGTACCGCCGCCCCCCGCCCGCTGCCAGAACGAGCCCCGCGGTCGTCATGCGCCGGGCAGCAGGCCGCGCACCGCCGCCAGCGGCAGCGCTGTCCGCGGGTGGTACCCGGTCCGCCACAGTCCGCCGTGCGCCGCCGCCACCGCCTCGTCCCGCCAGGCGGCCGGGGAGGCCGGGCGGGGTTTGCGGATCTGGTGGACCATCAGCGCCGCCATCAGCTTGCTCGCCGTCGCCGGCTCGAAGATCTCGACCTGGAAGAGGTGCGCGCCGGCGTAGGCGGCGGCGAGCATCCGGTTGCTGGTGACCGATCGGGTGCGCGTCGGCGGGGCCACCGCGAAGCTGACCACGCCGTCGCGGCGGGCGACCGTGGCACGCCAGCGGTGGATGCGTTTGGCCAGGGCGTAGTTGGGCCCCTGCTGCGGGACCAGGCTGTCGTTGATGCCGGGGCTCGCGTCGCACGGATAGTTCGGGCGCAGCAGCCGGCCGCCGGCCAGGGTGCCGGTCAGCCCGGCCAGCCGGGACCGGTCGTGGAAACGGGCACTCGCCTGGGCGACGGCCTCCGCCGGCACGGCGTAGACGTCGGTCGGGGTGGCCAGCACCGCCAGCGCGGTGTCCGGGCGCAGGTGGCGCAGGTGCACGCCGAGCGCGTCGACGGCGGCCGCCAGCCGGGGATAGGCGGCACCGGGGGCGTACCCGTAGTTGCCGAGGATCAGCCGGTCGTCGAAGGTGAGCAGCCACTGGGCGACCGCGCCCAGGTCCCGGAGCAGGTCGGCGCCGGGCGTCCGATCGGGGGCGGACGCCGGGGCGAGCAACCGGCCGGCGCTCGCCGCGGCGGCGCCGGACACCCGCTGCCACAGGTCGGGCCGGGGCAGGTCGACGGCGAGGACCGTGCCGCCCCAGCCGAGCACCGCGCTGACCGGGCCCATCTCCGCGCCCGCGCCCAGGGCCACCAGACGCTGGTCGCTCAGATCCAGCCAGTCCGGGTTGGCGGCGACCTCACGCACTGCCTCGGCGCACGACTCCTCGACCACACCGGCGGCGATCCAGGCGTCGAGTCGCCGGCTCAGCTGGTCGCCGCGCAGCAGTTCGCCGTGGTACGGCAGGACGAGTTCCCGCTCGGCCGTGCCGGAGCCGGTCACCTCGACCGTCTCCAGCGGCTGGTCCGGCGCCGCCAGCAGGGCCTGGGCCAGCGTGAACTCGCCGTCGTCACGGACGTACCGCATCCGGGCGTGCACCGAGGCGAGCCCGGCCTCGGCGATCTCGTAGCCGACCGCCCCGTCGGCGGCGAGTCCCGCCTCGACCAGGGCCTTGAAATGGCGCAGGTAGCCGCGACGCCAGTCGGTCTCCCGTTCGACGGCTGCGGCGGCGGCCGGGTCGACGTGACGGAGAGCGTCGGCGACGACGGCCCGGCCGAACGCGGTGCTGCTGCGTCGTCCGGCGTCGTCGGCGGGGAATTCGGTCAGCCCGGGGGTGTGATCCACGGCCTCAGTATCACCTTTCTCCTACCAGGGGAGGAGAAGCGCTCCTTCGAACGGCCGGTGAACGGGCCGCCGGTCGGGCGCTCCGGGCGCTCGGCGAACGGGACGCTGCTCGCATGACCACCATTGATTCGCCTCCGGTTGACAACCTTCCCGCTCAGCGCGGTGCGATGCGCTGGAACCGCCCGTTGCTCGTGATGACCGCGGTGGCGGCCCTGCTGGCGGTCGTGGCCGGTGTGGGGGTCCTGGTCGACGACCGGATCCTGACCGGCGTGCCGATCTGGCTGAAGCCGTTCAAGTTCGCCGTCTCGTTCGCCGTCTACGCCTGGACGCTCGCCTGGATGCTGGCGATCCTGCCGCGCCGCAGCCGCCTGGCCGAGCGGGCCGCCGCCGTCATCGTCGGTGTCTCGGTGATCGAGCTGGCCGTCATCGTGATCCAGGTGGTCCGGGGCACGACCAGCCACTACAACGTCAGCACGCCGCTTTCCGCGACGCTCTGGTCGGTGATGGGCACCTCGATCATGGTGCTGTTCCTGGCGCACGTGCTGATCGCGATCATCGCGCTCCGGCAGCGCATCCCGGACCGGCCGGCCGCGTACGCGATCCGCCTGGGTCTGCTCGTCGCCCTGCTCGGCATGGGTCTCGCCTTCCTGATGACCAGCCAGGGCGGTGTGGACGGGATGGTCGGCGCGCACAACGTCGGCGTGCCGGACGGCGGCCCGGGCATGCCGTTGACCGGCTGGAGCACCACCGGCGGCGACCTGCGGATCGGTCACTTCGTCGGGCTGCACGCGCTGCAGGCGCTGCCGCTGCTGGCGTACGCGCTGCGCCGGTGGGCCGGCGGGCTCGCCGAGGGCGTGCGGGCGGGGCTCGTGCTGATCGCGGGGAGTGCCTACGGCGTACTCGTGCTGCTGCTGACCTGGCAGGCGCTGCGGGCGCAGCCGCTGCTGCGACCGGACGGGCTCACCCTGGCCGCGTTCGCCGCGCTGGCGATCGGATCGGCGGGGGCGGCCGCCGCGGTGCTCCTCGCGGGCCGTAGGAACAACGCATGACCGAGGTGCTGTTCGAGCTGACCTTCCTGCTGGCCGCGCCGTTCTGGGCGCTGATGATCCTGGTGCCCGGATGGTCGTGGACCCGCCGGATCGTCTCGTCCCCGCTGATCGTGCTGCCGATCGTGGCGATCTACGCGGTGCTGGTGATCGGTGACTTCGGCACGGTGTTCGCCGCGGTGTCGTCGCCGACCCTGACCGGGGTGACCGCGCTGCTCGGCTCCCCGGCCGGGGCGGCGGCGGGCTGGGCGCACATGATCGCCTTCGACCTGTTCGTCGGCCGCTGGTCGTGGCTGGACAGTCGCGAGCGTGGGGTGCCGGCCCTGGTGATGGCCCCGATCCTGCTGTTGACGATCCTGTTCGGCCCGCTCGGCCTGGCCGCCTACCTGGCGATCCGCCCGCGATGGCAGACCCTAGGCTGATCCGCATGGCCCGCCTCCTCGACGTCCGCAGCAGGCTCACGCGGATGCTGTTGCTGGACCTGAGCGGCCTGGTCTATCTGCTGGTGCTCTGCCGGGGACAGCAGCCGCCCACCCCCGGGCAGTGGGCCCTCGCGGTGCCCGCGTTCGTCCTCGGGCTGGCGCTGCACAACCGTGTCCCGGCCAACCTGCTGGCACAGACCGCACTCTTCGCGGTGGCCCTGGCGACCCTGGACGACCCGACGATCAATCAGGTGGGGACCGCGTGGGCGGTCGGCGAGATGACGCTCTGGGCGCGCCGGCGGTGGCATCTGTGGGCCTCGGTCGGCCTGGTGGCGGCGGTCTACCTGATCTTCGAGGCGCCGTACGCCGCGGATCTCACCGAGGCGATCGTCGGGCTGGTCTTCAACCTGGGCCTGCCGGTGCTGATCGGCACGCTCGTCCGGACCAGCCAGGCGCTGGGCCGCCAGGCCGAGCAGCGGGCGATCGAGGAGCAGAAGCGCCGGGAGTCCGAGCACCGGGTGGCGCGGGCCGACGAACGCGGCGCCATCGCCCGGGAGTTGCACGACGTGGTCGCCCACCACGTCGCCTCGATGGTGCTGCGGGTGGGAGTGGCCCAGCACGTGCTGTCGGACGTCGATCCCGAGGTGGCCGACGTCTTCGACGACGTCCATCGGACCGGGACGGCGGCCTTGGCGGATCTGCGGCGGCTGGTTGCCGTTCTCCGCAATCCCGAGGGCGTACGAGGTGACGCGTCCTTGACCGCCATCGATCCCGCTTCCCTGCCCGCCGCGCTGGACGGCGCCGTGGAGACCGCCCGCCGGGCCGGCGTGATCGTGGAAGCCGAGATCGACCCGGCGGTGGGCGCCCTCGACGCGGTCCGCGGGCTGGCCGTGCTGCGCCTCACCCAGGAGGCGCTCACCAACGTCGCCAAGCACGCCGGCGTCTCGGCCACCGCCCGGCTGCGGGTGACGGTGACCGATGACGATGTCGACTGGGAGGTGACCGACGACGGGGGCCTCGCCGCCGCTCCGCCGGCGCCTCCGGGTGGCGGGCACGGCCTGACCGGCATGCGGGAACGGGTGGAGGTGCTCGGCGGCGCACTCACCGCCGGGCCGTCGGGCCGCGGCTGGCGGGTCGCCACCGTGCTGCCGGGGGAGGTGGATTGAGCGTGATCAGGGTGTTGCTGGTCGACGACCAGGAGCTGATCCGTGCCGGACTGCGGATGCTCTGCGACGCGCAGCCCGGCATCGAGGTCGTCGGCGAGGCCGGCGACGGGCGGACCGCGATCGAGCTGGCCGCCCGGCTGGTGCCCGACGTGATCGTGATGGACCTGCGCATGCCCGGCGTCGACGGGATCACCGCGACCAGCCGGATCGTCGCGGAGCGGCCGTCCGTGCGGGTGCTGGTGCTGACCACGTTCGGCGACGACGACCACCTCTATCCGGCGCTGCAGGCCGGGGCCTGCGGGTTCCTGCTGAAGGACGCGCCACCCGCCGAGCTGCTCAACGGGATCCGGCTGGCCGCGGGCGGGGAGAGCCCGTTCAGCCAAGACGTGCTGCGCCGGCTGGTCCGGCGCGCGGTGGACGCGAAGCCGGCCGTCCCGCGACGGGTGGAGAATCTCACCGTCCGCGAGCGGGAGGTCCTGGAGCTGGTCGGCGAGGGATTGAGCAACACCGAGATCGCCGAGCGCATGCACATCGGGGTGACCACGGTGAAGACGCACATCACCGCGTTGATGACCAAGACCGGCAGCCCGAACCGGGTCCGGCTGGCCCTGCTGGCGCACCAGGCCTGAAACCTCAACCCGGCCCCTGGCGTACCGATCACCTCGGGTATGCGTAAGTGGACCCTCGGCTCCGTGCTGACCGCGGCGGTTGCTGCCTCCGCCACCCTGGCCGCCCCGGTCGCCACCCAGGCTGCCCCGGCGCCGACCGGCGAGTACATCGTCACGCTCAAGGAGCGGCGGTCCGGTGTCTCGGCGCTCGGCGCCGGTGGGGGCCGGGTGCTGCGCACCTTCGCGAAGTTCCCCGGGTACACCGCCGAGATGACCGCCGCGCAGGCCCGCGCGCTGGCCGCCGACCCGTCGGTCGGCTCGGTCGAGCCGAACCGGGTGGTCCGGGTCGCCGGCGTGCAGAAGAATCCCACCTGGGGGCTGGACCGGATCGACCAGCGCGGGCGCACCCGGTCGAAGACGTACCTGCCGACCGCGGACGGGGACAACGTCCACGCGTATGTGGTGGACACCGGCATCCGGGTCACCCACCAGCAGTTCGGTGGCCGGGCGACCTACGGCTACGACTTCGTCGACGGCGACGCCCGGGCCGCGGACTGCAACGGGCACGGCACCCACGTGGCCGGGACGATCGGCGGCAGCACGTACGGCGTGGCCAAGAAGGTCAAGCTGGTCGCGGTGCGGGTGCTGGACTGCGACGGCGAGGGCAGCCTCTCCGACGTGATCGACGGCATCGACTGGGTCACCGCCAACGCGGTCCACCCGGCGGTCGCCAACCTGAGCCTGGGCGGCGGCTTCAGCCCGGCGATGGAGGCCGCCGTGCAGACGGCGATCAACTCCGGCATCACGTTCGTGGTGGCGGCCGGCAACGAGAACGTCAACGCCTCGCTGGGCAGCCCGGCCGGCCTGCCCGCCGCGGTCACCGTGGCCGCCACCGACAGCCGGGACCGGCGCGCGCCGTTCTCGAACTACGGCAGCGTGGTCGACATCTTCGCGCCCGGCGTCGATGTCGTCTCCGCGGTCTCGGCCTCGGACACCGCGCGGGGCACCTACAGCGGCACCTCGATGGCGGCCCCGCACGTGGCCGGCGCCGCCGCGATGCTGCTGGACGCCGCCCCGGCGCTGACTCCCGCCCAGGTGCGGGAGAAGCTCGTCGGCTACTCGACCAAGGGCAAGGTCACCCACCGGGCCGGCTCGCCCGACCGGCTGCTCTACGCCGCGCCGCCGCCGAAGGCCCCCGGCATCAAAACGTCCCGGACCACCACGGTGACCGTCGGCACCCCGTACATCTTCAAGTTCAACCGGACCACCACCGGCCGGGGCAGCTGGAAGCTCGCCGGCGGGACGCTGCCGCCGGGCCTGACGTTCTCGTCCACCGGTTACCTGCGTGGCACAGCGACTCAGGCGGGCACCTGGACGGTCACGGTGCGGTTCAGTGACTACGTGCCGCAGATTGCCACCCGCCAGGTGGTGATCCCGGTCGTCGAGGCCCCGGCGCCCTCCTGATCCGGCGAACTGAACGGCCGGTCGCCCTCGCGGCCGGCCGTTCGCCGTGTCACCAGTCCAGGGAGGCCGCGTACTTCTGCGCGATCACGGCGGAGTCGTTCAGGTCGGCCTCCACCACCGGCAGTCCCGGGCGGACCGCGATCGCGCCGAGCTCGACCAGCAGCTGCCGCAGCAGCGCCTCGGCAGCGGCCGCCTGCGGTGCGACGCCGGCCGTGACCACCGGGACGGCGAGTTTGCCGGCCAGTGCGTTGGCCGGGAGCTGGTCCAGCAGCACCTTGAGGATCCCGGTGTAGCTGCCCTTGTACGTCGGCGTGGCGATGACGAGCAACTGTGCCTCGGTCAGCGCGGTGACCGCGTCCTTGGTCGCCACGTCGCCGGGGGTGAGCAGGCCCGCTCCGAGGTCGCCGACCTCGATCACCCGCGGGCCCGGTGAGCCGATCCGGGCCGCGATGGCCTCGCCCGTCGCGAGGGCCAGCGTCGAGGTACGTGACCCGGCGCGGGGGTTGCCGGACACCACCACGATTGCCGTCATGCGTCCGCCTCCTTTCTGTCGTCGCCTACGCCGCGCGGCGTAGGTGGGTGTAGGAACCGTCGTGATAGACCAACGGCGTGGCCGCCAGGTCGTCGTGCACCGCGCCGGTTTCCGGAGCGGCCAGCACGATGCTGTGGTCGCCGGCTTCCACCCGGCGCACCACGCGGCAGACCAGCCGGGCGAGCACCCCGTTGAGCAGCGGCACCCCGCCGGGGCCGAGCTCCCAGTCGCCGTGTGTGGCGAAGCGGTCGATGTTGCGGGTGGAGAAGGTCCGCGCGACGTGTTCCTGCTCCTCGGTGAGCACGTGCACGGCGACGACGTCGGCGCCTGCCACGGCCGGCCACGCCGAGGCGGTGTGGGCCAGGCAGAACGACACCAGCGGCGGCTCCAGCGACACCGAGGTGAACGAGGTCGCGGTGAAGCCGGCCGGTGGCCGGCCGGGGGCGGTGATGACGACCACCGCCGCCGCGTGGCGGCGCAGCAGGGTCCGGAAGAGGTTGGCGTCCACGAGCGAGCTGACGGTCACGAGGTCCCCCTTGGCGGCCTTACCGCATGTTGGGATTCAAAGTAATCCTGCGGCGATCGACGCATGCTTCTACCGTCCTGGCTGGTAGCAGTGCCGTCAACGCCGTCCCATATCCTAGTAAACCGATGGGGAATTACCACCGATGAGGTTATGACGCCCGCCACTGCGACGGATATGCCTATCTAACAGATAGGAAATGTATCCTTGCTGTGCGTCGCCTCGCAATCGGTGCCGCTCGACGTCCTCCCGGTCATTGAAGGAGAAGGCCATGACCGCTCTCGCAGTCGCGCATCCGCATACCACGTACCCCCGCCCGGTCCGGTTGCGGCCGGTGCCCGACCCGCCCCCGCCGGAGACCGCCGCCGACGACGCTCCGGTGACCGTGACGATCAGCATCAGCGGCGGCGCGAGCGGCCGGGAGCGGGTGCTCGCCGCGCTGCGCGAGCTGGTGGACGCCGCCGGCCCGGCCGCCGCCGTGGAGGTGGACGCCCCCGCCGAGCCGCGTGCCGACGGGCGGATCTGCCTGGACCCGCGGGCGCGCACCGCCTTCCGGGACGGTCACCTCCTGGAGCTGAGCCGCCTGGAGTACGACCTGCTGCTGTTCCTGGCCCGCCACCCGCGCCAGGTGTTCAGCCGGGCGCAGCTGCTCACCCACGTCTGGGGCCACCGGCACACCACCAACCGGACCGTCGACGTGCACGTCAGCCGGCTGCGGACCAAACTGGACGATCCCGAGCTGATCACCACGGTGTACGGCCTGGGCTACCGCCTCGCCGACGACGCACCGATCGCCGTGACCGATCGTGCCTAGTGCTTGTGCATCCGGCCGGCGGCACGGGGTCGCCGGCCGGGTCAAGCGATCTCGCCCGACAAATGGCGTTCATAAGTCATTCATCCCGAACGAGTAATAAGTCGGCGGTATGGCGGCACGATGCGCCCAGCTCAGTGGCTTCTTGATCTATAAACGAAGATCGAATCGGAAGCTTGCCTATCGATAGATCGATTTAAATACTCGTGAGCACAGGTACGCCGGACCGGTGTGCCAGCCCCCACCCATCCCCTGGGAGGAACCGTGCTCAACCCGAAGCTTCGCCGGCCGATCGTCGGCCTGGCAGTCGGCATTCTCGTCGGCAGTGGCCTCGCCGCCTCACCCGCCACGGCTGCGCCCGTCGCCGGCGATCCCTCGTTCGCACCGTCCGCCCTCGCCGCATCCCTCGACTCCCGCCTGGGCGCCCGCGACGCCGGCACCTATCTCGACGCGGCCGGCAAGCTGGTGGTCAACGTGACCGACGCCGCCACCGCCGCCGAGGCGACCGCCGCCGGCGCCACCGCCCGTTACGTGACCCGCAGCGCCGCCACCCTCGCGGCAGCCGACGCGAACCTCAAGCTCAACCTGAAGACGCCGGGCACCGCCTTCGCCGTCGACCCGGTCAGCAACCAGGTCGTGGTCAGCGTCGACGAAACCGTCACCGGCGCGAAGCTCGCCGCGGTCAAGGCCACCGTCGCCAAGCTCGGCGACGCGGCCCGCATCGAGAGCGTCACCGGCAAGATGAGCATCAAGATCTCCGGTGGTGACGCCATCTACTCCGGCGGCGGCCGCTGCTCGCTCGGCTTCAACGTCCGCAACAGCGCCGGCACCAACTACTTCCTGACCGCCGGCCACTGCACCCGCGGCTCCTCCAGCTGGAACAACGGCTCGACCACCCTCGGCACCACGGCCGGCAGCAGCTTCCCGGGCAACGACTACGGCATCGTCCGCTACACCAACACGTCGATCACCAAGACCGGCGGCGTCGGCACCAACATCGACATCACCAACGCCGGCACCCCGGCCGTCGGTGCGACCGTCTACCGCCGCGGCTCCACCACCGGCACCCGCTCCGGCCGCGTCACCGCGCTGAACAGCACGGTGAACTACGCCGAAGGCTCGGTCTCCGGCCTCATCCGGACCACCGTCTGCGCCCAGCCGGGCGACAGCGGCGGCCCGCTCTACGCCGGCTCCACCGCGCTCGGCCTGACCTCGGGCGGCAGCGGCAACTGCTCCACCGGCGGCACGACGTACTTCCAGCCGGTGACCGAAGCCCTGAACGCGTACGGCGTCTCGGTATTTTGAGTTGAGCTGAGCTGAGCTGAGCTTGCTGGCTGTGCTTGCTGGCCTTCGCTGTCGCTCGGCGGCATCGCGCCCTTGACGCCGGTGGGGAGGGCACCGAAATCCACGACGGCTTCGCCTGGCGGATTTCGGCACCCTCCCCACCGGCGGGCGCGATGCGACTTGGGTTGCGGTTGAACCGAATTGCACGTGGGGCCCGTCTTC